>NZ_AOMA01000030.1 GCF_000337895.1 Halobiforma nitratireducens JCM 10879
CAAGACGGCGTCCAATTCCCTACAAGTCTCACGAAGAACAGTGGAGTGAACGCCTGAGAGGAGGATTAGATGACCTCGCAACGGAGCATCGTCGATCCAGTTGTCGATCAGCGGGTCCTCGGCATACCCCGAAACGAGGTCTGCCTCGAGGTCGTACAACGCTGCAAGCTCGTCCATCGCCGCCCGCGCGTCCTCGTCGCAGTCCCATTCGTCGCGATCCTGGACCCGCTCGTCGAGATAGTAGCCCGAGAAGAGATTCGAGTTGACGTAGGGCCGCTCCGACAGCGTCGCTTGGCTCATACCGTGACTCCTCGAATTGTCACACCAAGAAAGCAATGGTCGGCCGCACCGACTCGAGGAGCGGAGCCGAAAACGCGACCTGCCGATATCGGTACCCGTCATCGGTGTTCGATGGACCTCGACGAACCACGACGAACCACGACGGGCCACACACGGCAACACAGCCCGACCACTCGTCTCGGTTCGGGGCCGACGCACCGCAGCCCTCTCAGTCGTCTGCCGTCACTTCGCTTTCCTCACCAAGCACTTCCTCGCGGTGCTCGTCTAGAAGCGGCGCACGCCCTCGCGGTTCCGGCGGCGTCTCGGTCATCTTGATCGGCGAGCCCGCGATCTCCACCTCCGCGTCGGCTCCCGGCTGTTCGACCGGCACGAGCATCTCCCGTGCGTGGACGTGCGGGTCGTCGAAGATGTCCTCGGTGTTCTGGACCGGTGCGGCCGGAACCGCCCCCTCGAGCGCGGCGACGAGTTCCTCGGTCGTCCGCTCGAGAGCCCACTCCGAAATCTGCTCGCGCAAGTACTCGCGGTGCTCGAGCCGGGAGGCCCGGTCCGGATACTCCTCGGCGAGGTCCGCACGGTCCATGGCGGCACAGACCTCCTGCCAGTGGTTGGTGCCAAAGGCGGCGATCACGGCGTAGCCGTCGGCGGTTTCGAACGCGTCGTAGGGAAACAGTGTCGGGTGGGAGTTCCCCCGACGGCTCGGCGGCTCGCCGGTGTAGGACTGCTGGTAGATTGCCCGTTCCGTGAGACTGAGCATGGCGTCGTACATCCCGGTGTCGACGTACTGTCCCTCGCCGGTCTGCTCGCGGTGGTTGACCGCCGCGAGGATGCCGATGCAGTTCAGCGTCGCGGTAAACAGGTCGCCGATACCGGGGCCGACCTTCGTCGGCGGGCCGTCGGCCTGGCCCGTGATCTCCATGACGCCTCCGAGTGCCTGCGCGATGAGGTCGAAGGAGGGCTGGCCCTGCCGGTGGGTCTCGCCGGTTCGTGGGTCGCCGAAGCCACGAATCGAGGAGTAGATCAACTGCGGGTTGTGCTCCCGAAGCGTCTCGTACTCGAGGTCGTACTTCGCCATCGTCCCCGAGCGGTAGTTCTCGACGACGACATCGGCCTCTTCGACCAGCGAGAGGAAGTCCGCGCGGTCCTCGTCGTCGCCGAAGTCGAGTTCGATGCTTCGCTTGCCGCGATTGACACTCTGGAAGTAGCCGCCGTAGGCCTCCGTGTCGGCGTCGTCGACGAACGGCGGGTTCGATCGGATGAGGTCGCCACCGGGGCGCTCGATCTTGACTACGTCCGCGCCCATGTCCGCGAGCAACATCGTACAGTACGGTCCGGCGAGCACCTGCGTCAGGTCCAGCACGCGCAGGTTCGAAAGCGCACCCATGAAAAGGGGTGACGGGAACTGCCGCAAAAACCTTTACTATCAATAATGATGTTGTGGCTGTATCACATACACTCTCCCTAAACATCATTAAGGAGTATTATCATGGAAGATCATTAGGTTTATCACCTCGTCTCTCGTGGGTGTGGATACGATGTCCCAAACGGTTGTCCTCGGCGTGATCGGCTCCGACGCCCACGTCGTTGGCATCACGATCCTAGAGCAGGCGTTCAGCGCGGCTGGCTTCGACGTCGTCAACCTCGGCGTCCAGACCTCCCAGGAGGAGTTCGCGGAGGCTGCAGTAGCACACGACGCCGAGGCCGTACTGGTCTCCTCGCTCTACGGTCACGCCGAACAGGACTGCCAGGGATTCCACCAGGTGCTCGAGGAGGCGGACGTCGATGCGGTCACCTACATCGGCGGCAACCTCGCGGTCGGGCAGGACGAATTCGAGCAGACCCGACGCACCTTCCGCGAGCTCGGGTTTGATCCTGTCTCTTATAAACATCTCTGATG
>NZ_AOMA01000031.1 GCF_000337895.1 Halobiforma nitratireducens JCM 10879
CCTCCGCCAGGATCTCGAGATTACACCGACGGAGTCGGAACGAGCGACGGTCACGTCGTAAGTCGACGAGGAAATGATACGCGACGAACGCATTCCATCCGACGAGCTACGGCGCATCGACGAGGAAATCCGGTCTAACTGGCCGACTGGAAGCGAAGTCGACTTCGAGGAGGCGATCGCCTACCACGAATCGCTGCCCGACCACAAGCGATTCGCGGACGTCCTCGAGTCGGCCGACAAACCGCTCTTGCAGCCGCGGGCCGGCGTCCCCCGGCTCGACGACCAGATCGAACTACTCGAGTATCTCCACCGCGAGGGACAGGCCGATCTCCTGCCGACGACGATCGACTCGTACACGCGCGACAACGAGTACGAGAAAGCCCAGGAGGGACTCGAGAAGGCCCAGGAAACCGGCGAGGACACGCTCAACGGTTTCCCCGCGGTCAACCACGGCGTCGACGGCTGCCGCGAGTTGATCGACTCGATCGAGGCCCCGATCGAAGTTCGTCACGGCACGCCCGACGCCCGTTTACTCGCGGCGATCACCTTCGCGGGCGGCTTCCAGAGCTTCGAGGGCGGACCGATCTCTTACAACATCCCCTACACCAAACGACACGGCCTCGAGGAGACGATCGAGCGCTGGCAGTTCGTCGATCGTCTGGCCGGCGCGTACACGGAACGGGGCGTCCGGATCAACCGCGAGCCGTTCGGCCCGCTGACCGGGACGCTCGTCCCGCCGTCGATCGCCATCGCGATCATGCTGGTCGAGGGGAAACTCGCGGCGACCCAGGGCGTGCGGTCGATCACGCTGGGCTACGGACAGGTCGGCAACGTCGTCCAGGACGTGGCCGCCCTCAACGCGCTCCAGAAACTCGGCGACGAGTACCTCCCCGACGAGGTCGTCGTCACGACGGTCTTTCACGAGTGGATGGGCGGGTTCCCGCCGGACGAGGCTCGCGCCAACGGCGTGATCAGCCTCGGCGGGATGACCGCCGCGATCGCACAACCGGACAAGGTCATCACCAAATCGCCCCAGGAGTTCCAGGGAGTGCCGACCAAGGAGGCAAACGCCTCCGGGCTGCGGACAACGAGACAGGTTATCGACATGGCTATCGAGCAGAATATCGACATCGACGGTATCGCCGAAGAGCAGGACCTGATCGAGCGTGAGACGCGCTGTCTGATGGAGACGATCCACGACCACGGCGACGGCGACGTCGTCCAGGGAACGATCGGCGCGTTCGATTCGGGCGCACTGGACGTTCCCTTCGCCCCCAGTGACAGCGCGAAAGGCGACGTGCTCCCGGCACGCGACGACGACGGCCGGGTCCGCATCTTCGAGTGGGCCGACCTCGAGATGGACGAGGACATCAAGGAGATACACAGGGCCCGGCTCTCGCGCCGTGCCGACACGGAGGGGCGCGACCAGTCGTTCCGGATGGTCGCCGACGACGTGGACGCGATCAGCGACGGGAAGCTCATCGGCCGCCCGCAGTCCTCCCAGTCCCACTTCCAGGAGGGTGCCTGAGATGGAGACCGAGACCGAGATCACCGCCGTCCACGCGACCCCCGGCTACGCCGGGTTCTTCTTTGACGACCAGCGCGCGATCAAGCAGGGCGCACGGCAGGACGGGTTCACCTACGAGGGCGACCCCGTCACCGACGGCTTCGACGAGATTCGCCAGGCCGGCGAGAGCCTCGTCGTCGATATCGAACTCGAGAACGGCCGTGTCGTCCGCGGCGACTGTGCCGCGGTCCAGTACTCCGGGGCCGGCGGGCGGGACCCGCTCTTCCAGCCCGACGAATACGCGCCCGTCGTCGAGGGGCCAGTCGCCGACGCACTCGAGGGACGGGACGCGACTGCATTCCTCGAGAACGCAGACCTGCTCGAGCAGTTAGCCGTCGACGGCGACCGGCTCCACACGGCGGTTCGATACGGCGTCTCGCAGGCGTTGCTCGGCGCAGCCGCGGAGGCGCGAGCGACGACGAAGACGGACGTGTTGGCCGACGCGCTGGACACCGATCCCGCGAGCGAGCCGGTGCCCGTGTTCGGCCAGTCGGGCGACGACCGCTACACGAACGCCGAGAAGATGTTCGTCAAGGGCGTCCCCGTCCTCCCTCACGGGCTGATCAACAGCGTCGAGAAGATCGGCGAGGACGGCGAGACGCTGTGTGAGTACGTGGCGTGGCTCGCCCAGCGATCCCAGGAACTCGGCCCTGACGACTACCA
The DNA here is from genome assembly GCF_000337895.1 of Halobiforma nitratireducens JCM 10879. GTDB lineage: Archaea > Halobacteriota > Halobacteria > Halobacteriales > Natrialbaceae > Natronobacterium > Natronobacterium nitratireducens. Next base: position 2,231 of record NZ_AOMA01000031.1, read on the forward strand.
GCCCCGGTTCCACGTCGACGTCTACGGGATGATCGGCGAGGTCTTCGGCGCGCCGTACGACCGCGAGGAGGTGATCGACTACTTCGCGGCGCTCGAGGAGGCTGCTTCCCCCTATCCGATACAGATCGAGGGGCCGATGGATGCCGGTGACCGTGTGGCACAGATCGACGCGATGGTCGAACTGCGCGAGGGACTGGCCGACGCGGGCGTCGGGGTCGATCTCGTCGCCGACGAGTGGTGTAACACCTTCGAAGACGTGCAGGCGTTCGTCGACGCCGGCGCGGCCGACATCGTCCAGATCAAGACGCCTGATCTGGGTGGCATCCACCGCAGCGGCCAGGCCGTCCGGTACTGTGAGGGAACCGACACGCGTGCGTACCTGGGCGGGACCTGCAACGAGACGGCGACCTCGGCTCGCGTCTGCGCTCACGTCGCGCTGGCGACCGACGCGGCCCAGGTGCTCGCGAAACCCGGCATGGGGTTCGACGAGGGCTACATGATCGTCGAAAACGAGATGCGACGAACGCTCGCACGGCGGGCACGGGACGGAACGCGGGAGAACCCGACCGACGCCGAAACGGACGAACTCGCGGCCGACGACTGACGAAATCAGACCACCACAACGGACCACGATGACCGACTGGACAGACCCCGACACGTTCGCACAGGCACTCGAGAACGCAGACACCCGGGAGAAGGGCAACTACTTCGAGGACTTCGCGGAGGGTGACCTCCTCGCGCACGATCTCGGACTCACCCTCTCCCGGCCCGGCAACGAGGGGTGGATGAGCCAGACGCTGAACCACGATCCGGCCTACTGGCGGACCGACGCCGCCCACGAGCGCGGGTTCGACGAGCCGCCGATCCACCCCGACTACCTCACGGCTGCGACCCTCGGTATCACCGTCGAGGATCTCAGCGAGAAAGGCGGCTACTTCCTCGGCCGCACTGACGTCCGGTTTCCGGGTGCGCCGGTGTACCCGGGGACCGAACTGCGGGTCGAAAGCGAAGTCGTCAGCACGGCGACCTCGAGTTCACGGCCCGAGTACGGGATCGTCACCTGGCGAACTCGCGGCAAGGACGCCCAGACGGACGACGTACTCTGCTCGTACGAACGAACCAACATGATCCCGCGACGGGAGCCCGTCGCGACGGACGGGAGCGGGGCCGCAGCCTCCGGGAGTGAGGACGAAGCCGCTGACGGTCCCGACCTCCCAGCCGAGTTCGTCGTCCCCGATGGCGGCTACTTCGAAGATTTCGTCGACGCCCTCGAGCGCGCCGCCGACCGCGACGCCGCAGTCGCCTACCGACACGAACGCGGGCGAACGCAGGACGATGTTACCGTCGCGGCGCTGCCGCTCGCGACGCTAAACACGGCCAAACAGCACCACAACGTCGACGTGATGGCCGACTCGCCGTCGGGCGACATCGTCACCTACGGCGACGTGACCCGATCGACGGCGCTGGGTCACGCCCGCTCGGACGAACGGACGTGGCGCGAGGTCGGCTTCGACGACGAGCAGTTCCACACCTTCGTGGCCGCCGGCGACACCGTCTACGCGTTCACGCGGGTCCTCGAGGCCGAAGACGAGGTCTCGAGGGGGGCAAGCGATCGGGCCGGTACCGTCCGGTTCGAGCATATCGCGTTCAACCAGGACGACGAACCCGTTTATTCGGGAACCAGAACAGCCGAAATCCGGAAGCGATCGGACTGAGACAGCAACAGACACCGACACCGACACCGACACCAGATACCCTGACGAAACCGATGACCGACGACACACGACTCTGCCGTACGTTCCAGACCGCACCGGCCGCCGTTCCGAAAGACGACTCGGCGAAGTACCTCGTCTCCGGCCTCGAGGCCGAGGGGTTCCAGGCCCCCGACTGGCTCGTCCCCGACCTGGAGGACGGTACCGCCCCCGACATGAAAGCCGAGGGTCTCGAGAACACGATCGAACAGGTGCCCGAGTACGAGTTCCCCGGCGAGATTTGGCCCCGCGTCGAGTGGAGCTACGAAGACGACTCGTTCCGCGAGAAGGGCCGCGAGCAGATCGACCGGCTCGTCGCCGATCTCGGCGACGAGATCGAAGGTGTCGTCGTCCCCAAGGTCGGCCGGCTCGCGGACGTCGAACGCGCCGCCGAAGCCGTCGCGGAGGCCGAACGCGAACACGGCTACGCCGACGACTCGATCGGCCTCTCGATTATCGTCGAGACCGGCCGCGCCCGTTCGGACCTGCGAGAGATCGCGGCGTTTGGCGCTGACTCGCGACTCACCGCGCTGGTCTTCGGGCCCGTCGACTACGCGGCAGAACTGGGCGGTCGCGACCTCGGCGACGGGATGCCACGCTGGGACGGCCTTCTCGAGGCGTTGTCGAACGAGGCCAGCGCGGCCGGGTTGCTCGCGATCGGGGGCCCCTTCGACGACCTGTTCAAAGAGCGTGCAGGGCTGACCTACTACAACGCCGAGGAGTACGCCGACCAGATCGAGTACGAAGCCAGGATCGGCCTCGATGGCTCCTGGTCGCTGTACCCCAAACAGACGATCCAGGCCAACACGATCCACATGCCCACGCCCGAGGAACTCGAACGCGACGTGAGCAAGATCGAACGGTTCAACGCCGCCAAACGGGAGGGGACCGGCGCGGTCACGCTCGACGGACAGATGGTCGACGAGGCGACGTTCAAGAACTTCAAAAACACCGTCGAGCAAGTCCGCGCGATCGACGCGACCCGGCCGGAACAGACAGCCGAGTACTACGACGAGGACCTGCTCGAGCGGGCACTGGAACTCGAGTTGTCGTACCAGTAATTTCCTTCTTTTTCCGGTGTCATTCCGTTCCGTTCCGTCTCGTTCCGGTGTCGTTCCGTTTCGTCCCGTCGCGGCGGCATCGTCCGGTGCCGGGAACGTTTTGCTCTCGGTCGTGTACGTAGTGGTATGGCAGACGATACCACTGAACTCGACACCGGTGCTGATCCTGATTCTGATCCCGATCCCGAGACGATGGTCCGCGAGTACTACGAACTCGTCGACGCCGAGGAGTACGACGACCTCGTCGCGCTGTTCACCCCGGACGTTCGGTACGAACGTCCCGGCCAGGGTGCGATCGAAGGTCGCGAGGCCCTACGGAGGTTTTACGAGACGGGCCGACCGCTCGAGGAGGGCAGCCACGAGGTACACGACGTGGTCGTCGACTCGAGCGGCGGCGATGTGACGGTCGCCGTCCGTGGGACGTTCTCGGGCCGGCAGGGCGAGGAGACCGTCGAGTTCGGGTTCGCGGATTTCCACGCGCTGAACGCCGAGAGGGACGCGATTGCTCGCCGCTATACGTTCACGGATCGCGACGAAGTGTAAGCTCGATCGACACACCGGAGGAGATTCGAATCCCACCGATATCGCTGTTGCTCACGGGTTCGTTCGCCACAGCAACGGTGGGGATGGGATTTGAACCCATGAGGCTTGACAGCCACCTGCTCTCAAGGCAGGCGCGTTAGGCCGCTCTGCCACCCCACCTCACCTCCGACTACCCGGTCCGTTCAAAAATGGTTATCGGTCTCTCTCCGAGATGGGCCGCGAGCGGACGCCGTCACTTCTCGCCGTGGTCTCGGTGGTCCTCGCTCTTGCTCCCGCTCTCGCTCCCGGTCTTGCCCTTGCCCTTGCCCTCGCCCTCGCCTTCGAACTCGAGTCCGTCGTCCGTGACTCTCACCCCGAGTTCCTCGAGTACGGCCGGCGTCGCGGTCGAGAGCAACCGGTCTGCGAGCGCTCTCGTCTCGAGGGTCGCGAGCGTCGCCGCGAGTCCGTCCGGCGTCGCGATCGTCGGGATCATCGGGGCGAAGCCGAACTCGAGGCCGGCGTCGGTTGCCCGAGTGGCCAACGTCGCGTGCGACGGCGGCGCGTAGGCGTCCTCGAAATCGATCGGTTCGCGGAACGCCGAGAGGTACGTTCGGCCGCCCGAGGACGGGCCGAAGACGGCCTCGTGACGGCGCAACCCCATCGCTGCGCCGTCGATCTGTGAGCGTTCGACCGCCGGTGCGGTCGGCTCGACCACACCCACGCTGGCGACATCTTCGCTCTCGAGGAGGTGCGTGACCGAGTTACCGATCCGCGCGGAACGGGTCGAGCCGACCTGCCGCTCGAAGCGGACGTCCTCGATGTCCCGTGGCGCGTCTTCGAGGGCGGCGGCGACGAGGTCGCGAATCTCGGTTTCGGGATCGGGAGCGTCCCCACCGGTATCTGTGGCGGGAAGCGTCTCCGCGTCGCGGTAGTTGACGAGTAACTCGCCGCCGCTGTCCGCGACCGTTCGCACGACGTCCGTGACGGCCGCCTCGTAGAGGACGGCGGCGTCGGCGTCGGTAAGCGGCGTCCGTTCGACGAGCTCCGACAGGACCAGGCCTTCCCGCGGCGGGTCGACGGGAACGACGACGATCATACCGTACACTCCGGGCGCGTGATTCTTTAACGCGGCGCTTCTGCGGGGACGAGAGCTACGGTGGCATCGGCGACGAGAGCGACGAATAAATTATACCCGTCGCGTCCGTTGTCGAGAGCATGAACGACCGCACCCTCTCGGTTACGGGATTGCTCGGAACCATCGTCATCGTCGCGCTCGCGGCGCTGGGCGTCTACGGCTTCGTCACAGGTTACGCACTCGAGAGCGCCGGAGAGCTGCTTGCGCCCTCGCTTGGCGTGCTGGCGGTCGCACTCGTGGTCGTCGCCGTACTGGCCGGTCTCGGCGCTCGATCCAAGCAGTGGGTCCAGAGCACGTACTGGTAAACCGGTAACTCGGCGCTCTATCGCTCACGTCGTCCTTTCGTCTGACGGTAATCCGACGCCATCAGCGCCGCGAAGTGCTCGAGCCACGCCTGGGTCTGCTCGTCGGTCTGTTGCCGGGGCTCGAGCATCGGCACGAGCGCGAACCCCCGGCCGCGGATCGTCGTCGCGTGTGCCTCGGGCAAGGAGAGCTCCTCGGCCGGCGTCGTCGTGTACTCGGTGCCCAGCTCCGCGAGTGCCCGCTCGCCGACGGGGATCAGGACCTCGGGGTTGATCGATCTGATCTCGGCGTTGAGGTAGGGTTCGCAGTTGCCGATCTCCTCGTCGGTCGGCACCCGATCGGGGTCGCGACACCGCGTGAGAGT
>NZ_AOMA01000032.1 GCF_000337895.1 Halobiforma nitratireducens JCM 10879
CCGCGAATCCGTCGTCCACGGCGACGGTGAATACGCCGACGAAGACGTTCACGTCAATCCCTGCGAGAGCCACGGATCGCTGCTGCGCCCGTGGCTCTCGCCTCATCGAGGCATCTCAAAAGATAAACTCACGCAGTATCTCCGAGCGTTCCAACTTCGACGAAAGTTATTGCGGAAACCAGGGAGAGAAGCGCTCAAACACGCTGTCAAAGCTACGCTGTGAAATCAACAAAGTGCTACACAAGAGCGTACCGGAAATTTCGAGGCTTATTCGTACTCTGGTGAAGTCCCGATGGGAGTCATCGTGATCACAGAACCTGTCGAACATGTTCTTGTTGTCCTTCACGACGATATTGGTGTTGTTCGCGGCGTCATTGATTCTAAGGACAAGGCCGCAGTTACGTGGGCGAGAGACTGGTATTCAAAATATGAAGCCGAGAGTATGCCGCTAACACTCTCTTGAACCCTCCTAACAACAGTTCTGATTTTGACAGCCATATTTCACTCTATTGGTGTGTTTAAAAATATAGTGCTCAAGTTTGAGACTACTGATCGACACTTGTTGAATACTGTGGCTATCAAGACAGTATCGCTGATCAAACACCTTGACTTTGAGTTTCTGTCGGAGTACGACGTGTTTGTTTCCGCTTCAAGGAGACAAATACGAGTGTTCTTCGTGCGTGTTTGTTCCCCGTCATTGTGACTACCACTCGGGGGAATGGTATTGGTTGCAATACTTTGAAATTAATGTATTTGGAGGATTAATTGAGCTGCTATTTCATCCACCTTATTATTGGCTAATAGGTTATTCACACATTGATTAATTAGTTGCGGCCTGAATATTTTTTCATGGAGTAAAGTAAAGATAGTTGTCCACAATCGACTAGACGCGATGTCGGACAATGTCCCATCGAAGAAATGGAGAGTGATCACCGATGAGTAGCCACTACAGCATAGGAATATTCCAGACAGAAAAGGCAACAGAAGAAGAGAACTGGTCACCGATGTCTTCAGCTGAGGATGCGGTAGAAGAGGTATTTGATGACATGGGTGAAGATACCGTTGTAACATCATATTTCATCGAGATACCGGCACCGACAGAGAACCTCGATGAATCATTCCTAACTTGGCGTGAGAGTGATGCTTTTCCCGATCCACCACATCCAGCCGACGACAGAAAAGAATATGATTACTTACTTGACTGGTGGCGTGACTATGCGGAGTACCAGCTCGACGCAGGGCAAACATCCAGTGATTCGAATGTCCTCTTGACATACGATGCTGACGACATTTTCGGGAGGGCTGGTGCGGGAACAAACTCGACATTCGCCACCGCAGGAAAAGCTAACTGGATAGCAAATTTCGAGTGGGATGATGATAGTGGCCAATCAGAATTCCAGGATGATTCGAATCCCTACAGAGGTACAAGTACTGTGATTCACGAAATCGGGCATAATATTATCGAATACATGGATCATGAGCCAGATTGCTTCGATGACCCATCGGGAGCGGGTCATCATGTCATGGGGAATGCTTCATTCTACGAGGACGGTGGGATCATAGGAAGTGATGATTACGCGGGCACGCCAATGTCTCGGAGTGGGTCGTATTTCCCATGTATGGCTGAGGGTGGAGAAAATCTCTGTGGTAATGAAGTAACCGATGATGTTGACGAGGTTGATGCTAGTGACCTCCGATACAGTGATTGTTCACAGAACAATATTCGAGATCCTCTTTAGAAACAATGACAGATAACACTGACAGCGAAGACAGCCGAATTGACAGGCGAACAGTTCTGATAGTGTTTAGGTCGAATCTTTACCGGTAAGAGACGGCCAAATGTTTGGTTCGTTGATCGTGTTCACTCCTCGTGAGATGTAGTC
>NZ_AOMA01000033.1 GCF_000337895.1 Halobiforma nitratireducens JCM 10879
TCGATTTCCATACCAACCTCGATTTCCTCGACTTCACCCTTCTAACCCGTGATATCAGCTGATTAGATCGCTCTTCAACAGAGCACAATCAGGACAAACCGCCGGTGTTCACGATCGTTGATCGTGGCACCGGCGAGCGATATGTGATCCCCACGAAATCAGCCGATGAATCGACGATTCGGCTCCTTCTCGCAAACCACGAGAAGGAGCCACTGACCGTCTACACTGACGGATTTCGTGCCTACGATCCGCTGGCCGCGGACGACGCATTCGACCGCGAATACGTCGTCCGCGGCGACGGCGAATACGCTGACGAAGACGTTCACGCCAACACCTGCGAGAGTCACGGATCGCTGCTGCGACCGTGGCTCTCGCCTCATCGAGGCATCTCAAAAGATAAGCTCACACAATATCTCCGAGTGTTTCAACTTCGACGCAAGTTACTGCGGAAACCAGGGAGAGAAGCGCTCAAACACGCTATCAAAGCCACACTGTGAAATCAACAAAGTACTACACAAGAGCGAACGAACAATGACCGGCAAGGATTCCGCAGTGTCCCGGTCGATCAGACTGAATAAAGTAGATCACATTGCCAACAACTGTTATGTCTTCATATGGTGACGAAGTACAGTATACTCCATACAGAAGAGAAATAACGTTTCCAGTAATGGTGATAAACATGGAGACAAAGAACGATCAAAGAGGGAACGGTACTGATCAGCGTATTCCTCCTGAGACCTGTTGAAATATACGATCAGGACAAACCGCCGGTGTTCACGATCGTTGACCGTGGTACCGGCGACCGATACGTGACCCCAGCGAAATCAGCCGATAAATCGACGATTCGGATCCTTCTCGCGGTTTGTGAGAAGAAGCCAATAACCATCTATACTGGCGGATTTCGTGCCTACGATCCGCTGGTCGAGAACGACGCATTCGACCGTGAATACGTCGTCCATGGTGACGGCGAATACGCGGATGAAGGCGTCCACGTCAATACCTGCGAGAGTCACGGATCGCTACTGCGACCGTGGCTCTCACCACATTGAGGCGTCTCGAAGGATAAATTCACACACTATCTCCGAGCCTTCCAGCTTCGACGAGAATTACTGCGGAAACCGGGGAAGGAAGCGCTCAAAAACGCTATCAAAGCTACGCTGTGAGATCAACAAAGTGCTACACAAGAGCGTAAGTCCAATTATCTGCTTAAGTGCAAGGTCAATATCCATCTCAGCCATTATCTGATAATAACTGTACTGCTATGTATTCTCTTCGCCGTTCAATTCGCACGTATAGTGTACAGTAGATTCACATGAATACCTCTCTAAAAGAAGAGGGTTTCAACAGAGCCGGAAAGTAATGAGAATAGCTTCACGATGTTATCTATTGGAAGCCTCTCTTTTAATAGAGACGGTTCCGACGGTACCCGGTTCAATTCGGAGTCGGATGACGGGCCGCGTGTATTAATCCCACGAGGCAGCCGACTGGAATTGCGAGCCACCACGTGAGCATGAATCCGACTGCGACAAAGAGGCCGGATAGTTCAAGCGCGTTCGTTATTGCGATACCGAACCCGACTGACTCCGAACTCGCAATTTCCATCACGAAGACAACTGCCGCGATTGGTACAAAAGCCACGAAGTACGTAGCCACAGCACCGACCGCACCCTTCAAAGCACCGCTAAACGTGGTCTGGGTCGGGACAATCCGCCAGCCGACTGCTCCGACGAGAAACGACGCTGGCACGGCAAAGGCCAGTCCAACCGTTGCAGAGTAAACGACCCAGTTGAACTCAAGCGCTGCAAAGTATGGCGACCAGCTGAGATCGAAGATTCCAGATTCAACGAACCAGACCGACGTGATATATAGTGCCGACACAAAGATGGCACCGATTACTGCTGCATATCCTGCAGCTATATCGCTGCGATCCGTTGTGGGACCGTATCGGTTGAACACGGTCCGGAGGGAATTTGAGTTCGGGGACTCCATAGAGAGATGTTACCTTGCGGTCATTATTAAGATGTTGGTTCAATTTCGAGGGTCGTGTTTAGTTAAGGCTGAAGGATGAGGCGGGGTGATTTTCAGCTGGTTCATGGCGAAAATCGCCCGCCTCAGTGGTTGTAGCGACTGGATCG
>NZ_AOMA01000034.1 GCF_000337895.1 Halobiforma nitratireducens JCM 10879
ACGGCCGCTCGCCGACGGAACCGGTCGGCCGATCGTCGCACTCGATCTCAGCGGCCACGGCGATTCGACGGACGTCGACGCCGACCCCGGCTACACGACGCTGTCGGCCCACGTCGACGACGTCCTCGCAGTCGTCGAGGAAACCGATTCCCGCGTGCTGATCGGCAACTCGATGGGCGGTGCGGTTCTCATACACTTGTTGCTCGAGCGCTCGTACACTCCCGACGCGGTCGTGTTGACCGGGACCGGGGCACGACTCGGCGTGCTCGAGGACCTCCTGGAGTGGCTCGAGAGCGATTTCGAACGTGCAGTCGAGTTCCTCCACGGCCGGAACCGCCTCTTCCACGATCCGGAATCGTCGGCCACAGAACGGTCCCGGGAGGCAATGTTCGATTGCGGCCGGGCGGTGACGAGCCGTGATTTTCACACCTGCCACCGGTTCGACGTTCGCGATCGACTGTCCGAGATCGACGTCCCGACGCTTGTCGTCTACGGAGAGTACGACCAGTTGACGCCACCGTGGTTCCACGAGTTCCTCGCCGACGAGATTCCGGCGGCCGAACTCGTCGGGATCGGCGACGCCGCTCAGGCGACGATGCTCGAACGACCGGAGCCGTTCAACGAGGCCGTCGCGGCGTTTCTCGGGACGGAAACGACCGGTGTCTAGTTTCGATCAGGGGCTAGTACAGATCGTCGAGATCGGTCTCCTCGTGGCTGTGTTCTGCCGCCGGGAACGCGCCGGATTCGACGGCATCGACGTACTCCTGGATGGCTGACTCCATCTCCTCGCGAACCGAGCCGAACTGCTTCGAGAAGGAGGGTGACCACTCGCTCAGGCCGACCGCGTCGTCGACGACGAGCACCTGTCCGTCACAGTCGGGTCCGGCACCGATTCCGATCGTCGGAATATCGATAGCGTCGGTTACTTCGGCCGCGAGGTTCGACGGAACGTGCTCGAGTACCAGGGAGAACGCCCCGGCCTCTTCGTGAGCGTTGGCGAGTTCGAGAATACGCTCGGCACCGTCCCGGTCGGTCCCCTGCCGGGGGTAGCCGCCGTACTGGTTGACGTGCTGGGGAGTCAGGCCGAGATGGGCCATTACCGGAATGCCCAGCTGGACCATCTTCTCGGTGAGGTCGATGGTGTGAGGGCCACTCTCGAGTTTGACCGCTTCCGCCCCCTCCTCTTTGAGCATCCGTCCGGCGTTCTCGATGCTGTCTTTCTCGTCGACACCGAACGAGAGGAAAGGCATATCGGCGACGACGAGCGCGTCCTCGGTCGCACGGGAAACGGCCCCGACGTGGCGCGCGACATCGTCGACGGTGACCGGGATCGTCGTCTCGTAGCCGAGCGACGCGTTCCCGACGCTGTCGCCGACGAGAATGACGTCTACGTCCGCGTCGTCGACGATCCCGGCCGTCGGGGCGTCGTAGGCCGTCAGCATCGTGATCGGTTCCTCCCCTGCTTTCGCCTTGATGTCCCGGACGGTTGGCATGTTTCGACGTTCGGTTCCGACGATTAAATGTCATCGTTATTCCTTCGGAGCGGTGACGTTCGACGCCAAACGCGTAACCCGCGACGCTTATGGGGAATCGCTCGAGAGTCCCAGACGTGCCGGAACCCGTCGAAACGACCGACCCCGACGGCGTCGACTTCGGCTGGGTGATGCAGACCACCTTCGTCCTCACCATCCTCGTCGGTGCCCCGGCGGTCGCCCTGCTGTCGATACCGTTCGAACTCCCATCCTGGGGAGCACGCGCCGAGTTCGCGATCCGCGTTGGAGCCGTCGTCTGGCTCGTCCTCGCGATTTCGGTGTTTAGCTACGCCAAACGGAACCAGGACTGATACGGATTGCTGTGCCGATTACCGGTGGACCCGAAACCGCTGCGAGTCGCGGTCGCACCGGTACTGACGGACAGCAACCGGCTGAGAGAGGCTCGATCCCCCGCTACTCCTCTCGAGTGACAGCCCGGACGTACTCGAAGGCCGTTCCCGCCCGCCGGGCGGTCACCTCGTCGCGTCTCGAGTCGCCGACGAACACCGTCTCCTCGGGCGCGGCCTCGAGTCCACCGACTGCTTCGAGCAACGGCTCGGGGTCCGGCTTTCTCGTCGTGACGGTGTCGCGTCCGACGACGACCTCGACCGCGTCCGCCAGCCCGTGTTCCTCGAGTGCGATCCGACACGCCTGCTCGCAGTTGAGCGAACAGACGCCGACCGGAATCGACCGCTCGATCAGGTCGTCGGCGAGGGCGAGTCGCGGCGCGGTTCGGGCCCCCTCGCACTCGTGGGCTGCGATGGTCGCTTCGACGTCGGACCGGACGCCGGCCTCGTCGGCACGGGAGAGCAACTCCCAGAGGTCGCCGTCCGGCGACTCGCGGCCGGCGTCCTCGTAGACGGTTCGCACGTCTTCGGTCACTCGACCCCAATCCACGTCGAGGTCGACGAGCGTCCCGTCCAGGTCGTACACGATCGCTTCGTACTCGGTCACGGTCGAGCGTAGGACCGGACGGCGAATAGTGACTTCGGTCGCGAGCGCACGAAGCGGATGGCAATGGAGACGGAACCGTTTGTGGCATCCACCACTCGCCGATCGCTCTCCCGGAGACGAGCCGACCCCCGTCAGTGCGGATCGGTCGCCAACTCCGTCGTCGGATCTTCGAGTTGCTCGCTCGCCAGAACCCGGTTTGCCCGCCGCAGCCGTTCGGACAGCGCCTGGTGGGAGATGTCGAGTTCGTTCGCTAACTCCTCGAGCGATATCTCCCGTGGAACGTCGTAGTATCCCTGGCGATAGGCCTCGGCGATCGCCTCCTGCTGGGGCTCGGTCAGCGCGGCCGTCGTCTCGAGGTCTTCGTCGGCACCGGCTTCGACCATACGGCGCACGTCGACCCGCGTCCCCTGCTCCTCGATCTCGGAGACGGCGTCGGAGAGTTCCTCCCGCAGCGGGAACAGCAACCGGAGCGTCCAGTGACCGTCGGCGACGCTCGCGCCGAGGACCGTCCCGCCGTGGGTGTAGACCGCCTGACAGACCGAGACGACGTCCTCGCTGTACTGGAGTCGATAGAACCACTCCTCGTCGTCGGTATCGTCGAGGAGGCGTCTGTACTGTTCGATCGACGGGTCCCGCTCGAGAGCCGCCTCGAGAGCGTCCGGATCGACACTCGAGAACCAGACCAGCGGCGTCGTCCGACAGGGGCCTTCGGCGACGACGCTCTCTACCCGGACATCGATATCTGGCAGCTCACGGAACGTCTCCGCGAGCGCGAACCCCTCGGTAGGGAGGGTGAGCTCGGCGATCGTCGTCATCGCCGTCTCACCTCCGATCGACGGTCTCGGGGGTCGGCGTCGCGACTGGCGCGGCGGGGAGCCCGTCGTCCCCATCCTCGCACCGGTTCGCGAACGATTCTGTCGTGGCTCCGGGGCTGGTTCTCGTGCCGTCTCATCGTAATCACCGATCCGGATCGATCGACGCTCCGAATCACGACCTCAAGCGCGACCCACGGCGGAGGTCCTGGGCCGGCATCTCGACTGGGTCGCGTCGATAGAACGAACAGCACCGAACCCGTTGGTGGACGGGCTTTGGTGCTCCGGCGGTTTAAGTCGCTCCGGGTCCGCGAGCGACGCCGCCGCCCAACTCCGGTCGGCCCCGTTCAGTCCAGCCGTGCGAGCTTGTTCAACGTGTCTATCGTCCGCAACACGTCGACGCTTTTCCCCCGGTCGAAGACGAGTTCGTCCGTCTCGAGGACGTGTTCTAGCGTCTCCTGCGAGGCGTGCTCCGGCGCTGCCGCGATCCCGGCGTCGTTCTCGTCGATCCACTGCATGACCCGCAGGTCGCTCTTGGAGTCGCCCATTACGAGCGCGAACGGGTCTTCGACTCCGAGCACTTCGAGGGCGCGCTCGACGCCGACGACCTTGTTCAACTCGAGGCTACCGATCTCGGCCGCGTCGGCCTCGTAGTAGGCGACATCGATCCGCTCGAGGACGTCGGTCAACGGTGAGGGGGCGTCCTCGACCTCGAGGTCCGGGTAGGCTCCTTCGCCCTCGAGAACGGCGCGTATCTCGGGGTCCTGTGCGGCGTAGAACGCGCGGGTCCAGTCGACTGTCGACGGCTCCGTCCCGTCGTCGCTCGCGTCGACGATCGAACGTACTGCGTCGGCCAGCAGGTCGATCAGGTACACCAGCGCCTCGTCGATGATCTCCCGTGCGTCGGCCGACCCCGTCTCGTAGTTGGGTTTCATCGTGACGTTGAACTCGTTGCCCTGCAGGTGACAGCCCCGCCGGAGGTTCTCGGGTGCTTCGGGGAGGACCCGCGAGCGCACGTCGTCGAACACGTTCCGGATGTCGGGATCGAGGTCCTCGTAGAGCAGTTGCTTCGTGTCCGCACCGTGGCCCGGCGTGAACACCCCCGTCCCGGCCTCGTAGACGATCGAGAGGTCACCGGAGTGGACGATCTCGCTTCCGAGTCCCTGGATCGCGAACCCCTTGACGTTCTCGAGGGTCTGGCCGGTACAGATGACGATCGGGACGCCCGCCTCGTGAAATTCGGTCAGTACGTGCAGCGTTTCCCGGGGGATTTCGTTGTCGGTCCCGCCGGCCGATCGCAGCGTCTCGTCGACGTCTAAGACGAGTACGTTCACCGCCCGGCCGTACTTGGCCTCGAGATCGAGGGCGGTAAACGCCTGGTCGCGGTCGGCCCGCGAGGCGATCTCCGCGAACGTTTCGCCGGCCGCGAAGTCGGAGCGAATCTCGTCTTTGCGCGCTTCGAGTTCCTCGGTCGCTCCCTGCCAGTGCTCGAGGGCGACGCGGGAGTCGACCGCGGGGAAGACGTCCACGAACTCTTGATACTCTCGCAGCGTCTCGGTGTCGTACTCGTCGTAGAGACGGTAGACGAGATCGTATCGTTCCATGATACCTACAGGCGGGCCCGGGAGAATAATCGTTTCCGTGGCGGCGGGATTCCGGCCACGGTGGAGTCGCCTCGCCGCCCGGGTGATGGCCCGCACGCGTTTTGCGCACGACGACACGACTATATAAACGGCGGCCGAACCGTCGTCACATGAAGAACGTCGACGACCTCATCGAGAGCGCCGCGGAGCTTGCCGAACGAGGGCTCTCGAAGGGAGAGATCGCGG
>NZ_AOMA01000035.1 GCF_000337895.1 Halobiforma nitratireducens JCM 10879
CGATCAGTTCGGGGTAGTCCTCGTGGATCGCGGCGACGAGGTCCATCCCGTCGTCGACAGTGATCGTCGGCTCGTGGGCGATGACGGCTTCGATGGCTTCGTAGTACTCCTCGTCGTCGACGCCGCGTTTCGCGTAGCTTGTGATGTTGTCGTGGGCGTCCAGCGCGGCCGAAACGTCGTCGTGGGTCGAGAGCGGGTTGCAGCCCGTTACGGCGACTTCCGCGCCGCCTTCCGCGAGCGTCTCGACGAGAATCGCCGTCTTCGCCTCGACGTGCATCGCCATCGCGATGCGTTCGCCTTCGAAGGGCTGGTCTGCGACGAACTCCTCGCGGACGGCCTCGAGGATGGGCATGTGCTGGGCGGCCCAGTCCATCTTGCGCCGGCCCTCCTCGCGGGCGCTCTCGAGGTCGTCTAGCTGCTCGCTGATCGGCGGATAGTCGGTCATAGTTCAGTTGAGGGAGACGGTGGGGAAAACGCTACCGAAGTACCAAGGATCGATGCCGATTGTCAGCGGACCATTCGGTACCGCTCGTCGATGAGCCGAAGCGTGACACTGCCGCCGAGGATGCCGATGAAGAACGCAGGAATCCGCGCCGCTTCCGCGTCGGAGCCAGCGACAGCAGCTGCGATGATCCAGCTCGTGACGACGGCTATCACCGTCAGCGTGACGATTCCGATGAGTCCGGCCCTCGAGCGGCCTGTCCGATGCAGAATCATCAGAAGAAGTGGGCCGATTGTGACACCAGCGATGAGTGGGATCGCCGCACCGACCGACGCGAATTCGCGGATGTCGGTGATAAAGAAGTGTGTTCCAATAAGTAAGTACAATACAATTACCAACTCTCGAAATACTATACCAAATGAGATGGAACTACTGCCTATGTGCATATATAGACTACCTGTTAGCAGAGTTCCCGGAATTCTTCTTTATATTCATCGCATACCTCACAACCATCATCTGTCAAGTATGGGCCAACTGCGACGCCTGAACCTGCTACACATCCAACGGGACCAGATGTTCCGCAACTCAAACCTATACCGATAGAGGATAATCCAGCGGTGCCAGTTGCTTTTAGTATTGAGCGCCGACTTGGGTTGTCATTTACCATCATCTGTTCTAGTTTAGTGGCGGAGTGAAGCAGCATCTCAGCGGAAACTG
>NZ_AOMA01000036.1 GCF_000337895.1 Halobiforma nitratireducens JCM 10879
ACAGCAGCATCGGCGGCGTCGACCAGTTGTTCGTCCGCAGCCGACACCTCGAGGTCGAACGTCTCTCGGACGGCCTCGTGGAGTCGCTTCTCGGCGCAGGTGTACCCCGGCAGCGTCCGCTTGACGGGTGCGGGAACGTCCGAGAGGTAGGCCTCGCTGGCGTCGTGGAGCAGCCCCCACCGCTGGGCCGCGAGGCTCCCGCCGCGGGCTTCGACCTCGCGGCTGACGTGAACGGCGTGGCGGGCGACGCTGTAGAAATCCTTCCCTTGGCCGGTGAAACGGCTGAGGTTCGAGAGCCCGTGGGCGATATCTTCGAGAGCGATCGATCCGGGGTCGGGCTCGAGCGGCGTGATCCGACCGCCGGAGCGCGTGTCGATCGACCCGTGGCCGCCGTTTGCGAGCGCAAGTGCGTTCTGAAGACGGGTAGCAGCGTCCTCGAATCGACTCCGAAGCGCGTCCGTGTCGGTGTCGGTGTCGGTGTCGATGTCGGTGTCACCCTCCGCGTCCCGAACGACTCGCTTCAGCCTCACTACCTCGTCCTCGAGGGCCTCGAGTTCCTCGAGGGCCCGTTCGGGTCCGGCGTCCGGGTCCAGACTCGGCCCGGGGTCCGCACCGTCGTTCGGCTCGGTCATACCGGAGGAGATCGGAGAACTGACAAAGGTGTTACGTCTCCCTCTCGGCAGCGTCTCGAGTGAACAGGTCCCCTTCTTCGAGTTTAAATACGAACGGGCGGCCACGAGTCCTATGATCGACGACGCGATCCGCATTCTTGCGGGCGACTGTACCGTGATCGCCGAGAGCGGGGACCAACAGGAGTACCGCGGTCGAATGACGACGGTCGTCAAGCCCGACAACACTGTGCTCGTCCACGACACGGACGGCTACCAGCCGGTCGCGTGGCTCACCCGGGCCGACAGCGTCTCGAGCGACCGCTCGGACGGGTTCACCCTCGTCGCGAAGAAGGATACCCAGACGCTGCGGATCGCGGCCCACGACCAGGACGGGTTCGCCCACTACCCCGCGTCGGTCGCGGGCCCGGTCGTCGGAACCTGTCCCGACTGTAGCGGCGCGCTCGTTCGGTCGAACGGCATCCACTGCGTCGACTGCGGGGACCGCTACGGCATCCCCTCGGACGCGACGATCCGCGGGGAGGCGAGCAACTGCGACTGCGGGCTCCCGCGGATGCGCGTCGAGCGGGGCCTCGCGTTCGACGTCTGTCTCGACCGGGACTGTGAATCCTTGGACGACGCGGTCTCGGACGCCTTCGACCGCGAGTGGTCCTGTCCCGAATCCGACTGCGACGGGGACCTCCGGATCCTCCGGCGCGGCGGGCTCATCGCCGGCTGTGAGCACTACCCCGACTGCGACACCGGGTTCGCGATGCCGGCCGGCGTCGTCGACGGGCAGTGTCGCTGCGGTCTGCCGACCTTCGACACCGGAAGCGGCACCCGCTGTCTCGACGCGACCTGCGACCCGATCGGGGAGCGCCGACTCGAGGAGCGACCAGCAAGCGGCGACTGATACTGCCGGAGGAAGCGATGCACACACCGATCACACTCGAGACCCTGTCGCGGAACGCGACGGGCGTCGTGGCGCAATCGGGTGGGTACTGACTGTTGTCCAGTTGTACGAGCGGTCCCGCAGTGAGTTGCCGACCCAGCCACGGACGGGCGATCCACAGCCACTTAGTGTCCGCCGGCCAACGCCCGGACATGGAACTCGAGGGGCGATTCGACGAGGATGCGGGCGTCGTCACCGTGGGTGGCAACGCGCGCCAGCGATACCACGATTCGCGAGGGTACGGCT
>NZ_AOMA01000037.1 GCF_000337895.1 Halobiforma nitratireducens JCM 10879
GGCGGCGCTCGAGACGATCCCCGAGACGAACCGTCACCGGTACGGCGAGGCGATCGAGAACGGACTCAACGGGAACCTCCAGCGAGGGTTCGAAGTCGGGGACGAGTACGTCGACGAGCTGAGTCGGCGACTCGACGACGGGCGACCCTCGATCGCGGACGCGTTCCTCGTGGTCGTCGGCCTCGGCGGGGCGACCGGCGGCGGCACCGTTCCGGAACTGGTCGCGACCTTACGGGCCGTCTACGACGACCCCGTCTACGTGCTCGCGACGCTCCCGGCGAAGCGTGAACTCGAGCCGCCCGAAGACCCGCTGGTCGAAGACATCGTCCCGGACGACGGCACCGACGACTCGCCGACGGCAGCCGTCGAAAGCGGCGACGACACCCGACCGCTCGCCGAGGAAAACGCGGCCCGAACGCTCGAGCGGCTCGACGGACTCGCGAACGCGTTGATCTGTTTCGACAACGACGCCTGGCTCCGGACCGGCGAGTCCCTTGCCGAGGGCCGGGACCGCCTCAACCGCGAACTCGCGACCCGGGTGGCGGCGTTTTTCTCCGCCGGCGCGGCGAACGAGGGCGACGTTGCCGAGACGGTGATCGACGCCAGCGACGTGGCCCGCATCCTCGACGGAGCCGACGATCGAACGACCGTCGCGACGCTCGGCTACGGGCAACAGGAGGTCGACACGGACGACGGCGGCTCCCGGTTCGGTCTGGGCCTGTTCTCGACGGAACCGGACGTGGACACCGCATCGGCCGTCAGCGCCGTCGAGACGACCATCAGCAAGGCCTTGCACGGGAAGCTGACGCTCGAGTGCGATCGTGAGAACACCGACCGGACGATGGTGATCGTCGGTGGTCCGCCAGCCTGGCTCAACCGGCAGGCCATCGCTGACGGCCGCCAATCCGTCCAGTCGACGACTGACTCGCGGGAGTTGATGGGTGGTGACGCGCCCCGACCGAACGGCGACCGTGTGTTCGCCGCGATCCTGTTTGCCGGCGTCGAACCTGTCGACCGGCTCGAGACGCTCGGGCAGGCGTCTCGCTAGCGGGAGCGGGAACTGGAACGGTTTTCGATCGAGACGACGCGGCGGCCGAGGGGACCACAGCGGACCCGTGCTGGTTGCTCTGTGCCCGAACCGTCTCGGCGTCGAATGCTGGTGCCCGACTTCGAGCCGGCGTCGAACACGTAAGCACTCCGTCGAGCGATTCGTGTCGCATCGGCTCACCGTTCACGGAGACGAGGGTCCACTCGACGGGGTCCGTTCGGGAGCGAGGGCGAAGGCGAAGGCTTTTGCGCGCCGGAGCGTCAAACCGAGGATAATGAGCGGAGACGATCCACGCGAGGAGACCCCGGAAACCACCGGGACTACTGGACACGAATCGAGTGAACCGTTGCCAGACGGTGGCGCAGCTGGAGCCGACGATGTCGCGCTCGATCCGTGGGGGTCCTCGACCGTCTCCGACTACCGGAAACTGTTCGAGGAGTTCGGCATCGAGGAGTTCGACGAGATTCTAGACGAGGTCCCCAACCCCCACTACCTGATGCGCCGGGGCGTCATCTTCGGGCACCGGGACTACAGACCCGTCGCCGAGGCGATGCGCAAGGACGAGCCCGCAGCAGTGCTCTCGGGATTCATGCCGACAGGCGATCCCCACATCGGCCACAAACTCGTCTTCGACGAG
The DNA here is from genome assembly GCF_000337895.1 of Halobiforma nitratireducens JCM 10879. Lineage (GTDB taxonomy): Archaea > Halobacteriota > Halobacteria > Halobacteriales > Natrialbaceae > Natronobacterium > Natronobacterium nitratireducens. The sequence continues at coordinate 1,686 of NZ_AOMA01000037.1, forward strand.
ATCATCTGGCACCAACAGCAGGGAGCCGACGCCTACGCCCTGATCGCCGATCTCGAGGCCAATTCGGCCCGCGGGATGAGCTGGGCGGAGATCGACGAACACGCACGCAACTACCTCCTTTCCCTGCTCGCGCTCGGGTTCGACCCCGAAGAGGGCGAGCTCTACCGTCAGTCGACGAACCGCGAGGTCCAGGACCTCGCGTTCGATCTCGGCGCGGAGGCCAACTTCTCGGAATTCCAGTCGATCTACGGCTTCGACGGCGAGACCGACGTCTCGCACATGCAGTCGGTCGTCACCCAGATGGCCGACATCCTCTACCCGCAACTCGAGGAGCCAAAGCCCACCGTGATCCCCGTCGGACCCGACCAGGACCCCCACGTCCGGCTCGCGCGGGACCTCGCCGAACGGATGCGGTTTTTCAAGGTCTCGAAGGCGTTCGCCAGCTTCGAACTCGAGCCCGACGAACGCGAGCTCGTCGCCGACTTCTACGATCGGCTCGAACCCGAGGCGTTCGACGACGAGATGCTACGGTGTACACACGTCGCCGAAGCGCTCGAGGAAACGCCCCTCGAAGACCTCGCCGTCGACGCGAGCACGCTCGACTCGGTGCTGACGAAACTCGAGGAAGGCGGGATGGAGCCGCTGCGGCCACGGACGCGTTTCTTCGACCGACGGGCGACCGACGAGGCGTTCGACGCCTTAATCGACGCGATCGACGGCGAGAAACGCGTCTACGAGAACCACGTCGACGCGTTCGAACTCGACCGTGAAGCGGCCGAAGACCTCGCCCGCGAGGTCGAGGTCGCGAACGGCGGGTACGGCTTCCAGCCGCCGTCGTCGATCTACCACCGGTTCATGACCGGGCTCACCGGCGGGAAGATGTCCTCCTCGGTCCCGGCAAGCCACATCTCCTTGCTGGACGATCCCGAAGACGGCTACAACAAGGTGAAGGCGGCAACCACCGGCGGTCGCGAGACGGCCGAACAACAGCGCGAGAAGGGAGGCAAAGCCGACGAGTGTCCCGTCTACGAGCTGTACGCCTACTTGCTGTCCGGCGACGACGACGAGTTCGCCAAGCGCGTCTACGACGAGTGTGTCGGCGGCGAACGACTCTGTGGCGACTGCAAGGAACAGGCTGCCCAGTTGATGCGGGAGTTCCTCGCGGACCACCAGGAGAAACGCGCGGAAGTCGAGGAGTTACTCGAGGAGGCGGACATCGAACTCGAGTCGCCGCGTCGTCGATAGGTCCGGCTTTCAGACGGAGTGTGGAAGTCGACGAGGGGCAACCGAGGCGGTTCGCTACCAGTAGATCGTTACAGCAGACCGTATCAGTCGTCTCCACAGGCTCGTTTGCACCGATCGCTCAACATCTTGGTCGGCAGCCGGATGGACGACCCGGCTGTGTTACAGCGAGAACAGCGGGAACGCCCACGAGTTCACTCGTGGCATGAAACGCGTACGCTCGAGTGCCAGACCGCCCGTAGGGTGGCCGAGTTCAAGCCCACCAGGGTGTCCGGCCCGTGAGCCACACTGACTTCAGAACCCCAGCAGTCGACCGGCGACCTCCACGTGGGGATGCCCGTCTGTGACGGGCGCTGGTCCGTGGCCAGCACATCCCCCACGACTGCAGTCGTGGGAGCAGTCAGACGCCGTCCATCTCGAACTCCGTCTTCTCACAGCACTCGATCAACTGCACGTAGACGTTGGCCGCCGACGTGCACCGATCGGCGACCCGAGGTCAGTGAGATATCTTCGACTCTAACTTCTCTTTGAGCTTCTCCGGGTCCAGTGCTGTCTTGTTGGTGAACAGCCACTCGGACACCGAGAGCTTATCGGAGAGTTCGTGTACTTCGTGTGACGTTTGGTAGTAGTTGATCGTGGTGACGAGCACGACGCCACCGAGTGTGTTCCCGAGCAACACCGGGAGTGCGAAATTGGTCGCTCCATACAGGAGGCCGATTTCGCCGAGGAACACGAGATACATCACTTCGGTACTCGCGACGACGACGTGGAAGAGTCCACCGAGCGGGATCGCCAGGAAGGCAATGTAGACGAGCAAGAACCTGGTCGTCGAGCTTCGAACGCCGAAATCGACCCAGACGACGCCTGCGACGATCAGGCCAGCGAAGACGGCCCTGAAGAAGAGATCGAACCACGCGGTCTCGATCCCGGTCATTGCGATCCCGTTCAGCGTCGTTGCCACCTCCGGCGACATGACGCCACCGTGTGCCAGCAGTAACGCACCGACGGCTCCGCCGACCAGATTCCCCGCCAGGACGACAGTCCACATACCGAGCATTGCAGGGACGCTGGCCAGCCGATCCAGAACGAGGGCAACCGGTGGGAGTGTGTTCTCCGTATACAGCTGATAGTTCCCGAGAATGATATACAGAAAGCCGATCGGGTACAGCAATGCTCCCACGATCGGGACTCCACCTGCTGCCTCCGTCATCGAGGCGTAGAGCAGTACCGTGATCGTGATCGCAAAGCCCGCGGCGATTCCACTAAAGAACAGTTCACGTGTCGTACGACCGATCTCTTCGTCCGCCTCGATGAGCACGCGCTCGTAGATCTCGTCGGTCGAGAACCGGTTTCGAAAGAGGTCGGGGGCCTCCGTCGTTGTGCTGTCACGAGACTCGTCGGCGACGGAACCGTCGCCGGCCACATGGTTATCCTGCTTTGCTTCACTCATCTCAGTACGACCCAACATCTCTCGTGAAGGGGTGTAAGCGTAGCCACTGTCTAGTTAGACCCCACGAAGCACCGGCCGGTCGCGAGAACGTGGAGTGCTCTTCCAGCGGGTTCGGTCTCCCAGTACAGTCTCTCTCACTTCGTGTTTTCCGGGACACGTCGGTCGCTCAGATGGCCGACTCGAGAGACACCGTAGCGACTCCCGCAGAGGCGACGCAGCTTCGTATTGGTCCGGGCTGGACTACCAGTACGCACCGAAGAAGCCGAGTCGGCTCGGGGTGTCACCGACCGGCATCGTTCGAACGTGGCGAAGATCACCATCCGTCGTGAACTCGTGGACGTCACCGTCGACAGGCGAGGTAACGTATACTGCTTCCCGTCCACCCGCCATTGCAGGTACCGGTTCGTCGTCACCGCTCTCGAACGCGACTGTCTCACGAGGGTCGCTCGAAGCGATCCGCTCCCCGCTTTCGAGGTCGAACTGGTGGAGCCGGCCCTCCGGCGTGAGAACGATTACTGCCCCATCGTCGGTGACGTGAACACCGGTATCGTGATCACCGCCAGCCGTTTCCGCCGGGAGCTCGGTGACCACTGTAAACTCGTTGCTCGCCGCGTCGAAGAGCACGAGATGTCCACTGTCGGCTGCTGCAACGCGGGTGTGATCGGACACCCCCTCGAAATAGCCAACGCGATCGATCTCGTCGGGATATTCGACGGTGGTCGCCTCGGTGTAGTCGCCGTGTGCTTCGAGTGCGAGGACGTGGTCGGCCCCTGCGAAGAGACCGCCACCCTCGACGGCGATCTCGCCGTGGAGCCCCGGGCAGTCGTACGTGTCGACCCGTTCATCGTCGTAGAACACTGCTACCTCGTCGGCCACTCCGAAGTCGGCCTGTTCCTGTACCCACGAGACTGCAAACAGGTCGGGACCGAGTGCGGTTGCTCCACCGTGGTGAGGTGCTGGCGTCTCGATCGCCGTCACGTCCGGAGCGTCCGCCTCGAGCGTGCGTGCTTCGTGGACGAAGTGGGCCGTTCCGGAGCCATCAGCGAAGATCGAGAGGTAGCCGTGTCCAGCACTCGTATGAAGTGGTCGCTCGAGATCGAGTTCGGCGACGGGACTGGGAGCAGTGACGTGGTACTCAGCGTCAGCACCGTGTTCAGTCGCCCACGTCCCGCTGTCGATCAGATGGGTCGTCCCGGCCTCCGGCTGACTGACCGCCGCGACCTGCCCGTACTTCGGGATACCCAAGATCGGGTCTGCGTCCTCGATCGGAATCGAGTCGAGTAGCTCCCCGCTCGAGACCTCGAGTATCCCGACATCGGCTGNCTGCCCGTACTTCGGGATACCCAAGATCGGGTCTGCGTCCTCGATCGGAATCGAGTCGAGTAGCTCCCCGCTCGAGACCTCGAGTATCCCGACATCGGCTGTGGAAGCGTCGCCAACGATCAGTCTGGGCTCGGGGTCGGCTACTGCGTCAGGTCCCGTGTCGGACACGGCTGGTTCGTTCGGTTCTTCGTCCGCTGGGTCGTCGTTTCCGGTCGGCCCGCCGGTGTTCTCGGTGCTGGCGCAGCCGCCGAGTCCGGGTATCGCTGCTGCGCTCGAGACGGCTAGCAGCTTTCGACGTGTTGTGCCGGTGGTGAGTGTGTGGGTGTGGGTGTGGGTGTGGGTGTCGGCGTCGGCGTCGGCGTTCATCGTGGATGCCCGACCACAAACTATCGGAAATTAGTATCTAAAACCCCCGGTGTCTGCCGACCGACTTCCGGGTTAACAATGTCAGGGTCTCCCTGGTCGATGACTACGATACGAAGGGAGTGGGGACTGGATGAGACAGAGAAGTTGAGGCTAGGGGAGGGTATGGTCACGACCACCGAAACGTCGTCGCAGTCTCTACCTCGAAAAAGCACAGGTCGTACGTATATTTGGCACGTATTGGTTTGTTGAAACCCACAGGTGGAGACCTGTTCTGCGAATCGTGCTGAATATAGCGGATGAGTGCAACACGAGGACTCTATTTGTTTCGCGGTTACACCGGTGAATCATCTCGTTATACGTGCGTACGGAGCAAAGTAGCAAAGTAGAAGCGATTCTGGGAAGGGAGAAAACATTTATCGCATGATGGTTGAGTTCCTAACATGAATCGGCGAACATATCTCACGACAGTTGTACTCGGTGGGCCACTTCTAACGGGATGTGCAGATCGAGCGGATAGTACGGACTCACCTTCGGTAAACGATGATGAGAAGACCTCCCCAACCGAAGAAACGCTCCGATGTACTGAAGAGACGCATGAAGCTGAGTCTCCCTTTCCAACAGTTCACGTTCACCAGGACAACATGGAAAGTGGCGATGTTTCTTACAAAGTAGGTAGATGCTCGCCATTTTCGTCATCAAGCCCCGCAGAAATTGAAATACTGATCTCAAATGACGCCCTTGATAATAAACTCGAATTCCAAGGAGATTACCCGTTGAGATGGGAAAGCGGTATTCCAAAACCATATGTCGAGAGTCCTAGTGATTCCCCCTCGCATCTCGATGTCTATCTCAAGGATATTGCCTCCAGGCAGAATCTCGTCCCACCAGCCCCCGACAAAGGATGCTGGCAAGCATCAACTACACCACAAATTGATGATACAAACGAGGAGAAAGTAATATTAGAGCCTGGCGAGTCCAGAACCTGGAAATTCGTACTCCTCGAAAATGCGACTACTTCTGAATGCTTGCTCGAAGAAAAGTACATTACCCTGTTGCACGCTTTCGAAATTAGGGCCA
>NZ_AOMA01000038.1 GCF_000337895.1 Halobiforma nitratireducens JCM 10879
TCAACTAATTTTGCACATGCAACGGGCTATACATGATCGAGAATCGATCTCTGCCGGGAAACTTCAAATTCGAATTGGAACTCGAATATTGAGGTGTCTCGTGCGACACTCGCGCCCGATATTCAGCACGGCCATCCTATCACAGTTTGAGAATTTCAACAGAGCCCACGTATTCAGAAATCTCACGGAGATGCTCTTAGAATAGCCGCTCTTCGGTCGGAGACTGTTGATCCGGTTGCGTTGCTCGTCTGTGTGACTGGAATCTCTGTGTAGCGCGGGTCCTGATCGATGACCCAGCCCATCGCAATCAACGCACAATCCCAAGAGGGCGCTCCATCAACAATGTGCTACACAAGAGCGTTGCTCCTTGCTGAGACGATAGGTCTTGCTCGTGGCATCGTCTACTTTCTCCTCACCCGTCTCGAGTAACCCACTAGCTTTTTCGACGAGAGCTTCCCAGGGATACCGTAGGACGTGTACCTCCGTCCCCATCCGGTTGACGACCAGTGGCTCGTCACTCGAGAGGGGCTGCTGGGCTGCCTCGGCGACTTTCGCGCCCGTATGGATCTGGACAGCAGAGAAACCGTCGACACTTTCCGCACACGTTACACTCGCTTGGGTTTGGAGGTCCCAAGAAACACCGCTCGGACAACCGACCGGCGCTGGACTCGGATGTGGTGGCTGTCTTCGCCACCGGAGCGTCTAGAATAGTGTCGTTCCCCATTTATCGGTCGTTTCGGAGAACAGGTAGTGACGGTCGTACATCTCGTTGATCTGTTGCTTGACTGTTCCCCGATAGGTCCCAAAGCCCTGATGCTGGAACGGTTCTGGAGGGGATACTCCCATCATCAGATACCGGTCACGGACCTGGGCACTCAGGTTCACGACCAACAGGAGCTGGAACAGGTCGAACTGACGAAGGTCCACTGGCGGCAGCTCAATTCTGGCATCGGGATGGCGGTCAAGCGGGGAGGGAACCTCGGTTGTCTGCTCGGTTGCACCATCGGTGTGCAGCGTGTGCATCCCAGAAACCGCTTCCACGTCGAACGATGGGAGCGCAGTGGCGAGTCGATCCTCGTAGTTCAGCAGTTCGAGCAACTGGTGTTCGAGATCGTCTGCGTCCGTGAGGGCCGCGGCTGCATCCTCCTGTATTGCTGTTGCAATGTCGACGTACTGGTCGACGAGTAGCGTGTCCTCGTGCTGTGGCTGCGGCTCAAGATAAAGGTCCGTACGGTAGACGAGTGGGTCGTCGGGATGGGCGTCCTCGAACGGTAACTCCACAGTCGATCCATCGTAGTGGCTTTCGATCTGGTTGCGAATGTCGGCGAACTGGTCTTCAACAGTCGCCTCGGCCATATCAGACAACGCGACCATCGCCGCGACGAGACTGTCCGGGTTCTCGTGCCGAGGCATCGTCTCGTAGCCTCTTTCACGGTAGACATACCATTTCGCATACCGACGCGCCTGCCGAACGTGCTCGTTTTCTTCCTGGGTGCGCTCTGATGGATAATCAGAGTAGCCGTCCTGTTGGTGGGCCGTGATTTCACCATTGAATTTCATCTCGATGACGTGCTCTGCGTCGTTATTGTCGAGCAGATTAACACCGACAAGCTCGTCACTTTCACCCGTAATAACGGCCTTCATTGGTCCGTCACCTCCCCGCTCGAACCAACACCCTCCAAGTCATCGCCAGTCAGGTACCCTTCCTCCTCGAGTTGTCTGGTCAACTTCTCGAAGCGCTCTTCGATATCGCCATCCAGACTCCCGAATTTCTTCTTGAGGGCTGTGATACCGAGTCCGGTCACCAACCCGGCCAGTGGCTCGATAACCCTTGCAGACAAGAACGCGGCGACCGGTGTGCCGTAATCGAGCCACTCACCAGTGTCTATTTTACGTTCTAACTTCTTTTGCTGGTCTTCGGTCAGCCCAACATCCGTAACCTTGTCATCCAACTTTTCGTTGAGTTCCTTGAATCGTAATCGCTTTTCGAGTTCCGAGATATCTTCGGCGTCGTCGACAGTATTTGTTTCCGAATATACCTCGTTAATGGTTTCCCGGAGATACTGAATTCGATTCTGGTTTTGGGTTTCCCGGAAATCACTGTGATCCTCTTCCTCGTTTTCAATTTCTAGCATCGCCAACGTCTCGAGTGCATCCTTGTTCTTTGGTGCCCTCTGGACGTGCACGTCGGTCCCCATCCGATTGACGACCAGTGGCTCGTCACTC
>NZ_AOMA01000039.1 GCF_000337895.1 Halobiforma nitratireducens JCM 10879
GGTAGTAGCAGCACTGGAAAGTGTTGTGATGTATTCACCGATTGGTCGGTCGAACCGGCCACCATCAATTTGGGGAGTTGGGTTTGCATAGTCAACGAGGAGAGTACCAGACAGAGCCCAGAATGCGCCTCCAAAGAAAATCCCTCCAGTAGTGTATTTTGTATACTTATAATAGATTGGTGGTATATATTTAGTTGGTTGGACAGATCCGGGGCGGTTGGAAACAAGTTGCTCCGTTGCGAGGTCATCTAATCCTCCTCTCAGGCGTTCACTCCACTGTTCTTCGTGAGACTTGTAGGGAATTGGACGCCGTCT
>NZ_AOMA01000040.1 GCF_000337895.1 Halobiforma nitratireducens JCM 10879
TCGAATTCGACATCGAACAGGCCCCCAAAGGCCCCCGCGCGACGAACGTCGTCCGCAACTAATCTCGCCTCGAACTGCCGTCTGACGGCACTTTGACGCGATTCCTCTATTACACCTACGATGCCAGCGACGGCGCTGGGTATTGTCTCGGCTTCGAAGACGACGATGAGACACGCCTCTCGCGAGCAGTACCTAACACGTGGATCGCGCCACGACTCGCGACCGACTCGAGGCTACGACTGCAACCGTTCGATCCGCTCGAGCGTGTCCGCGTCCGTGGGCTCTTTATCCTCCCGTACCGCCTGGAACCGTGGGAATCGCAGCGCGTACCCCGACGAGTACGTCGGCGAGGTCTGGATTTCTTCGTAGCCGACTTCGAAGACGATCGCGGGCTCGAGATCGACGTTCTGGCCCTCCTCGGCCGCGATGTGTGGCTCGAGTCGTTCCGTCAGGTCGGCTAGCTTCTCGTCGGTGATCCCGGTCGCGACCTTGCCAACGGTCTCCAGTTCGCCCGTCGACTCGTCACGAACCGAGAGCTCGAAGGTACCGAGGAAAGTCGCCCGTCGTCCTTCGCCCCACGCCGCACCCGTCACCACACAGTCGAGCGTCTCCACGTCCGGTTTACGTTTGCGCCAGTGTTTCCCGCGTCGACCCGGTGAGTACGTCGACTCGGGATTCTTGAGCATGATCCCCTCGTGGCCCGACTCGAGGGCCGCCGCGTCGATGGACTCGATCTCGTCCGGATCGTCGGTCAGCCACAGCAGGGACAGTCCCTCGATGTCGTCGGGCTCTCGGGTGGGATCGTCGGCGAGGACCTGCTCGAGTCGCTCGTGTCTCGTCGGCAACGGCTCTCCGAGTAAGTCGTCGCCGTCGGCGTGCAGACAGTCGAAGAAGACCGGCCGGACCGCGACGGACTCGCGGGCCTTCGCAACGTCGTGTTTCCGTCGGAACCGTCTGAGCACCTCCTGGAACGGAAGCGGGTTCCCGTCATCGTCGACTGCGACGACCTCGCCGTCCAGGATGGCGGGGCCCTCGAGCGTCTCCGCGGCGTACTCGACGACTTCCGGGAGCGCGCCGGTGACGTCTTCCATGTTCCGCGAGAAGACCCGAGTCGTCGCGTCGCCGTCCTCGCCGGCGGCCGACTCGAGCCCGTCGGGGTCGTGGTGCAACTGGATGCGAGCGCCGTCGTACTTCCACTCGACGGCGGCTTCGTCCCACTCCTCGAGGGCGTCGGTCACGGTGCCGGCCTGGGCCAGCATCGCCTGGACGGGCCGGCCGACCGCCAGTTCCATCGCGTCTAACCCCTCGAGACCCGCCTCGCTGGCGACGCGGGCGACCTCGCCGTAGTCGTTCGAGACCTGCAGCGCTCGCTCGACGCGCTCTTCGGGAACGTCGAACGCCGCGGCGATGGCGTCCCGGACGGTGCCCTCGCCGACGCCGATGCGCATCTCCGAGAGTACCAGCCGGGCGAGATAGCGCGCCTCGTCGCTGGAACAGCGGTTGAACAGGCCAAAGAGAACGTCGATTTTGCGATCCTCGCTGCCCTCTCCCTCTGTAGCGGCGAGATCGACGAGTTGCTCGTGGACCTCCCGGACGGTAAGGCCGTCCCCGTCGTCGCCGTTGCCGGCACCGAACGCGGCCAGCCCACGCTGGCCGCCGAAATCGTAGCTCGCAGCCACGTCGCCGATCTCCCCGACGTCTGCGAGTCTGTCCTCGACGTCGTCGGCATCGACGTTCGTCCCGGCCGCGCGGGCGATCGCCTCGTAGCAGGCGCTGGGGCCGATGTCGAGTGTCGTCGAGTCCCAGGCGGGGAAGACTCGCCCCTGAACGAATCGAGCGACGATTTCGATCGTTCGGGGTTCCATCGGGGGCTCGTCGTCGGCGTCCGCAAGGAGGTCTCGCACGTGCTCGATGATCTCTAGATCGGCAGG
>NZ_AOMA01000041.1 GCF_000337895.1 Halobiforma nitratireducens JCM 10879
GTGTCGTAGGCGCTATCACCGACCATCCAGATCGGCTTGGCGACGGCGAGCGCGTCACGCGTGACGCGCATCGCCGTCTCCTCTGGCGCTTGTTTACTCTCCGTGAACTCCGCCGCTATCGGGATCATTTGACCGGTCGAGACAATCGGCAACGTAGCCGTAGTAGTACTCGTCGTCGGTTGGATCGTAGCAGTTCGATGCGTCTTGATCGGCGGGCATCGCCCTCATGTCAGTTGAATCGATAGAGTAGGTCAAGTCGAGCAGGCCGCGGGCGGCGGTCTGCTCGACGAGGTAGTCGAAGATGTCGTCAACGACGTGTTCGAGGTCGGTAAGGAAGCGATCGACCGCGTCTCTCGACGGCGGTCGATCGAAGTCACAGACAAGCCACACAAGCGTGTTCTGAAGGCCGCGTTCAACCGGCCGAAGGTTCAGACCCGTCGAGAAAGAGCCCGGGGACGAGGTCATCGGCGGGACGACGAACCGGGAATGGAGCTTGCGTGTCCGCATCTCCGCGACCGGCGACGAGACGACGCTGTCGGGGATCGTGCGACTCGTCGAGGAAGCCCAGGAGCGTCGTCCCCCGTCGTCCCCGTTCGGCCGTCGCGAAGACGGACGGTTCCGTTCTACAGTCCCTGCCCGCGACCGTTACTCCCTCCGTGACCCCGTCGACCGGGGTGGTCGCCGCCTCGAGTTCGGCGCTCGCCGCGTGTCCCCTCCCGCCGGAGTGGGGCCTGGTGCCACTCGAGGAGGGCGGCGGCACGCTGCCAGCAGTCGGGCCACGGTCGGCCGCACATGGAAAAACAGTTCCCTCGGGGGCTCGAACCCTCGGCAAATGCGAATCGCCGTTCCCAACAAGGGCCGCCTGCACGAGCCGACGATCGACCTTCTGGAGCGGGCGGGGCTTCACCTCGAGAACGGTGCCGACCGCAAGCTCTACGCCGATACGATCGATCCCGACGTCTCCGTGCTCTTCGCTCGAGCAGCGGACATTCCAGAGTACGTCGCCGACGGCGCGGCGGATATGGGGATCACCGGCTACGATCAGGTGCGGGAGGCCCGCGTCGACGACGTCGCCGAACTGCTCGACCTCGAGTTCGGGACGTGTAGACTCGTCCTCGCCGCTCCGGAGGACGGCGACATCGTCGGCGTCGAAGACCTCACGGACGGGACCGTCGCTACCGAGTTTCCGAACATCACGCGGGAGTTCTTCGACGACGCCGGCGTCGACCCCGACGTGGTCGAGGTCTCGGGTGCGACCGAACTCACCCCGCACGTCGAGATGGCAGACGCTATCGTCGACATTACCAGTACAGGGACGACGCTGAAGATGAACCGGCTCGCGGTCGTCGAGGAGGTCCTCTCTAGTTCCGTGCGCCTGTTCGCCCGCGAGGACGTCCTCGAGGAGCCAAAAGTCGAAGAGGTCCGGACCGCACTGGCCTCGGTGAAACAGGCCGAAGGGAAGCGGTACCTGATGATGAACGTTCCCGACGACCGACTCGAGGACGTTCAGGACGTGATCCCGGGAATGGGCGGTCCGACCGTGATGGACATCGCAGACGAGAACGGCGACGGCAAGGTCGCGATTCACGCCGTCGTCGACGAGCGAGACGTCTTCGAAACGATCACCGAGGTCAAGAAGGCCGGCGCGAGCGACGTGTTAGTGACCGAGATCGAGCGGCTGGTCGAGTGACGGGGACGATCCCCGGCACTCGGCGAGTCCGGCTGTGACCGGAGAACCGACCGGAACGGACGGCCGTGTGGGTCGTCGCGTACTGTACCGTCTCACGTCGGAGAAAACGCGGAGGGGAGGGGGGTGGTGTAGTCCAGTCGATGCCACGGACAGTTGGGGGTAGCCGAGTCGGCCTGTCGTGCCTCTGACGGGATTCCGACTCGGCTACCGGCTCTTCGTATTGTGGTATGTTAACGCTTACGCCAAACGAGAGCCGTGATCGGGTAGTCCTGCCACTCTCACCCGTTGCCGTCCGACTCGAGAGCACCCTCGAGTTGGGTCTCGAGCGCGGACAGTCGATTGCCGGGTGAGACGACCCCACCTTCCTGGTCGTACGCTGCGAGGCCGTAGGACTCGAGCAGCGGGAGATGTGTCCGACAGAGGGAGACGTACACGCGCTGGCGGCGTTCGTGGACGGTCGTCACGGCCGTCGCCTCGTCCTCCGCGTCGGCGAGTCGGCCGACCAGCGATCGCAATGCTATCGGCGCTTCCTCCTCGAGAAGCACCTCGAGCGTCCGCCGTCGCCGATCGCTCGTGAGCACTCGCTCGAGTGTCTCGGGCGGGAGCACGCGTCGTCCGGAGCCGTGGGCGGCCGTTTCCCCGCGGCTCGACCCGGGACGGACGGGTACCGGCGTCCGCCGTTGCGTCCAATCTGGGTGAGTCGGCATACTCCGCTGGCACGTCTCGGGAGCGGTTAAAATAGCCAGCTTGTTTCGACGGTCGCCGAGGGTTTGGGCCACTTTCGTCGAGTTTCGGCGGAATAAACGGTTTCGAACCCGAGACGATTTCGGTGGGTTGGAGATGACCGTTCGGTCTCCCGTCGCGTGGGGAAACCACTATATCCGTCCTCGATGTCCCATCGCCCAGTAGGAATGTCCCGGTGCTCGGACCGCGCGCTGCTCGAACTGCTCGCGGAGCGCGGGCCGTTGCAGGTCACCCACCTCGCAGCGGCGCTAGACGTCCATCCGCTTACGGTCACGCAGCGTTGCGACGCGTTGCAGTCGAACGGTTACGTTCGCCGCGTCTCCGCGGACGTGTTCGGGCTCACCGAGGACGGCCGGGAGCACCTGGCGTCGCTCACGGACGCTACCGATTCCCCCGAGCTACCCGACCCGTCGAACTCGACAGAGTCGGCCGACTCTCCCGAGTAATACGCGCTTACTCCTCGATCCGACCGTCGGCGTCCCCACCCGTCGGCGGCCACTCCCAGGCGTCGGCCGTCACGATTCCCCGGAGCTTCCGGCGACGGTCGCTTACCTCCTCGAGTGCCGCTTCGAACTCCCCGTCGGAGACCGTCGGAATCCCCTCCTCGCGGAGTCGATCGAGCTCCGGTGCGGGTGGCTCCTCGTCGGCGGGCTCGATAAACGCTGCCCCGAGCGTCTCGAGGTAACTGTCCGCACTCGAGCGTGTCGTCTCGATCAGCGTCGGATCGAGTCCCTCGCCGTCGGGAATCCCGTGACGGTGCAGGGTCAGTGCCTCGTCGAGGATCGCCACTGCTATCGCCGAGGCTTCCCCGTCGCTCTCGCTGTGGTAGTAGTGCAGGATCGGGTAGGACTTGTGTTGTTCCGACAACAGCGACAGCTGCGTCGCCATCGATTCGAGCGGGCGCTCGAGACCACGGGTCGGGTCGACGGAACTCGTTTCGCGACGCCCGCCGGGGTCGTCGTCCCCATCGGGGCTCCAGCCTGCGCGGACGAACGCCTCGCTGCGCTCGCCGAGCCCGGTAACGTCGCTGGCGAACGATCGCTTCTCCGATACCGCACCCAGGACCGCGAGGACGTAGGAGACGCCGAGCGTGACAAACGCCATGCCGGTCGCCGTCGTGAACGAACTGGCGAGCTCCCAGGTCCCGCTCGTGGGCGTGTAGTCGCCGTTCCCGTTCGTGAACATTGTGTAGGCGACGTAGTAGAGATAGCCCGTCGCGTCGGCCGGTTCGCCGGTGTGTGTACTGACGAGGGTCGTGGGTCCCCCGGCGAAAAGCAGCGTCCAGCCGACCCACAGCAGGGCGATCCATATCACGAGCGTGAGCGCGAGGATCAGTGGTCCGGCGAGACTGAGCACGCGGGAGTCGTCGCCGCTGGCACGCCGCAGGCCGCGCCAGACCATCGTCGTCAGTCGACCCGACACCGGACCGGAGCCGCCGTCGACCCACAGAGTCGTCCACAGGATGTCCACGATGACGAGAGCGAGCACTGCGAGGCCCGCAAGGAGGACGAGTAGTTGCATTCGACCGACCTACGGCGTCGGCCGCCGTCAACTGTCGGCCGGCGAACCGATCGATCCGTCGGAAAACCGAGCCGTCAGCGACCGCCGGGCCGTGGCGGTCGACCGGAGTTCGGGGACCACGGGCGACGTGTGAACCGAATCGGCAGCGTCGGAACTCGTCGCCGCGATCGACCGAAAAGGGACCGACAGCTTACTCGAGCAGGCCGAGGTCCTCGAGTCGCGAGACGATCTTGTCGACGGCGTGTTCGGCGTCTTCGGGTTTCTTGCCGCCGGTGATGACGAGCTTCCCGGAGCCNAAAAGGGACCGACAGCTTACTCGAGCAGGCCGAGGTCCTCGAGTCGCGAGACGATCTTGTCGACGGCGTGTTCGGCGTCTTCGGGTTTCTTGCCGCCGGTGATGACGAGCTTCCCGGAGCCGAACAGGAGGGCGACGACTTCGGGCTCGTCGAGCCGGTAGACGAGACCGGGGAACTGCTCGGGTTCGTACTCGATGTTCTCGAGACCCAGCCCGATCGCGATCGCGTTCAGGTTGAGGTTGCGCCCGAGGTCGGCCGAGGTGACGATGTTCTGGACGACGATCTCGGGGTCCTCGTTGACCTGAATCTGGAGTTCACGGAGCTTGTCGAAGACGATGCGCAGGCTCTCGTGGACATCGTCGGTGCTTTTCGCGCCGGTACAGACGATCTTCCCGGAACGGAAGATCAGTGCGGCGGACTTGGGATTCTGGGTGCGGTAGACGAGACCGGGGAACTGCTCGGGGTCGTAGTCGGCCCCCTCGAGGTCCATCGCGACGCTCTGGAGGTCGAGTTCCTGGCCGATGCCGGTCGACGCCACCACGTTTTCGATGTTGATGGTGTCCTTCGGATCCGTCATTAGTCGCTTAAAAAGACGTATTTAAGGTTCATAAAGGTTGGTGCCGCGGACTGATATGTCCGCTTTATGCCCGGGTCGAAATTCTGCGCAGGTTCGAATATCGTCCGTCTTAGCGGGTGCAAGGTGAGGTTTTATCAGCGGGTCGGTTCGGTGGTTGGCGGCGAACGAAGGTCGGATCGCCGTCGGTCTGAGACGGTTACTGGCCGGCCGTTTCGGTGGAACCGCGGTTCGGACGTTCCACCGGTACATCGGTACAGCACTCCGGACGAAACCGGGTCGGCTCGAGCGGAAGCCGAGCCGATGACGAAACGGCAGGCTGATACGCCAGCCCCGAGGACAACCCCGCGTGTACCTGCTCGAGCTCGGCGGCGAGGACGACGCGTTCGCGGCCTGCGAAGCGACGAGCGCCGCGGCCGACGTCGAACGGATCGCCCCCGGTCTCGCCGTCGCAAACGCGATCGTCCCCGCCCGTATCCGCGGCCTGGCTTACACCCACCGCGCGAGCGAACTCGTCGGTCGAACCGACGCGGACCGCGAGAGCGCACGCACCCTACTCGAGGCAGCGCCGATCGATCGCGAGGGGTCGGTCGCGGTCCGTGCGACGGACGTCCACGGCTCGACGGGGATCAGTACGGAACAGGTGGAACGCGACCTGGGACAGGTCCTGGTCGACCGTGGCTTCTCGGTGGACCTCGAGGAGCCCGATCACCTCCTGCGAGCGACGTTCTCGGAGGGGCGACTCGCGCTCGAGGACGGCGAGGACGGCGAGGGTGGC
>NZ_AOMA01000042.1 GCF_000337895.1 Halobiforma nitratireducens JCM 10879
CGCTGTGAGGACGATCGCACGATCTCGCTCGAGGTGACGTGGGCCGCAAACCAGGCCGAAACCCAGGAGTTCGTCGCCCGTGGGACCGACGCAGGTGCCACACTCGAACTCGGCGGCGAGGCGTTGACGCTGTACCGCAGCGGGACACAGGGCACCGACCACAACCTCGACGCGACGCTCACCGAGGGATCGATCGACGATACCGGCTGGGAGGGCAGCGACAAACGGTTCCTCGAGGCCGTCGCCGAAGGACGGCCGCCCGAATTGAACACTGTCGAACAGGCGCTGACGGTCCAGCGCGTGATCGACGCGATCTACCGGTCGGCCGAGCGGGGGTCGTCGGTGTCGCTCGAGTGAGCGACTGCAGTCGCTCACACTGGATCGAACGGGCGGTCGAAAAACCCGACCGGCTACCGTATCCGATCAGATCCGTCGATCTCAGTCGGTAGAATCCTCGTCGACGATGACCTCGACGGGTTCGTCTTCGGCGGCCTCGTCCGCGCTCGCGGCGCTTTGTTCCTGTTGCCAGAGGAGGAGTCCGGCGACCCCGAGGACGATCCAGGACCGCCAGTTCGCGAGGTTTAGCGTGTAGCCGATCCCGAACGGTTTCTCGACGAGCATTCCCTCACCCGGCTCCCAGTGAGCCGAGAGCATACGGCTGATGCTCGGTCGTTCGAAGTTGTACGGCACTCCGAGGATCTCACCGGAGGTCGGTTTATCTGCCATGTACGGTGATACGTCCTCCCCTGACAAGAGTATTGTGTGCTCGTCTCGGCGACAGAGAGACGTGGACTTCGGTCCGTTCGCCACCCGTTCTGTCGCTTCAGCGACCGTCACTCGAGGGCGTCGACGGCGACCGACAGTCCCTCGCGAACGCCGCGGGCCATCGCCGCAAGCGCCATGCTCGGTTCGCCCTCGTCGCGTCTCGCCGCCGCCTCGTGAGAGAACGGTGTGTGAACGAACCCGACGCGGAACTCGCGGTCGCCGGTTTTGGCGCGGTGACGAGCAGCGTAGAGAAAGTCGTTACAGAGGTGCGTGCCGGCGTCGGTCGACAGCGTCGTCGGGACGCCTGCCCCCTGCATCGTGGACTTCATCTCCCGAAGCGGCAGCGTCGCGAAGTAGGCGTTCGGCCCGTCGGTGTCGACCGGTTCGTCCGTGACCTCGCGGTCGTCGTTGTCCGGCGTCCCCGCCGTATCCCGCAGGTTGATCCCGACGCGCTCGAGCGCGAGCGCGTTCCGACCGGCCGCGAGTCCGAGCCCGCAGACGATATCGGGGTCGTGCTCCTCGAGGAGCGCCTCGAGTTCGTCTTCCATCTCGTCGAAGACGACGGGGAGTTCGCGGCCGGCGACGGTCGCGGTCGTCCCGTCGCCGCCGATCGTCTCCTCGTCGAGTCGCTGTGCGATCCGATCTGTCGGATTGGTTTCGAACTCGCCGAACGGTTCGTAGCCGGTGACGAGAACGGTGGCGTCGCTCATATCGAACCGTTGGAACCGGTCGGGAAGAACGTTCCCGATTCCGACCGGTCACTCGCCGACGTACCGGCCGCGCCCTTCGACGTCTCGCAGCCGCTCGAGGACGCGCTCGTCGCCGACGTCAACCTCGCGATATCCCTCGCGGACCGCCTCGCGAAGCGGACCAGGCTCGTCAGCGGTGCCGACGAGGCTCTGGTCGAAGACGTGCAGGTCCATCGCGTAGTCCTCGACGTGGTCGGTATGGTAGCCGAGACCGAAGTCGATGAGGTGGGTTCTGGTGCCGTCGACCCGCACGTTACGCGTCGTCGGATCGCCGTGGACGAACCCGGCCTCGTGGAGCCGTGCGAGGTGCCGCCCAACCTCTCGAACTCGCTCGCTCGTCAGTCCTTCCCGGAGGTCGCTGTCACCGACGTACTCGAGTTCGAGCCGCGCCTCGTGTGGGTCCACGTCCGACAGGACGGGCGTGGGGACCCCCTCGCGACGGGCGAGGTTCGTCAGCCGTGCCTCGAGTCTGGTCCGTTCGGTTCGGAGTCGCTCGTCGAGTTTTGGGTGGCGGTACCCCTTCGGCTCGCGGCGCTTCGTCACGCGTCCCGCGTCGGGTTCTATATCGACGGTCGCTTCGGCTCCCTGGACGGTTCCCTCGCCGGCGGTCCGGCCGAGTTCGAGGTCCGGTTCGTCGGCTCGCCACGTCACCGGCACCTGATCCGGCCGGAAGTCGGGATCGACCCGCGAGTCCTCGAGTGCGAGGGTGTCGCCTGCCTCGTACATCTTCGCGCCGAGTACGGCGATCATCCCCGCGTTGTCCCGCAGGAATCGCGGTTCGGGCGCGTGGAACGTGGCACCGCGCTGATCACACATCTCCGCGAGCATCTCCCGGAGCCGACCGTTCTGTCCGACCCCCCCACCCAGCACGAGTTCGTCGCTGCCGGTCAGCGAGAGGGCGCGTTCGGAGACTTCGGTCAGCATTCCGAAGAGATTCTCCTGCAGGGAGTAACAGATGTCCTCGACCGGCGTTCCGTCGTCGTACCGCTGTTTTGCAGCGCTCATAATCCCCGAAAAGGAAAAATCCATGCCCTTGACGACGTAGGGGAGGTCCACGTACTCGCCGTCTTTCGCGGCCGCTTCGACCTTCGGGCCGCCGGGGTGGGACCAGCCGACGTGACGCGTGAACTTGTCGATGGCGTTGCCGACGCCGGTGTCCATCGTCTCGCCGAGCACGCGGTAGCGGCCGTTCCGGTACGCCAGCAGGTGGGCGTTCGCGCCGCTTGCATTGAGACAGACCGGCGAGTCGAACCCCGAGGTATGCCGGCCGATCTCGAGGTGGGCGACCATGTGGTTGACACCGACCAGCGGCACGGAAAGGGACTGGCTGAGCGCGCGTGCGGCCGTTCCGACGGTCCGCAGGCAGGGGCCGAGGCCGGGACCCTGCGAGAACGCGACGGCATCGACGGGAGCCTCTTCCGATGGGGCGTTGTCGTCGTGGGTCTCGCGGGCGTGTGCGAGCGCCCGTTCGACGACTGTCGGGACGGCATCGTGCATGTGCTCGGCAGCCTCACGCGGGGGAATGCCGCCGCTCTCTGGCTGGTAAGCGTCAGTCTCGATAAAAACGTCGTCCGTGTCGGAATCGAACACGGCCGCGCNGGCCGGGACCCTGCGAGAACGCGACGGCATCGACGGGAGCCTCTTCCGATGGGGCGTTGTCGTCGTGGGTCTCGCGGGCGTGTGCGAGCGCCCGTTCGACGACTGTCGGGACGGCATCGTGCATGTGCTCGGCAGCCTCACGCGGGTGAATGCCGCCGCTCTCTGGCTGGTAAGCGTCAGTCTCGATAAAAACGTCGTCCGTGTCGGAATCGAACACGGCCGCGCTTGCCGCCCACGCGGTGCCTTCGATCCCGAGTACTCGAGTGGCGGTGCTCACGACTCGCCCGTATCAGCTATTCCCACTCGGTGTAACCGCACTTGCCACAGTGCTGGCGGTCGCCGTGGTCGGCGAGGAAGACGTCACCACAGCGGGGACACTGCTCGCCGTCGGTGCTCCCGTCGTCGCCGTAGTGGTCGTAGCGAGCCATCTATGCTTCCTCCGCTTCGGCTTCCGCGTCGGCTTCCTCGTCGACGCCGATCTTGTTTCGCTCGAGCATGTGGTCCTGCTCGACGTCACGGGCAGCGTCTGCGCTGTCGTAGACCTTGGCTTCCCCGACGGTTTTTCGCATCCCGAACTTGGTGTCGAGTTTGCGAACGACGACCTCGTCGGCGTCCTTGTTCAGTTTCGCGGCGAGGCTGTCACGCACCTGCAGCCGTTCGGGCGTGGCCTCGTCGTGGGTCAGTTCGAAGGTGACGTCCGTGCGATGCAACATGGGGTTCTCCGATTCGGAGACGATGTCGACGTCCATGATATCACTCAGTTACCCTACTATCCCCGTGTAGCGCCTAAAAGGATTTCGAAGCGCCCACCACCACCGGCTGTCTGTCGTTCGATCGCCGCCCCTTCGTCTCTTCCCGACGAAGGATAAAAGCATTTCCACGAGCCTTCTGAAGGATCGGACCGATGCCCTCCAGACGCCACGTGCTCGCCGGCAGCGCCCTCGGAATCGCGGGTGCCGTCGGCGGCGTTCACTTCCTCAAGCGGCCGGTGTCGCTCGACCACGGAGGCGACCCCGATTTCGACTTCGACTGGCCGATGCCCCGATACGATCCCGCTGGAACCGGTTACAATTCAGACGCCTCGGGCCCCAGAGACGACCCGACGGTCCGCTGGGAGCGCGATCTCAGGGACCTGCAGGGCCCGACGCCCGCCCCGCCGATCCTGTACGGTGAGGCCTTGTTCGTCGTCGGCCGCAGCACGCTGTCCGCTCTCNGACCTGCAGGGCCCGACGCCCGCCCCGCCGATCCTGTACGGTGAGGCCTTGTTCGTCGTCGGCCGCAGCACGCTGTCCGCTCTCGAGCGTGAGGACGGCAGCGTCCGCTTCGAGCGGAACGCCTACTCGCTGCTTTCCTCGCCGACGGTCGCGTCTGCCGAGGGCTACCGGAGCCCGACGCTCGCAGTACGAGGGAACGACGGCGTTCTCGGTCTGAGCGCCAGCGGCGGGTACGCTCTCGCCGGGCAGGGCGTCGGCCTCGAGCGCTGGTACGGCCCCGGCGAGGAGCCCGCGATCAGGACGAGCGCAAACCCGACTCCGCCGTCGCCGGTCGCGGTCGACGGAACCGTCTACGCCGCCCTGCCGGACCTGGATCGGCTCGTCTCCCTCGACGCCAGCAGCGGCCGCCTCGAGTGGCGCTACGAACCCGACCACGGCTGGTCGAACGAACCCAACCGGCCGGCAGTTCGGGACGGAACGGTCTACGCGACCTGCTGGCCCGACATCGTCGCCGCGATCGACGCCGACTCCGGAGAGGTACGCTGGGAGATCGAACTCGAGCCAGCCGAGCCGGACGACGAGCACGACTACCGCGAACTCGTCGCGCCGACGGCGACGGACGCGGGGCTCGTCGTCCCGAGTCGCCGGGCCGTCTCCCTGCTCGATCCCGCCGACGGAAGCCTCGTCTGGGAGTACGAACACGACGGCCGCGTGACCGACGGCAGTGTCGCCGTTGCCGACGGCACCGTCTTCGCCGCGGACGGCGAGGACGCCCTCCACGCGATCGACCTCGAGACTGGGCAGGAATCGTGGACGACCGAGTACGCACACGATACGCATCCGGTGGTCGCCGACGGCGTCGTCTACCTCACCTATTCGGGGTTCAACGAACTGGTCGCGGTCGACGCCGACCGCGGTGAACGGCTGTGGACTCGAGACATCCGACACGGTCCGTCGCAGCCGATCGTTGGCGACGGCGTGCTCTACCTCGCCGGGCACGAGGGTGTCACGGCGCTCGAAGAGGGCGGCGACGGTGGGGGCACGAGCCAGAACCGGAACCGGAACCAGAACCGGAACCGGAACCAGAACCAGAACCGGAACCAGAACCAGAACCGGAACCGGAACCAGAACCAGAACCAGAACCAGAACCAGAACCAGAACCAGAACGCGAACGACCCAGGAGGTGCGTAAGCGTGGGAACCTCGTCTCCCGGATCGGACGATCCGGACCGCCCGGGTTCCGAGCCGTCGGCTGGGACGCGTTCGCCTCCATCTCGAAACCCGAACCCATCCCCGCATCCGGTCACGGCGGCAATCGGCCGCTTGCGACGCGATCCGCTCCTGCTGGTCCCGTATCTCGCGGTCGGGCTCCTCTTCGCCACACTGGACTGGATGCGCCGTCGCGATCCGCTTCCGACCCTCGAGTTCGAACCGCTGCGGGTGGACGGCGGAATCTCGATCAGCGTCGAGTTCGTCGGCTATCCGACCGGCATCCCACATACGTCCGCCCTGCTCGAGTCGTTCGTCGGGCTTCGATTTGGCTACCTGGCGTGGGGGATCGTTTCTTACCTCCTGCCACTGCTTGCGGTCGCCGTTGCCAGCGCGTACGTGCTCCATCGGGCCATCGGAGCCGAACTCCTCAACCTCGGCTCCGGGATGGGAACGTGGGTCGGCTCGATCCTCCCGTTGTTCGGCTTCGTCCTCGCGATGGACTTGTTCCAGCGCCTGTTGGGCTCGATCGCACTCCTGCAGGACATGGGACTGCTCGGGCTCGTCCCCCTGGCGCTCTATTTCCTCGTCATGATCCGGCTCTTCGTAGTCCCGGGACTGCTGGTCCTCGGCTACGCGCCGAGGGAAGCACTCCGGGTGAGCAACCGGCTCACGCGCGGTCGCGGGTGGCTGCTGTTCGGCGTCGTGCTCGTTCTCGGTCTCGCGGCGTGGCTGCTCGCGAGCGTTCCGCTGCCGTCTGCCGGGCCGGTACTCAGTACGACGCTGGTTGCACCCGTCCACGCCCTCGCGATCGTCGTCGTCCTCGAGCGCTCGAACGCTGCCGGCTGACGCGTCGAGCGCCGAGACTGACCGTTTCGATCACGTTCGGCCGTTCGACTCGACTACGACGGGAGTACCGCGATACCGCGGGGTGACTGGCTCTCGAGTTCCTCGTCTAACTCGATCCCGACACGCTCCCAGCTCTCGCCGAAGTCGTCGGTGACGAACAACCCGTGGTTGTGCAGGCCGTAGACCACGCCGCCCTCGCCGGGGGTATCGAACACCGCACGAACGACACCCTCGCCGGTCGGCAGGCCCCGGTGCTCGAGTCGTTCCCACGGCTCCTCACCCGCCTTTCGGTAGACGTACGACGCCGCGCTCTCGGCCGTGTGAGCGTTCATGGCCCCGCTTGCACTCGAGACGAGCACGCGATCAGGGTCGCCGGGATCGCGAGCCAGGCCCCAGCAGTAGGTATGCTCGAGCCCCTCCTGGGGATGCTCCCAGCTCTCGCCGCCGTCGTCGCTTTCGGCGTATCCGTCGCCGGCGGCCGTATAGACTCGCCCCTCGCGGTCGGGATGGGTCGCGAGGGTGTGGTTGTCCCGCCGCGACCCTCCAGGTCGTTCGTGCCAGGTCTCCCCGCCGTCCTCGCTGTAGACGAACGCACCCGCCTCGATCCCCACGTAGAGTCGGTCGGGGTCGGAGGGGTCGACTTCGAGCCAGCGGACGTGGTGGGTGTCCGGTCGCGGCGGGAAGTACCACGCCGCGGCGGAGGGCAGATCGACGAGCCCATCGAGGTGACTCCAGGAGTCTCCCCCGTCGGTGCTGCGATAGATGCGGCTCGGTTCGGTGCCGGCGTAGACGACGTCGGGATCGTGCGGGCTGATCGCCAGCGACGTCACGGCGTCGCTGACGAACTCGTCTTCCGTCCGGAGTCGGTCGAAGGAGTCGCCGCCGTCCGTGCTCCGAAAGAGCCCGTGCTTGAATGTCCCGACGAAGACCCGCTCCGGCGTGGCTGGGGACGCGCCGAC
>NZ_AOMA01000043.1 GCF_000337895.1 Halobiforma nitratireducens JCM 10879
CATCCGGGTACCAAGCATCAACTAATTTTGCACATGCAACGGGCTATAACGGTATGACCGATGTATCGTCACCCGATGTCGAATCGAACGCAGCGAGTGTCGACGAGGCCGACGAGCCAGAGCAGATTCGCGTCTGGATGGTCGAGCGAACGTTTTCGGCGGATTCGCCGAACATCATGGTAATTACGTACGCAACGACCGACGGGGAGTATCGGCTCACGAAAGAGTGGGCATACAACCGATTCGGTGCACGGAACGCGCCGACGGTCACGGCCGCCCTCGAGGTCGAACCCGATCGACTGACACCGGTCGACGACGACGAGACGGGAGAGCGGTACGCGAGCGAGGCAAAGCGTATGCGCGAGCGCCACGAGCCGGACGAGTCGGTTTGAACGGACCGTCAAAACACCACCGGTTCTCCGGGTATCGTCTCTGGTAACCGAAATGCTATTATCACGACAGGGAATGTGGTATCATATCTCGTGAATAGCAATCAAACCAACAGTCCCGACGAGCCCATCGGCGGAGGTCACTGATGGTGACTGACGACGCCCCGACGGCGGACGAGTTTCGGACTGTCCTCGAGCACGTACGCGAAGTCGTCCTCCTGCTGGACGACGAGGGACGGGTTCGGTACGCGAGCCCAGCGAGCGAGCGGGTGTTCGGGGACGTGCCCGACGACCTCGTCGGCGACCGACTGCTCGAGTGGATCGCGCCGGTCGACCGGGAGCGGGTGGGGGAACGGCTCGACTCCGTGGGGCCGAACTCGAGCGTTCGTTGCCCGTCTCCTCCCTCGTCACGGATCGAGTTTCGCGTCGTCCGTCCGGACGGAACGCGGCTCTGGCTCGAGGCGACCGAGGTCGAATCGGATTTCGACACCCACCCCGACCCGGACTCCGACTCCGACTCCGACTCCGACTCCGATTCCGGCCCTGACCCCGATCCGACCTCGATCGATGGACAGGTGCTCACCCTCCGAAACGTTACCGAACGCAAGCGCCGCGAGCGCGACCTCGAGCAGTTGAACGCCGACCTCGAGCGACTCCACGACTCGACCAACCGGCTCTACGCCGCCGAATCGACCGCGGAGTGTTACCGGATCGTGATCGAGACGGCCGTGACTATCCTCGGGTTCGACTGGTGTACGCTCGCGGCACCCGCCGAGGAC
Source organism: Halobiforma nitratireducens JCM 10879 (assembly GCF_000337895.1). Taxonomy (GTDB): domain Archaea; phylum Halobacteriota; class Halobacteria; order Halobacteriales; family Natrialbaceae; genus Natronobacterium; species Natronobacterium nitratireducens. The sequence goes on from NZ_AOMA01000043.1 coordinate 1,169, forward strand.
GCCGACCGGGGCGACGGGATCGACGAACCGCGTGACTTCGAAATACGTGCGATCTCGGAGACGGGCCCGCTAGAGGTCGGCGATCGGCCGTTCACGACCGACGAAGGGATCGCCGGCCGGGTGTACCGTACCGGTGAGGGGTGTATCGTCGACGATGTCCGGGAAGACGAGAGCAGCGAGCCGACCGACGACGTCATCCGCTCGGCGGTGACCGTCCCCATCGGCGACTGGGGTATCTTCCAGGGGATCGCAACCGAAACCGGGTCCTTCGACGAGCACGACCGCAGACACGCGGAACTGCTCGTCACTGCGATGTTGACGGCGATCGAGCGGATCGAGCGCCAGGCCGCACTCGAGCGCCAGAACGAACGACTCGACAACTTCGCACGGTTCGTGAGCCACGATTTCCGGACGCCGCTGACGACGGCGCAGGGCTATCTCGACCTCGCACGGGACGAGGAGGATCGGGTCGTCCGAAACGCACATCTCGACAGCGTCTGTGAGGCCCACGAGCGGATGGAAGCGTTGATCGAGGGTCTCTCGACGTGGGCCCACGGCGACGACCTCGTCGAGGAGATCGAACGCGTCTCCCTCGAGAGGGCGGCACGATCGGTCTGGTCGTCGGTCACACCGGGGACGGCGACGCTGGCCATCGAGACCGACGCTGCCGTGATGGCGGACCGCCACTCGCTCCAGCAGTTGTTCGAGAACCTGTTTAAAAACGCCGTCAGCCACGGGGGGACGACGGTGACCGTTCGAGTTCGTGACCTCGAGGACGGGCCGGGGTTCGCCGTCGAGGACGACGGTCCCGGCATCCCGCCGGACGAACGCGACCTCGTCTTCGAACCGGGTCACTCCGGTGACGGCGGAACCGGGCTCGGTCTCGCGATCGTCTCCGAAGTGATCGACGCCCACGGGTGGGAGATCACCGTCACCGACAGTGACAGCGCGGCGACCGACGGTGCCCGGTTCGAAATCGAGACGGGTAGCGGCCGGTCCTGACCGGTCTCACGAC
>NZ_AOMA01000044.1 GCF_000337895.1 Halobiforma nitratireducens JCM 10879
CGAAGACGACGGCGTCGTACTCCGTATCCGGTTCCATTCGATGTCGAGACGATCTACGTGGTGGGGGGTTTTCGGGGTTGTGCTCGCCGTCCGACGGCGGTCGCTTCGAGGTCCGCACGCTTTCACCCACAAGTTCAAGTACGGGCATCGGACCAAAGCCGGCGATGCATCCCGACCGCACCGACGACACGGCCGTCGATCGTCCCGTGGATCGTTTCGGCGCGTCCCGACTGCGGCAGCGATCGCCCGCCTTGACTGGTAAATCTCGCGGCCGGCACCGACGGGGACCGAGACGAACCGAACCCGACCTCGACTTCGATCTCGACACCGAGTCCGGAGGCAAGGATGGGACATAGAGCCCTCGTCGCCTACCGTCGTCCGGATCGCCTCTACGACCTGCGATACAGCCACTGGGGCGGTGACGACCTCTCGCTTGGCGACGACATCCGCGACCGGACGCCGCTCGCGGACGGCGCAGTCGACGCCGGACTCCTCGCGGACTCGATCGCGCGCGAACGCATCCTCACGGACTTCCTCGACCCATGTATCTACGAGGCACTGTACCTCGTCGATCCGGGACGGAGCTACGCGGTCGAATCCTACCGCGTCTGCTGGCTCGAGTGGGGCGACGGCCGCGAAAGCGGCCGGGGCGCGATCATCGGCGCAGACGGAGCGGACGACCCCCACGTACGAATCTGGTTCCGGGCGACGAAGACGACTCTCGCTGACGCGATCGAGATGGGTGCGCTCTCGCGGCGGGCAGCCCAGGCGTATCTCGAGGCGCGGGTCTGTGAAGATCGGAACGGAACGGTCTATACGTACGTCGACGGGAGTCCACGAGACCGAGAGTCGAACCGCGAGCCAGGGGGTGTCGGCACCGACCCGGTCGGCACGACCAGAGACGGGTGGTTGGGCGGGCAAAACGACGACTCCGAGTCCGGGAGCGGTGGTGGCACGGACCGAGACCCGTCCCCCGATTTTGGTTTCGGCCCGTTCGTCCCCGATGGGTCGGAAAACGAGGACGACGGTGAGGGCCGTGACGAACGCGACGGTGGAGACGGCACGAACTGAGCGAAGATTGAGCCCTCGAGCCCTCGAGCCCTCGAGACAGCACAGCTCGCGATCGAAGCCACCACCCGTGTTCGGCCGCTCAAGTCAGTCCGTTCCGCTCTCGCCGGTCCAGCGTGCGTCCGCGAGCGTTCGCTGGATCACGTCGTTGCCGACCGCTTCGCCCAGCGTCTCGAAGCCCGCCCGCTCGCTGCGGTCGTCGGCGTTTGCGACCAGCCGCGAGACGATAAACTCCGGCGTCGACCGACCCACCGTGTCGAACCGGGGCTGGTAGTCGACGCGCAACTCGAGGTCGGGGTCGAGTCCCTCCGCGAAAATCCCGTCGACGCGGGCTTCCGGCGGCAGTGGCTCGAGGTCGTCCGCGAGGTGGGTGACGAACACACCCATCGCATCGCGGTCGACGGTCAGGGTGACCAGTCCGTGCAACAGGTCCGCGGCGCTTCCCGGTTCGGTGATCGCCTCGAACTCGTCGACTAGCATCAGCGTCCGTCCGCCCGAAGTCAGCGGCGGCACGATCGAACGCAGCGTCGACTCGAGGACGCCGGCGTTGAAACTCGCGTGCCGGCGGTGGAAGACCAGCGAGTCGACGGGCGTGACTTCGGCCTGGTCGGCCGGAACGGGCAGTCCCATCGACGCCAGCAGGACGACCTGACACAGCGTCTCGAGCAGCGTCGTCTTCCCGCCGCTGTTGGCTCCGGTGAGAACGGCGACGCGTTCACTACCGGGTAGCTCGAGGTCGGGATCGATGTCGATCTCGTCCGGTACCGACGCCACACCGTGCTCGCCGAGCGCGTAGGTGACGGGCTGGACGGACTCGTCGTCGCGAGCCGCCAGCGTGAGGTTCCGGGCGTTGACGACCGAGACGGTAGGGGTTCCGTCCCCGTCGGGATCGACGAACGAGGGGCGTGAACAGTCGTACTCGAGTGCGAACCGTGCAAGCGAGAGTTGGAGGGCAACGTCGTCGACGGCCTCGACGGCTCGATCGACGGCCTCGCGGGCCGCCGTGAGCGTCTCGTCATAGTCGGCGGCGACGGTCTCCTCGCGCTCGTCGATCGATGCGGTAAGCTCCGTCCGGAGTGACCGCAGCGTTTCGCCGACGAAATCGGTGGCGTCGGTGGCGTCGGTCGGCATCGCCGTGCGCACGCGGTCGATCGTCACGTCGGTCTCCGACAGCAGGTAATCCTCGAAGGCCGTCCGAAACTCCGTGACATCGCGGACCCCGTCGGCACGTAGCTCTTCGATCACCTCGAGGGCGTTTGCGTCTACGTCTTCGACCGCACCCAGGGTCTCCCGCAGGCGGTCGAGTTCGTCATCGGCCCCGTCCCGGACGCGCAGACGGCTCGGGTCGGCATCGCTGTCGTACCCCTCGAGCGCTGCGAGGGCCTCTGCAGCCCCCTCGAGCGTCTCGCGCTCGAGGTCGGCGATCGCGGCGAACGGGCCGGAATCGACGCCGGCTTCGAGCAAGGCGAGTGCAGCGTCCACGGCAGCCCGTTCGCTCCCTTCGCGCTCGTCGTACCTGTCGTAGGCCGCGAGCACGGCCTCGCGATCGTCCTCGGACAGCGCCGCCCAGGCGTCCCGGGCTGCGAGCACGTCGTCGAGACGGTTCTCCATCGCCTCACGGGTAGACAACGGCGTCAGTACCCGAATCCGATCGGCCGCCCGCCGCGTGACGGCGTGCTCGCTTGCCAACTCGAGCAGAGCCTTGTACGCCGACCGCGCGTCGCTGGTCGCCAGCGTGTCGAT
>NZ_AOMA01000045.1 GCF_000337895.1 Halobiforma nitratireducens JCM 10879
CGACTCCGGACGGATGTCGACGACCTGTACGTCGTCGTCTTCGAGCTTTTCCTTGACTTCTTCCGGGGTGACTTCTTCGACCATAGTTACGTTTCGTTCGGCGTCTGCTTTTATTTCTTCGAGAGGAAAATCCGGTACAGCCCCGATCCGCTCTTCCAGACCTTCGCGTCGGCGAGGTCTTCGACCGCCTTCGGGACGTTCTCGGTGCTTGGCACGTGGTCGGTCTCCTGGACGAGCAGGTCACCCGACTCCAGGCCCTGGATCGCCTTCTTGGCCTCGAGTTGCGGGTACGGACAGACCTCGCCGGTCATGTCCTGGACTTCGTCGGCCTCCTCGTAGAGCTGTTCGGCCGTCTCGTCGTCGAGTTCGTCTTCCTCCGGGAGGTCGACGACGTCGTCCCAGGTCGGTTTGCTCATGTGATCCCGGTTCGAGTTGGTGTCGGAGACCGTTAACAGCTTTCGGCCGGGTCAGTTCTCTCTCGTATCTGCGACGCCGTCCTGGCCCCGCTCCGCAGGCCGTCATCGACCGAACGCGCCGTCTCCGCCTCGAGCGAGCACGACGAGAGGAATCGACGCCGACGAGCGCCGCTCTCCCGGAACCGAGACGGCCGCGGAGACGGCCGGTTCCGTCGAACCCATATTCGTACCGTAACAAGGACCGGTATGACCGACCAGCGGACGCCGGACGATGTGGCCGGCGGAACCGAGCACGGAGTCGACATCGCCGTCGACGAGTCGACCATCTTCGAGACTCCGCTGCTCGAACTCGAGGTCGACGTTCCCGGCACCGTTTACGGGAAAGCGGAGTGGTTCAACCTCCCTGACGCGCCACACGGCGGTGGCTCCGTCAAGTCCCGTATCGCCAAAGGCATGCTCGATGGAGCGGAAAAGCGGGGCGAACTCGACCCCGAGGATTCGGAGACGACGATCATCGAACCCACCTCGGGAAACACGGGCAGCGAGATCGCCCGCCTCGCGACTGCCCGCGGGTACGACGTCGAGATCGTGATGCCGGACAACGCCAGCAGCGGCAAGATCGACGCAGTCCGGGACGCGGGCGCGGAGGTCCACTTCGTCGACGCCGACCTCGGCTACGACGCCGTCATCGAGCGCTGCGAGGAACTGATCGCCGCGGAGCCCGACGGCTACTACCGACCGAACCAGTACGAGAACCCCGACAATCCGGGAACGCACGAGCGGACGACCGCCAGGGAAATCCTCGCCCAGACCGACGGCGCAGTCACCCACTTCGTCGCGGGGGCCGGCACCGGCGGCACGATCACCGGGACGGGCCGGGGACTGCACGACCGCGGCGACGACATCACCGTCGTCGGCTTCGAGCCCGCCGAGCCCCTCCATGCCATCGACGGGCTGAAATTCCTCCGGACGGGCGACCACTACCACCCCGACACGTACGACGAGTCGGTCCTCGATCGCAAGGAGTACGTCTCGACGAGCGACGCCTACGACCGGGCTCGAGACCTCCGAAACCGGTATCTGGACCGCGACGTTCGGATTCGGAGTCGGGGCCAACACGATCCGGAAACCGTCGATCGACATCTCCGGGTCGACGGGCAGTTCGTCGTCGGCACCTCGAGTGGGGCCGGTATCCAGGCCGTCCACCAGCTCGCCGCCGACGGCGACCTCACCGAGGAGTCGGTGACGGTCGTGATGCTCTGTGATCGCGGGGACAAGTACGCGGACATCCCGCTGTGGGAGGGGTATCTGGACTGACCGCTCCCGGCGAACCGCGGGAGTTCGCCACCCCAAACCCGATCACTCCCGAACGATCTCCCCCTCGAGGTAGTTTTTCGTCTTGTCGTTTGTCGACTGTGTCAGTTTGCGGAAGGTGACGACGCGGTCGCCCTCGCGGACCGTCTCGACGGTATCACGTATCGACAACAGGATCGCCTCCCGAGTTCGTGAGCGTGCTCGCAGGCTCCGTCTCGTCGTCGAACTCGATCGACTGAAACGCTTCCCTGAGACGACTGGACAACAGTCAGTACACACCGATCGCGTCTCGACGCCCGTCGCGGAACTCGACGGCGTCTCGAGACGCGATCGGTGTGCATTGTTTTGGCAGGCAGTATGAGTAGCCGCCGGAAGATAAGCGCCTGGCCGTAGTCGAAGGGGAGGGCGGTTGTCGGGGACGTGACGGTACGTGCGCCCCTCGTAACTGCGTTCCTCGAGGTGTTCGGCGAGCTGCCGGAACGCGGCTCGGCCGATGCCGAGCCGTTTGTGATAGCCCCACTCGAGCAGGGCGTCGGCGTCGAACCCGGAGCCAGGGTCGGGCTCCGAGCCGGAGCGTGAACCCTCGCGGCCCTCTGGAGCGTCGCGGTCGGCCATATCGGCCAGTACGATCCCGCAGACAAAGAAACCGCCCGGCGACGTGGGACTGACAGGCTCGCGTCGACGAGACGTGGGTCCTGAGAGACGAACACGGGGGTCGCGAGTGGAACCTCGAACCGAGGTGAGAGAGCGGATCGTCGACCGGGAAAGTAGCGGAAACGGAATTCTCATCGGTGTCCAGCGATAACGGCCGAGTAATGCGACTCGAACTCCGCGTCTGCCAGCACTGCCTCGATGGCGATCATCCCGGTCACGAGGGGAAAACGGCCCTCCTGCAGGACATGGTCACCTGCGCCGAGCGGATCGAGGAGTACAAGCACGTACTCGACCTCGACGACGTTCACATCCGGAAGGTCCGCGACGACGAACCGGGCAAGCCGGCGGCGTTGCCGGTCGTCGCCGCGACGATCCAGAACGACCAGGTCGTGTTGAACGACACCCAACTCGTCGCCGAGGGCCAGGACGGGACCATGCTGTTGTACGCCAACCCGGACGACATCCTGACGGTACTGGCCGGCAACGTCGACGAGATCAGCAAGGCTATTCCCGAGGACGTTACCGTCGAACTCTCGGAACCGGGCGCGAAGATCGTCTCCGAAGCCGACCTCGGTGCGGACCCTGACCGACAGCCCGATCAGTAACCGTTCTTTTCAGTTTGTACTCGGTCACGCGGTCACGTCGTATCCGTCGTCGTTCTCGAGCGATGACCTGAGCGCGACGGCGAGAGTCGGAGCGAGTGACGGATTGATACCTTTAACCCCAGCGGCGATGCCGGCGATAGTAACGCTGTTTCCCTTCGAACGATGACTGCAACCGATACCCGTCCGCGAGAACCGGTTCGAGTCGACCTCTACCTCCGCGCTCGTGCCCCGTCCGAAGCCGTGACTCGGATACGGTCGCTGGTCGACAGGGCGCGCCAGCTCGAGGAGATAGACCACGTTGCTGACGTCACGGTGACGACGTGGTGCTCGGTACGGCCCGCGCTGGAGACGATCGCCGACGGGCCAGCCTCGGTGACTGCCACCGTGGCCTCGTTCCGGTCGTGGGCCCAGCAGGAAGGCTACAGCCTCGGCCCGGCGTTCAGGCGTCGACGGACCTCGTCACTGCTCGAGACGGGTCGGGACTGTGAGGGAAGCGCTGGCCCGGGAGCCAGCGCCAGCACTAGCACTAGCACCAGTACCAGTACCAGTACCAGTACCAACACCAGTACCAGCACCAGTACCAACACCAGCGACGGCACCTTCGAAGAGCTTCGCGTTCCAGCCGTCTGTGCCGCCGTATATGCGGGTGACACCCTCGAGTGCGTTGCCCCGTGTTCGGACGACGAACGAACCTACTCCGTCGAAGAGTGTCTGACTGCGCTCGAACGCGGGACCGTCGAACGACTGCCGGCGATCGACTCGGAGAGTGTCTCGAGCGTGAGGTCGCGTCCCGACCCATCCACCAGGGCCGGTGGAGGGACGCGACCTCACGAAGACGCCGGGTCGTCCGCGTCGGATCGGTAGCCCGGGCCGACGGCTCACGTGTTTTCCACGCGGGACGAACTTCGAGCCATGCCTGGCTCAACCTCGGAATTACCTGTTACGTCCCGCCGACGATTCACGACGAACTCACGACGATGCTCGATACTCGAGACGTCGACGAAGAGGTCTACTCGAAGCTCAACACCTGGGTCGTCCGCAAGCATCCGGACCGGTACGGGATCGAGATTCCGGGAAACGTCGTCTACAGCTTCGTCGACGAGATGAGCGACCGGGTCGACCGCGGGCTCCGAGTTTCCGAGAACGCGGTTCGACGCGCGGAACGGGCATACTCGACTCGAGAGAGGACTTCGATCTCCTGATCCTCGCCCGCGAACTCGACGCCGGCGTCGTCACGAGGACACGAGGATCATCGACTGGACCGAAGACTTCGGACTGCGATCCATCCGTGGTCGGGAGTTCCCGGACCTGCTCGAACAGTACCTCGTGACGGTCGATCCGGAGACGAAACGGACGCTCGATCGAGACGGACCGCTGCCCCCGAGGACCGCAGTACGGAGTCATCCGTCGGATCGAGTTCGTTCGACTCGAGCCGAACTGGCCACCAGCTCCGCGATAGAAATGCCACAAGCACCCACGACACCACCTATCACGTGCACCAATAACATACGTTTGTCAACCGATATACTAAATAATCGTTCGTTCGTATACGAGATACCTGTAACTCTTGCATGGGCGGCCACCCTTATCATTGAACTAGGGGCTACGGGGGTGTATGGATCGACGAGACGTACTGAAGGGACTGGGTGCGACTGCAGGAGTTTCGATTACCGGCCTCGCGGGGTGCCTCGACGACGAAGGGTCCGGCGACGGTGACACCGGAGCCGGCGGCGACGAGTTCCCGACGGATTCGGTGACGTGGATGATTCCCTGGTCCGAGGGTGGCGGGACGGACGCGTACGCACGCCAGCTCGCTCCGCTGGCAGAGGAGGAACTCGGACAACCTATCGAGATCGACAACCGTCCCGGTGCGGGCAGTCTGCTCGGTATCGAGTGGCTCTCCAGCCAGGACGGGGACGGTTACACGTTCGGAACGGCGAACACGCCGAGCTGGCAGTTCGCCTGGCGGCTCGAGGAGACCGACTGGGAGCCAAGCGATTTCGAACCGATCTCTATTTCCGGAATCTTCGGCTACACGATCATCGTCAACGACAATCACGACATCGACGACTACGCTTCCCTCCGGGATGCGTACCAGAGCGGCGAACTCGAGGACTTCGCGTATCAGGGCGTCGGCCACGACAGCCACGCGATCTCGCATCTGCTGCGTGACGACTACGGCCTCGAGTGGGACAACGCCGTCCCCTACGACGGCGGTGGCGACGTAAACGAGGCCGTCCTCTCCGACGAGGTGCCGGCCGGTATCGCGACGAACACCTCCGCGGCTAGCATCGTCGGCGACGATGTCAGTGCCGTCGTCAATCTCTCCGACACCGAGTTCGCGGCGTTCCCCGAGATCGACCGAATTACCGACTACGGCGACAGTATGGCGTACATCAGCGAGTTCCGGCTCACACAGATCGCGCCGCCGGGAACGCCCGAAGACGTCCGCCAAGAGTTGGCCGACGCCATCGAGTACGCGGCGACCCACGAGGACACCGAAGCCTGGCAGGAGGAGACCGGCAACATCGTCGAGTTCCACGGCGTCGAGGAGACCGCCGAAGACCTCGAGGGCGCAGTCGATGCGCTCGAGGAGAACGTCGACTTCGAGGAGTTCCAACAGCAGATCGAAGCCCAGGAGTAGGCTCCCCGCTCCGATTGCCACCGGGGGTAATTCCCGCTAATTGTTCGGTTTCGCTGGTCGTCGACGACTGTCGTCGGTCTTTGCTGTTACCGTCGTGGCCAGCGTTTTGCAGCGACGGGTGCAGCGGCTCGTCGTCGTTCGTTAGCTGGGGCCGAAAACGAAGTGTGCGTCCGGCCCGTAGAATAACTGATCCGATCTGCTCCGCTCAGATCCGGCCGACGTTATCCACGTCGACGCTTTCGACGCCGTCGACCTCCGTGAAGTTCTCTTCGACCGTCTCCGTCCCACCCGCGCCGTCCGGGACGATCACGGTTGGATAGAGGGCGGTGAGGCCGAACGCGACCTCTTCGCGTTCGACACCGTTGATCTTCGCGCCCTCGGGCAGCGCGCTCTCGAGGTCTTCCTGGAGCGCGTCGAGGTCCATTTCGGGGCTGTCCGGCATGACCTTGATTTTGGCAGCTACTTTTCCCATGGCAGTAGTGTTATGGGCCGGTGAACCCGCAGTCGGGGCACTCGTAGAGGTTGCTCTGTTTGCGACACTTGGCACAGCGGTAGATCTGCTGGCCGCAGTCGGGGCACTTGAACGACGCGGCGTTCGTTCCCGCGATGTTGAGCCCGCAGGAGACGCACGAGCGCGTTCCTCGGTCGTTCGTCGTACTCATACCCCTCCCTTCCCGCCCGGCGTTTTTAACGGTTGTCTTTCGCGTGCTCGCACTGGTCCGATCCCCCGGGTGTTTTCTGGATCGGAAAACGCCCTGCTGGGTATTTTATTCACCCCGTGGTACGGTGACGTGCGGCCCGCAGTCGAGTTCGATGGAGTGCCCGAACGCCGGTGGGGCCGTGCCTCTGACATAACCGGATCGTCGCGGACACCAGACGGTGTCCGGGCGTCCGCTTAGCTTCACTCGGTGTCCAGGGAGAGTACGTTTCGTGTGTTCTGCCGTCCGTTAGCCACAGCACAATACGTTCGGTCGTTCGTCGATCGACGCGTCGGTACACGTCTCATACGGGGTTCTGTCCGTCAGTTCTAGGACAATCACTTCGGGGCACGGTTGCACCGGCACATCGGTACAACACTCCGTCTCAGTCGTGGGGATGGAAGCGCCGTACCGCCTCCTCGACGGCGTCCTCTCGCCCGATGAACGTCACCCTATCCCCGTCCTCGAGCGCGGTGTCGGCTTCGGGCACGTAGGTCTCGCCCTCGCGGGCGATGACGGCGACGATGACGCCGTCCGGAATCTCGGCGTCCAGGTCCGCGATCGTCGAGCCCACCAGGTCGGTCGCGGTGACCGAAATCTCCTGGGCGTCGTGGCCCTCGCCGAGTTCCGTCATCCAGTGGGCGAGGGCGGGCCGTTCGATCTCGTTGTCGATCGACCACGCGGTCGCGCTCGCGACGTCGATCGCCCGGACACCAAGCGTTTCGAACGCGTCGACGTTCCCGGGGTCGTTCACCCGGGCGACGACCGTCTCCACGTCGAAGGTCGTCCGCGCCAGTTGCGAAACCAGCAGGTTGGCGTCGTCGTCGGCCGTCGTCGCCACGACGATCCGTGCCCGCTCGATGTCTGCTTCGCGTAACGTGTCCGGGCTCGTCCCGTCGCCGACGACGGCGGTGTATCCGTCCTGCCGAAGCCGTTCGACGACCGTCTCGTCTTCGTCGACGAGCACGACGTTTTCGCCCCGTTTCTCCAGTCGTGTGGCGAGCGCCCGGCCGATCCGGCCGCCGCCGACGATGATCGCTGGCATGGGTATCACCTCGAGGTACTCCGCGATCTGGCGGGCAAAGCCCGCCTGCAGAATCACGGTCAGGAAGATAACGAGAAAGACCGTCCCCGCGAGCGTCCGAGCGGCTTCGAACTGCCCTGCAGCCTCGAGTTGCAGGGCAAACAGCGTCGCCACCGAGGCCGGGATGATCCCACGGGGGCCGACAAACGACAGGAAGAACCGTTCCTCGCGACTGAACTGACGGTCGGTCGCCGACAGTGCCACCAGTAGCGGCCGGACGAACAGCGTCACGGCGACGACGACGGCGATACCGCCGGTCCCGAGGCCGAAAAGCGAGTCGAAGTCGATCAGCGCCGCCAGCGAGATGAACACGAACGCGAGCACTACGAGCGTCAGGTCGCGGTTGAACGAGAGGATCTCCTCCCGGTGGGGGAGATCGAGGTTCCCGAGCACGATCCCGGTCGTCGCGGCGGCAGCGACGCCCGTTTCGGGGAACACCGACTCCGCGAGCCCGAAGGAGACGAGCGCTCCCGTCAACGTGACGAGCCGTGCCATCTGTGGCGCGTCGCCGGCCGGCGGCTGGACCTTGACCAGCAGGTACCAGACGACGGCGGCGACGACGACGCCGATGCCGACCCCGGCAGCGAGCCGCTGCAGGAATCCGGTCGGTATCAGTTCCGGCGCGTCCCCGACGACGACGGCCTCGAAGATGACGATCGCGAGCACCGCCGCGGTGACGTCGTTGATGATTCCTTCGGCCTCGAGTGCCGCCTCGACGTGCTCTCGGACCGTGACGACGTCGAGGATCGGCGTGATCACCGTCGGCCCGGTCGCGATCAGCAGCGAGGCGATCAGCAGCGCGATCTCCCAGTCGGTACCGAGAAAGAGCCAGGCCGCGGCCGCCGTGCCGGCGAAGGCGATTCCCGCGCCGATCGTCGTCAGTCTGCGGACCGCCTGTGGTGCTCGCTCGAGTTTCTCGCGCCGGAGGTGGAAGGCACCGTCGAAGATGATGATCGCGACGCTGAGGCCGACGACCGTCTCGAGCCCGTCGCCGAAGGTTTCGATCGTCACGAAGCCGAACCCCTCCGGACCGACCAGGACGCCGATGACGATCAGAAAGAGGACGCTGGGGACCCGAAATCGCTTCGCGACTATCTGGGCCCCGATCCCGAGTGCGAGGATACCGATGACGACAGGCAGGACGTCCACGATTTCCCGTTCGTGAGCTAACCGTAAGTAACGGCCACCATACTCGTCTGGGTCGGCAGAAGCTCAAGATTCAAACCCGGCCCCCACCAACGTCCGGTGAATGCGCCTCGACGAGTACATCGAGGATCTCGAGCCCGACGAGGAGGCCAGACGCCGCCAGCTGGCCAAGGAGAAATCCTACGAGATCACCGACCACCTAGAAGCGTTCGAGCGCCGGTTCGACGATGCACTCTCCGGTGACACGCTCGTCGGCTCGACCTCGCCCTCTATCTTCGTCGGACGGTCGAACTATCCCGACATCCCCGTCGGCCTGCTCTCGCCCGTCGGCGACGAGGGCGACGCCGAGGAGTACGTCACCGACGGCGACTGGTACCGCCAGGGGTACGCCATCGACGACGTCCTCCAGCGCCGGACGGGACTGCTGAACTCGAACAAGCGCGCGAACGTCGACTCGCCGTCGATCGCGAGCCGACTGACGCCGTCGGTTCACGACGCCTGGGACGGGTTCGTCGGCGTCCAGCGGGAGGTCGCCATCGCCGACTGCCCCGTCGACCTCGAGATCGGGCTCGACGACACGCCCGATCTCGGACTCGACGCCGGGACCGACGTCGCGACCCCTCGTGGCCCGCGCGCGAACGCTCGTAACGCCGAACTCCGGGAGAACCCCTACGTCCCGCGACCCGTCAAGAAGACCCTCGAGGACGACGACTGGCAGGCCCAGGGTGCAATGACCTACCTCTACCGGCGCGGGTTCGACGTCTACGACATCAACTCGATCCTCTCGGCCGGCGCGCTCGGCGAGACCGAACAGCGCCGACTCGTCCCGACGCGGTGGTCGATCACCGCCGTCGACGACACGATCGGCCAGTTTCTCCGGGGTCGCATCCGAAACGAGCCCAGCATCGACGAGGTTCAGGTCTGGGCCAACGAGTATATGGGCAACCGTTACTGGGTGATCCTCGCCCCAGGCAACTGGGAGTTCGAACTCGTCGAGATGAAAGCCCCCGGCAGCATCTGGAACCCCAACCCCGAAGACGATGTCTGGCTCCAGGCCGCAAGCGAGGGCTACGAGGGCCGCTCGAGTTACGTCGAGGAGACCGCAGGTGCCTACTACGCCGCCCGACTGGGGGTGTTAGAGCACCTCGAGTCGATCGGCCGCCAGGCGAAGTGTCTCGTTTTGCGGGAAGTCTCCGACGACTACTGGGCCCCGGTCGGCGTCTGGCAGGTCCGCGAGAGCGTCCGCAACGCCTTCGAGGGGGAGTACGGCGAGGCGGAGACGTTCCACAGTTCGGTCGCGGAGGTATCGACGCAGTTGCCGGTCTCGTACGACCGATTGCAGCGAAAGTCGGAGCTCGCGGCCGGGCTGCAGGCGAACCTCGACGCGTACGGCCGATCGAACTGACCAGGGGCCGAATCGGTGAGACATCACAAGGCTGGGCCGTCGACCGTGGGGAGACGGTCGTTCCGTCCGAGAGCTTCGGACCGGAATCCAGGGACAACGCCTTTGAACGACCGGAACCGACGCGTACGCAATGGTACTCGTCGCTTCGATTCCCAGCGATCCGGTGACGCTTCTGACGGCGCTTTTCGCGCTGTTTGGACTGCCGTTGATCTTCTTCAGCATCGTCCTCTTTTATGCCGGCTACGTCCGGTACGACGCCGACCAGTCGCTCGAGAAGCTCCAGGCCGATCTCGACGATGCCGAGAAGGCGGCCGAGGGCGGCCGGGACGGCGACCCCGACGACTCCGGCGACCCCGGTGAATCCGATCGAACGGCCGGACAGACCGGACCCTCGACCGACGCCTCGAGTGCGGACGTCGATCGGCAGTGAACGGCTCGGACCCTTACTCGGCTTCCGCGGGATTCGCCGCGCTCGGGGCTCGCTTTTCTGGTGCGTCCCCGTGGGAGTTTACGCGGCTGAAGACCGTCAACCCGGCCTTGAACACCGCGAGCAACACGGGACCGAGGAACAGCCCCATGATGCCAAGCAGATAGATTCCACCGATGACTCCGACGAGGACGACCGCCGGGTGGAGACCGGAGCCACGGTCGACGAAGATCGCCCGCAAGTAGTTGTCGACAACCGAGAGGACGGCGACTCCGTACAGGAACAACGCGATCGCTTGGAGAGGATCGACGACGATCGCAAGGTACACGACCGCTGGCCCCCAGACCAGCCAGACGCCGATCGCCGGCAGGAACGAGACCACGATCATAACGACCGTCCAGAACGCGACGTTCGGAACGCCAAGCAGGTAGAACCCGAGTCCCCCTAATACCCCTTCGACGAGTGCGACGAGGACGTGGCTCTGGATGACGGCCCAGGTGACGACCTCGATCTCGTCGAACAGCTCTTTGCGGACCTCCTCCGAAAGCGGTGCGACCGCGCTGAGCCAGTCGATGAACGTGTCGCCGTCGACCAGCAGATAGTACAGCACGAACACTAACACGAGCAGCCCGAAGCTCATCCGGATGCTCGCGTTCAGCAACCCGACGACCTCCATCAACACGACCTCCACGGCTCCGCCGAGCGACCCCTCGATCTCCGAGAGGAGCTCCGCCTCGATCGACTCGAGGACCTCCGGTTCGATTCCGGCATCGAGGGCCGTCTGTCTGACTGTCTCGATCGCGGCCAGTTCGTCGAACGATTCGATGAATTCGAAAACCGTCTGGAGGATGACGATCGAAAAGTAGAGGATCGGAACGACGGCAACGACGATAGCGAACCCGGTCAGTGCAAGCGCCGACAGCCGTTCGTCGATTCGTTCCTCGAATCGCCTGTGAATGGGATACAGGACGAACGCGAGGAGGGCAGCTGCCATCAGGTACTGCAACAGCGGCATGACCAGGAGCGCGCCGATCGCTCCCAGCACGACGAGCAGGAGACCAAAGAACGTGGTACGGACGTCCATGTCTCGAGGTGATTCGTCGCATACGTAAGTATTGACATCTCGACGCGCCACGGGGTCGATCACCGCGAGTCGTCGCCGACAGTCAGGCCGTAGCAAAAACCTGAGGGGACGAGGCGATCACCGTAGAGACCCGACCTGTGGGGGTTCAGTCGGCGGTCTCGGTCTCGACGGCGTCGAGTCGCTCGAAGGTTTCCTCGACGTAGTCGCCGGTCTCGTCGACGATCGCTGCCCACTCGTCGTTGTCCGGTGCCATCCCGAGCAGTCGTGCGATCTTCATAATCGAGACGTGGTAGACGTGCTGGCGTCCCGGTTCCTCTTCCCAGATGATCATGTTACACGGGAAGAGCCCCCCGATCCGGAGGGTCTCGTCGAGCGCCCGGTCGGCGATCTCCGGATTGCAGGCCCCGAGCACGTAGTACGGGTCACGGTCGGCGTCGACTTTCTCGTTGAGCAACTCGGACGGGGAGAACTCGGCGGGGATACCGAACCCGACCTCTTCGCAGACTTCGCGGACGTGTTCGATCGCTTCGTCGTGGTCCATCTCGAGGACGGCGCGGTTCTCTCCGTACTCGTCGGGGTCGATCGTCGTCGGGTCGATGGGGAGACTCATACTTGTTCGTTGGTCGCCTAGCCCTTAATCGATCCCCTCGTCCCGTACCTGTCGCTGACGATCTCGCGCAACGCCGGCGTCACGGCTGTGCCGACGAGGCACACAGCCGAGCGAAGACGAGCCCCTACGGCCTCGCTTTCGGTTCCGGTCGTCCGCAAAGCACCGCAAAAGCGCAAAAGCAAGAGTTACGTTCCGCATTTCCGAACGGAGGAACAGTACCAAATGGCGCACAACCAGTACGACATCGTCGTCGTCGGGGGCGGGATAGCGGGCTGTTTCGCCGCGGCGACGGCAGCGGCCGAGGGGCTTGAGGTCGTCCAGCTAGAGCGCAAACCGCGCGACCGGGGCGGGTTCATCGCCTGTGGCGACGCGATCAAGAGCCCGCGAGACCCGAGTAACTACCCGGGGCCGATCGACATGGACGCGATCGCCGACGACGAGGCCGTCCTCGTCGACAACAACATCGATCGGATCGAATACTGGGACGAGGAACTCGACGTTCGGAAGGTGTTACCGTACGAGAACGGTAGCAACGTCGTCGGTCGGTACGAGTTCGGGCAGCGCCTCCTTGAGCAGGCCGCCGACTGCGGCGTAGAGCAACATTACGATACCGTGGTCAACGATGTCGTCCAGAACGGCCGGGTCACTGGCGTCGAGGCGGTTCGGGACGGTGAGCCGGCCACCTACGAGTGTGACGTCCTGATCGACGCTGCGGGCGCACAGTCGATCTTGCAGGACCTGATCGATTTCGAAGGGCTGGACGCGGCCGGCGAGTCGACGTTCGAGGTCCCCCACTTCACTCACTTCGGTTCGGCCTACCGTGAAATCATCGAGACCGAAGAGCCGGTCGAGTACCACGACGCCATCGTCGGGAAACCACTCGAGGAGATGGGCTACATCTGGTATTTCCCCCGGACACCGACCCGGATCAACGTCGGGCTGGGGTTCCAGATGAACAAAGAGCCGATCCCGCTTGCGGACCGCCTGCGTCGGGACATCGAGCACCGGTCCGAGTACCAGGGTGCGGCGGTCGCCGAGCGATTCGGCACCGAGAACAAACTCGGCTCGGCGATCGCGCTTCGTCGGCCGCTGGATTCGATGGTCGCGCCGGGCTACCTGGCTGCTGGCGGGGCAGCGGGGACGACCCATCCGATCACGGGCAAGGGTATCCGTGGGGCGGCTTACTCGGGGTACTCGGCTGGACGCGCCGCCGCCCAAGCCGTCGCGGACGGGGACGTTTCCGAAGCCGGACTCTGGGAGCACAACCGCTGGCTGTACCGCGAACACGGGGAGGCCGCGAAACTCGCCTCCTGGGACGCGTACAACGTCGCCGCGAGTTCGATCGACGTGTCGGCCCTTCGGGCGCTCACCGCCCTGTTGCCCGAGACGGAGCTCCGGGAGATCGTCGGCACGTCGGCGGAGGTCGACAGTCTGAAAAACAAGCTGCTCGTGGGCAGTGGCATCCTCAAGAACTTCGTCTCGGAGTCTCGGGCGGGGACCTTCGACGCACTCGGGGTGAGCAAGCGCGAACTAATTGAGGCCGTCCTGACTGTCAGACAGACACGTAACTACGTCGCCGAGTACGAACGCCACTACGAGGCGTACCCGGACGACCGGTCGGGGTACGAACGGTGGCTGTCCCAGCGTGACCGTCTCGATCGGGAGTTCTACGACGCACTCGATCTCCCCGCCAGCGAGCACAAGTACTGACGGTCTTTTCCACTCGTGGAGGCTGGTGCTTTGTCCCAGATATAGGGGCTACTCGCTACTCGAGAGGTGTTCAGCCGCAACGAATTGCAGCCTGGTCACGACAGTTCCGCTCGCCCCTTGCGCTTGTAGCCCCGGCTCGCTTCGGATCGCAAACGCCAGTCCGGTAACGAAACTGACTTTCACCTCGGCGCGAAACTAGATACCGATGGTAGACACAGGAGACGCTGCACCCGATTTCACCGCACCGCTTGCCAACGGCGATGTCACCTCGTTTACGCTGTCGGACCGCCTCGAGGACGAGGCACCGATCGTCCTCGCGTTCTTCCCCGGCGCGTTCACGAGCGTCTGCACTGACGAAATGTGTACCTTCCAGGACCGACTCGCCGCGTTCGACGACGTCGACGCCACCGTCTACGGTGTCAGCCGTGACACCCCCTTCACGCTCAACGAGTTCCGTGCCCAGAACGAACTCGAGTTCGGCCTCATCAGCGACCTCAACGAGGCAGTTATCGAGGAGTACGATGTCGCGATGGACTTCGACGACCTGGGCGTCCACGGCGTCGCCAAACGCTCCGTGTTCGTGATCGACGCCGACGGCGAGGTCACCTACTCGTGGGTCAGCGACGACCCTGGCGTCGAGCCGGAGTACGACGAGGTCGAGGCTGCCGCCGAAGACGCAGCGTAACTGACCACGGCCGTCGGTCGACGATCGACCCGCGTTTTCGCGGTATTGCGGAGCCGGCACAGGGTTTTTCTAAGCGGCAGGCGTCGTTCAGCTATGAGCGACTCTGCAAGCGAATCGGACTCTCGTCGCGTGTACGTTCCCGACAACGAGCACGCGTTCCCCGACGAGAAACTGAACCGCGTCCTCGAGTTCGTCGACGACGACGAGGAGATACAGACGTACCTCGAGGCACAGAACGTCAACGCCGTCGATCGGATGCAGTACAACGATCACGGCGCGAAACACATCGAGATCGTCCGCAACCGCGCACTGTGTCTGTACGACCTGCTGAAAGCCGGCGGCGTCGAATTCCACGCCAAACAGCAGGGGCTTGCGGAGGAAGACGAGGCGGTCGTCGTCGCGCTCGCGGCGACGCTACACGACGTCGGCCACGTCGTCCACCGGGACGAACACGTCTACTACTCGATCCCGCTCGCCGCGGACATTCTCGATCGCGTCCTCTCGGAGTTTTACGACCTCTCGGAGACCGTCCGGGTGAAAGGCGAAGTCCTCCATGCGATCCTCTGTCATCACACTGCCGAGACACCGCTGACGACCGAGGCCGGTGTCATCCGCGTGGCCGACGCGCTGGACATGGAGAGTGGCCGCTCGCGCATTCCGTACGAACACGGCGGCCGCGGGATCAACACCCTCTCGAGTCAGGCCATCAAGCGCGTCTCCCTCCACGAAGGCGATACCCGACCCGTGATGGTCGAGATCGCGATGACCAACGCTGCGGGAGTCTACCAGGTCGATAACCTGCTGAAATCGAAGCTCCGGGATTCGGGGCTCGAGGACGATATCCGGATCGTCGCGGTCAACACCAACGAGAATCGCGAGCAGCTGGTCGAGCGGATCGAACTGTAGCCTTACGCTCCAGCCAGCTCGAACTTGCCATCGGTCCGCTCGAGGTGACCTCGTTTTCTGAGCGTCCCGGTGATCGAAAGGACGGTGCTCTTCGACAGCTCGAGGTCCGTACAGAGCCGGTCGGCCGGACAGCTGCCGTACGCCCCGAGATAGAGGTAGACGAGTTTCGCACGCGGCGACTCGAGGTCGTCGGGCATCGATACGTTCCGCGCTGACGGGGAGTCCGCGCTCAGCTTCATACGACACGCTCATTGGTTCGACAATAATAAAACTGAGTGTCGACGATAGTCGAAATACGACCGACGGCAGCGACACGTTCGCGACTCGCGGTTCGAGATCGAAACCGGCGGTTGGTCGCTGAAAGCGGAGACTTTTCGGTCGTGCCGGCCCGTTGACCGATATGAATTACGAACTCGTCTTGCTCGGACTTCTTACTGGGGCCCTGACCGGTGGCTTCTTTGCCCTGTTCGACGTTCCAATCCCCGCACCGCCGGAGCTGCCGGGGCTGATGGGGATCGTCGGAATCTACCTGGGGTACAAGATCGTCCAGGCACTGGATCTGAGCGTCGACCTAACCGGTACGTTCGGTCTCTAACCGAGAACGTCGATCGTCGAAGAGGGGTTCGGCAAACCCCGTTGTCAGGGAGCGACCTCGAGTGCGCCAGCACGTTCGCGAGCCCGTGCTCGGATCGCGTCGGCGTCGGCCACGAGCACGTCGCCGTCGGCCATCAGGACCTCGCCGTCGACCATCGTAAACTGCACGTCGTCGCCGTGGGCCGCAAACACCAGATGCGAGAGGACGTCGTGGATCGGCGTTCCGCGCGTGATATTGGTTTCGAGGCCGATCACGTCGGCTTTCCACCCTTCGCGGAGTTTGCCGACGCGGTCGAAGCCTGCCGCGCGGGCACCGTTTATAGTCGCCATCTCGAAAACCGTGCGTGCAGGCAGCGCCTGGGGCTCGAGGCGATCGACCTTCTGGAGGAGACTGGCCTGTCGCATCTCGGTAAACGGGTCGAGCGCGTTGTTACACGGGGGACCGTCGTTGCCGAGCGCGACGTTGATCCCCCTGTCGAGATAGTCGTGGATCGGCGCGACGCCGCTTGCCAGTTTCATGTTCGAGGACGGGCAGTAGGTGACGTTCGTGCCGGTTTCGGCCAGCACCGCCCGTTCCGAGTCGTCGGTCCAGACGCAGTGCGCGAGGACGACGTCCTCGCCCGTCAGACCGACTTCGTCGAGCCAGTGGACGTTTCGGCGTCCGGTTTCCTCCTGGACGGTGGCGATTTCGTCGCGGTTCTCACTGGCGTGGGTGTGGATGCGAACGCCGTCGTACGCGTCGGCTAGGTCCCGGGTGCCTCGGAGACACGCCTCGGTACAGCTGACGGCGAACCGCGGAGTCAACGCGTACCGAATCCGTCCGTCGTCGACGCCGTGGTACTCCCGGATGAGCCGTTCACTTTCCCCGAGTGCGTCGTCGGTGTCCTCGAGCAGCCCGTCCGGCGCGTCTTTGTCCATCATCACCTTGCCGAGCCGCCCGCGGAGGCCGAGGTCGCGGGCTGCCTCGAACGCTTCCCCCGCGTGGTGGACCGACAGGTGGTCGATACAGGTCGTCGTCCCGCTCTCGATCAGCTCGAGGTAACCCAGCTCGGCCGCCACGCGCATCTCTTCAGCCGACAGCGAGGCTTCCATCGGGAGGACGTAGTCGAACAGCCACTCGAGCAACGCCGTGTCGTCGGCGATGCCCCGGCCGAGGCTCTGGACCGAGTGGACGTGTGCCCCGACGGTGCCGGGCGCGAGCAGGTCGTACTCGTGGCGCTCGTGGCCCGGATAGCGATCGATACAGTCCGTACGCCCCCCGACGGCGACGATCCGGTCGTCCTCGACGACGACGGCACCGTCGTCGATGACGGTCTCGGCGTCGACGATCACTGTCCCCGACAGCAACATACCGGCCCACGATACCCGCTCGCCCCTCTTATCTCTGTGGGTCCGTTCCGCGACTCCGGCCTCACGACGAGCGAATCGCCAGCGACGCGTTCGAGAGGAGCCAGCCAAACGAGATCAGGAAGACGAACGTCAGGTACGCTACCCCGATCGGGAGGACCAACACCGGGATCGACTCCCAGAAGTAGTAGCCTGCCGCGACGACCAGGGGCGCGAGAACGAGGTTCGCGTAGACGAATCGCTCGAGCGTCATCGGGCGAACGTATCGGCGGTGAACGGATAGCCCTGCTGGTATCCGACGCTCGATCGGTGCAGTGAGAAAACCGCCGACGGATCGATCTCCAGGAATCCGGGCCGGGAGGAGCGCGATGAGCGGCCGGAACGGCCTCGAGTCAGTAGCTCCGCTCTTTGGGTTCGTAGGTCTTCTCCTCGCCTTCGAGGATGACCGGGCGATACCAGACCGACGGCTCGCCACCGTCCCACGAGACCATCGTGTGCTTGAGCCAGTTCTCGTCGTCACGTCGCTGGTTCTCCTGTCGCCAGTGTGCGCCACGGAACTCGTTGCGAACGAGCGCGCCGAGTGCGATCGTCTCGGCCACGTCGATCAGGTTCCGCGTCTCGATCGTGTGCTGAAGGTCCGTGTTGAACGTCCGCGACGGGTCGTCGACGTAGACGTTCTGGTACTCCTGGCGACACTCGCGGATGATCTTCAGTGCCTTCTTGACGCCGTCTTCGGTCCGGAAGACGTTGACGTAGTCGGTCATCGCCTGCTGGAGCTTCGAACGGATTTCGGCGTGCTGGACGCCTTCGTCGCGCTCGAGCAGGCGTTCGACGCGATCACGTTCGCGCTCGACGGCACGCTCGAGCAGCCCCTTGGCGTCGGCGGTGACGCCGCCGTCGGAGGCGATCGCCTCGTCGACATCGTCGAGGCCGGCTCGGCCGGGCGTGACCGGGAACCCGGCGTCGTCTTCGTCCTCGATGTCGCCCGTGTAGCCGGTCTCGATCTCGGGCTCGCCCAGGTCTTCGCCGGCGGCGTGACGACCCGCGCGCTTGCCGAAGACGATCAGCTCGGGGAGGGCGTTTCCACCCAGGCGGTTACCGCCGTGGACGGAGACGCAGGCACACTCGCCGGCCGCGTAGAGGCCGTCGATGTTGGTCTGACCGTTCTCGTCGGTCTCGATGCCACCCATGGCGTAGTGCTGGCCGGGCTTGACCGGCATCGGCTCGACGAGCCCGTCGACGCCCTCGAAGTCCTCCGCGAGGTGCAGAATGTTCTCGAGTCGGTCCACGATGCGTTCCTCTCCGAGATGGCGCATGTCGAGGTGGACGTACTCGTCTTCGATGCCCCGTCCCTCGTCGACCTCGGTGAGTTCGGCGCGGGCGACGACGTCGCGGCTGGCGAGCTCGCCGGAGTTGTTCGCGTAGCCGTACTCGAACATGAACCGTTCGCCCTCGCTGTTGTAGAGGATACCACCCTCGCCGCGGACGCCCTCGGAGATGAGCACGCCCGTGGAGGGAAGCGAGGTCGGGTGGAACTGGATGAACTCCATGTCCTCGAGCGGGACGCCCGCACGATACGCCATCGCGTGACCGTCGCCGGTACAGGAGACGGCGTTCGTGGTGTGATCGAAGGCCTGGCCGGGGCCGCCGGTCGCG
This sequence comes from Halobiforma nitratireducens JCM 10879, assembly GCF_000337895.1. Classification (GTDB taxonomy): domain Archaea; phylum Halobacteriota; class Halobacteria; order Halobacteriales; family Natrialbaceae; genus Natronobacterium; species Natronobacterium nitratireducens. The sequence goes on from NZ_AOMA01000045.1 coordinate 18,986, forward strand.
AGGACGACGCCGTCGTTGGCCTTGAACCCTTCAATGTTGCCGGACTGGACGTCGTAGGCGACGATGCCGTGACACTCGCGGTCGTTCGGGTCCGGCTCGTTGGTCGTCGCGAGGTTCATCACGTACCACTCGTCGTAGACCTGGATGCCCCGTTTGACGACCTGCTCGTACATGGTATGCAGCAGGTGATGACCGGTCTCGGCACCGGCGTAGGTGGTCCGCGGGTACGAGAGGCCACCGAACGGACGCTGGGAGACGGTGCCGTCTTCCTCGCGGGAGAACGGCATTCCCCAGTGTTCCAGTCGCATGGTGTCTTCGGGGGCGTCCTGTGCGAGGGTCTCGACTGCTGGGGCATCGCCCAGGTAGTCCGACCCTTTCATGGTGTCGTAGGCGTGCAGCTCCCAGTCGTCGCCTTCCTGGAGAGCGGCGTTGATCCCGCCCTCGGCCGCGCCAGTGTGGCTGCGGACCGGGTGGAGTTTCGAGACGAGTGCCGTGTCGGCTCCCGCCTCGTGCGCTGCGATTGCGGCTCGGAGGCCAGCGCCGCCAGCGCCGACCACGATAACGTCGTGTTCGTACATATTACCAGAACTTCAGGTTCTTCTTGACCGCTTCCCGCTTGAGCTCCTGGATGTGCTCGGTAAGCGGGATGTCTTTCGGACACACCTCGGTACAGGAGAACTGGGTCTGGCAGCGCCAGACGCCGTGTTCCTGCTCGAGGATGCGGAGTCGATGCTCTTTGATCTCCTCGCTTTCCCGGTCGTCCATCGCGAACTTGTAGGCCTTGTTGATCGCTGCCGGGCCGAGATACTGGTTGTCGCCGGCCGCGATGTTACACGAGGACATACACGCGCCACACCAGATACACCGCGAGGACATCTTGATCTTCTCGCGGTTCTCGGGGCTCTGGTGTTGCTCCTCGAGGTCGCTTACCTCGGGCGTATCCTCGTCCTGGAAGTACGGCTCGACCGCGTGCATCTGGTCGTAGAAATGACCCATGTCGACGACCAGGTCCTTGACGACCTCCTGGTGGGGCAGCGGTTCGATACGAACCGGCTGCTCGAGTTCGGAGAGCTGTGTCTTGCAGGCCAGTCGCTGTTTGCCGTTGATGAAAAACGCGTCGGAACCGCAGACGGCCTGCCGGCAGGAGTGACGGAACGTCAGTGAGGAGTCGTACTCGTCGCGGGCGTAGATGACCGCATCGAGGACGGTCATCCCCTTCTCGAAGGGGACGTGGAAATCGTCGAAGCGGGGTTCCTGCTTGCCCTCGACTTCGGGGTCGTACCGGAACACCTTGATGTGTACCGTCTCGCCCTCGAGTTCCGCCTTTTTCTCCGACTCCTCGTCGATCGCGCCCGACTCTTTCTCCGCGAGTCGTCGGTCCTGGGGCGACTGGGCCCCTTTCATCTCCGGGTCTTCCGGTGCTTCCTGCGTCTCGGGTTCTTGTTGTTGTGTACTCATGTTAGGTCCACCCCGCCATGGCGAGTGCGACGTAGGTTCCCTGGACGACCAATGCGACGCCAGCGATAGTAAGCACTGCGAGCACTACCTTCTTGGGGGTACCATCGAGACCCTGGTTAACCAGCGCGTTGTAGACGCCGTTGAGGCCGTGGAACGCGCCTGCGATCAGGAACAACACCATCGTCAGGAAGTAGCCGACGTTCGACATTCGAGCCTGTGTTCCTTGGAATGTAACGTCAGCGGCGTGGTTGACGAAGTGTAACTGGAAGAAGTGGAACGCGAGCACGACGACGAGAAACGCTGCCGTGATTCGCTGTAGAAGCCACGCCGTCCCGCCCGGAACGAACGAACTGTAGCGTTCGGCCATTAGAAGCCCACCCCCTTCATGAAGGTCGGGACGCTAGCCACGGTGATCACGCCGGTCAGGATCAACGAGGCGTAGAAGCTCTTGTCCTGTGCTTCGAGGCCGATACCGAGATCGACCATCAGCAGCCGCAGCCCGTTCAGGATGTGGAACACGGCGACGGCGAGCAAGCCGACCTCGAGGACGCGGACGATGAACAGCTCCTCGAGACCCTGGATGGTCGTCGTGTAGATGTCGGTTTCTGCCTGAATCGCCGCGGTGTCCCCGGCCGCGCCGATAGCCGTACTCAACACCGCGATGTGGGTGAACAGATACCCGATCAGCATCCACCCGGTGAACTTGTGGAAGATCCACGCCCACATCCCGGCTGTGAACTCTTTCCAGCGGCCGAAATCCTCGACGAGGCCGCGATTGTAAGACTGACTCATGCGCTCATGTGGACCGTTTGACCGTGGGGGTATAGAAGTTACTTTTATCGCTCCCGTTTACCGTCACTGTGGAATCGATCGACGACAGACGACGGGGTTTCAACTCGGTGTTCGCCGAGACGACTCGCGGAAGTCTCGTTCGGGCCGGTAGTTGTCACGCGTCGTATGGTTTTCGGGAACTACAAGCGCCGTCGTGTTCTCGCCGGTTACTCCCGCAATCGTGCGCGGGAGCGACGCCTGGCGTCGCTGCGTTCTCGCTCGCGCTCGAGTGCGGTCAACGTATCCTCCGAGAGCCCGACGAGGTGACACAGGGGATTCCCGGGGTAGACGACGGGATTCTCGAGCACGCCGACGATGAGGCCGGTAAACGGCGCGTCGACCGTCTCGATGTCGTCTTCCTCCTTGAACGGGTTCGTGATCGTACAGATCGCTTCTCCTTCGCGGACGAGCCCGCCACGACCACGTTTCATATCGACGATGCCGCCGGCGTCGGCGCGGATCCAGGTTTTCTCGTCGTCGTCGTCGATGACGGTACGCCAGCCGGGCCAGTGTACCGTCGAGTCGGGAAGGCAGCCGAACTCGGCGAGGACGCTGGCGACGCCGGTCAGTGCGCGGTCGATGAGCCGGCGCTGGAAGCGGTGGGCCTCGCCCATCTCGATCGTGATCGTCGGCACGCCCGCGTCGGTGGCTTCCCGTCGAAGCGTTCCCGACGGCCCCTCACCGGCGATGATGACGTTCGAGCTAAAGGCGTTGGCGACCCGGGCGACGATCGGGTGCTCGACGTTCGCCCGGACGTGAAGCATGTTCGTCCGGCCACGCGTCGAGGTGTGGAAATCCAGCCCGATGTCGCAGGGTTCGATGAAGTTCGTGAAGATACGGTGAGCCATCCGTCGGGCGCTCGTCGATCCCTCCCGGCCCGGGAACGATCGGTTGAGGTCGCGATCGTAGATCGGCAGGTACCGCTCCTGGGCGAGAAAGCCGGGGACGTTCAACACGGGGAGACAGACGAGCGTCCCGTGAAGCGCCGAGTGGTCCCAGTCGTGGGCCACCTCGCGGACGACCTCGATCCCGTTGAGTTCGTCGCCGTGGGCCGCCGTAGACAGAAAGACCGTCGGACCCGGATGCTCGCCGTTGACGATCGTCACCGGGATCCTGACGGGGTCGCCCAGATACGTCTCGCTGATACCGTACCGAACGTTTGCCGACTCGCCGGGATCGACGCGACCACCGTTGTACGTAAACGGCTCGGGATCGCCCCCGATGTCGGAGCCGAAAGCAAGCGCCTCTTCGGGTAGGTCGTCGTCGCCTCGAGAGGCGTCGTCGCTCATACCCCTCGCTGGACGGGACGACACGTGAATGTTCCCCCTGGAATCAATATCTCGAGCCAGCGGACGGATTTTTGGAAGAATCCGAACCCGTGTTCGGGCGCTGGTGGAAAATCTCTCCCCGTGGGCATACGTTTTGTAGGAGGGGGTGGTACGCCCCCGCATGGAAATACGAGACGCAACCCCCGCGGACGTCGGCGTCGTCCGATCGATCGCCGAGGAGTCACTGAACTCGACGTACACGGAGTTCCTCGACGAGGAGACGATCGAGGAAGCGGTCGAACAGTGGTACGGCGACGACTTCGAAGACGTCCTCGAGGACGACCACGCGCTGGTGTTGGTCGTCGAACGCGACGGCGAGGTCGTCGCCTTCTCCCAGAGCGAACTCGTCGGCCAGCGCTACGGGACGGGGCAGGTCCAGTGGCTCCACGTCGGTCCGGACCACCGCGGGGACGGCACCGGCGTCCGGCTCCTGGTCCGGACCCGCGAGCGACTCCTCGAGGAGGGTGCCGACCAGGTACAGGGGTTCGTCCTCGAAGACAACGAGGGAGGGAACCGATTCTACGAGGAACACGGGTTCGAACGGGCCGGCCAGCGCGAGGTCGACATCGGCTCGGAGACGTTCACGGAGAACGTCTACGTCGAGAGCGACCTCGAGGACGAGGGCTGGGGGGCGGTCGACGAACTCGAGATCGACGACGAACAAGTCTACGTGAGCTACGGCGAGGCGGCACGGGGGTCACAGTCGCCGTTCTACAGCACCTACCGATCCGAAGACCGCAAGGAGGTGTACGCCTGGCTCTGTGGGAGTTGTGACTCGCTGGACAACGCGATGGATACGATGGGGCGCATCGAGTGTAACGTGTGTGGAAACCGTCGAAAGGCGACGCGGTGGGACGCCTCGTACCTGTAGCCCAGCTTTTTGTCGGATCAGTATCTGGTCGGCGTATGGCACACGACCATGCCGACCCCGACAGACTCGGACAGCTCCATCACGTCGAATGCTACGTCTCCGAGCTCGAGGCGGCAGTCGACTTCTGGGGGTGGTGGCTGACCGAACTGGGATACAAACCGAAAGACGAGTGGGATGGCGGCCGCTCGTGGAGCAACGGTCCGACGTATCTCGTACTCGTCGAAGCGGACGGAGACACGGAGGCGTTCGACCGGCGGGCACCCGGTCTGAACCACCTCGCGTTCCACGCGGACACACGCGATCGTGTCGATCATCTAACCGAGTGTGTCCGCAGTCGCGATGACTCGCAACTCCTTTACGAGGAGCAACACCCCTACGCCGGCGGCTACTACGCGCTTTACTGCGAAGGTCCGGAAGGGGTCAAGCTCGAGGCGATCGCCCCCGAATCCGACTCCTAGAGTAAGAGTAACAACTGAAACGGTTTGCACACTGATCGCCGATCCGCCTGGCGAGCAGGTGCGCACTGACTTGCAGTGGCTACTATAGACCGGCGAGTAGTCGGTCAGTATCCGTCGCGTAAGCCGCCGCTTCGACCGACCGAAGGCCGCTGTCGTCCTGTTGTCTCCGCATTACAATTGCTCGACCGGGCTTTCCGTCGACTGCGACGGATTCCACCGACGACGATGGGTTTCGTCGACTGCGACGGCACTGCAAGCCGGTCGCACGCAGTACGTGATTCTCCATGAGCACGAGCACGCGGGATCGGATCGTTCGCGGGTTCAAAGCCACCCTCGTCTCGAGAGCGGTGTACATGCTCTCGAGCGCGCTGTTGATGTTCGTTCTGGCGCGGACGTTGAACCCGGACGGCTACGGCGCGTTGTACTGGGCGATCGGGATTCTGATGGTCGTGCAACTGTTTGCCGATCTGGGGCTTGGCAAGTCGACTGCCAGGTACATCTCCGAGTACAGCGAGAAAGACGCGGGGCAGATTCCGTACCTGTTGCGCTCGGCGATTGCGTACAAGCTGATCGTCCTCGCCGTGGTCGCGTACGCGTTGTTGCTCTTTCACGATCGGATCGCGATCGCACTGGGTGATCCGGACGCGGCCCCGCTTTTGGCCGCGGGCGTGCTCTTCGTCGTCGCCAACTCGTTTAGCGGTTTTTCGATGATGGCGTTCCAGGGGCTCAACCGGCTCGGCTACAGCGCCGCCGTGCAGGCGATCAGCGGCGCGGCGCGGCTGGTCTTTGCGGTCGCGTTCGTCCTGCTGGGCTTCGGTGCACTCGGGGCGTTGTTCGGCTACATCGTCGGCTACGCGATCGCCGGCACCTTCGGGGTAGCCGTCCTCTATTTCAAGTTTTACCGTACGTACGAGCCGGCCGAAGCGTACGAGCAGGGGCTCTCCCGCCGGCTTGCCGAGTACAGCGTCCCGTTGACGGCGACCCGGAGCGCGAACGTCATCGACAAACGACTCGACGTAGTCCTCGTCGGGTTCTTCCTCCCCTCGGCCGCCGTCGGATTCTACCAGCTCGGCAAGCAGGTCGTCGACTTCGTACTCGCACCGTCGGAGTCGCTCGGCTTTACCATCTCGCCGAACTTCGGCGAACAGAAAGCGTCCGGGCAACTCGAGCAGGCGCGACGGATCTACGAGGAGGCGCTGACCCACACGATGTTGGTCTACGTGCCGGCCGCGGCCGGGCTCGTCCTGGTCGCCGAGCCGTTCGTGATGCTGGTGTTCCCACAGTACGGCGGCGCAGTGCCCGTGCTACAGGTGCTTGCCGGGTTCGTCGTCTTGCAGGCGATCACGAACCTGACCAGCGACAGCCTGGATTACCTGGGGCGAGCTCGCCACCGCGCGATCGCGAAGGGTGTCACTTCGGTCGCGAACTTCGCGTTGAACCTGGTTCTCATCCCGACGATCGGCGTCGTCGGGGCTGCGATCGCTACGGTGGCGACGCACACGGTGTACGTCGCGGTGAACCTCTATATCGTCCACAGCGAACTCTCACTTCGCGTTCGCCGCCTCTCGCGGTCGATCGGCACGATCTGTGGGATCACGCTCGTCATGGCCGTCGCGGTTTGGCTCGTGACACCGCTGGTCTCGACGCTCCCGATGCTGTTCGGCGCGATCGGGCTCGGCGTGGCGACGTGGGCCGTGCTCGCGGTCGCCAGCGGACTGCTCGATCCCGGCGAGGTCAGGGCCGCGCTCGCGTCCGGCAGCTCGTGAACCCGTAGGACACGACCGGCGGTAAACGGGTGATCGGGTCGCCGCCCTGTGATTCCCAGCCAATACTTATCCCGCAGGTAGGCGTCTAGAGGCCATGATCGACGACTCCGTCACCGTCACCGTCGGCGTCCTGAGCTTTCATACGAGCAAGGAGACGAAGGCGATACTGAACGCGGTCGAGGAACTCGGCCACGACACCGAGTGGCTTCGACCGGAGAACACGTCGGTCAGCATCGTCGACGGCAGCGTCGTCCTCGAGCCCGACGTCGATGTCATCGCGAACCGTATGCTGCTGTCGAACACCGAACAGCCCTGCGAGGAACTCGGACTGGCGAACACGTTCGCGCAGCTCGTTCCGACGCTCAACGAACCGGCAGCCGTTCTGACGGCTATCCACAAGCTCTCGACGGCGACCGCACTCGCGACCGACGACGTTCGGACGCCGAACGTGACGCTCGCGCTGAGCAACGAGGCGCTGAACGCGGCTCGAGACCGGTACGGCGAGGAGGCCGTCTACAAGACTGCCATCGGAACCCACGGCGGCGGCACCTGGAAAGTGGGTGCCGACGAACCGGTCAACGCCAGGGTCGGGAACCGGTACGCCTTCCTCCAGGAACTCGTCGAACAGAAGGAGGTCCGCCACCGCGACCTACGGGTGTACGTCGTCGAAGGCGACGACGGCTGGTTCGTTCTCGAGGTCAACCCGACCGCGGGCTTCAAAGGACTGTACGAGGCGACCGGTGTCAGTCCTGCCCCCCACATCGCGAAACTGGCGATCGAACGCGCGGGAGGACAGGTCGACGACGAACGGGTCGCCGAACTGGTGTCGGTGCTCGACGACTCGCGGCCGACGGCACAGCCGGTCCAGCGGACCGCGGCCGAGACGGAGCCTGCGATCGTCGGCTACATCGAGGAGGTGGTTCTCGCGGGGACGAGCGGGTCGAAAACGGTCCTCGCGAAGTCGGACACGGGGGCGACCCGGACGAGCATCGACACCGGGCTCGCGGCCGACATCGGTGCGGGTCCGATCAAGTCGATCACGCGCGTCAGGTCGGGAAGCAGCAAGACCGCAAAGAGCCGCCCCGTCGTCGATGTCGTCGTCGGCGTCGGCGGGACCCAGCATACCGTCACGGCAAGCGTCGAGGACCGCAGTCACATGGACTACCCCGTCTTGCTCGGCCGGGACATTCTCGGGAACTATCGCGTGGACGTGAGTCGCCGGGTCGACGGCGATGCGGCCGAAACGGCAGAAACCGAAGAGGAAGAATAACCCGGGTTCCCTTCTCGGCGACCAGTTGTTTTATTTATCTTTTCGTCGTACGGTCGGCCATGACGACGGTCCTCGCTTCGACGCTCTCCGACAGCCCCGTCCTGGGCTCCGACGGGACGGAAATAGGGACGGTACAGAACGTGACGATGAACCCAGAAACGGGAAAGCTGGTCTCTCTGCTCGTTGCGCCGCGAACGGACCGAAGCTACGGGTTCGAACGGACGGACGGCGGCCAGCTTCTGATACCGGCCAGCCAACTGGCCGACGTGGGCGACTACGTGATGATCGACCGTTCGGTCGAGTGATGGACGGCACCACTCCTCTTTGACACTCCCTCTCAAACAGGAGGGGAGGAATTCCCGAAGGGAATATTCAGGTTGCGCGTTTTCTCGGCTCTCAAAGACGCTCTCGCGTGGGGCGTCAGAGGTCGCCGTCCGGTTCCAGCGAGAACAGCGCGAACGCCAACGAGTGAACTCGTGGAATAAAGCGCGTACGCTCGAGTGGCAGGCTGTCCGTAGGATAGCCTCCGAGTTCGGACGCCTACCAACGCCGCTGTCCCGCCCGAGAGCCACACTGAGTTGGCTCGGAACGCCGGAAGCCGGCCGGCGAACGTCCACGTGAAGATGCCCGTCTGTGACCGGCGCTGGTCCGTGGATAGCACACCCTCACGACTGCAGTCGTGGGAGAAGTCCGGGCTGTAACGTACATCTGGAAAATAGTAAAACGGGGGAGTATCAGGGCGACCGACTCCTGTGGTTTGTTCCCAAGTTGTTGGTTTCTTTCACCCGTTCACGACAGGGGTTTCGCCTCGCTACCGCTGTAACGGCGGTGCCGTCGTCTGGCGGAACTAGTTCCGTGATACGAACATTTATTTCGAATGCCGAAACGAGGATTGTCGAACCACGAACCACCGTTGGTGGTCGAACGTCGTCCCTGCCGCGCTCGTTTTTCATCGACAAGGGACGACCGGGACCAGTGACCAGTTCTGATTGGCCGGCGGTTCTATCGAACGTCGATCTGTGCGCCGCTTCCGTTGTATATCGTCGTCACACCTATTACTGGACCTGCCAAGCCGTTCTGGACTCCCTCTGGTGGGAACAATCCTCACGCTTTCAGCCGATTTTGCTGGTCCGTGAGTCCCCGTTATATCGGGGGAAGGATTCGTGGTTTGGAAAAGACATTTCGGGCATGACTAAGACTTTCTTAGCTAAATAGACAATCTTAATAGGCAAAAGTAGCAAACGTAGGATGATGATAGGATCCGACCAAGACTGGTGGCCGAACCAGCTGAGCCTGGAAATTCTCGATCAGAACGCCGAGCAGGTCGATCCCCGTGGCGAGGACTTCGACTACGCCGAGGAGTTCGAAGAGCTCGACCTCGAGGAGGTAAAAGCAGACATCGAAGACGTACTGACGACCTCCCAGGAGTGGTGGCCGGCGGACTACGGTCACTACGGGCCGCTGATGATTCGGATGGCATGGCACAGCGCCGGCACCTACCGCACCGCCGACGGCCGCGGTGGCGCTGACGGCGGCCGACAGCGTCTCCCGCCGCTGAACAGCTGGCCCGACAACGCGAACCTCGACAAGGCCCGACGGCTGCTCTGGCCCGTCAAGCAGAAGTACGGCCGGAAACTCTCGTGGGCTGATCTGATGATCCTGGCCGGCAACGTCTCCCTGGAATCGATGGGCTTCGAGACGTTCGGCTTCGGTGGCGGCCGCGAGGACGACTTCAAGCCGGACAAGTCCGTCTACTGGGGGCCCGAAAACGAGATGGAGGAGTCCGATCGCTTCAGCGACGACGGCGAACTCGAGGACCCGCTCGGCGCGACCGTGATGGGGCTCATCTACGTCAACCCCGAGGGTCCGGACGGCGAGCCCGATCCGGAAGCGTCCGCCGAGCGCATCCGCGAGTCGTTCGGTCGCATGGCGATGAGCGACGAGGAAACCGTCGCGCTCATCGCCGGCGGCCACACGTTCGGGAAAGTCCACGGTGCCGACGATCCCGACGAACACGTCGGAGCCGAGCCCGAAGCGGCCCCCATCGAGCAGCAGGGGCTGGGCTGGGAGAACGAGTACGGTTCCGGAAAGGGAGCCGATACGATTACGAGCGGGATCGAGGGTCCGTGGAACACCACGCCGACCCAGTGGGACACGAGCTACGTCGACACCCTGCTGAACTACAAGTGGTGGCCCGAGAAAGGCCCCGGCGGTGCCTGGCAGTGGACCACGCAGGACGGCGAACTCGACGAAGCCGCACCCGGTGCCGAGGACCCCGAAGAGAAAGAAGACGTGATGATGCTGACGACGGACGTCGCCCTGAAGCGTGACCCCGACTATCGGGAAATCCTCGAGCGCTTCCAGGAGAACCCCATGGCGTTCGGAATGGCCTTCGCGAAGGCCTGGTACAAGCTGACCCACCGCGACATGGGCCCGCCGGAGCGACTCCTCGGTCCGGAAGTGCCGGACGAGGAGATGATCTGGCAGGACCCGCTCCCGGACGCGGACTACGACCTGATCGGGGACGAGGAGGTCGCCGAGCTGAAAGCGGAAATCCTCGACTCGGAGCTCTCGACCTCCCAGCTGGTCAAGACCGCCTGGGCCGCTGCCTCGACCTACCGCGACAGCGACAAGCGCGGCGGCGCGAACGGTGCTCGCATCCGCCTCGAGCCCCAGCGTAGCTGGGAGCTCAACGAGCCCGACCAGCTCGAGACGGTGCTCCAGACCTACGAAGGGATTCAAGAAGAGTTCAACAGCTCGCGCTCCGACGACGTACGCGTCTCGCTTGCGGACCTGATCGTGCTGGGTGGCAACGCTGCCGTCGAGCAGGCCGCTGCCGAGGCCGGCTACGACGTCGATGTGCCGTTCGAGCCGGGCCGTACCGACGCCACGCAGGAACAGACCGACATCGACTCCTTCGAGGCGCTCAAGCCCGACGCCGACGGGTTCCGGAACTACCTCCCGGACGCTCACGAGCGTCCGGCCGAGGAGCTGCTGGTCAACAAAGCCGACCTGCTCGACCTGACGGCCGACGAGATGACGGTGCTGGTCGGTGGCCTGCGCACGCTGGGCGCGACCTACCAGGACACGGACCTGGGCGTCTTCACCGACGAGCCGGAGGCCCTGACCAACGACTTCTTCGAGACCATTCTCGATATGGGCTACGAGTGGGAGCAGGTCGACGGCGAAGAGGTCTACGAACTGCGCGACCGCGAGACTGGCGAGGTCGAGTACACGGGCAGTCGCGTCGACCTCATCTTCGGCTCGCACTCCCGACTCCGGGCTATCTCGGAGGTTTACGGTGCTGAAGACGGCGAAGAGCAGTTCGTCGAGGACTTCGTCGACGCCTGGACGCACGTGATGCAGGCCGACCGGTTCGACCTCGAGTGATCGGACTCGCGTAATCGACCCTCGGTCGCATCGCCGTTATTTCGCTGCATCAGCGAACGATCTCGTTTTCTTTCGGGTTGACGCTTCGGATTCGGGACCAGTATCGGCACCGGCACCAGCATCAGTACCAGCACCAGCATCAGTACCATCATCAGCATCAGTACCAGCACCAGCATCAGTACCATCATCAGCATCAGTACCAGCATCAGCATCAGTACCAGCACCAGCATCAGTACCAGCACCAGCATCAGTACCAGCACCAGCATCAGTACCAGCATCAGCATCAGCACCAGCACCAGCACCAGCATCAGCATCAACACCAGCATCAGCATCAGCGCCGGTACCGGTACCGGTACCAACACTCGCACCGGCACCGACTACAAATCAGGCCACCGTCTCGAGGCCCCTCGGAGAAGTGACGCGTCTCGAGTGTGATCAGTATCGGTAGGGATGTGGTGTCGTCCCACCGTACAGTCCGCCGACCTAATCGGACTCGTACTCCGCCCAAATATATCGCGTCGCGACGCTGCGATAGGGTCGCCACTGTTGTGCGATCTCACGCATCTCCGCGCGGGGTAGCTCCTCGCCGTCGGCGTACAGTTGTTCGATACCCCGACGCACCGCTAGATCCCCCAGGGGAAGAATATCCGGGCGCTCGAGGACGAACAGGAGGTACATCCGGGCGGTCCACTCGCCGATGCCTTTGATCTCGGTGAGCTGGTCGATCACGTCATCGTTGGCGTAGTCGGCCAGTCCGGCTCGCGTGTAGTCGTGTTCCTGGAACGCCCGAGCAGCGTTTCGCATGTACTCGATCTTCCGTCCGGAAAGTCCCGCGTCCCGGAGCGCCTCGTCGTCCGCGGCGAGGACCGTCTCGGGGGTGACCTCGCCGTCGAGCACGTCGAACGTGCGTTCTCGAACGGCCATTGCACTCGCAGTGGAGAGTTGCTGGTTGATGATCGAAATGCAGAGCCGCTCGAACTCGTCCCAGTCCGGTTCGACGTAGGGATCGTGTCGGTCGATCAGGTCCGCCATCACCGGGTCCTCCCGGAGGACGGCGTGAGCCGCTTCGAACATTCGTCGTGTCCGGACACGGGACCGAAGGGGCATATGCGTCTCGGTCGCAGTCGAAGGGGACAGCGTCCGCCTACTCGAGGTGGTGGTAATCCAGCTCGTACCCCTCCTCGAGGGCGTCCTGGACGGCTGGGCTGGGTTCGCCGACGCCGCGTCGACGTGTCGAGAGTTCGCCGTCGTCGACCGAGACGACGAGGTTGACTCGCCACTCTTCGTCCACCTCGGGATGGTCGGTTCGGGAGTGTGCGCCGCGGGATTCGGTCCGTTCGAGGGCAGTCCGAAGCATCGTCTCGGCGACGGTGAGACTGACGGAGAGGTCGACGGCGAACTCGAACGACCGGGAGGTTCGGTCGCCGTCGACGCGCAGGTTCTCCGTCCGCTCCCGGAGCGCGTCGAGTTTCTCGAGGCCCTCTCGAAGCGTTTCCTCGTCTCGAAGAATGCCGGCGTGAGTCCACAGCAGTTCCCGGAGGTCCGCCAGCAGCGCCGTTGGAGTGACGTCACCGTCGGCCCCTGCAAGCGACTCGAGGGCACGGAACTCCCGCTCGGCGATGGCCCGCTGGTCGTCGGCCACGGCCGGATCGGCATCGTCGCTCTCGAGGATGTCTGCGACGTGCTCGCCGACGAGTTTCCCGATCGCGACGGTCTCGGCAAGCGAGTTGCCGCCCAGACGGTTCGCGCCGTGGACGCCGGCGACCGTTTCGCCGACGGCGTACAGTCCGTCGACGCCAGTCTCGCCGGTCCGGAAGTCGACGTCGACGCCCCCCATCGTGTAGTGGGCCGTCGGGGCGACTTCGATCGGCTCCTCGGTGATGTCGACGCCGAGCGACGCGAAGCGCTCGACCATCCGCGGGAGTCGCTCGCGGACGTAGTCGTCGTCGCGGTGGGAGATGTCGAGGTAGACGCCGCCGTGTTCGGTGCCGCGGCCGTCTTCGATCTCGCGGGCGATCGCACGGGCGACCACGTCGCGAGCGTCGAGTTCCATTTGATCGGGCGAATAGCGTTCCATGAACCGCTCGCCCTCGGTGTTGTAGAGTCGTCCCCCCTCGCCGCGGACCGCCTCCGTGACGAGTCGGCCGTCCCACTCCTCGCCGTAGCGTTCGCCGACCATCCCCGTCGGGTGGAACTGCACGAACTCGAGGTCCAGCAGGCTCGCGCCGGCCTCGAGGGCGAGTGCCTGCGCGTCGCCGTTGTTCTCGTCGTCCCGCGAAGAGTGGCGGTCGAAGACGGCGGAGAACCCACCGGCCGCGAGGACGACGTGGTTCGACCGGAACAGCAGCCCTCGGCCCGATTCCATGTCGAACCCGACGGCACCCGAGACCCGATCGCCATCCGAGAGCAGTCGCGTGATCATCACGTTCTCCCGGTAGGGAATCTCGAGTTCTTGGGCTCGATCGATTAGCGTCTCGAGCATGGCCTCGCCCGTCCGATCGCCGACGAAACACGTGCGCCGGTAGGACTGGGCACCGAAGTACCGCTGGTTGATCTTGCCGTCCGCTGTCCGGTCGAAGCCCATCCCCCACTCGTCGAGTTCACGGATGCGATCGGGCATGTGCTTTGCCGTCAGTTCGACGGCCTCCGGGTCGTTCAGGTGGTGGCCCTCGTTCAGCGTGTCCGCGGCGTGGATCGTCCAGTCGTCGTCCGGATCGAGCGAGCCCAGCGCGGCGTTGACCCCGCCGGCAGCCCACGTCGTGTGTGCGTCGCCGTGATCCCGCTTGCCGATCACCAGCGGGTCGACGCCCGATTCGGCGAGTTCGATAGCGACGCGGGCACCGGCCGCACCCGCGCCGATCACGAGCACCGGTGGAGTGACGACGCCGTACTCGAGGTCGTCGACTGGACCGTTCGCGTCGTCGAGCCTATCGGCGACCGCGGCGGCTCGAGTGTCGCTCGGCCGTCCCAGTTCGCGCGACCGGTCCGTCCCGGACGGTGGTGGTGTCATCAGTTTGAAGGAGGGAGCGAACACCTATACGTGTCTCCCCAAACCACGTCGATCGGGCGAGAAACTGTGTTTGAGTGGCTTTCGAGTTGATTTTTCGCTCTGCCGCTCCGGCCGGAAATTTAGGGCGATCGCCGCCGTAGAGTCGGCCGTGCAACCGATCGTTCACCCGGTGGTGGGATATCTCTGTTACGCGGTCTACGCCCGGTGGGCCGACGGCGAGCCGCCAGCATCGACCCCGGCAGCAGTAGCGATCGTCGCTGCCGCTTTCCCCGACCTGCTAGATCAACCGCTGTACCACGTGGGAGTGACGCCGGTCGGCCGAACGGTCGGTCACTCGTTGCTCTTTGCGATTCCCCTCGTCGCTATCGTGTGGCTCGTCGCTCGACGCCACGGACGGGAACGCCTCGGCGTCGCCGTCGCGATCGGATACGGGTCCCACATCGCGGCCGATGTCCCCTGGCACGTTCTGGCCGGCGACTACCACGAACTCGGCTTTCTCCTGTGGCCGGTCACGTACATGCCCGAGTACAGCGGCGTCAAACCGCTGGGGACGGTGCCCGGACTGGGGCTCGAGGCGACGACGCTGTGGCTCGAGGCAGTGATCTTCGTCGCTGGACTCGCGCTGTGGTGGCACGACGGGCGGCCAGGACTCGAACGAGTGCGACCGTGACAGGAACGATGATCGCGTTCGCCATCGTGGACTCCGCTTACGGAGGACTCGAGATTCCAACCCGACCGGTCCCGGTTCGGCTGGTGATCGTGTTACCCGCCGTTGGCGGGCCTACTCGTCGTCGTGACGAGACTCGTGAGAGGAACGTTCGGGATGGAGGGCTACCCGAACCGAGAACTGCTCGACCTCGTGGTCGGGACGGGATTGGTGCCCGGCACGGTGGCAGTCGAGTGATCGGCGTTCAAGGCGAGCCGGGAGACCGAGCCGAGCGGATTTGCAACCCGGTCGTACCGACCGATCCGTAGGAGTCGTCGCCGCTCGAGTTACTGCTCGATCTCGGCTATCGCTTCGGGTGTCTCCGGCTCGACGTTCGCGAGTCGCATCGCGTTGCCCATCACGCCCAGACTCATCCCCATGTCGCCGATGACGACCGCGTGGATCACCGTGACGATGCCAAACGGTGCGCCAACAGCGAGCACCGCCTTCACCGCGAGACTCGACCAGACGTTCTGCCGGATGACGCCGTTTGCCTTCCCCGAGAGTTCGTAGAGGTACGGCAGCCGGGTGAGATCGTCGCCCATCAACGCCACGTCGGCCGTCTCGAGTGCGGTGTCAGTTCCAGCGGCACCCATCGCGACGCCAACGGTGGCGGTCGCGAGGGCAGGGGCGTCGTTGATGCCGTCGCCGACCATGGCGACGTGGGCGTCGTCCTGGGAACTGTCCCCGTCGTCCTCGTTGTTCTCGAGTCGTCGAATCCACTCGAGTTTCTCCTCCGGCAGGAGTTCGGCGTGGTACTCGTCGATTCCGACCTCGTTCGCGATCGCTCGCGCGGTGCCCTCGTTGTCGCCAGTGAGCATCACGACGCGAACCCCCTGGTCTTGCAGTTGGGAGACGGCCCACTCGGCCTCGGGCCGAACGCGGTCGGCGACGGCGATCACGCCGAGTGGTCCGTCCTCGGAGCCGACGATCACGACCGTCTTCCCCTCGGCCTCGAGTTTCGGCACGACCTCAGAAAGGACGTCGAGACAGCCCGGTCGGTCGCATTGGGAGGCGGACTCGTCTCCCACAGACTCGAGTGTAACGCCACCGTCGGTCGTCACGTGGACGTGCTCGAGGTCCGCGAGCCCGTCGAACAGGTCCGGTTTGCCGACGTAGTGGGTCGTGCCGTCGATCTCCGCCCGGACGCCTTTGCCCGTGAGTGCCTCGAACTGCGAGACGTCGGCGTCGGGGTCGATCCCCTGTTCGTCCGCGTAGCCGACGATCGCCTGACCGATCGGGTGTTCGCTGCGTCGTTCGGCTGCACTCGCACGCCGGAGAACGTCGTCCTCGTCTGCCCCCTCGAGCCCGATTACGTCGGTCACCGAGAGGTCCCCCTCGGTCAACGTCCCCGTCTTGTCGACCGCGAGGACGTCGCTGTCGCCGACCGCCTCGAGGTGGCGTCCACCCTTGATGAGGACGCCGTTGCGTGCGGCGCTCGTGATCCCCGAGACGACGCTGACCGGCGTCGAGATGACCAGTGCGCAGGGACAGGAGATCACGAGCAGCGTCAGGCCGACGACGAACCAGTAGCTCCAGGACGCGCCGAAGGCAAGCGGCGGTACGACCGCAGCCGCGGCCGCGAGTACGACCACGATCGGCGTGTAGACGCTCGCGAAGCGGTCGATAAACTGCTCGCGTTCGGTCTTCTCGCGTTCGGCGTCCTCGACCATCCGGATGATCCGGGCGAGCGTCGAGTCGTCTCCTGCACTCTCGACTTCGACCTCGAGATAGCCCGATTCGGCGATCGTGCCGGCGTACACCTCGTCGCCCTCGGTTTTGTCTTCGGGGACGCTCTCGCCCGTGATCGGGGACTGATCGACCGCACTCTCGCCGTCGCGGACGATCCCGTCCGCGGGAATCTTCTCGCCCGGTCGGACGACGACCACGTCGCCGACGGCGAGCTCGTCCGCGGGGATCGTCTCCTCACCCCCGTCGCGTTTGACCGTCGCGGTGTCCGGCGAGAGATCCATCAGTTCCCGCAGCGAATCCCGGGCACGGTCCATCGAGAACCGCTCGAGAAGCTCCGCGACCGAGAACAACACGGCGAGCAACGCCCCCTCGAACGGATGGTGGGCCGCGACGGAGGCGACGATACCGATCGTCATCAGGAAGTCGATGTCCAGACTCCGATTTCGCGCCGAGTAGTACCCGTTGCGTAGGATCGGCGCTCCGGCGACCCCAGCGGCCACGATAAAGAGGAGCTGGGACAGGGCGTACTCGCGACCAGCGACCGTCCCCAGCAGCGGATCGATACCCGGGACGACGAACTCGAAGGTGACTCCGGCGGTCACGAGGACGGCACCGATCGCGGTGCCGACGGCCCTGCGACTCCGCCAGACCGCGCGCTTCTCGGAGAGGGGGTCGCCGTCGTCCGACACCGGTGTTGCGTCGTAGCCTGCGCTCTCGACGGCGTCGACGACGGTCGCCGCCTCGGTTCCGTCCGCGACCGACACCGTCACGCGACCGGACGTCGGCCGGGTCTCGATCCCGTCGACGCCCTCCAAGTCGCCGAGCGCGTTCTCGACTTTGCCGGCACAGGAGGGACAGTCCATCTCGGGGACCGACAGCGTGAGCTCGCCGCTTGCATCCTCGATCGTGTAGCCTGCTGCCCGGACACGCTCCCGAATCTCGGCGGGACCGGTGACCGTCGGATCGTAGTCGACGACCAGGCGGCCGCTCGTCACTCGTGGTTCGATCTCGTCGATGCCCTCGAGCGTCGCGACGCTTTTCCGGACTTTCTCCGCACAGGAGGGACAGTCCATCTCCGGCACTCGGAGCTCGAGCCGACGCTCGGCGCTCGAGTCCGGCGGTTCCGTTGGTGGCGACTTACTCATCACTCTCAGGTAGTCGCCGGACGA
Organism: Halobiforma nitratireducens JCM 10879; assembly: GCF_000337895.1. GTDB lineage: Archaea > Halobacteriota > Halobacteria > Halobacteriales > Natrialbaceae > Natronobacterium > Natronobacterium nitratireducens. The sequence continues at coordinate 36,935 of NZ_AOMA01000045.1, forward strand.
TTATACGGGTTGTTTGGCGTGTGCCAACTCGAGAGTCGTCACGGACCGAGAAGAGCGTGGGCTAAGAACGGACGGCTACAGCCGGCTCGCCAGCTGTTCGATGGAGTCGTCCGCGTCGACGAACGCGGTCGCGAGCTCGGCCTCGGCACGGCGGAGCCGGTAGGACAGCGTCGATCGTGGCACTTCAAGTTGCTCGGCGAGTTCCGAGAGCTCGATTCGACGCGGCGTCTCGTAGTAGCCGTGGTCGACGGCTGCACGCACGGCCTCACGCTGTTCGTCCGGCAAGGTTCCGCTCGCCCCCGTGTCGTCCTCGTCGGAGCCGTATCCCGGCTCGAACTCGGTCAGCCTGAGCATCTCCATGCCCGTGCAGTCCCCGACCTCGTCGCCCAGAGCGTCGAAGAACTCGTGGACCGGCGCAGCGTCGTCGAGGACGATCCGCCAGCGGTAGCGCCGCCCCTCGCGGTAGGTCTCGAACAGCAGCCCCTCTCCCAACTGCTCGAGCGCGACGTGGGGGACCGAAGTACAAACGTCCGACCGCTTCCAGTAGGTGTAGACGACGAGTTCGCCGTTCGAGCGGTCGAGTACCTGCACGTCACAGCCGGTTCCACAGCCGTCGTTGACGAGGCAGTCGGCGAAGTAGTCGTCGTTCTCGTAGGCTCGCTCGAGAGCAGCAAGTGCCTGTGTGGACCCTTCGGCGTGGTCGACACGCCAGAGGCCGTCGTCGCTGACGTGACACGACAGCGACCGGATCGAGGCACCGGGGTACTCCGCGAGTACGTCGGCGACCGGGTTCGTTCCCGGCTCGTACTCCAGGGCGAAGACGAACTCTCTCATTACGTTCACGGAGGGGCGCGTCGGACAAACGTCTCCCGGTTCCGGCCTCGGTTCCGGCTTCGGTTCCCCGTCGGGTTCGTCGTCCGTTACAGCGTGCCGAACTCGACTGCCGTCTTCACGACCTCGTCGCCGGTTTCGAACGCGCGCTGGTACTCCTCGAGATCGTAGACGCCCGTGACGAGATCGTCGGTGAACGCCTCGGGCAACTGGCTGAGTGTGTCGACGGCCGTCTCGAACTGGCCGCGATGGGAGTTGACCGTCCCGACCAGTGCCTTGTTGTGGAGGACCATTTCACGATGGAGCTGGCCGCCGTCGACGTCGAACTCCCAGGGCTCGGGGACGCCAAGCAGCGCGCCGACGCCGTTGGGTGCGAGGGCCTGTACTGTCTCGACGGCGTGTTTCGCGTATCCAGTCGCCTCGTAGACGAAGTCGATCGGTTCGTAGGCTTCCGGTACGTCGGCCACCGGGGTCTCCCGCGAGTCGACGTAAGTCGCGCCGAGGTCCTCGATAATGTCGATCGTCGGGTCGGGGCGGTCTCGCCGGCCGAGACAGTACGTGCGCTCGAACTCGAACACTTCCTTGAGCATCGCGAGGGTGAGCAGGCCAAGGGAGCCGTTGCCAAGCACCAGTGCGGACTCCGGTTCCCAGTCGAACGCCGATCGGGAAGCAAACGCGTGTTCGAAGGCCTTCTCGGAGATGCTGACGGGCTCGACGAGAAAGCCCAACTCCGCGAGCTCTTCGGGGATCGGCACGAGGTACTCCGCGGGACTGGTGAAATACTCCGACATGAAGCCGTGTGCACCGACGATTCCGCGCTCGACGTACTCGCCTTCGGGAGCCATGTCGGGCTCGCCGGACTCGAAGTACTCGTTGGTGCCGTCGGCGGGTGGTCGCCGCACGGTCGGAACGACGAGTTGTCCCTCCGCCAGTTCGGTTCCGTTCGGGTCCTCGACGATCCCGACAGCTTCGTGACCGAGCACCAGCCGGTCGTCGCCCGCGGGAACCTTCCCGTGGTGACCCGCGATGACCTCGTGATCGGTGCCGTCGACGCCGACCCGCAGCGTTCGAACGAGCGCCTCGCCGGCGTCCGGTTCGGGGATCGGACGCTCGACGAGCGTCGGCTCGCCGGCACCGGGCTCGACTGCGATCGCTTTCATACCCGAATCAACGAACTGACGGACTAAAGAATTTACCCTATCAGTAGTAAATTGTAGAATCTCGCGATCGCTGACGCACTCCACTCACGGACGATCGGCTGACGGGGGACAGTTTCCACTCAGAAGTGAAGTGAAATGGAGGCGTGCGCTCGGCTAACGTCACCGTGACTCGACGCGGGTCGTCGACGGTCGAGACACGGCTCCCCGGCGGTCGGCGCTCACTCGCTTCGCGCTTCCTCGACCGCCTCGACGAACGCCGCGGCCGTCTCCCGTACCTGCGCCATGTCGCCCTCGGCGATCGCCTCGTCGTCGACGATCGCGCCGCCTGCACCGACGGCCATCGCGCCCGCCTCGAGGTAGTCGGCCGCGTTGTCGGTCGAGATTCCGCCGGTCGGGATCACGTCGACGTCCCCGAGTGGCCCCTTGATCGCGCCGATGTGGCCCGGCCCGACGGTCGAGGCGGGGAACAGCTTGAGAACGTCGGCACCGGCTTCCATCGCGGTCACGGCCTCCGTCGGGGTCATGATTCCCGGCGCGGCGAGTACGCCGTGGCGGTTACAGGTGCGAACGACCTCGACCTCGAGGTGGGGTGAGACGACGAACTCCGCGCCCGCGTCGATTACCGACTCCGCGGTGGCGGCGTCTAGCACTGTCCCGGCTCCGACCACTGCGTCCGTGTCGGCGAGTTCGCGCGACACGGCGGCCATCTTCTCGCGGGCGAAATCGCCGTCGGCCGTAATCTCGATGGCTGCGACACCACCCTCGTGGATCGCTCGAGCGACGGGAACGATCTCGTCTTCGTCGACCCCGCGCAGGACGGCGACGGTTCCGCCCTCGGCGATACGGTCACGAACGTCACGTGTGTCACTCATGGGTCCCCTCGCGAACCGTTGGTTGCGACGCGGTGGAACCGTTCTCGACCGCTACCGGTGACTGGAAGTCTGCTCGGTCGAATCATCACGCTCGACGTTCTCTCGCTCGCGGCATGAAGTTTACTCACTGCAAAGTAAAGGAAACCGACAGTCGGCTACCTCTCGAGGCGACGGAGCGTCACCGCCTCGGCCTCGAAGTCCTCGAGGAACGCCCCGCTTCCTCCGATACTGTACCGGTCACCGTCGACGTCGATCTCGAAGGCGTTCTCGATCGGGACGGACGAAGTGACGGGCCGGACCAGACTCTGTCGGACGTCGACGACCTCGCCCGAGAGTTTCGTCGGGCGGTCCCGGTCGCCGACCGGCGAGCCCTCCACGGTCGCTTCGAGGCGGGTGTCGTCTCCGTGGTGGAGTGCGATCTGGAAGACGGCGTTGCGAAAGCCTCCGTAGGTACTCGGCAACGGCGAGGGGGAGGTGACGTGTCGCTCTTCGGCGGTCGGCCAGTAGTTCGCCAGAAACGAGCCGGCGAGGACGGGGGCGAGCTGTCCCTGAGAGAGGGAGATCGCTCGCGTATCGCTCGTCGAACTCGTGAGGATCTGACTCGGGGCGAGCAGGCCGTGTCGTCTGTCGACCGTCAACATCGTCGGAACGAGGGCGTCCCAGGTCCGGACCGTACTCGCGGTGCCGGCAAGCGACGCCGGGTCGATCTCGCTTCCGTCGGCAGTCCCGACGAGTAACAACACCAGCACGTCCCGGTCGGTAGTTTCCTCGAGCGTCGATCGGATACGGGGAAGAACCGTCGCGGGAACCGACAGTGTCACCTCGTGTTCGGCCATCGCGAGCAGTTCTTCGATGCGCTTGAGCACCGTCTGCCGGGATTTGATGACCTCGAACTGCTCGCCGCTGCGCTCGGTTCGTGTGTAGCGGGACTGCAGTTCCGGCTCCATCTCCTCGACGCTACGAGTGAGTCGCTGAACGACCGTCTCGGGTTCCACCGGTCGGATTACTGTCGGGACCGCGTGGTCGTTGACTTCGACGAACCCCCGTTCTTCGAGCTCTTCGCTGATGCTGTAGACGTACCGCTTGGAGACGTCGGCAGCGTCCGCGATCGTGCTCGCTTTCGATTCACCGTGATCCAGAATCGCGAGGTACGTATCGATCTCCTTCTCGGAGAGGCCGAAGCGCTCGAGCAGTTCGGCGAGGCCGTCAGCATCCATGAGTAGTCAGTATTTCACGAATTGTGTCGCCGGCTGAAAAAGATTCGCGCTCGCCTCGAACGAATTCGGTCGACGGAACCGATGTGAAAAGTGGGAATACATTTTACAACAAATTTTAGACGGTGGGGGTCGTACCGGACGATACGATGAACCTTCACAGTGCCCTGAACGACGTCAAACGGTCGCGGGGCGACTCTCGTCGGTTCCCCGGCGAGCGGCGGTCGACGGCGGGCCTGTTCTCGGGGCTCGACGATCGGCTCGTCCACGTCGCCCCCGACGGGTCGGTCAGGGATTACTCCTATCCGCTGTCGGGGCTGGTCGGCATCGAACAGTCCCGGTTCGGGCTCGAACTCGAGGGCGGCGATGGGGACGATGTCGACTGGCTCGAGGGCGGCGAGCAGCGCTACGTCGGCGACACTGCGGTCGTCGAGACCACGCACCAACTAGACGTCGGCACGCTCGTCCAGTACGACGTGACGATCGGGCGGCTACATCTCACCCACTTCGAACTCGAACTCGAGCACGAACTCGAGCGCGAACGCAAACGCGAGAACGCGGACGACGACCGCGCGCACCCGTCGATTCACGCCTGTCTCGGCTTCGCTCCCGAGGGACGGGTCGGTAGAACCGGCCAGCTCCGTCACGACGATGCCGTCGAGATATATCACGACCGGGAGCGGGATTTCGTCGCGGCCTCGACCCCGCTCGAGGTCGACGGCCAGATTCCCCCGAACTTCGAGGAGTTGCTCGACGACGAGCCCGTCGAACTCCCACGACCCGACGCGGACGGTCGTTACGAGGAGACCTCGCTCAGCCCGATCGCGATGCTTGAGGTCGCGCTGACCGGGGAGCGACCGAGCGCGACGATCGCAACCCTGCTGACCGGCCCCACGGACGGCGACCGGCCCGACGCCCTCGAGCGAGTTCGGGCCGGCGTCGCCGACCATGCCGACCGAACCGCCGTACTCGAGGCCGGGCGGTCGCAGGCACGACAGCGTTTCCAAGGGGCGGACGGCGAGAGCGACGAGAGTGCGCTCGGCGGGACCGTTCACGACCTGCGTCCCCTCTGTCTCCTGCGTGGGCCGAACGGCTCACGGATCGCCGGCCCCGAGTTCGACCCCTTCTTCCGGTACTCCGGGGGCTACGGCTACACCTGGTTCCGCGACGACGCCGAGATCGCCGCGTTCCTGCTCGCCGCCGATCGGCGTGCCGACCTCGGTCTCGAGGAGTGGCACCGTCGTAGCGCGCAGTTTTACGTCGAGACACAACTCGAGGACGGTACCTGGCCCCACCGCGTCTGGCCCCACAACGGCGAGATCGCGCCCGGCTGGGCACACGGGCGACTCGAGGCCGGCACCGACGGCGTCGACTATCAGGCCGACCAGACTGCAAGCGTCGCGGCGTACCTCGCGACCTATCTGCGGCTCGTCGACGACGAGGACGACGACGTTCGATCCGCACTCGTCGCCGCCCTCGACGGACTCGACGACACTCTCGGGGACGATGGGCTCCCGGAACGCGTTCAGAACGCCTGGGAGAACATGACCGGGCGCTTTACCCACACTGCCGCGACCTACCTCGAGGCCTACGCGGCGATCGCCCGCGCGCCGATCGACGACGAACGCCGCGAGCGAGCGGCCGATCGCGCCCGCGAGGTCTACGAGGGGCTGGACCTGCTGTGGGCTCCCGACCGGGAGTGTTACGGCCTGCGACTCGACGACGGCGATCTCGACGATCGTCTCGACGGAAGCACCTTCGCGCTCGCGAGTGCGCACCTCGAGTACGACGCCGTCGCCGATCTCGATGTCGACGAGAACCGCCTCTCGCGGCTGGTCTCCCACTTCGAGACGGCGATCGATGGCCTCTATCGTGATCCCGACGGCCCGATCGAGGGGCTGGCCCGATTCGAGGACGACCCCTGGCGCGTTCGTGACCAGGGCGAACCGAAAATCTGGACGGTGACTACCGCCTGGGGTGCTCACGCGGCTGCCGAACTGAGCACGCTGCTGGCCGACCACGACCACGACGGTGCCGACGAGTTCGATGACCGTGCACGCGGGCTGCTCGCGCTCGTCGAACCGGGCGGCACGCTGCGCCGTGCCGGCGAGTACCTGCCGGAACAGCTGTTCGACGACGGGACGGCTGACAGCGCGACGCCGCTTGGTTGGCCCCACGCGCTCCGACTGGCGACGGCGACCGCACTCGAGGAAGCGGACAGGTCCGACGTCGATGCGGCTGCTGACGAGCCGGCGGCACAGGACTGATTTTCGCTCTCGTTCTCACTCTCACTTTCATCTCTCCGTTCGTGACACCGCCAGCAGCGACTGTCAGTGCCACGTGAGACACGAGTCAGCGACTAGTATCGCCTCACGGTTGCGATCGTCATAGTTACTCCGTCACTTCTACCCTCGGCTTCCACAAAAGACACGACAGAACCGACTTCCGGAGTCTCTCCAGAACGGTGGTGTGTGCCGCCGCTCCGTTCCCGAACGGCCGATCGTTCGCAGTTACAGCGAGAACAGCGCGAACGCCCACGAGTGAACTCGTGGGATGAAACGCGTACGCTCGAGTGGCAGGCTCCCCGTAGGGTGGCCTGCCGAGGTCGGGCAAGCCCAGCGTGTCTCGCCCGGGAGCCACACTGACTTCAGAACATCGACAGCCGACCGGCGAACTGCCGTTAGCCGTCGTCTGCAACCGCCAGGACCGCTGCGTCCTCGACCTCGAGGGCGGTGCCGCCGTCGACGCGCTCGAGGTTTCGATCCTCGCCGGTCACGAGATCCGTCGGCTCGAGGCCGCGGTCGACGCGAACCCGTTCCGACCCGGGGCCGAAGTTCAGGACGACGGCGACCGTCTCGTCGTCGTGTTCGCTTTCCCGAGCGTACGCAACGACGGTGTCGGCGTTCGCTTCGTACTCGAGGTCGACGAGTGCTCCGCGTGACAGCGCCGACGATTCGTGGCGGGCGGCGACGAGTCGTCGGTGGAACGTCGTCGCCTCGCCGTCGCCCTCCCAGGGCATCAACTGTCGATACTCGGTTGCGCCGCGTTCCTGCCCGTAGTAGATCATCGGCACGCCCGGCAGCGTGAGGACTGCCGTCACTGCAGCCCGCTGGGCGTCCGGGCCGCACTCCTCGAGATAGCGCGTCTCGTCGTGGTTCTCGACGTAGCGCATATGCAGTGACCACTCCGGGAACCCTTCACGACGGGGTGCGCGGGCGGCCTCGAGGACGGCGTCGGCCGGCCGGTCGCCGTTGCCCACGTCACGGAGCGCGTAGTACAGCGTCGTGTCGTAGTGGACGTCGAACTCGGATTCGGCGTACTCCGGCTCTCGGGGAACGGTCTCGTCGAGCAGGAGGAACTCCGGATCACGGGACTTGACCCGCTCGTAAATCTCCTTCCAGTAGCCGTGTGGAACGCCCCAGGCGACGTCACAACGGAAGCCGTCGACGACGTCGACCCACTCGTCGACGACCTCGAGGAAGAACGACCGGACGGCAAGCGAGTCGTAGTTGACGTTCGGAATGCCACGCCAGTTGAAGTAGTACTGGGCGATTTCGGTCTCGCCGTCCGGTGTCGTCCGTGCCGGCGGCGCGTACTCCTCACGGGGGTTCTCGGACCCGATCTCGGGAGCGAGGTCGTCGGCGTCGACGCCGGTCTCCTCGAGGTCCTCCCAGACGTACCAGTCCTCGTACCCGGGAACACAGGCCCCACTCATGTCGAAGGCAGCGTGCTCCCGTGCGGTGTGGTTGATCACCAGGTCGAAGACCACACGAATGTCGTGCTCGTGACAGCGGTCGACGAACGACTCGAACTCCTCGCGCGTCCCCAGGTCCGAGGCGGTGTCGAAGTAGTCGGTAATGTGGTAGCCGTGTGTCGTCGGGCTCTCGAGGACGGGCGTCAGCCAGAGACAGTCGACACCCAGCGACTCGAGGTAGGGGACCCGGCGCTCGAGCGATTCGAACGTTTCCTCGTCGGTGAACGAACGAACGAAGATTTCGTAGACGACGGCGTCGCGGGCCCACGCCGGCGGGTCGTTTCGCCGCTCGACGCGTCCGTCGGGGGAGACGAGCACACAGTCGGCGACGCTGTGGCGCTCCCCGACGGCGACGGCGTGGAGCCGCACGGGTTCCTCGAGGTCGGTGACCAGTACGCGAGCCTCGTGGCCGTCGATCTCGAGGTCGTCGTCGGTCAACTCGTCGCGGTCGTCGACGTAGAACTCGACGGCGAGGTCCGTTGCGTCGTACTCGCTGTCCGTGCCCGGCGTCGCGTCGGCCGTGACCGTCGTCTCGCTGCCGTCGACTGCTTTCTCCGGCCCCTCGAGGAAGACTCGCGGTTTGCCGGGGCCGGGGACCTCGAGTTCTTCCCAGACGGCGTTCTCGAAGTCCTCTCCCGCGATGTAGCCGTAGCGGTGAGTTCCGGGTTGACATTCGAGTTCGTAGCTGTAGACACCGTCCTCGAGCGTCGGGTGTTCCCGGTCGAAGAGGTGTTCGTTGAACGGCCCCATGAGCGAGACCTCTTCGGGATCGTGATCGGGGAGGCGGTCGCGCTCGAGGTCGAAACTCGCCGAGCGGCGGACGTCCGGGAACGCACGGACGCGCTGTTCGAACCGTCCGCTCGGAGCCTCGAGGGCGAGCCGATAGAGTCCGGGCTGGTCCGGCTCGAACTCCCAGACGGCTTCCTCCGGTGCGGTGGCGGCACTCCCATCAGGGGCATCGACGACGGCCCATTCGTAGATCGACGCACGTTCCGGATCCGGCTCTCGCGGAGCCAGTTCGACCGATTCGCCGACGGCGCAGAAACGCGGCGGGCCCGGCTGTTGCATACGGGGCCGAACGTCGGCGCTCGCTTTATTGTTTATGGATGAAGAACTATTACACCATGGTTAGGACGATGCGAGAAGAGACGACGGGACGAACGGCGTCCCCGAAACACAGCGCGGTCGCTTACGGCGTCGGGGTCGAAATCGCTTTGCTCTCGTGGAGCAGCGAGTCGCCGGTCTCCTCGTCGAAGAGGCGAACGTTCTTGTCCTCGAACGTGATCGTGACGCGTTCGTCCGGCTCGGGCTTGAAGTCGGCGGGGACGCGAGCCATGAAGTCGTCCACGTCGCTGCCGAGATCGAGGTAGAGGTAGTTGTCGCTGCCGACCGGTTCGACGACCTTGACGGTCGTTTCGATTCCGTCGCCGTCGGCCGGGAAGACGTGTTCCGGCCGGATGCCGACGATCACGGAGTCGCCCCGTTCGATCGGGAGCTGGCTCGAGTACTCCGAGGAGAGCGGGTAGCGGAACCCGTCGTCGTCGTGCAACACGAGCTGGTTGCCGGCCTCTTCGACGCCCACGTGGACGAAGTTCATCGACGGAGACCCGATGAATCCTCCGACGAACCGGTTGGCCGGCTCGTTGTAGACGGTGTTTGGCGCGCCGACCTGCTGGAGCTTGCCGTCTTTGAGGATGACGATCTTGTCGCCCATCGTCATCGCTTCCTCCTGGTCGTGTGTGACGTAGACGGCAGTGATGTCCAACTCCTCCTGTAGCCGCTGAATCTCGGCGCGCATGGTCGTCCGGAGCTTGGCGTCGAGATTGCTGAGTGGCTCGTCGAACAGGAACACGTCGGGCTCGCGGACGATCGCTCGTCCGAGCGCGACCCGCTGTTTCTGTCCCCCGGAGAGCTCGTCCGGCTTGTCCTCCAAGAGCTCGTCGATATCCATCATCTCGGCGGTTTCGACGACGCGTTCCTCGCGCTCTTGCTCGCTCATGTCGGTGCTCATTCGGAGCCCGAACGCCATGTTCTCGTAGACGGTCTTGTGGGGGTACAGCGCGTAGTTCTGGAAGACCATCGCGACGTCGCGGTTCTTCGCGTGTACGTCCGTGACATCTTTCCCACCGATCTCGATCGTTCCGGAGGTCGGCTTCTCGAGGCCCGCCAGCATTCGAAGCGTCGTCGTCTTTCCACAGCCCGACGGCCCCACGACGGTGACGAACTCACCGTCTTCGATCTCGAGGTCCAGGTCGTCGACCGCGACGACCCGTCCTACGTCGTACTCCTTGCGGAGGGAGTCTATGGTGACCCGTGCCATTTGGCAGCAGTTCGTCCCGATAACATAAAATCTTTCCCAAAAACGTCAATTAGGGATGTAATATTTCACCACACGTTCTAGGCGTAACTTCGAAATACGTCATTTTCCGTATGAGTAGGGGCGAGAGCGCTCAACCCTAACGATTAAATATATGAAGACATAATTCGTAACTACTTTCATGCCAATGCAACGCAGGAAGCTCCTGGCGGGGATCGGTGGGATGGCTACGCTAACCGTCGCCGGTTGTCTCGGCGGCGACGGCGACGAGGGGACGACTCTCTGGCACGACTTCACCGACTCGGAAGAGGCGGACCTCGAGGACCACGTCGCAGCGTTCAACGAGGGTCGTGAGAACGAGATCGGTGTCCAACAGGTGCCGGAGATCGTCGACCAGCTCGACACGGCGATTCCGTCCGGTGAGGGGCCTGAGACGTTCGCGTGGGCCCACGACTGGGTCGGAACGTACTACGACCGCGACTTCGTGTACGACGCGTCAGACGACCTCTCGATCGACCTCGACGAGACGTTCACGAGCGCGGCGGCCGACGCCGCACGCTGGGAGGGTGGCGTCTACGGCATCCCGTATGCTTCCGAGACGACGACGCTGATGTGCAACGAGGAGATGGTCGACGAGCCACCGGAGACGCTCGACGAGATGGTCGAGATCATGGAGGAGTACCACAACCCCGAAGAGGGAATGTACGGCCTCTCCTGTCCGCCCGCTGACCCGTACTTCATCAGTTCGTTCGTCCAGGCGTTCGGCGGTCGGTTCTTCGACTCGGAGACTGAGGACACTCACATCGACGAGGACGAGTTCATCGAGGGCGTCGAACTGCTCGAAGAGAACCTCTGGCCGTACGTGCCGGCTGACCCGGAGTACGACGTCCAGATTCCGGTCTTCGCCGACGGTAACGCACCGTTCGCGATCAACGGACCCTGGGAGGTCGACGGCTTCCGTGAGTCGGGCGTCGACGTTACCGTCACCTCTATGCCCGATATCGAGGGCGGCGATCCGACGCCCTACACCGGAGTTCAGCTCTGGTACTTCACCAGCAATCTCCAGGACGCACCCGAAGAGGAAGTCGAGACGGCCGTCGAGTGGGCCGAGTGGCACGCCACCAACGAGGACGCGATCCTCACGAACGCCGAGAACCACGGGTTCATTCCGGTTCATCAGGACTACGCCGACGACGACGATCTCGGTGACGATGTCGCCGCGTTCGCCGAAACCGTTTCCATGGGCGTCCAGATGCCCGCTCACGATCGCATGGACCAGGTCTGGAACCCGGTCGAGGACGGCCTCGAGCAGGTGTTCAACGACCAGGAGACCCCCCGCGACGCGATGGAAGCGGCAGCCGAAGAGATACGGGATCGCTGGGACTAATCACGGTTCGGTCGTCTAACTTACCATGTCCACGTCATTCTTCGAGCGCGTCACGGAACGCGGTCAGCAGCGGCTTCCCGCTTCTTTGCGGGATCGTGACTGGCTCGCGTTCGTTCTGGTCGCGCCCGGCATCGTCCTGTTCCTCTCGTTCATGCTGTTCCCGATCGCGTTCCTGATTTACCTCTCCTTTACGGACGCGACCCACACCGGGACAGTTATCGGGGGTGAAGCGAACTTCATCGGATTCGACAACTACATCTCGCTGTTTACCGACTCCCAGTTTTGGAACTCACTGGGCGTTACCTGGCTGTTCCTGACGGTGAGCGTGGTCGCCAAGATAATCGTCGGGATCGCCATCGCGATGATCCTCACGCACGCTCGCGTCCGTGGAAAACGCTACATGCGAGCGCTGGTAATCGTCCCGCTCGGGTTCCCGGAAATTTTCTCCATCACCGTCTGGCGGGGAATGTTCAGCAGCGCGCGGTTCGGGCCGTTCAACGAAATCCTCTCGATGTACAACTCCGCCGTGACGAGCCTCGTCGGCGTGATCGATTCGGTAATCTTCTTCGCCGCAGTCTCTGCACCGGAGTTCCTGCTTGCCGACGTTCCGATCGCGTGGTTCGGGAGCCGCTGGAGTACCTTCGCCTCCTACGTGACGACCGAAGTCTGGCTGGCGTACCCGTTCATGGTGATCATCATCGTCAGCGCCCTACAGGACGTACCCAAGGAACTCCACGACGCCGCCAAGGTCGACGGTGCGGGCTACTTCCATCGGTTCCGTCACGTGACGTTGCCGGCGATCAAGCGACCGACGATGTTCGCCTCGATTCTCACCGCGGCAGCCTCGTTCCAGCAGTTCCTGGTCCCGTGGGTGTTCAACCGCGGGGGGCCGGCCCGTGACAACGAGCTGATCCTCGTCTACGGGTTCCGCGAAGCGATCGAGCTCAACGAGTACGCGCTCTCCTCGGCGATCATGGTCACGGCGCTTGCGTTCGTTGGTATGTTCATGTGGCTGGCAGTGAAGAAAGGCGACCTCGCCGACGGGGTGGGTAACGATGATTGACGACCTCAAAACGACGATCAAGCAGGTTCGAACGGGACGACGAAGCGTCGCCGACGTCGGGAAGACGATCGCCGGTAGCGCGGGCGCGGTCGCGCTAGTGCTCGTCGTGATGTTCCCGGTGTATTGGATCATCTCCGCCTCGTTCTCACAGGGTACTGCCCTGCTGAGTTCCGAGGGGCTGTTTGCCGATCCCTCGACGTACAACCTGGACGCCTACCGCTGGGTGCTGTTCGAGTCGGACTTCTTCTGGGAAGACGGCGAGTTCGGTCAACCCGGCGCGGTGTTCAACAGCCTAATCGTCGTCTTCGTAACGGTCAGCGTCTCACTGTCGGTCATCATCCCCGGTGCGTACGCACTCTCGAGGCGGAAGTTCCGCGGCCGTGAGAAGATACTCTACGGCTACGTGCTGTTCACCCAGGTCGGCGCTGGGCTGTCGATCGCGACGCTGGTCGCGCTGTATGCCCTGTTCGTCAACCTCGGACTGAGCAACAACCTGCTCGTACTCGGGTTGTTCTACGCCGCGGGCGCGATTCCGTTCAACACCTGGTTGTTGAAGACGTTCATGGACAACATCCCCATCTCCTACGAGGAAGCGGCGATCGTCGACGGCGCGAGCCAGTGGCAGGTCATCCGCGAGGTCATTCTGCCGCTCTCGAAGCCAGGTATCGCCGTCGTCCTGATCTTCACGTTCCTCGCGGGATGGAACGAGTTCATCATCGCACAGACGCTGTTGCAACCGGAGAACTACACGCTATCTGTCGAACTCTACGCGCTCGCTACCGACGAGTACCAGACGCCGTGGACCGAGTTCGCGGCCTTCGCGATCCTGTTCGCGCTCCCGGTCGCGATCATCTACTTCGCGGCCCAGAACTACGTCGAGAGCGGGCTCTCGTTCGGCGGCATGGAAGGCTAACTCTCCTCCCGTTCTCGCCGTTCTTGCCGCTCGCGTCTGGACGCTTCCTGTGTGGCTGAACAGTCGAACAGTGAAAACCCGAGTTTCGGACTCGACACGGCGAAGCCCTCGAACACCGAACGCTGCCGACTCGAGAGGTTAGGCTTCGTCGAAGAGTTCCTCACCATCGACCATCTGCTCCTCGACGACATCCATATCGAGCGTCACCCCCAGACCCGGCTCCTCCGGCACCTCGATGTAGCCGTCCTCGATGACGTCCTCTTCGACGAGGTCTTCCCACCACTCGAGTTCGTAGGAGTGAAACTCCACTGCGAGCACGTTCGAAATCGCAGCACCCACGTGTGCGCTCCCCATCGTCGCGACGGGCGAAGCGACGTTGTGCATCGCCACGGGGACGTAGTAGAGGTCGGCGAGGTCGGCGATCTTGCGGGTCTCGCGCATGCCACCGACTTTCGGCATGTCCGGCGCGATGATGTCTACCGCCTGCTCCTCGAGCAGTCGGCGCTGGCCGTGGGTACGGTAGACGTTCTCGCCGACGGCGACTGGTGTCGCGGTCCGTTTGGTGATTTCGCGTTGCACGTCGTGGTTCTCCGGCGGCACCGGGTCCTCGAGCCACCAGACGTCGTACTCCTCGAGCCGTTGTGCCAGTCGCTTCGCGCTTTCACCGGCGAACGACCAGTGGCAGTCGAAGGCAACGTCGGCTCTAGAACCGACACGCTGTGTGACCGCCTCGACGATCGAGGCTTTGTGCTCGATCTCGGGTTCGCGCAAGTGGCGGTTCGCGCGGTCTTTCTCGTGGCCGGACGGAACGTCNGTGCTCGATCTCGGGTTCGCGCAAGTGGCGGTTCGCGCGGTCTTTCTCGTGGCCGGACGGAACGTCGAGGTCGAATTTGAGGGCGTCGTACCCGAGTTTCTCGACGACGCGTTCGGCTTCGTCCGCGCAGGCAATGGGGGCTGCTTCCTCTTCGGTGTGACAGTCACAGTAGACACGGACCTCGTCGCGGTACTTCCCACCGAGCAACTGGTACGCCGGCACCTCGAGGATCTTGCCTGCGAGATCGTGTAACGCGACTTCGATGCCGGAGATGGCGGTGACGGTGACGCCGCCGATCGAACCCTCGCCGGACATCTTCTGGACGAGGTGTTCGGTAAGTCGGTCGATATCGAGCGGGTTCTCACCCCGGAGGAACGGTGCCATCCGCTCGATCAGTTCCGGTGCACCAGCACCCCAGTAGGCTTCGCCNGTGTAACGCGACTTCGATGCCGGAGATGGCGGTGACGGTGACGCCGCCGATCGAACCCTCGCCGGACATCTTCTGGACGAGGTGTTCGGTAAGTCGATCCAGATCGAGCGGGTTCTCGCCACGAAGGAACGGTGCCATCCGTTCGATCAGTTCCGGCGCACCGGCACCCCAGTAGGCTTCGCCGGTACCGACGAAACCGGCGTCAGTGTAGACCCGAACGAGCGTCCACGGGAAGTTGCCATCGACCATCGTCGTCTGGACGNGCACCCCAGTAGGCTTCGCCGGTACCGACGAAACCGGCGTCAGTGTAGACCCGAACGAGCGTCCACGGGAAGTTGCCATCGACCATCGTCGTCTGGACGTCCGTGATTTCGACGTCACGGCCGCCACCACGCTCGCGGGAGACGTTCATCGCCTCCGCCG
Source organism: Halobiforma nitratireducens JCM 10879 (assembly GCF_000337895.1). Classification (GTDB taxonomy): domain Archaea; phylum Halobacteriota; class Halobacteria; order Halobacteriales; family Natrialbaceae; genus Natronobacterium; species Natronobacterium nitratireducens. Next base: position 52,113 of record NZ_AOMA01000045.1, read on the forward strand.
ACAGGTCCCGCATCGTGTACTCCGCGTTCGGATCTCGGAGCTTCGAGTAATCGACGCTCATGGGCTCCCCTTCACCGGGGGCGCAAGAATAGGTTACACCGGCGAATGAACGCCGTCGATACAGTGCCGGTCCAGTTCTCGTCCAACGCCGACGCCACGGGTCACGGACCGATAAACGAACGAAACAGTTTAGTATCGGTAACAGTCACTACCGGTTGCTGTCGGTCATGCCTGTACGGACACCCCCATGTTACCGTCCACGATGCGACAGCACCCCGATCCTTACTCGATGTAGCGCCTGAGTTCCTCGGGCGCGGCATCGAATCCTCCGCCTTGCGCCACTCGATCGGAGCCACCGCCACCGCCGCCGAACTCGGAGCCGAGTTCGTCGAGAACGGCTGTGGCCGATGTCGTCGCCGAGTCGGCCGCACCGGCGACCGCGAACGTGGCGTCGTCACCGCCGACCGCGACGACGATGTCCACGCCCGTTTCGGCCTCAACCGCGCCGGCGACCGGAGCGTCCGGCTCCGAACTCGAATTCACACGCTCTCGAACCCCCTCACTGACTGCGTCGATCGGCAGGTCACCGACCGTCGCCGTGAGCCAGGTTTCCCCGTCGCGATCGAACGTCGACACGTCCCCTCCTGCGAGCCGTGCCGCGGCGAGCGCCTGCTCCCGCCCCGCAAGTCGGTCCGCGAGGTCGTCTCTCTCGTCGACGACTCGAGACAGCTCCTCGGAGACGCCGTCGATCGTCGCATCGAGCGTCCGTTTCGCGTCCAGTGCCGCCCGCTTTTCGGCGGTCCGGCGGTCGATCGCCGACGGCCCGACCGCGAACTCGATCCGCGTAAGTCCTTCTCCAGGATTAGCGCGACCAAGCAGCGTCACCGGTCCGATCTCCCGCGTGTTTCGAACGTGGGTACCGCCGCAAGCGGCGACATCCCAGACTCCGTCCGAAAGCGCCAGCCCCGAGCCATCGCCCATCGTCTGGTCGTCGCCGGCGCTGCTCGAGGTGACCACTTTCGGCCCCGTACCGTTGGTTCCGAAGCCGCTCGAACGACCTCCGTTCCCCCCGTTTCCGTTGTCGTCTTTGCCACCGATCGTAACGAGCCTGACACGGCCCTTCTCGAACGCGCCGTCCTCGGTCGCCTCGTTGAACGCGACGTCGTCGCGCTTGCGGGCCTGTGCGACCGGAACGTCGTCCCAGGAAACCGGCCGGGACTCCCAGACGGCACGGTTTACGAGTTCGTCGAGTTCGACCACCGTCTCGTCGTCGATCGTCGTGCTCGTCTCGAGGTCGACCCGGACCTTCTCCTCGCCGATATCGAACCCGCCGTACCCGAGATCATCGAGCAGACGTCGCCCGGCACCGTAGAGGACGTGACTGGCCGTGTGTGCGCGCATGCAGTACATTCGAAACGACCAGTCGATCGAGCAGAGTACGCGCGTGCCGGCGCGAAACGACGGCTCCTCCGCGAGGACGTGGACTGGCTCGCCGTCGACGAGGTGAACGTCGACGACTTCGGCGTCACCGATGCGGCCGCGATCGGCCGGTTGCCCGCCGCTCTCAGCGTAGAAGTAGCTTCGCTCGAGCCAGACGCGCGTACCGTCGATCGCCGTCACTTCGGTCTCGAACCGGGTCGCGTACGGTTCCGCTGCCGCCAGTTGCCCGCTCATCGGTTTCACTGTGACGGCCGACAGTAAAAGTCTGCCCGCCGATGGTGGTTTCGATAGCAACACCAATAGAAGTAGCAATACCGACACCGTTGCCGGAGTCGCAGTCGACGAGTCGTCCGCTCCTTTACTCCGACAGCGTCACGTCTAGACGCTCCTCGAGGGCCTCGATCAACCCGCCTCCGATTCCGGCCTGCGTAGCCCGCCCCTGTTCGACCGCGAGCAGGTCCGTCTCGGGAACCTCGAGTTCGTCGGCAAGCTCTTCTCGCTGGAGGCCAGCGTCCTGTCGCGCCTCGACGGCTTTTTCGCCGTAGTCCGAGACGAGATACGGCAGCGGATCGTCGTCGTAGTTCGTCCCCTCTTTCTCCCAGTGTTCGGAGTCACCGTCCCAGACGGGATTGGCTTTCGCGACGTTCTGGGCCGCTTTCTGCTTGCGGTTCGGCTCGTCCGTGTCGCCGGAACCGCCCGAACTGCTCGAGCCCGATTGCGAGCCGGACCCGGAGCGCGAGCGGGAACTCGACTCGGTCCGCTTCTGGTCGTCGTGTGGTGCACAGTTCGGACACACCTCCAGTTCCGCGCCGGCAACCGACGCGAGTTCGAGGGAGTCACTCTCCGCACCGCAGAGTTCACAGTTCGTCCCACCGCCGCCGGAGGACGAACCCGTCGAGTATTTGGCCATGGTCTAGTTAGGCAACTGCGCCATTTCAACCTTTACAGGCGGCGGCCAGTCGGTCGTCGTCATCCGTCCCGTGTGACCTCTTCGCAGGCCCCGTCGGAAAGGAAAGTGCTTTATAATCACACTGGATACGAATGAGTGCGGAAAGACGGAACGACTGCGAGCGTGGGTAGCCAAGCCAGGCCAACGGCGCAGCGTTGAGGGCGCTGTCCCGTAGGGGTCCGCCGGTTCGAATCCGGTCCCACGCATCGCACACGCGGTCAACGACCGCGAACCGCGAGGCGACCCCGGAACCAACGGTTCCGGTGTCCGCCGAGCACGACGATGCAGGTGATCTCCCTTCGTGGACATCACCCACGCACAATTCCTTCGAAGAACTACACCGAGTAGCGACGGGTCTCACCGGAAGTCCTGTCGAGGCCCGTCGACGAACGAACGGCAGTACTGCTTCCTGTCTCGACCGTTGTCAGGAGACGACTGGCATGCGGTATCCAGCAAACGACTCCGACAGCAGATGCTATGGACCCATGGGTCCGACGCGATAGTCGAGAGCGCGACCGTCTGGCTACTCGTCTTCGAGCTATCACGTGGTTCGTCCGGGACAGAAACCGATTTCCCCTCCCAGTCGAACGTCAAAATATGGAATACGTCCCCCGAGAACGCGTCCGGACGCTGACGGCCGTCCTGAGTGTCGTTTCGCTGGCGGTCGTCTTCGCGGCCGCCGGCGGTCGAATTCCCCAGTCGACGGTGCCGGCCGCGCCCCAGTGGGTGCTCGATCTGATCCCGCACGTAAACGTCGCGATCAGCGCAGCCGCGATCGGCACGATTACGGTCGGCTGGCGGGCGATCCGTCGGGGTAACGTCGACAGACACCGTCTCGCGATGCTCGCATCGTTCTCCCTGTTCGTGGCCTTTCTCGTCCTCTATCTCTACCGACTCGTCGCGACCGGCGGCCCACAGCCGTTTCCGGGACCAGACGCCGTCTACCAGTTCGTCTACCTGCCGCTACTCGCGATCCACATCTTCCTCGCGGTGGTCTGTATCCCGTTTCTCTACTACGTGCTGTTGCTGGCGTTCTCCCATCCCATCGACGAACTCCGCCGGACGGCTCACGCCCGGTTCGGTCGCATCGCCGCGAGCCTGTGGTTGATCTCCTTTGCGCTCGGAATCGTCGTCTACGTCCTGTTACACGTCGTCTACTGACGACGGGCGAGTCGAGAACTAGTCGTCGGCCGCCATCGTCGGCCCCTCGAGGTCGGGCCGGCTGACGTCCCGGTCGGTCTCCTCGCCCTCGATGTCGTAGGGGTACTCGCCGGTCACACAGCCCAGACAGAGGTCGATCCGGTCCTTGCCGAGCACCGCTGCGACGGCGTCGGTCGAGAGGTACGCGAGACTATCTGCGTCGATGGCTTCGCGTATCTCCGCGACGCTTTTGTCGGCGGCGATCAGTTCCTCGCGGGTTGCCATATCGATCCCCATATAACACGGCGCGGCGATCTCGGGCGCACCGATGCGCATGTGGACCTCCTCCGCGCCGCAGTCTTTGAGGAGTTGGACGAGTTGTGTCGAGGTCGTCCCACGGACGATGGAGTCGTCGATGAGGGTTACGGTCTTGCCCTCGACCGTGGACTTGATCGGATTGAGCTTCAGTCGGACGGCACGTTCGCGCTCGTCCTGGGTCGGCATGATGAACGTTCGGCCGACGTACCGGTTTTTCATCAGTCCCTCGGCGAACTCGACGCCGTCGTCGTCTTCTGCACGAGGCTCACCGTCTGCGGTCGTCTCGCCGGCTGCGTCGGCATAGCCCGAGGCGAACGCCCGACCGGAGTCGGGCACCGGCATCACGACGTCGGTTTCGACGCCACTTTCGTCCCAGAGCTTTCGGCCGAGGTTTCGGCGAGCTTCGTAGACCAGCGTCTCGTCGATGACACTGTCCGGGCGGGCGAAGTAAACGTGTTCGAAGAAACAGTGGGCCGTGTTCTCGTGTTCGACCAGCTGGTAGGAGTCGAACCCGTCGCCGTCCTCGTCTAGCACGATCAACTCGCCTGGTTTGACATCTCGGACGAGTTCGCCGTCCAGGGTATCGATCGCCGCCGACTCCGAGGCGAGGATGTAGCCGTCCTCGAGTTTCCCGATACAGAGCGGGCGGTTCCCCTGTGGGTCCCGAACCCCGAGGACGGTGTCGTCGTGGCTGATCGTCAGCGCGTAGGAACCGTGAATCCGACCCATCGTTCGCTTGACCGCGCGCACGAGGTCCTCCTCGAGCAGGTTGCGCGCGAGGTCGTGGGCGATGACCTCGGTATCGCCATCGCTGGTGAAGGCGTGGCCGACGGCGGCGAGTTCCTCGCGGATCTCCGCGGCGTTGACGAGGTTGCCGTTGTGTGAGAGCCCGAGCGAGCCGCTCTTGAACGAGACGGAGAACGGCTGGGCACAGGAGGTATCGACGGAGCCGGCGGTCGGGTACCGGACGTGTCCGATCCCGGCCGAACCGGCTAACCCGTCGAGGTCGTCCTCGCCGAAGGCGTCGCCCACGAGTCCCATCTCGACGTGGCTGTGCTGTTGGAAACCATCGTGGGTGACGATCCCCGCGGACTCCTGTCCACGGTGCTGAAGCGCATAGAGCGCGTAGTACAACGGTCTCGCCGCCGATCGACCGTCCAGTGAGACGCCGACGACGCCGCACTTTTCGGTCATCCCTGTTCGCCGGGGGAGCTCGCCCCGCCCATCAGTCATGGTCGTCCGTAGCGTCTCGAGTGGATAAAAATCCCCGTGTTTGTGCTTCCAATGCCTGCTCCCGAACACAGGTTTATACATTATCGTGGATATCTCTATGCGTCGATCCAGACGCGGTCATACACCGTGTGACTGCCGACTCGAGTGATGCCGAACGGCGGGCCGACGGATTCGTCCATTCGGGCTCGAGTCCCCGGGGCGGCTCGTGATGGAAACTATTACTTCCGTTGCGAGTAATGATTTTCTCATGGGAGTCGACTACACGGATCTTCGCGATCCGAACGCGGAGTACACGATGCGGGACCTGTCGGCGGAGACGATGAACGTCACCCGCGAGCGTGGTGGTGGCCGTGACGTCGAGATCACGGACGTCCAGACGACGATGGTCGACGGCAACTTCCCGTGGACGCTCGTCCGAATCTACACTGACGCCGGTATCGTCGGTACCGGCGAAGCCTACTGGGGTGCTGGTGCACCGGAACTGATCGAGCGGATGGCACCGTTCCTCCGGGGTGAGAACCCGCTCGATATCGACCGACTTACCGAACACCTCGTCCAG
>NZ_AOMA01000046.1 GCF_000337895.1 Halobiforma nitratireducens JCM 10879
GCAGGCAAGATCCTCGAGGTGCCGGCGTACCAGTTGCTCGGTGGGAAGTACCGCGACGAGGTCCGTGTCTACTGTGACTGTCACACCGAGGAGGAAGCGGATCCGATCGCCTGTGCCGACGAGGCCGAACGCGTCGTCGAGAAACTCGGGTACGACGCCCTCAAATTCGACCTCGACGTTCCGTCCGGCCACGAGAAAGACCGCGCGAACCGCCACTTGCGCGAACCCGAGATCGAGCACAAAGCCTCGATCGTCGAGGCTATCACCGAACGCGTCGGCTCCCGTGCCGACGTCGCGTTCGATTGTCACTGGACCTTCTCGGGGGGCTCCGCGAAGCGGCTGGCTCAACGGCTCGAGGAGTACGACGTCTGGTGGCTCGAGGACCCGGTGCCACCGGAGAACCACGATGTCCAGCGGGAAGTCACCCAGAGCACCTCGACGCCGATCACTGTCGGCGAGAACGTCTACCGTACCCACGGCCAGCGCCGACTGCTCGAGGAGCAGGCGATAGACATCATCGCACCGGACATGCCGAAGGTTGGCGGCATGCGCGAGACCCGCAAGATCGCCGACCTCGCCGACCTCTACTACGTTCCCGTGGCGATGCACAACGTCGCTTCGCCCGTCGCGACGATGGCAAGCGCCCACGTCGGAACGGCGATCCCGAACTCGCTGGCCGTCGAATACCACTCCTACGAACTCGAGTGGTGGGAGGACCTCGTCGAAGAGGACGTCATCGAGGACGGCTACATCGAGGTGCCGGAAGAGCCGGGTCTGGGGGTGACGCTCGATATGGACGTCGTCGAGGAGCAGATGGTCGATGGTGAGGAACTCTTCGACGAAGCCTAACCTCCCCCACCGAAGCGACGACACCCAAGCGATTCGACAGTAGGACCAGGACTAGGGCGACGAGCCCGAGGGGTTTCCCCGCCTGAACAGCGTCTCGATGTCCCCCGGGTGGAACGTCTCCGGTGACACCTCTCCGTCGGCCTCGAGCGCCCGTCCGAGGTACGTCGCGCTGTTTATCAGCCCGAGGTGGGAGAACGCCTGTGGGACGTTCCCCAGGAGTCGCCCCGTCTCGGGGTCGACCTTCTCCGAGTAGAGTCCCAGCGGGCTGGCGTACTCGAGCACGTTCTCGAAGTACTCCCGGGCGCGCTCGAGTCGGTTCGAGAGCACGAGCGCGTCGATGAGCCAGAACGAACACAGCAGGAACGGCTCCTCCTCGTCTTCCCTGACATCGCTGTCGACGAACCGAACGACGAGTCCGTCGTCGGTCGTGAGCCGATCGATGACGGCATCGATCGTCGACTGAACGCGGTCGTCTTCCGGCGGCAGGAACTCGTAGATCGGGATCAACAACGCAGTGGCGTCTAGCGCGTCCTCGCTCTCGAAACACTGGACGAAGCTCTCGGCCGATTGACTGTAACCTCGCTGCTCGATCGCTTCGCGGACTTCGTCACGACTCTCTCGCCACGCGTCGAGCGGAGCCTCGAGATCGTTGTTTCTCGCGAGAGCGATGCCACGGTCGAGCGCGACCCAGCACAGCAGCTTCGAGTGGAGGAAGTGTCGCCGTTCGTCACGGAACTCCCAGATGCCGGCGTCGCGCTGGTCCCAGTTGGCACAGACGTAGTCGACAATGTTACAGATCGACTCCCAGATTCCTTCGATCCGGACGGATTCGTCGAACTGGATCGTCTCGTAAACCGCCTGGACGATCGTCCCGTAGACGTCGAGTTGTGTCTGGGGCGCAGCGTCGTTCCCGATCCGGACCGGGTCGCTCCCCCGATAACCGGAAAGGTGCTCGAGGGTCTCCTCCGCGACGGCATCGTCAGTTTGGCCGTGAAGACTGTAGAGCGGTCGAATCTCGGCCGGATCGTTGCGTGCGATGTCGGCAAACCAGTCGAAGTACTCGCGTGCCTCGCGTTCGTGGCCCGTATCGTGGAGTGCCTGGACGGTGAACTTCGCGTCACGCATCCAGTTGTACCGGTAGTCCCAGGTTCGTTCGGAGCCGATCTTCTCGGGGATCGAGGTCGTCGCCGCTGCCGGGATCGCTCCCGTTTCGTGGTGGATCAGCAGTTTCAATACCAGTTCCGAGCGGACGACGGCCTCGTACCACCGCTCTGGCATCGCCTCCGGACCGCCGTCGCGTGCGCCGAGCCACTCCCGCCAGTAACGTTTCGTCTCGTCGAGCGCTGTCTCGTGATCGATCGACGAAAGCGGCTCCCGGCCGCCGTACTGGACTCCCGTCCAGCTGTCTCTTATACACATCTTGAGC
>NZ_AOMA01000047.1 GCF_000337895.1 Halobiforma nitratireducens JCM 10879
CGCCATCAGAGATGTGTATAAGAGACAGGGCGTAGTCGAACCGTGGCGCGAACTCGAGCCCCAGATCGACGCTGCCGCGTTCGCACTCGAGGACCCTGTAGATCGACTGCTGGAAGTCGTCGTCGTGGTCCTCGCCGTCTCGAAGCGGCATGAAGTCGGTCACCGTCGCCTGTCCGCCGGCAGTTTCGAACGTGGTCTCGAGGAGGTTCGTGCGGTCGACGTACCGGTGGCTCGACTCGGAGGCAGTCGTCGGGGAGATCGAGAAGTGTCCCCCGGAATCGGCGTCCAGAATGCGGGCGAAGACGCTTGCGTCCTCGAGATGGGGGAAACAACACCAGTCGATCGAGCCGGCCCTGCTGACGAGGGCACAGCGGTCGTCGTTGCCGATGACGCCGTAGTCGCGAAGCGGTGGATAGTCCATGCGAAGCGAACGGATGTCGGGGTTCGTCGGATCGGTCGGAGCGCGGTGCGTGGTGCGTGGCAGTGGTGCGTCGTGTGTCGTGATACAGCCCCCGTATCGGCGGTCGGTGTTGCGTGACTGGGGATCGGCCCTGGGTTCGGTCGTTCCGGTTTCGGCCCCAGTCTCGGTCCCGGTCCCGTTCTCAGCCACGATCCCGCCGTCCAAGGGGGTAACTGTCCGTCCAAACCGTGGTCGTCTCGAGACAATAAGCGACGGCCGGACGCTGCCGGCCGGCGACCCAGTGGGATCTGCCCTCCGCTGCCGGAACCTGTCTCCGACGCGGATTCGATCCCGGCTCGAGTCCGAATCCGGCGTCGCTCCGTCACGTCGCCCCCCGTTCGGCGGGATGGGCGTGCTGGTGTCGGTTTTATCACCCTCCTCGGGGTGGCAATGGCCGTGAGTAGGATGGATTCGGACGATTCGATTCCGACCTCGAACTCGAAATCGAACTCGAACTCGAACGCGGATACTGGGGCTGGTTCCCGACCGGCTGCGAACGTAACCGGGACTAAACGCACTCGCAGGAGTCTGCTCGGTGCCGTTGCGGCCGGGGTAGTCGCGCTCGGCGCTGAACTCGACATTGCTGCAGCCGGCGACGCGTCCGCCTCGCGTCCGGCCGGCCCAGCGGGACGGATTCAGGACGAGTTGGCCGACGACAGCGACGACAGCGACGACGCCTACGTCGACCTCTACGAGTCGATCATCGACGACGTCGTGCTCGTCACGCTCTCGGGCGTCGAGGGGCCGGGCGCTGGCGGACTCGGCTCCGGGTTCGTCGTCGACGACCGGGTGGTGACCAACGCTCACGTCGTACAGGACACAGACGAGGTCGAACTCCAGTTTACCGACGAACAGTGGCGAACCGCCTCGGTGCTCGGTACGGACGAACACAGCGACCTCGCCGTCCTCGAGATCGACGACATCCCCGATGTCGTCGACGGACTCTCGTTGTCCGACGAGGAACCCCGGATCGGCCAGGAAGTCGTCGCGCTCGGCAACCCGCTCGGCCTCGACGCCTCCATCACCCAGGGGATCGTCAGTGGCGTCGACCGCTCGCTCCCGAGCCCAACTGGCTTTTCTATCCCCGCGGCGATTCAGACCGACGCGCCGGTCAACCCCGGCAACAGCGGTGGGCCGCTCGTCGACCTCGACGGAAACGTCCTCGGCGTCGTCTTTGCCGGAGCCGGACAGACGATCGGGTTCGCGATCTCCGCACAACTCGCCGATCGCGTGGTCCCCGCCCTCGCGGAAGACGGTGAGTATCGACACCCCTACGTCGGCATCGGCGTCGATCCCGTCGATCCTCGGATCGCCGAGGCGAACGATCTCGAGGAAGCCCGTGGCGTCCTCGTCCGCCAGGTCGCGGACGGCGGGCCAGCCGACGGAGTGTTCGAACCCGCAGGCGACGTGGTGACCGTCGACGGTGCCTTCGTTCCCGCCGGAGGCGACGTGATCGTCGCCATCGACGACGAAGAGATTCCCAACGAGGAACGCCTCGCGTCCTACCTCGCGCTCGAGACATCGCCGGACGAGACGGTCGATGTCGAAGTCTTCCGGGCCGGTGAGCGAGAGACGGTAGCACTGACGCTCGAGGAACGACCCGCTGTGGACGGGCCCTGATCACGATCACGATCACGACCACGACCACGGCTCCGATTCCCATTCTCATCCCGACCCGGACCCCATTCCGGTTCCGTTCGCACAGACCCTGTCGATCCGAGATCGAGCGAACCGTTCGGCTTCATCCTGCCGGCCAACACATTGCACACACCGATCGCACTGGAGACGCTGTCACGTTCCGCGGCGCGCGTCGAGACGCGATCGGGTGTGTACTGACTGTTGTCCAGTTGTATCAGTTGTCGTCGGCGGGTTCCGTCTCCGGTTTTTCCTCGAAATCATCGAGATCATCGAGATCATCGAGATCATCGATATCTTCTATCTCTTCGGCATCCTCCCGCGGTGCGTTCTGGGTGCCGAGGTCGCTATCGCCGTCGTCGACCTCGTCCCCGTCGCGACCGACCCGTTCGAGTTCGTCCTCGATTTCGGCCTCTCGTTCCGCCTCGAGTTCGTCGGCTCTGTCGCTGTCGTCTTCGGCCATGACATCGACCCTCGCGGCCCAGCGACGTGGGTCGTCGGCCGTCGGCCGTCGAGTGCAACGTCGCCCGCCGACATCCCGTCGAGCGCACCGGTCCCGGCACGGAACGGCTCGTTCAGCGTCACTGCTCGTGGTCGCGTTCGACCCAACTCGAACGACCCGTCCAGCCGACACGAAAGACAGATAAAAGGGCCCGCGCTGTGAACATGTAGACATGGACGTTCCGTACGACCTCACCTCGTACGTCAGGGTGTTGAAAATGGCGACGACACCCACGACGAACGAGTTCCTTCAAGTGTCGAAGATCGCCGGTGCCGGCATCCTGCTCGTCGGGTTCATCGGGTTCGTCATCGGCGCGATCATGCTCGTGCTGACCGGTGGAGCCGGTGGTGGCTTCTGATGGGCATCTACGCAGTCAAGACTACCGCCAGCCAGGAGCGGACCGTCGCCGAGATGATCATCAACCGCGAAGAGCCCGAGATTCACGCCGCTCTCGCCCCGGACTCGCTGACTTCCTACGTGATGGTCGAGTCCGAGGGCAACGCCGTCCTAGAACGTGTACTCGAGGACATTCCCCACGCCCGGAGCATCGTTCCCGGCGAGTCGGATATCTCGGAAGTGGAGCACTTCCTCTCGCCGAAGCCGGACGTCGAGGGGATCGCCGAGGGCGACATCGTCGAGCTCATCGCCGGTCCGTTCAAAGGCGAGAAGGCACAGGTACAGCGCATCGACGAAGGGAAAGATCAGGTGACGGTCGAACTGTACGAGGCGACGGTCCCGATTCCGGTGACCGTGCGGGGCGATCAGATCCGCGTGCTCGACAGCGACGAGCGGTAGCGAGCTGACTTCACTCGGTGCGAACGGAGAGCGCCGAGGACGTTCTATCGAATTCGCAAGGAGCGATGCGTGAACTCGAGGGAGTGAGGGAGTCCGTCGTAGTGACGGGTCGAAAGCGCGTGCAAGATGGAGAAGACGAGTGTAGCACGTCACCGTCGTCTGTCTCAGCTCGGCGGGCTTTCGTTCCGTCCCAGGTTCACCCTCCCGCCCCGGGAGAGTCACGCGGGGAGGATCACGATTCGGGTGCGTTTTTACCCTGGATCGAGATGCTCACTGTGGGGCCACTCTGGACCTGAACGACGTAATCCAGATAGGTGAATGTGACTTCTATTTGCTCTGGGTCCGAGTCGGCGTCTGATTGAACGAGTGCGTCAAGCGCCTCCGGTTCGACGGCGCTAAACAATGGAGGTGATAGCTCGCTCGGCGAGATGTCCTCTTTCCGGGCTACCGCCTCAATCACCCGATACGACGGGCCATGTGAAACCATTGCTCACTCTGGGTTGCGATACTGCATAAATTTTGGCCCGAACGATCAGAATTCCGCAAATATATCCCTCGATTCTGCGAAAATCGCACTTCTGGCCAGGAATAGGCAGTCCCGATATGTAACGTTCTCCGTGTGCTGCATCGATGGTGTGGATACCCCAACGCAAACGAAGACTTACGCACACTGCCGGTCTATCTCTCTTATGAGTGAAGTCGCACTCGACGACATCGATCGGGGCATCCTGTTCTTGCTACAGAACGACGCCCGGAACATCACTATTGCCGAGATTGCAGAGGGAGTCAACGTTGCTGCCAGCACCGTCCGCAACCGTATCGAAGACATGGAGGAAAACGGCGTCATCGAAGGGTACTCCCCAAAGATCGACTACGAGAAGGCGAACTACCCGCTGCACGTGCTGTTCGTCTGTAGCGCCTCCGCCAACGAGCGCGAAAAGTTGGCCGCCGGGATATTGGATCAGCACGGAGTCGTTGACGTCCGCGAGATGCTCACCAGCAAGCGCAATATCTACGTCGAAGTGGTCGCCACGGACACTCGAGACCTGACCGAAATCACCAACGAATTCACTTCGATAGGGTTCAGTATCGAGTCTTCCGAAATCATCACTAACCACTACACTCGTCCCTGGGCAGAGTTCGAGTTCGAAGAAGCCGAAAATTGACATCCTCCTCCGCGTTCACGCGGAGGAATCCCGAGCGGTGGGAGTTTCAGGTCTGCAACCATGGACGCCGCCACTTCACGGGAGTCCGCATCTA
>NZ_AOMA01000048.1 GCF_000337895.1 Halobiforma nitratireducens JCM 10879
TTCAAAGTACGTATTGGAAACTCGAACTGGAGTGTCGAAGGTGGGCTGATTCCAAGTTGTCGGATTCATCCTGCGGCTAAAGCCGCAGGTATTCTCCTTGATTTCGTATAACTCGCTCACCAGTCGGTCACTGCGTAAGGCTGCAGGGAAAGACCACTCCGCATCGCCGTCAACGCTGGTTCGCTCGTGTTCGACATCGACGAACTGTATCTCGACCGCCAGGGGCTCCTCGGTGAGGGGATCGATCGCCGCCACGAGCCGTTCGACCAGGTCCGTCCGTGTTTCGGTGTCGGGACCGTCGATCGTGATCGCGATTCGGTCGACTGACCGTACGGGATAGTCGTCGTCCAACTCGACCGACACCGAGTTGGCGTCGTACGGGGCGTAGGCCGGGTCTTCTAGCACCGCATCAGTCTCCGTCGCAACGTCGGACTCGAGTTGTGTCGCTTCCAGTTCGACGAGTGTAGCACCGAGAAGCGGCACGAGCAAGAGGACCATCGCCGCGCCGAGGATCGTCACGAACGCGATCGTTCGCCGCCGCGCAGTCGTGACGGCGAACAGCCCGGGGGGTCGGTACCCCCCGATCCAGAGCGTGAGCAACGCGGCGAGGTTGATCGACAGGGCGTTGACGAGGACGAGGACGGTCGCCCCTGCCGCTGCTCCGTACATGCCCCAGGCGAGCGCGACGCCAACTGCCGCGGCCGGTGGGATCAACGCGGCGGCGATCATCACGCCGACGATCGCCTCGGACAGCTCCCGCGTGAGACTCAGGATGCCTGCAACGCCGGCTCCGAGGGCGATCAGGAGCGCGAGGAGGTTCGGAGCGACCCGTTCTTCCAGCTCCGCGACGGCTACGATATCGATGCCCGCGGGCTCGAGCCCGGCCATGCGGGCGAATCCCGCGAGGACGATCGAGCCGAGGACCGCGATGGCGATGCCGCTGCACTGGTAGGAGAGGCCGGTCGAGCGGAGAGCGTCGTCGTCGACCACGATACCGACGCTCGCGGCCAGCGCGGGCCCGATTAGCGGCGCGATCACCATCGAACCGACGACGACGGCGGGCGAGTCGAGCAACAGGCCGCTGGTCGCGACGACGGCGCTTATCAGCGTCATGGCCGCGTACACGGAGAACGTCGGCGTCAGCCCCGCCGCACGGGCCTGCAACTCCTGTCTCGAAATCCGACCCCCGAGCGACTCACCCCGACCGTACTCCGATCTGAGCGTCGCGAACTCCTCTGAGACGACGGTCTCGGCGTCGATGACGACGACCCGAACGTCGTCACCGATCCCGGCCTCGGAGAGTCGATCGAGGACCGATTCGACGGCGGTACTCGGCAGCGGGAACCGAACCGTCGCGGTGTACTCGCGTGCACTCACTTCGTCGCTGACCGCGTAGTCGATTCCCTCGTCGTCGAGAATCTCGAGGACAGCCTCCTGCCGTCCTGCAGGGATCATGACCTCCAGATAGCGCACGGGGGCCGCTACTGTAGACAGTCACATACCAGTTGTCGGCGTTCGGTGGAGAGTCGCCACTCGGTGACAGTCGCGGGTCGCGATCAGTCGCGAGGAGAGCGACGAGGCGGTAGAGAGTGGTCACGACGGGTCGGTGCCGGAAGGGACTGGCGAGGAGCTCCCTTAGCGTTTCAGTTCGGTCGCGATCGCTTCCATGTCCGCCTCCGACTCGACTTCCTCGAGTAACTCCTCGCGTTCACGGACGTCTTCCGCGTTGGCACCGTACGCACGGACGTACTCCGCGCGGCTGTGTTCGTTAAAAGCGTGGCGGATCGCCAGATAGCCATCCGGAACGACGGTCCCACAGACTTTACACTCCCGGCGCTCGTGATCGGTCGCCTGATGGACCACGGCCGACTCGACGTCGGCGAACACCTCACCGCAGCCGTCGATTCCGCATTCCCAGGCCATTTAGGGGGAATCGGTGGGCCGACCTAATGATCTTTTCGTCGTCAGATCGTCCCGAGATAATCGACCGGAAAAGCACGGTAGTTCCGCCTCTGGCCGCCAACCGCTCGATCAGGACCGGCAGTTCACGAATCAGAACCCCTAACTCACCCCTCCCGTAATCCCACCGTGTGAGCGAGAGGGACGGCGATGGCGACGGAGACGCCGACGGAGACGCCGATACCGACGGCAACGCTCCGCCAGCAGGCGGTAACGCGGCGTCCGCGACCACGGCTACGCCCGCCTCGCGGGTCGACTGTCACGTGAAGGTACTCAACGACGACGTCGTCGATCGAGCCAAACGTGCCGGACTGGACGCGATCGTCTATGCACCACATTTCACCCGGCTGCCGGACATCCGGCGAGAGGCCGAACGGTACTCGAGCGAGGACCTGCTCGTCGTTCCCGGTCGAGAGGTGTTCACCGGGCCCTGGCACGAGCGCAAACACGTCCTCGCGATCGGGTTGACGGAGCCGGTGCCCGACTTCATTCCGCTCGAGACCGCGATGGACGAGTTCGACCGACAGGACGCGACCGTCCTCGCACCTCACCCGGAGTTCGCGACGGTCAGTGTCACCGCGGCCGACGTTCGCCGGTACGCGGACCTGATCGACGCGGTCGAAATCTTCAATCCGAAACACCTCCCGTCCCACAACAGCCGCGCACGGGAGATCGCGGAGTCACTCGAGTTGCCGCCGTTTACCTCCTCGTACGCGCATCTCCCCCGGACGGTCGGGGTCTCCCACACCGCCTTCGACGTCCCGATCGAGACGGAGGCCGACCTCCGCAAGGCCCTCGAGGACGGTGTCGCCCGGCGGGTCGTCTACAGAAACGGCCTCCAGCGGCTCGCGACGACGGCGGGCGAACTCGGCCATCTGCTGTACGAGAACACGTGGAAGAAAGGCGACCGACTGTTCCTGTCCGGGATCGAGCCGACCCATCCCCGCCACATCGCTTACGACGGCCGGTTCGATGACGTTTCCGTCTATTAACCGCGCCGATACCGTCTCGTCGAGACTACGCCCGAGCACGCTCGAACCGCGAGACCAGTCACGCGTCGAGCGGCTCTATTCTCCAGCGGCGTCGGGCCCGGGATCGATCCTCGAGAGCGTCGCCTCTACCCGGTCCCAGTGGCTGCCACGCCAGAAGAACTGACCGCAGCTTCGACAGCGCCGGAGTTCGAGGTCCCGGCGACGGTTTTCACCGCTGTCGTCGCTGTCGCCCCCAGCCGTTCCCATCCCCCGTCGGTGCCCGTCGTTTTCTCCAGCCGCCGATCCTGGAGCGCTGACGGGCGTCGGAACGTAGTTCGGTATCTCCCGTCCCGCACGCGCTTCACTGGCGGGGCTGGTTGCCTCGAGCGTGCCGTTGCACCGTCCACAGAACTGTGGCTCGTCCGCGAGTTCGAGGGGGACGCCCGCGGCTGCAAGCTCCTCGAGTTGTGCCTCGACCTCGCGACACTCGAGCAGGATCAAGCCGGGGTCCGACGCCGCCCGGTTCGCGAGCGCGACATCCCGCGTCACGAGCGTTCTGTCCTCCGCTCGTGTAGCGGCGAGGACGGCGTCGTCGGCTTCGAGGTCGCGATCGCCGGCGTAGACGGTGTCGTGGTTACACATCCGGAGGTAAGAGACGAGCCCGCCGCACATGACGTCGAGGAGGAATCGCATGGGTTTTGGTCTGGTTTTCGTTTTCGCTTTCGCTCTCGATTTCGATCTCGATCTCGATCAGTGGAGGAACGCTCGCAACTCCTCGCGGTCCCAGGCGTTGATCACGTCCGCCGGTTCGGCCCAGCCGCGGCGGGCAGTGTGGACGCCCCAGCGCACGAACTCGAGGGTCGTCGTCCGGTGAGCGTCGGTGTTGACCGCGATCGGCGCACCTTCTTCGATGGCGGCCTGGACGGCACTGCCCCACAGGTCGAGTCGGCGGGGGTTGCTGTTGACCTCGAGAGCAGTACCGTGTTCGGCTGCAGCTCGGCCGAGTTCGGCGGCGTCGAACGCGAGGCCGGAGCGTTCGTTGAGCAGCCGTCCGCTGGGGTGGCCCAGCACGTCGACAGCCGGGTTCTCGATCGCGCGGACGAGCCGTTCGGTCGCTGTCTCGGCGTCCTGGTCGAGGCCGCTGTGGGGCGAGGCGACGACGACGTCGAGCGCGTCGATCACGTCCTCTGAGAGGGCGATCTCGCCGCTGGCGTCGACGTTCGCCTCGATCCCCGCGAAGACCTCGATCTCGGTGTCGGCGTCGACCTCGCGGACGACGTCGACCTGCTCTAGGATCTCCTCGTTCGAGAGCCCCATCCCGCCGACGACGCCGGGGCCTTCGGCGTGGTCTGCGATCCCGAAGAACTCGTAGCCGCGTTCCGCTGCGGCCGCGACCATCTCCGCAACGGTGTCGTTACCGTCCGACCACTCGGTGTGGGTGTGGAGATCACCGCGGATGTCGTCCCGGGTCAACAGGTCCGGGAGGTCGTCGGTTTCGGCGGCAGCGATCTCCCCGCGATCCTCCCGGAGTTCCGGTGGAATCGCCGGGAGCCCGAGGGCTTCGTACATCCCTTCCTCGGTATCGCCCGCCACGCGGTCGCCGACGCGTTGCCCTTCCTGGGAATCTTCGAGGTCACTGACGTCGAACGCGCCGTACTCGTTTAACTTCATCCCGCGGTCGATCGCGTAGTTGCGAAGCCGAACGTTGTGGTCTTTGCTCCCCGTGAAGTACTGCAGCGCGGAGCCGAACTCCTCGGGTGCGACGACCCGGAGGTCCACCCGGATCTCGCCGATGCGGACGCTCGCCTTCGCCGGACCCGACTCGATTTCGCTGTCGACGGAGCCCCAGTCGACGAACGCCTCGACAACGGCTTCCGGCGAGTCGGTTGCCGCAAGCACGTCCACGTCGCCGATCGTCTCGCGCCAGCGACGGATCGAACCAGCGACCTCGCAGCGCTCGACCGTCTCGAGGTCTTCGAGGTAGGCGAGCACGTCGTCCGCGAGCGGCCGCCCCTCGCCGAGCAGGTGACGCTGGCCGACCTCGCGGGCGAACTCGAGGTTGTCGCGGATGTTCTGCTCGGTCTTGGGGCCAAAGCCCGTGACCTCCTGAATCTCCCCGGCCTCGGCGGCTACCTCTAAGTCGTCCAGGGTCTCGATGCCGAGTTCCCGGTAGAGTTTCCCGGCCGTTTTCGGGCCGACGCCTTCGATCCGGGTTATGTCCGCGATGTCGATCGGCAACGCCGCGCGTAGCTCCTCGAGTTCCTCGATCCCGCCGGTCTCGACGTACTCGACGATCTTCGAGGCGATGGCGTCGCCGACGCCCTCGATCCCCTCGATGGCTTCGCGGTCCCCGTCGGCGACGTAGTCCGCGATCGGCGTCGGGTGCGACCGGACGTTCTCGGCCGCACGCCGGTACGCGCGGGGCTTGTACTCGACGCCGTCGGCCTCGAGTAGGTCGGCGAACTCCTCGAACCGGCCGGCGATTTCGGCGTTGGTCGCCATCTAGCGCCCCCTCCGTTTGCCCTGGTCGTCGTCCCGTCCTAGCGCCTTTTTTAGGAACGACATCCAGCGTTTGCGGTCCTGGGCCTGCTGGGCCTGCTGCTCGCGCTCGAGGTCCGTCGACCCGAGACTCTCGAGGGCGTTCAGCGCACGGTCGATCCCGATGATACTGCGTGCAAGGTCCTCGCCTTTCTCGCGGGGAATGTCCCCCTCCTCGATCCGCTCGAGGCGCTCGAGCCGTTCGCGACGCAGGTTCTTCTTGGCCTGCTCGACGCGGTCGCGCTCACCCGGCGGGACCGTCTCGCGGCGTTTGATCTCGAAGACGAAGGTCCGGAGGTCGATCTCTTCCCCCTGAACCTCGATCGTCTCCGGGATATCCGCGCCGACGGTCGCGCCCTCGCGCTCGACCCGCTCGAGCAGTTGCTTTCGCTCGTACTCTTGCACACCCGAATGTGGGGCCCGGGGAGCCAAAAGTGTACAGTACGTGGCGAGTCGTCGTTCCGGTGACCGTCGGCCCGCCATCCGAAAGAGAGACGTTTTTACACCTCGTTGACGAATCGGACGCGATGAGCGATCCCGAGAAAGACGAACGCAGGGACGAGGCAAGCGGGGCGGGACACGCGGGAACGGGTTCGACTCGCTGGTTCGACGCCGTCGACGCTCGAGTGCTCCTCGCGGGTACGCTCCTGGTCGGCGTCGCTATCGGCACGGTCGCCGTCGGCGGCTTGTCGTTCTTAGACGAGTCCCCACCCGATCCCGAAATCGAGTCCGTCGAAATCGTCGACTCGGGATGTTACGAGGACGTCCGTGCATACACGAAATCGAGCAGTAGCGGGGTCTGGGTCGGCACGATCAACGAGACCTCGAGACATACCGAGGTCTCCGCCCAAATCCGTCGAACGTCACCGGACGATGCGACGGTCGCCGCGTATCGGGTATACGTCGAGACGCACAACACGACGACCGAGTCAGACGAGTGTCCCGGACAAGTTCTGTACCGCGTCGAGTACGACGCGCCGTATCCCGACGCTGCAGATGCGGTACGGACCGAACGGTATCGCGATGATGACCTCCGTGGGTGTGGCTTTTCGACCAGTGGGCCGGACGCAGGCTGTCTCCAGTTACGGGAAGACCGGCCTGTCCACTACTCCAACGGAACCGTCACACACGAATCGCTCTGACTCGGCTGCCGTGCTATGGTAACAACTGCAACGATTTGCACACTGATCGCCGATCAGTCTGGCGAGCAGGTACGCACTGACTTGCAGTGGCTATAGATAGTGCCCCAGTCACCTCCGACTCACTCGGCCTCGAGGCGACGCGAACCCCAAATCCCTTAGCGACGCCCCACTTACCCCAGCCCAATGGCCCAGTGCGACGTGTGTGGGAAAGACGAAAATATGCCGTACAACTGTCGGCACTGTGGCGGTACCTACTGTGCCGACCATCGGCTCCCGGAGAACCACAGCTGCTCCGGGCTCGAGAACTGGAACGATCCGAGCGGGGTGTTCGACAGCGGCTTCGACGACAGCGTCCAGGCCGGTAGTTCGGGAACGTCGAAGTCGGTCGGCTCGAGGGCCCTCGACGCGCTGCCGATCGATACCGGTCCCGGTGGCCCGCTGGCGTACTTCCGCGGGAACATGACGTACACGTTCCTCGCGTTGATGTGGCTCACGATGGCGGCGCAGTTTCTGGCCTACGCCGTCGGCGGCGTTGGACTGCACGATTATCTGTTCACGCTCTCGTTAGCCAACCCCGAACACGTCTGGACGTGGATCACGTCGATCTTTGCGCACTCGCCGTTCTTCATGCCACTGCCCGAAACGACGATATTTCACATCATCTTTAACAGTATCGTGATTTTCTTCTTCGGGCCGCTAGTAGAGCGTTATACCGGGTCTCGAGACTTCGCGATCCTGTTTATTGTCAGCGGCGTACTGGCGGGACTCGGACAACTCGCAGCCGTGGTCGTCTTCGGAGACCCCACGTTCGGTGCGAGCGTGCTCGGTGCCAGTGGCGCAGCACTGGCGATTCTGGGCGTCGTGACGGTCTTGAACCCTGACCTCCGAGTGTACTTCTTCTTCGTCATCGAAATGCCGATCAAGTACCTCACGATCGGGACGGCGATCATCAGCGCGCTCCTGATCGTAATCGGTGCGCCGGGCGGCCTCGGAATCGCCCACGGTGCACACCTCGTCGGTCTGCTCGTCGGCGTCGCCTACGGCGAGTACCTCAAGCGGAACAAGAACATCCGAACGCCGAATCAACTGCAGATGGGGCCTGGTGGCCCCGGTGGCCCGGGTGGTCCCGGCGGGCCGGGTGGTCGCCGTCGGTTCTGATTCCAATCGCAACGTCGCATCACAACCCTACAACTGATTTTCTCATGCCGGCAACGGTTCCGTATTCATGAGCGATCCGCGCCCCGATCTCGCGCCCGAACCCGGCCTCTCGCGCGACGACATGGAAGCCCTCCAGAGCGAAATCGCCGACGCAGCCGTCTTCGCGGACGACTTCTCGTTCGATGTCGACGCCGTGACGTCGTCGCGACGAGACGACCGGCAGTCCACCCAGACGACCCTCTCGGAGTCGTCGACACCGGCCACAAGTTCCGACGACGACCAGACGCTCGAGAACCCACCTATCGTCGCCGGCGTCGATCAGTCCTTTCTCGGCGACGACCGCGCGCTCTCCGCCGTCGTCGCCATGCAGGCTGGCGAGGTGATCGAGCGCGTCCACGCCGTCACGCCCCTCGAGATACCCTACGTCCCCGGCCTGCTGGCGTTTCGCGAAGGTGGGCCGATCCTCGCCGCACTCGAGGAACTGTCGATCGACCCCGATCTCCTGTTGTTCGACGGCAGCGGCCGCATCCACTTCCGGCAGGCCGGCATCGCGACCCACATCGGCGTCGTTCGCGACGTACCGAGCGTCGGCGTCGCCAAGAGCTTGCTCTGTGGGGAGCCCATCGCCGACACCGAGGGGCTGGCTGCGGGCGAACGGGTTCCTATCGAGGCCGACTCGAGCGTCGACGCGTCAGCGGGGACCTTGCTGGGCTATGCGGTCCAGACCCGCCAGTACGACTCGCCGGACCGGCACATCAATCCGCTGTACGTCAGTCCGGGACACCGGGTCGGGCCGGAGACGGCAGCCGCTCTCGTCCAGGCGCTCGCGTCGACGTACAAGCTCCCGGAGCCCGTCCGGCTGGCCGACAGCTACGCGGAGGAAGCGAAGGGGCTCGTCGATTGATACGACCAGTGGATGTCGTTTCCGGCGCGACCGCAGACGAGAGCGATCGCGCGGGATATCTTACCGCATTCCGTACGAGCCGTTCGCTGTGGCTCGTCGGCCGTGTTGCGGGCGAACGACCGCTGCTCTCTCGGGACGACCGGTACCGCAGGGTGAATTTCAGGTCGGCGCGACAAACCGTCGATACTTAGGTATCGTCTCACGAACGAATCGCACATGGCTACCGCTGACGACGAGGGTACCGACGAGACGACCGGTTCCGTCGGCGACGATTCGGGCGGGGCGACCGACGACACCGCCGACGACCGCTACACCCGGAAACAGTCCGTCCTGATCACCGGCTGTTCCTCGGGAATCGGCCGTGCGACGGCCGAAGCCTTCCTCGAGGGGAACTGGCAGGTGTTCGCGACCGCTCGCGACACCGACGATATCGCGGACCTGGCCGACGCCGGCTGTACGACGTTCGAACTCGACGTTACGGACCCCGACCAGGTCGCACGGGCCGTCGAGCGTACCGTCGACATCGGCGGCGCGATCGATTGTCTGGTGAACAACGCGGGCTACGCCCAGATGGGCCCGCTCGAGGACGTCTCCACAGCGGACCTCCACCGGCAGTTCGACGTCAACGTCTACGGCCCTCACCGGCTCGTCCGTGCCGCCCTGCCGCATATGCGCGCCCAGGGCGCGGGTCGAATCATCAACGTCTCGAGCGCGGCCGGCCGCGTCTCCCTCCCCGGCTCGGGAGCCTACTCGGGGTCGAAGTTCGCCCTCGAAGCGATGAGCGACTCCCTGCGGACGGAGATCGATGAGTTCGGGATCGACGTGGTCGTCGTCGAGCCTGGCCCAGTCGAGACGAACTTCACGGACCGCGTCGACGAGGAGTTGCCCGAGAACGAACGGACACCGGCCTACGAGACGCTGTACGAACTGTACGACGAGATGGAGCTGATCGGCGGTGGGAAAGGCGGCCCCTTCGCCTCCGCGCCCGAAGATGTCGCCGAGGCGATCCTGACCGCGAGCACGACCCCGGACCCGCCGGCTCGGTATCCGGTCGGGCCGATCGCCCAGTACGGCGTCTACGCCAGGTTCCTGCCGGCTCGCATCCGTGATGCTGGGTACGCGTTCCTTCGAAAGCTCGTCTGAGAACGGCCGTCTCCCCCAACTCGCCCGCATCGACACCGCTCGAGCGCGACAGAACGTTCTTGATAGCGGAACGAAAACCACGGTATAAGCGTGCCCTCCGATTCAGACTCTCCGCCCGGCATCGTCGCCCTCGCGGATACCGTCTCGGACCTGCTGTACGGCATCGCCGGCTGGTCACTGGTACTGCTCGCAGTGATGATCGCCTTCGCCGGCGTTCAGGTTCTCGTCTCGCTCGAGACGGCCACGACAGCGGTGATCGGTGCGACGATCCTGTTCTGTATCGCGTTCGTCACCGCCGCGTTCGGTATCTTCGTCAATCCCCGGTTCCGACAGCGACTGGACCGTCGCCACGGCGTGACGACGTTCGGGCGCGTCCATAGCGTCGACCAGCGCGTCGTACGTCCCGAGGAAGACTGTCGCAACCAGTGTGTGTCCTGTCAGAGCCCAGTCAATAGAGGGCTCGTCCGGCGCTATCGCGAAGAGTACGCGTTCGCCGGCATTCCAGTGTATACGAGTTCAGTCGGGTACAATCACTACTGTCTCGAGTGTGCCTCGAGCGAGGTGGTCGGCACCGATCGTCGTGACCGACGAGACGCCGACCCTCCGCGCTCGACGGTCGACTTCGATCGCGGCGACGACGAGCGGGTTCTCGAGACGGAGTAGCGGCCGATCGATCTACCGGTTGTCGTTCGGTAGCTGGGTGTCTGGGAGGAGATGGCCCGCCGAACCGAGTCGGTACGCCTTCGTCGATCCAAACTCGGACCGGCTCGACGATTTCCGGACGATAGTACCCTACGTCCGAAACGCAGACGTGGCTCGATCGGTAGTTGTGGGATAGAACTATTTCACTGTCGACAATCCGTTCGACCATGTTCCGAGTACTGTTACCGATTGATGAATCGGAGTCGCGAGCACGCGAGCAGGCCGAGCGGATCGCCGAACTTCCGGACGCTGCGAACGCCGTCACGGTCGACGTTGTTCACGTCCACGGGGCTTCCGGCCCGGAAGCACCGACCTCGCCGAGCGGGAGCTTCGACCCGAATTCGGCGGCCGTTCAGGAGGACGTGACCGACCTCGAGTCGCTGCCGGACTCCATCGAGACCGCGACGGACCTGCTGGATGCCGAGGGCGTCGAGTATGCGGTTCACGAGGCGAGAGGGGACCCAGCGGAGGTAATCGTTTCCCTGGCCGAGAAGTACGAGAGCGACAGGATCGTTATCGGTGCCCGCTCGCAGTCGCCGGTCGGAAAAGTACTGTTCGGCAGCGTGGCACAGGCCGTCATTCTAGACAGCGACCGCCCAGTGACGACCGTCGTCGTGAGCTGATCGACTCGACTCGAGCACCGGCGGCGATCAATCGCTTGCGACCTGGCTGGCAACGTCTCCCGGCTCGTCGTCGCTCTCTGCGAGGATGAACTTGCCACCCGTGCATTGCCGTATGCGCCCGTCGTGCTGGAGCGCGAAACACCGTCGCTCGATCGTTGCAGGGTGGTCCCCTAACCGGTCGGCCAGCTGCGGAACCGTCGTGGGACCGGTTTCCGCGAGGGTCTCGAGGAGGGCCAGGTCTTGTTCGTCGGGTCGGTCCGGCGGTTGGTCGGTCGGCATTCAGTGTGGTAGGTGTTCACTCGGATAGGTATCAATCGCCGTCGCGGTTCTCAGTTACTGGGAGCGATGGTTCAGCAGGCCGTGTTTCGATTCCAAACGCCGGAGAACACGTCTACGGAACGGACGGTGGCCTCAGTCAGCGGTGCTCTCCGAGACGGGTTCTTCGACCGGGTCGTCCGCGTCGATGTAGCGGTCCTTCCAGGTGCCGCGTGCGAACCACGCCGCGCCGACGATTGCGCCGAGGATGTTGCCGACGGCCATCCCGACCCAGATTCCCGTCGGGCCCCAGTCGAAGATGAACACGAGGGTAAAGACCGTTCCCACCCGGCCGACCCACAGGGTGAGGATCGAGATGACCATCGCGGTCGTCGTGTTCCCGGCCCCGCGGAACGCGCCGAGCATCACCTGTGAGACGCCGATAAAGGCGAACTCGACCGAGCGAATCTGGACGTACTCGACCCCCAGGGCGATCGTCTCGGGAGCGTCGGGGACGTCGCCGAGGAAGACGCTGACGATCGGTTCGGTGAACGTCACGGCGATCACGGCGACCACCAACATTACGCCGGCCCCCGTCGAGGCCGCGAGCCAGGCCGACCGCGCTGCCCGGTCCGCTCGGCCCGCGCCGAGGTTCTGCCCGACCATCGTATCGATGGCCCGGCCGAGCCCCATCGCGGGGAGGAACACGAGCGAGATCAGCCGGTTGCCCAGCCCGTAGGCGGAGACGACCGGCGGGGAGAACGTGACGACGATCGCAGTCAGGGCGATCATCGCCAGCGCACTGGTCGACTGCTCGACCATACTCGGCGTACCGAGCCGAATGATGTCCTCGATGAACTCGAAGTCGGGCCGTAGATGCTCGAGATGGACGGTCGGGCCGACGCCGGTCGCGAACAGTATCCAGAGGCCGATCGCGGTCCCGACACCGCGGGCGACGACCGTCGCGATCGCTGCCCCTTCGATCCCCCAGCCGGCGAACTCGGTCGCGGCGTACAGGGTGTTCTCGAGGGCGGTCAGTCCGAGCCACCCGAACAGTGGGTTGTCCTGAAAGCCGAAGATGAAGACCGGATCGAGCACGACGTTGACGATCACGGAGACGACCATCACGAGCATCGGCGTCCGCGTGTCGCCGTACCCCCGCATCAGCGCGGAGAAGACGAAGAACCCGAACATCAGCGGCAAGCCGAGGAAGATGACTTCCATGTAGTCGGCCGCCAGCGGGATGACGGTCGCGGAGGTGTCCGGATCGCTCGGGAGAATCTCGAGGGCCGGTCTGGTGTAGAAGTAGCCGGCGATCCCGAGGACGACGGACAGAACGCTGACGAAGAAGACGGTCTGGCCGGCGACCATCCCGGCCGATCGATCGCCCTCCGCGCCGGTATACTGGGCGACGAGGATAGCCCCGGCGGTCGTAAAGCCGCCGGCGACGGCGATCAGCAGGAAGATAAGCGGAAAAGCGAGGCTGATCGCGCCGACGGCTTCGGCGGAGAGCCGCCCCAGGTACAGGGTGTCGACGACGTTGTAGGTGACCTGCAGCAACTGGATGACGACGATCGGCCAGGCCAGGTGAAAGAGCGGTTTGACGAGGCTCCCGCGGGTGATCGAACTCCCGGAGGGGAGGGAACTGACTTCCGACTCGGATTCGGCTCCCGA
This sequence comes from Halobiforma nitratireducens JCM 10879, assembly GCF_000337895.1. Classification (GTDB taxonomy): domain Archaea; phylum Halobacteriota; class Halobacteria; order Halobacteriales; family Natrialbaceae; genus Natronobacterium; species Natronobacterium nitratireducens. Next base: position 13,070 of record NZ_AOMA01000048.1, read on the forward strand.
TCCCGATCCCGATCTGGAGCCGGACCCGGAAGACCCGTCGCTACTCGTTTCGCCTTCGGGTTCGTCGCCGACGTGGTCGTCGTCGGGGTCGGAGGCTGGCTCTTCCGGACTCATCTATACGGATGCGATTCGGATTCGACAGCGTCCACCGACAGGAGGAAAGGAATCGATACTCGCGCGACCGCACGTCCTCTCGGGGACCGCCGAACCGTCTACTGACTAAATAGTCAGTCATGGACCGTAAAGCTCTTTCGAAGCGGTCGAGACGACGCCACAGCGGCCGCGATTGACAGTCACGCCCGGGTGAGTAACGCGGCAAAAGCCGTCCTCGAGAGGGAATCGACGGGGGACCGAAACAGTCGCCAGCGGACGCCGGCTACCGAAGACAGGCCCCGACGACCCCGAGCATCTCCTCGCCGCGAACTTCGTCCGCGAACAGCGGGACCCGTTTGACCTCGGGGCCCCGGAACAGCTCCTGGGCTTCGGCCAGCGCCGACTGCTGGACGTCCCACCGGCGCTGGCAGAACTCGCAGTCGTCTAGATTCGGCTCGAGGAACTCGGCCTCACCGTCGATCGCCACGTCGTCAGTTACGTCCGACAGCGGCTCCATGACTCGGTTGACTACGACCGTTCCCACGGGAATGTCGAACTCCTCGAGTTGTCCTCGCAGTCGTTTGGATTCGAAGACACTCATTTCTTCGGGAACGAGGACGATCCGGAAGTCCGTCCGTGCCGGGTCCCGCAGCGCCGCACGGAGCCGCTCGATTCGTTCACGGAGCACCTGCAGGTCCTCGAGATCGTCCGGGTCGTCGGGAACGTCTTCCCCGCCGCCGAACATCCCTTTCATGTTCTCGAACATCCCGCTGAGTCGCTGGCGGAACTGGAGGATGCGTCCGAGCATGGTGTCCATGACCTCCGGCAGCTCGAGCAGCCGAAGCGTGTGGCCCGTCGGTGCAGTGTCGACGACGACGCGGTCGAAGCGGTCGTCGTCCAGATACTCGAGCAGGAGTTGCATGGCGGCGGCCTCGTCCGCCCCGGGCATGGAGCCGCCAAACAGCGCGTCCATCGGGGAGTCGCCGCCGAGCATCTCGCCGAGGCCGCCGAAGGGGCCGCCACCGGCCCCCGAGCCCGTCTCTCCGAGGGAGCCGTCGTCGCCAGCGCCCATTCCCATGTCGCCCATCCCACTTATACCACCCGTATCGTCGCCGAGAAACGCTGCCTGACCGCGCTCGGCCGCCGCGTCGGGATCGATCTCGGCACCGTAGAGCGGAACGTCGTCTCGCAGTCGGGCGGGCTCGGCCGGGATGTCGGTCTCGAATGTGTCCGACAGCGAGTGGGCCGGATCGGTCGAGACGACGAGCGTGCGCACGCCTGCTCGGGCGCTGTCGAGTGCCGTTGCGGCGGCCATCGTCGTCTTTCCGACGCCCCCTTTCCCCCCGTAGAGAACGTAGTCGGGCCCGTCGATCGGGTCGTCCGTGGGATCGATGTCGACCGCGTCCCGTCGTCTGTCGGGCTCCTGGTCTCCCTCTTCGCCGACGGAGTCCGTCGGTGTCACTTCGATCGTGTTGTCGTCCGCCGATTCGGCGCTCGAACCTGCTTCGGTCTCGGCGTCGCCGTCGGTCTCCTCCTCGTCGACCGGCTCGACGTCGATGCCACTCATACCACCCCGTTTCCCGGCGGCACACGAGTATTCGTCGGTCTCGAGTGCCGGGTGACTCACTCGAAGTGGGTCGCCAGCCGCTCGGCCGCCTCTTCGACCCGCGGGGTCACCAGGGCAAACCGGACCCAGTCCGACCGGGAGTCGCCAAATGCCGTTCCGGGCATCCCCGCGACGCCGGTCTCGTCGATCAACTCGAAGACGTTCTCGAGTGTCCCCGGATACCCCTCGAACCGCGCCAGCACGTAGAACGCGCCCTCGGGCTCGGTGTACGCCGCGCCGGCCGCGTCCAGGGCGTCGGTGAACGCGTCGACGCGCTCGCGCAGCCGATCCCGGTTTCGCTCGTAGTACGCCGGTTCGGTCTCGCGAAGCGCCTGCAACACCGCGTACTGCGAGGGGCGACTGCCGGCAACGTTGACGAGCATGTGCCGGCTCTTCGCGTTCTCGACCAGTTCCGAGGGAAAGACGGCGTAGCCGACCCGGAACCCGGTAATTGCCAGCGACTTCGAGAAGGCGTTCGTGACGATTCGATGGTCGGAGTCGACCTCGAGTGCGCTCGCGAAGTTCCCGGAGAGGTCGAAGTGGTCGTACACCTCGTCGCTCACCAGGATCGCGTCGTACTCCTCGGCGATGGCGACGAGTTCGCGAACCGTCTCCTCCGGGTAGACCGCGCCGGTGGGGTTGTTCGGCGAGTTGGCGACGATCGCAGCAGTGTCCTCGCTTGCGGTCTCGCGAACGGCCGCAGGATCGAGTTGCCCGTCGTCGTCGGTCGCGACGTAGGTCTGGGTCCCTCCGAGCATCGTCGTTTTTCCTGGGTAGTAGGGGTAAACCGGGTCGGTAAGGACGATCTCCTCGCCACGGTCGCGCTCTAGCGCGCGGGCCATCGCGAGGTAGTTGGCCTCGCCGGCACCGTTGGTGACGACGACCTGCTCGGTGTCGACACCGCGTCGGGCGGCGATCTCCTCACGGAGATCGTCCAGTCCGGGACTCGGCGGATACTGGAAGGCGTCGGGCTCGAGGTCGGCGTACTCGTGAAGCCCGGCCCGAAGCGATTCGGGTGGCTCCCAGTCGGGGTTGCCACTGACCATGTCGATGACGTCCCCGTCGGCCTGCGAGGCGTACTCCATCACGCGGAAGAAAAGTGGCGTCTCGTACTCCATACGGTACTCTCCAGGCTAATCGTACGTCGGTCTTTCCGTTCGTCGGCTCGGGGCTGTCGCGGAAACGGGCGACCGGTCGGCCGCGCCCGCGCTTTGACAACCCTCGAGCGCGTTCGACCGCGTAGATGAACGACGACGTCGACAGGGAACTTCCCATGGCCGTCGCAGACGCGCTGCGGGAGACCGACGCTACTCTCGCGGTTGCCGAGTCCTGTACCGGCGGGCTAATCGGCGCGGCACTGACCGCCGTCCCGGGTGCGAGCGACTACTTCCACTCCGGCTCGACTACCTACGCCTACGACGCCAAACGCCGACGGCTGGGCGTCAGCCGCGAGTCGCTGGACGAACACGGTGCTGTGTCGGAGCCAGTCGCTCGCGAGATGGCTCGCGGCGTCCGCGACGTGGCCGACGTCACCTGGGGAATCGCTACGACCGGAATCGCCGGCCCGACCGGGGGCACCGAGGAGACCCCGGTCGGAACGGTGTACGTCGGCGTCGCGTACGCCGGTCCCTGGGGAAGCGAGTCTTCGTACTCGACCGTCTCCCGGTACGTGTTCGACGGCGATCGAGCCGAGGTCCGGGCCCGGACCGTCGACGCTGCGTTCGAGGACTTGCTCGAGGAAGTCGAACGGGTACGCGACGATGGCGCGGAAGCCGACGGGTGACGAGACACAGCAGGCGTCTCGAACCACGTGGCTCCGGCAGTTCACGGTCACCGAAACGGGACTGTTCCCCGAGAGGAAAGCTATTCAGGACTCGACTCACCAGTAGCGGGTAATGAACAAGCGAGGTCACGTTCTCAACGCCGTGTTACTCAGCATCGGGCTGGGATACCTGCTCGAGCCTGCCGGGAACCTCGAGACGTTCGAGACGATCGTCATGATCGGGGTGCCCGTCACGCTGGGGGCCATGGTTCCCGATATCGACACGGCGTTCGGTAAACACCGGAAGACGCTGCACAATCTCCCCTTACTGGTCGGTTTTTTCCTCTTCCCGGAACTGTTCGATAACCTCGAGTACGTCTGGATCGGCGTCCTCACCCACTACGTGCTCGACGTCGCGGGGAGCAAGCGCGGTATCGCGCTGTTTTACCCGGTCTGGAAAGAGGAGTTCGGCCTACCGATCGGCGTACCGGTCAGCAGCAACCGAGCGGACCTGATGACCGTGATCGTGACGGTCATGGAACTCGCCGTCGCCGCGGCGATCATCTACGAGCTTCCCCGACACGGGTTCGAACTGGCACGCCAGTCGATCGGGATCTAGGGGGTTCCGTGTGTCGGGACGCCTTTCAGACGTCTGTCCGAAACGATCCCCCGACGGAATTTCGCTTCGTAACTCCACGCTGATATCGAGGTCGCCGTCGTCGACGAGGCGCGTGTTTACCGTTGCCGTTCCGAACGAGCCACCCCGGTCGACAACGTGACTGCGTTCCTCGAGTTCGTCGACGACTTCTGGGCGCTGGGGCCGAACTCGGCGACGCTGACGAACTGCAGGGTCTGTCCCCCGGGCTGGGTGTCGACCTCGGAGTTACCGCCGAGCACGTATGGCTCCCCGTCGCGGGTCCCGAGAGCGGGATTGGTGGTGTCTCGAACCGTACCGCTGGGGGTCAGTCAGTTCGGGTCCATTCTCGAGCGAGAGCATTCGCAGCGGTTGTTGCTGTGGCTGCCAGTGTCGCCGACGACCTGGAACTGCGCACCGAGACTGGTGGTTACAGTCCCTGCTCGCCCATTACGCCACCTTTCTCACCCTCGAGTTCCGTTTGCCGATCGGTGTTCGCTGACTCGCGGTCGTGAGGGTATTCGTCGGGGTCGCCCTTGATCCGCATCGCGCGCAGGACAGTGACTGCAGCGAGGCCGAACAAAACAGCCGACAGATACCAGTAGCTCGTCCCGCCGAGAAACAGCGTTCCGGCGCTTGCAACGACACACAGCACCGCAGTGACGCCGTACTCGTTGAGGTCGGATAGCCGAGAAACCGACATACGATCGAAAAACACCTTTTTATTCAAAAAACCTTGCAAAATAGGCCGTCTTCGATGGATTCGGTGGCTACCCGACGGTTTCGAGAGACGGATTCGCCCGTGACGAACAGCCGGACTTCGGATGTCGCCACTCGAGTTCAGTCCCGGTTCCGGTTCGGTTCCCACTCGCCGCAGGCGTCCATGTCGTCCATTGCGGTCTCGTGGTAGGTGCAGTACGGCACCATGCCCGACGAGGAGCGGGCGTACTCGAAGTGCCGGCAGTTTCCACAGTAGCGGTCGGCCGGCTCCCGGTCGGCGTCGGTCTGTGGGTCCGGCGAGCCGACGATCTCGGCGCTGCCTGGACCCGTGTCGTTGGCGTCGAGCGGTGACGTAATGTCCGAGGCAGCCGATCCGCCGTCGCTCGTGGCTCGGTTCGTAGCTCCGATCCGGTTCGTCGACGACCCCTGCGACCCGGACGACTGCGTCCGTCCGTCGCCGGCGTTCGTCTGGGTCTCGACCTCGCCGTCCGGTGTCGATCCGAGAAAGCCAACCCCGCCGACGCCGGTCGCCGGTTCGTCGTCGTCCTCGACCTCGAGGACGGTCTGGTTCTTCCGGGTGACGTTCATCTCGAGCATGCCGCCGGGGTCGTTGCGCGTCTTGAAGTTGACGACGGCGGTGAACAGACACCAGACGGCCGTAAAGAGCCCCAGCAGGTAGATCGCCGACACCTCGAGGGTGAGCTGGTCGCTGCCGTAGCGCCAGTTCTCGGGGTAGGCGTACCAGAAGAGGCTCACACCGAGCAGACAGAGGCTGGCGCTGATCGCCGCGGCAGCCCGTACCCGTGGTCCGGCCGGGAGCACAATGAAGACGCCGACGAGCGCCGCCGGGACGCCCAGTCCTGCCAGAACGCCGGCGACTTGGACGACGACGAACTGGTCGGCTATCCCCCAGTCGACGAGGCCGATCGCGAGGCCTGCGAAGAAGTCCGTCGTCGCCACGAGGACGGCGACGATCGAGAGCGCCGCCCCGAGCAGTACAAGCGCCGTCCCTGCGTACAGCCGCCGGAGGCTCGTCACCTCTCGTTCCGCCCCTTCGTAAACCTCCGTCAGGCTTGTCATACCCGGGTCGTTCGACCTCCCGTCACAAAACGGTACGTCAGACACATCTCGAGAGTCGGAGAGGTGAGGCCGCTTGTAGTCATCCCACGGACCTGTCCGGATATGGCCCATGATAACGTGGGTAGAGAGAAGTTATTTATGTCTGCTCCGCGTCGCCAGGACTGTACCGGAAATAAGTTTCCGGCCTGTGTCGACGATGGAACGGAACACTCCCACCGCGACGGACGGGCTACTCTCCCGCGAGAAGAGCCGCTACCGGGATCGAACGACCGACTCAGCCGAGATGGCCGACGAGTTGCGGGAACTGGTACCGGCCGGCGTCTGCAGCACCTTCCGAGCCTACGATCCGCATCCCGTACACGCCGACCGAGCCGAGGGCACGTACCTCTTCGACGTCGATGGCAACCGCTACGTCGACTTCGCGCTCAACAACGGGGCGCAACTCGTTGGCCACGCACACCCGCGACTGACGGATGAGATTACGGAGCAGGTACAGCGGGGGACGCTCTACACACGCCCGAACGAACTGCTCGAGGCCGCGGCGCGACCCCTGATCGAGCGCTGGGAGGCGATCCAACAGGTCCGCTTTACCAACAGCGGCACGGAGTCGGTAATGCACGCCAGCAGGCTCGCACGAGCCTACACCGGCTGTGAGAAACTCATTCGGATGGAAGGTGCGTATCACGGCGCACACGACCCGGCGCTCGTGAGCAAGATGCCGCCTCTCGAGGCCGTCGGCCCCGCGGACGACCCGAACCCGGTCCGGGAGTCGAAGGGCGTCCCCGCCGACGCCGAGGACCAGCTCCTGTTGGCCCAGTACAACGACGCGGACAGCGTCGAACGGCTGTTGCGGGACCACGGGGACGAGGTCGCAGCGATCCTCGTCGAACCCGCCTGTCTCAACCTCGGGCTCGTCGAGCCGGAAAGCGGTTTCCTTCATCGCTTGCGCGAACTCGCCGACGAGCACGACGTGTTGCTGGTGTTCGACGAGGTGAAAACCGGCGTCAAGCTGGCTCCAGGGGGCGGGGCGGAGTACTACGGCGTCCAGCCTGATCTGGTCGCGCTGGCGAAAGCCATCGGCGGGGGATACCCCGTCGGCGCGTTCGGCGGCCGCCGCGAGATCATGCAACTGATCGCCGACGACCTCGAGGACGGGACGGCGACCGGTGCCGCCCACTACGGCACCTACAACGGGAACCCGCTCGCATTGCGGGCGGTCAGCGTCACGCTCTCGGAAATTCTGACCGACGATGCCTACGAGCGGATCGACGACCTCTCCGAGCGGCTGGCCGCGGGCTACCGCGGGATAATCGAGGACGTCGGCCTCGAGGCTCACGTACGACGCGCGGGCTCCCAGGGCATGGTCTACTTCACCGACGAGCGGATCAGCACGTTTCGTGACTGGAGCCGCATCGACGAGGAGTTCCACGAAGCGTACTGGCTGGGGATGGTCAACCGCGGCGTGTTCCCTCACCCACACGACGCCTCCCAGCAGTGGACCGTCAGCGTTCAGCACGACGCCGACGACGTCGACGCCCACCTCGAGGCGTTCGCGGACCTCGCCACTGATTTAGCCGCCGCCCAGCAGTGACCGAACGAGCATGACGAGCGATCCCGACCGCCGGACCTACGACGTGCTTCGCCTGCTGTCTGCCCACGAACCGATCGGCAGCGTCCATCTCACCGAGCACCTCAGGGAGCGAGGGTACTCGGTGACCGAACGAACTGTGCGGCTCACGCTGGCCGAACTCGACGAGGAGGGGCTGACCGAGAAAGCCGGCTCGCGGGGACGGCGGCTGACCGAGGCTGGCCACGCGGAACTCGAGCGCGGCGGCGTCGCGGGTCGTACCGAACGGCTCCGGGAACGGCTCCTCGAGCTGACCAGCCACGTCACCTACGACCCGGGCAGCGACGAGGGAGACCTTGTCGTCGGTACCGTAACTGTGCCGGCGGCCGAGCGGGATCGACTCGAGGAACTGCTAACACGGATCGACGAGTCGCCGATGGGGCCGGTTCGTGTGTCGGTCCGGCCAGTCGGCGGCGAGGAGGACGCGGATCGACTCGAGGTCGCGGTCCCCTCGAGCGTCACGATCGACGGTGTGCTCCTCTCACGGGGAATCGATGCCGACCTCGAGGCAAGCGGTGTAATCGAGTATCACGCCGCACCCGATCCGGAGATCGTTCCCTACGACGACCTGGACCCGGCGACGGACGGCGGCGCTGTCCTGCGGTTTACGGACGTGATCGGCGACGAGCGGGCGACCCTCGATATCGTTTCCCTGCTTATCGAGGCCGGCCGGACCGACGTCGCCGGTGCGTTGGCGGACGAACGCGGGTTGCTCGTCGCGGACGCCCTCGAGTTCCCGCTGTCGCGGTACGAGACCGTCACCGACGTAGCCGGCGAGACCAGAGACCGGCTCGGGGGCGTCCTCGACCATCGGCGACCCCGGGAGACGGGACCGTTCCCGTGGGGCGAGCCGGGGTGGACCTCCGGAACTCTGACTTACGCCGGCGCTGCCGGGTGTGTCGTCGCCCGGTGTGTCGAAGCCGGTATCGCAGACGAGTGGCGGATGCTCGACTCGGTCCGGTCCGTCTCGACGCTCGAGGACGGTCCCTCGAGTGGGACGTACTGACAGGGCGGACGTTTTGCCGGCCGATCCGCGTCGACGCGTCGGATATCGGTGTGCGAAGTTTTATACCGGTCACATGGATACTGAGGCGTAGGTGGCAATGACATGCCAGGGAAAACCACGCACGATCGACGGACGTTCCTGCGGTCCGCCGCGGCGACCGGCGCGGCTGCGACTCTCGGGGGGCTCGCAGGCTGTACGGGCTTTCTCGAGGACGACACGTTGAGCGTCGCCGTCTACGGCGGCGTGTTCCAGGACGTACTCGAGGACGAACTGTTCGAACCGTTCAACGACGAGGTCGACTTCGAGGCGACCTCCGAAGAGCAGCCGACGGCCGAGGAGGCGCTGGCCCAGTACGAGAGCGCGGTCAACGCGGGCGAGGCACCCGTAGACGTCGCGATCATGTCCACCGTCGGGGTTCTCCGGGGTCTGAACTCCGATCTGTGGCACATCTGGGGGAGCGAAGACGAGTTCGAGAACCTCGAGTACATCAGTGACGACCTGATCGAGGAGGCCGACGGCGGTATCGCGAGTATCGGTGCTCTCTCGTGGTACATCAATCTCGTCCAGAACACGGAAGTCGTCGACGAACCACTCGATAGCTGGGAAGTCCTCTGGGACGACGAGTACGAGGATACGTTCGGGCTGTTGGGCCTGGCGTCGAACTCGTTTCTGCTCGATATCACTGCGGAAGTCCAGTTCGGCGGTCAGGAGATACTCGAGGACCGCGACGGCGTCGAGGACGTGTTCGAGGAACTCGAGGGCGTCACCGACCAGGCGAACTTCTGGTACGAGAACGAGGCCGAGTTCCAGCAGCGACTCCGCGACGGCGAGGTCCCTGCCGGGATGCTCTACAGCGATATCACGCGAGTGATGCAGGACGACGGCGCGCCCGTCCAGTCGAACTTCGTCGAGGAGGGATCGGTGCTCGACTCCGGCTCCTGGGTCACGCTCGAGACCTCCGATCGCACCGAGGAGGCCCGACAGTTCATCGACTACGCCAGCCGGCCGGAGATCCAGGACCGCGTGGCCGAGAACCTCTATACGGCCCCGACGATCGACCGTGAACACTCCGAGATCGACGACGAGACCTACGAGGAGATCGCGGGTCCGGGCCCGGAGGAAGCGATCGTCCCGCACTACGAGCTGTATCTCGAAGAAGAGGACTGGGTCAACGAACGCTGGGAGGAGTTCATCATCGGCTAAGCGATGAGCGGCATCACACTCGAGGGCGTCGAGAAGCGGTATCCGGGCGGCGTGCTCGCAGTCAAGGGCGTCGACATCGATATCGAGAGCGGCGAGTTCGTCACGCTCGTCGGCCCGTCCGGCTGCGGGAAGACGACCACGCTGCGGACGATCGCCGGGTTCGAGCAGCCGACCGACGGGACGGTCTCGATCGCCGACGAGGTCGTGACCGATCTGCCGCCGTACGAACGGGATACGGGGATGGTGTTCCAGGACTTCGCACTGTTTCCCCACATGACCATCCACGACAACGTCGCCTACGGGATGGAGGCCGACGGCGGCTACCTCGACGAGGAGATCGACGCTCGGGTCGCGGAGATGCTCGAACTCGTCGAACTCCCGGGAATGGGCGATCGGACGCCCGACCAGCTGTCGGGTGGGCAGCAACAGCGTGTTGCTCTCGCTCGCGCGCTCGCGCCGAAACCCCAGGCGTTGTTGCTCGACGAACCGCTCGCGAGCCTGGACAAGAAGCTCCGGGAACAGATGCAAGTTGAGCTCCGGCGCATCCAACAGGAGGTCGGCATCACCACCGTCTTCGTCACGCACAACCAGGAAGAGGCGCTGACGATGTCCGATCGAATCGCCGTGATGAACGACGGCCGCTTCGAGCAGGTCGGGCCGCCGGGCGAGGTGTACGACGACCCTGAGACGCGGTTCGTCGCCGACTTCCTCGGGACGGCCAACATCTTCGACGGCACCGTCGAATCGGTCGCAGACGGCGTCGCTACCGTCGAGTGTGGCGACACAACGCTCCGGGCGCGGAACGTGGGCAGCGTCGGAGCCGGAGACAGCGCGTCGGTCGTAATCCGTCCCGAGCGGTTCGACCTCGAGGCCGCCTCGACCGACGGGGGAACGACTGCTACGGCCTCCGAGGGTGCGAACGTCTTCGAGGGCACGATCACGTTCCGACGACACCTCGGGAGCAGCATCGAGTACCACCTCGAGACGCTCGCGGGACGCGAACTCGTGGTCGTGAGACGCAGCGGACACGACGAACGAACCGCCGGCGATCGGGTCTCGGTCCGTGTCGGCGTCGACGACTGCCGGATCGTGGAGGCATAGATGGCGGCGGAAACGCCACCGTCCGAGGCCGACGCGGACGACCCGGGCTCCGGCTCCGAGACCGTCAACTCCGGCCGTGCAGGGTTGAAGGCCAACGCGAAGTGGTACGTCGTCTCCTACCCGCTGTTCTGGCTGGGGCTGATCTTTCTCGTACCGCTGGCGATGCTGTTCGCGTTCAGCTTCTACGTGAACATCCCCGGCGGTCGGTACGAGATGGGCCTTACCCTCGAGAACTACGCCCGCTTTCTGACCAGCGAGCTCTACCTGGGCCAGCTGTGGCTGACGATCGAGATCGCGCTGGTCACCGCGGCGATTTCGCTGCTGCTTGGCTACCCCATCGCGTACTATCTCGCACGCATGGAGCGGGCGTGGCTGCGGAGTCTGCTACTGATCACGATCATCTCGTCGCTGTGGGTAACCTACGTCATTCGTGCCTACGCGTGGCAGGTGATCCTCGCGTCGGGCGGGCTCCTGAGTTCGGTCGGCGTCAGCGTGGGACTCCTGTCCGAACCCCAGGCGTTCTATCCCGGCTACTGGGGACTGATCGTCGGCATGGTGTACGTCTTCCTGCCGTTTATGATCCTCACGCTCTACAGCAGCATCCGCAACATCGACGGCGAACTGCTCGAGGCCTCGAAGAACCTCGGAGCGGGACCGGTTCGGACGTTCCGGCGCGTGACACTCCCGCTCTCGAAGAACGGGATTATGAGCGGATCGGCGCTGGTCTTTATTCTCGCACTGGGTTCGTACGTTCTGCCGCGACTGCTTGGAAGCTCCGCCGAACGGACGCTGCCGGTGCTGATCGAGCAACAGATCATGAGCGAGGCGAACTACCCCTTCGGTGCCGCGATGAGTATCGGGCTGATCGTCGTGGTCGTCGCGTTCCTGTGGGTAATGGTCCGGTTCACGAACCTCACGACTGGCAGCCTCGGCGGTTCCGAGACGGCGACACCCGACGGTGAGTCGCCGAGTTCGGCAGCACAGTCGACAGGCGTGGGTGGCCGACTCCGGAGTGGGTTCGGGTCGCTCGCCGCGGCCGTCGGGCTGACTCGAGCAGTCGCCGGCGTCGGGTCGGCCGTCAACGCTGCCGTCACCGTCGTCAACGCCGAGACGCGCGAACGGGTGCTTTCGATCGCCAGCAGGGCCTACGCGGCCGCCGTGATGGTCTTTATCGCCGCACCGCTTGCGATCATCATCGCCGTCTCGTTCACGCCCGAACAGTTCCTCACGTTCCCGCCTGGCGGGTTCTCGATGCAGTGGTACGTCGAGTTCTTCACGGACCCCGACTGGGTGCTGGCGCTGTTGAACAGCCTCGGGATCGCCGGTGCCGTCGCGGTGCTCAGCACGACGATTGGCGGTAGCCTTGCGTTCGCCCTCGACCGGTTCGACTACCGCTGGGGGACGATCTTCGGGACGTTCGGTGTCCTGCCGATCCTCGTCCCGCCCGTCATCGTCGGGGTTGCGTTCCTAGTGTTCTTCTTAGAGCTCGGGCTGGCCGGCTCACGGTTGAGCATTATCGTCGCTCACGGGATTTTCTACGCGCCGTTTCCCTTCATCTTGATCTCGCAGGGACTGCGCGAGATCGATCGGACCTACGAGGAGGCCGCGATGAACCTCGGTGCGTCGCCAGGCCGGACGATCCGGACGATCACGTATCCGCTCTTGCGGGCCAACGTGGTCTCTGGTGCGCTGTTTGCTTTCATCCTCTCGCTGAACGAGTACATCATCGCGTGGCTCCTGTCGCTGTTTTTGGTCGATACGATCCCGATCCAGATATTCAACTCGCTGCGATACGGGTATACGCCGACTATCGCAGCCGCGAGCGTGGTCTTCATCGTACTGACCGTGGTCGTGATGAGCTCGATCGACCGCATGTCCGGAGGGATCTGGGAGTGACAGCCGAGCGCGTCCGCGTCGCTGTCGCCCAGACGGTCCCCGAGTTCGGGGCCGTCGAACGGAATCGGCGACGAACACTCGAGATCGTCCGGCACAACGCCGACGCCGACCTCGTCGTCCTCCCCGAACTCGCGACGACGGGGTACGTCTTCGAATCCGAGGACGAACTCGACGCGCTCGCGGAACCTCGAGAGGGCGAGACGGTAACCGCCTGGGCTTCCGTCGCCGCGGAAACGGACACCCGGATCGTCGGTGGGATCGCCGAGCGCGTCGATGCTTCTGCGGGCGAACCGGGCGAACCGGGAGAACCGGGCGAACCGGGCGAATCGACGTACTACAACAGTGCCGTCGTCGTCTCACCCGACGGCCTCGAGGGCGTCTACCGGAAGGTTCACCGCTGGAACGAGGAGAAACGCTGGTTCCGGGCCGGCTCGGAACTACCCGTCTTCGAGACGCCGTTCGGACGGCTCGGCGTGCAAGTCTGTAACGACCAGTGGTTCCCGGCGGCGACGATCACCCAGGCGCGAGCGGGTGCGGACTTGATCGCAGTGCCGACGAACTGGGTGCCGAACCCGGTCGTCGGCGACGGTGAACACGAGCTCCGCAGCGAGAACGGGGGCGACGACTACGACGACGACCGCCTGTCGGGTTGGACGATGGGCGTCCACCAGGCGATCGCTCACGCCGACGCGAACCAGGTCTGGATCGCCTGTGCCGACAGAGCCGGCACCGAACGGGGCACCCAGTTCGAAGGACAGAGCGTGATCGTCGGTCCTGGCGAACTGGCCGCGGGGCCGGCCCCGGCCGACGGGGAAGCCGTGCTGACAGCCGACTGTGATCTCGCTCGAGCGCGGGACAAGGCGTTGACTCCGCGTGACGACGCGCTCGAGGATCGCCGGCCGTCGGTGTACGATCTCCAGGGCGGATCGAACAGAGAGGAAGACACCGACGCCCAAACGGAAACCCCGACCGAAGCCGAAACCGACGGCGACGAGGCTTCGAGCCGACGCTAACCGTCCGCCGTTTCCGGTGGAACGCGTGTGACGCTTTCGAACTCTCGACGCGGCACCGTCCCGTACAGCGTCTCTCACGATACCGCGAGGCCGTACTCGTCTATGGCCGCAAGCAGTAGCTCGCCCGTTCCGACGTGGGTGACCAACCCGAACGTCCACGCGGGGTCGCCGCCAGGCAACCGATCCCGATCTCGCGGTCGTTGCCGACGAGGAGACCGGTACCGGCCGTTCGCGTCGGTTGCACGCTCGTCTCCGTCTCGTCGGTTTCCTGGAGGAAACGCAGGACGCGATGACGTCACCCGTATCCTCGAACGGATCGTAGGTTACCCGACTCGAGAGCGTGGCGATGCGGGTCCGAATGTGCTCGAGTCGGGCGTTGACGTCGCCGTGCTCGAGCTCCTGTCGGCCGCGTTCGGTGAGTCGTCGGCCCTGGCCGGGCACTTTTTCGGTGAGTCCGTGGTCCTCGAGTTCGGGGAGCGCGAGCCGGATCGTTCGGTCCTTGATGTCGTAGCCGTGGTGCTGTATCAGTTCGACCAGCTGGATGCTGCCGATCGGGCCGTGGTGGTCGACCAGACGAAGAATGTCGTACAGCCGCCGATCGAGGTACGGCGGCATTCGACCGCTCGTTGGAGAGTGACGACACTAACCTTTCGGGCGGGACCCGTGGGGTCGTCCTTGCCTCCCAGATACGCTTTTGTGCCTGCTCGATCAACCGATTGGGTGGCAACAGATTGCCGGGTTGTGCACATATGGCACTCGAGCTGAACGAACGCGAGCGGTCGAGGGGGCAACGTGTAGGGGACGTGTCGACAGTGGGATGGAACCATGAGTGAGCGCAATCGTGCGACCGAGTTCCGTGAGTCGGTATCGGGCACGAACGTCGAACTCGGCTACGCGGGTATCAAGACGTTCCTGAAAAGCGACACACGGGACGTAGACGACGTGGCGGACGTCGACGCGGCCGTCCTCGGCGTTCCTTACGACGGGGCCGTCTCGAACCGGCCCGGAGCCCGCTACGGCCCCGACGCGATTCGCCGGGCCAGTGGCTGGTGGGCCTACCTCTCGGCGTACAAAGGCGGGCTGACGAACATGCGGACCGAGAAGACGGTCGATTTCGACGATCTCACCGTTGCGGACTGTGGCGACGTGCCCGTCTTCCCGATGGACAGTGAAACGACGGCCGAGAGCATCGCCGCACATGTGGCGACGGTCGCCTCCCAGGCATTTCCCGTGTTGCTCGGCGGCGATCACTACTGTACCTTCCCCGCGTTCCGGGGCTTCGCCGAGGGCGCGGGCCACGACAGCGTTGGCTTCGTCCAGATCGACGCCCACACCGACACCGTCTCCGAGAGTCCAGTCTTCGGCTCGGAGTTTCACGGCTCGAGTACGGCCCGGATCGCAGACTCGCCGTACGTCGACTACGACTCGGTGAGCCAGATCGGTATTCGGGGCTACGAGTCGCCCGACTTCTTCGAGTTCGCGGACGAAACCGGGCTCGACCTCTATACGATGCGGGACATCTCCGAACGTGGCGTAGGACCGGTGATCGAGGAGGCCGTCGCGGCGGCCGCGGAGGACACCGACGCGGTGTACGTCAGCTTCGACATCGATGCCGTCGATCCGAGCGTCGCGCCCGGGACCGGGACACCGGTTCCCGGCGGCCTCTCGGCGGATCAGGCACTCGAGATCGTGGAGGTGCTCGGCGCTCACGACGCCGTCGGTGCCGCCGATCTGATGGAGGTCTCGCCCCGATACGACTCGACCGACGGGACCCAGCGACTCGCGGCGTACCTGCTGGTCACGCTGCTGGAACGGGCCTTCGCCGAGTGAGCCGACGGTACGGCTACCGGGATGGTGACGCCCACGAGCGATAGACTGGTTCGGAACACAGTCCGAACCGGACGAACCGGCGTCATCGCCGAGTCGGTCGTCGGGGAGGTTCGCCCCCAGAAGCGAAACCTTGAATCGACGCCCTCGCGAACTGCCACCCATGAGCGACGAGGAGGACGAGGAACCCGCCGTCACGCTCGGGGACCGAACGCCAGTCGAGGGCGCACCGCTTGCCCGCGTCAGCTCCCGGCTGACCTGGCCGAAGGAGAAAAGCGAGGTCGACCGCCTCGAGGGCGAAAGCACCATCCGGACGCCCGACGGCCCCCGCGAGCTGTCGGCCGTGCTCGAGGAGATCGACGAGACCTACTTCGAGCGCCGCCAGGAGTTCGAGACCCACGTCCGCGATGTCGTCGGCACTGGCCCGGTCCCGACGGCCGAGGAGTGAACGGTCGCTGCCACTGCTACTACCACTGCTGTTGCACCAACGGAGACTAGACAACTGTGGTGACCGAGGAGAGCCGACCAGTCCGCGACCGTCTCGGTTGGGTTCGCGACCAGTTCGATCGGCTATCCTGGTTCCAGAAGTCGCTGCTGACCGGGGCCGTCCTGACCCTGCTGTGGATGCGGTACGTCCCCGGCGACCTGCTGGGTCGGGCCGTCGTCGACGCCGTCGTTCTCATCGGCGGTCCGCTCGCGCTTGGCTTTTCCCACGGCAGACACATCGGCTGGACGATCAACCGCGTCGCGGTCAGAAACGCCGTCCTGCTCTCGCTTTTCGTCTTGCCGTTCTACGTCGTCGGCTCGACGCTGCCGACGATTCGGGCGTTCTACCCGATGTGGGAGACCTCGGCGGCGGCCGGCGAGTTCGTCCCCCACGCGCTGAAACTGTTCGTTCTCGCGCTGGCGGCCGAAACCTACTACCGTGGACTGCTCTGTGTCGGCGTCAAGGAGATCGGGTTCAAGGCCGTGCTCATCAGCCCCGTCGTCTACATGATCCATCACTCCTCGAAGCCGCCGATCGAGTTTCTCCTGTCCGGGCCGACGGACGTGCTCTTCGGTGCGGTCGACTACAAGTCCGACTCGATCCTCCCCTCGGTGATCGCCCACGGGGCCGGCCTCGTCTTGCTCGACTGGCTCGTCCTCCACGAGCCGTTGTTCGATCCGACGCCGTTTCTCGCCGTCCTCGAGTGGGCACCGATTCCGCTGTAACTGCCCTCGAGCCGAATGAACGAGCACGCATCACGATGTGTCCTCACTCGTGCCAGTGGTCGTGAACGACCTCGGCTAGCTCGACTGCGGTCGTCCCGTACTCTTCATACGACTGATTGCGGAACGTCCAGTAGGAGACCCAACCGACGGCGTTTGCGTCCCGAAAGAGGACACGTACCTGGGTCGGCTTGTCGGAAGGGGTGACGCCACCAGCGACACTCTCGGTAGCGACGTCTACCATCCCTTCGAATTCCTCGAGGTCACGTTGCTGATCCGGATGTGCCTCGTACCGTTCCGTTGTGTCGTCGGAATCGTCGTGTTCCCAGACGAGCAGTTGTACTCTCCCGGCGGTGTCGGCACGCGAGTCTGCGTCTACGCGACTGGCCATTTCGTCGTCGTCGGGGTCGTGCGAGAACGCCGTGAGGTGGGTCGCCTCGTCGGCGAGCGGCGCGGTGATCGACTCGTCGTTCTGTTCCCACTCGTCGCCTTCAAGCACCTCTCGAATCCGCTCTTCGGGCGGCAGTTGCGGCTCCGGATCGCCGCCTGGAGCGTCCCCCTCGAGGAAGTCTGCCCCGGTACAGCCGCTACCGAGCAATAGTCCGACGCCACCGGCGGTGCCTCGGAGGAGAGTCCTGCGGTTCATGTTTCCCGTCCATCACGTGGGATGGTAAGTATTTGGGGACCATCACATGCATCCGGCACTGGCTCCCGGAGTCGCAAGTCATCGCCGGACTCCCCCTATGGCCTGTCTGTGATACACCCTCTCGCACCGTCTACGAGCCGGCGGGAAGAAGCGTGAGCCACGTACGAATGCTCATACCCGCGTCTCTCGGGAAGAGCGTTCATCACAGCCGAGACCGACGCAATCGCGATCCAGTCCAACGAGGAACGACGATCGGATCGACGGCCAACCAGCGACCGATACCGTAAACGACGACATTGCGGTCGTCCCAACCATCATATATGGACTCACGCACGTCAGCGCGCGAAGCCGTTCGCCGACTCAAGTACGACTACTGCTATGCCATCGACGACGGCGAGTACGAACGCTGGGTCTCACTGTTTACCGAGGACGGACGGTTCGTCCTCGAGTTCGAGGGCGAACAGGTCTACGAGGGTCACCAGCAACTGCGGACGTTCGCCGTCGACACGTTTGACGACCTCTACGAGCATACTGCTCACTTCGTGACCAATCCCGTCCTCGAGGTCGATCCCGAGGACGGGACCGGAAGCGGTCGCTGGTACCTCCTGTTGTGTTACCGCGACGCGGACGGTGCGACCGGCTGGCGACAGGGTCGATACGTCGACGAGTATCGCCGGATCGACGGGCAGTGGCGGATCGAGTCGTCGCGTGCGTCGTTCGGGCTCTCGAGTTCGATCGCGTCTAGCGAGTCCTAGCGGCGCGGACGGGCCTGTCCGTGCCGGGTCGGGATACAAACGCGGTCACGCCGAATGGGACGCAAGCGAGTCGACGCGACCGCCCCCGTATCCGGACGGATATTCGCGCATATGGGGTGTCGTGGACTCTTGTTTAACTGAGCGGTCCAAAAAGGTTATAATTGCCAGCGGGTAAGCCACGCATAGAGATGGTAGCCGAAATCGCACCGCTGTTCATCCCCGGCGCACCCGGGGGTCCGGAACTACTGATCATCCTTTTCATCGCCATCCTGCTGTTCGGGGCGAACAAGATCCCGAAGCTCGCCCGGTCGACCGGCGAGGCCATGGGCGAATTCCAGAAGGGGCGTGAAAAGGTCGAAACGGAACTCGAAGAAATGCGCGACGGAGACTTCGACGATCTCGACGAAGACGATGACGACGACTTCGTCGACACGGAGCCGGTGACCTCCGAGAACGACGACACCGAGACGGAAACGGAACCCAACTGACGACGTTTTTCCGGGGCGTGTGGCCTAGCGGAGAGGGCAGAAGGTTCCTAACCTTCTGATCGTGGGTTCGAATCCCGCCACGCCCGTGCAGCGAGCCACGTAGTGGCGAGCGAACCGCCACGCCCGTCTCGTTACCGTGACTCCGAGCCGAACTTCGGAGTCTCGTCACTCCGGTCGTCGGTTCGGCTCGCCAAACCGGGTCAGTGGCTCGAGTTCGTCCGCGTTCACGTCCTCGAACGCGGCGCGGGCGATCACGCGGCGGTGGACTTCGTCAGTGCCGTCGACGATACGGAACTGTCGGACCGACTCGTAGAAGTCCGACAGCGGGAGGTCCTTGCCGATCCCGTTAGCGCCACAACACTGCACCGCGAGGTCGATCGCGTCCTGGGTGACGTTCGCGGTAAAGACCTTGCACATCGAGACGGGGACGCGAGCGTCGTCACCTGCGGCGATCCGATCCGCCGCATCACGGATCGCGGTGCGTGCGACGTGGAGTTGCGTCTCGGCGTCGGCGATCCGATGGCGAAGCGATTGTTTCTCGGACAGTGACGAGTCGAACCCTCGCCGTTCGGTGAGATAGGCCTTCGCGATCTCGAGCGAGCGCTGGGCCATTCCCGAGTACCGCATGCAGTGAGTTAGACGGGCGGGCCCGAGCCGCTGCTGGGCGTGGGCGAACCCCTTGTTCAACTCACCGAGCAGGTGCTCTTCGGGCACCCGAACGCTGTCGTACCTGATCTCGGCGTGGGAGACGCCCAGCGGTCCGCCGCCCATGTGGGGCACGTCGCGGACGATCTCGACCCCCTCGGCGTCCGCGGGAACGAGAAAGAGCGAACAGCCCTGGTAGGGATGAGCGTCCTCGTCCGTTCGTGCGAGGACGATCAACACGTCGGCCTCGACGCCCTGGGTCGTCCACCACTTGTGGCCGTCGATGACCCACTCGTTGCCGTCTCTCTCCGCCGTGGTCTCGATCATCTTCGGATCCGATCCTGCCCCTTGCATCGGTTCGGTCATCGAGAACCCCGAACGGATGTCGCCGGCGACCAGCGGCTCGAGGTAGGTCTCCTTCTGGAGGTCGTCGCCGGCCAGTTCCAGCAGATGCATGTTCCCTTCGTCGGGGGCGTCGACGCGCATCGCGACCTGCCCGAGGAGACTCCGCCCGGCTTCCTCGAACGTAGGCAGGGAGTCCCGAAAGCCAAGCCCCATTCCGCCGTACTCCTCCGGAATCTGTGGGGCGTAGACGTCGTACTCCCGTGCGGCTTCGCGGAGGTCCGCGATCGTTCCGCTCGAGAGCGCCATTCCGCCGGCCCGCTCGCGTTCGAGCGGGAGGACGACCTCTTCCATCAAGGCGTGGGCCCGGTCGGCGACCTCCCGGGCTCGGTCCGAGTCTGCGTACTGCATGCGATTCGGTCTCGGACCGCCACGGGTATAGTTTCTGGCTGCCATCTGAAAGTGAAGGCCAGTCAGAAATTAACAGAATACGGTCATAGGGAGAATGCGTTTACATAGGAGGGCATTTTCGTATGTCAGACAACGTGATCCGAAACGCCTGGCTAGAACTGCCGTCGATCCAGGTCTGTCGCGTTCGTTTCAATCTTTCTCGAGCCGGTATAATGTCTGTCGAGAATCATTATATTACTGGTACATTCAGATGGTGATCGCTACCATCCACCAGCAGCGGAATCACCGAAGCGACGTAATTGGCCGTTTCAACGCTGACAAACGGTAACGGAGTCTCTGTTATCAGAGATGGTAATGGGTACGTGACCTTTTTGAAGCGTGAGTATTTGCTTGAATGTAATGGCTATTGACGAGGCCGACCGGTCGGACGCCGGGGACTTCTCCGATGGTGAGGCGTCCGACGCTGTGTCGGAGGGGGACAGCACCCCAGCGGGTGATGAACGATCATCGGCCCGGGTCGGGGAGTACACGTGGGCGAACTTCATGGAAGAGTATGGGTACGGCCACGAGGTTTCTACTCTCTATCCCGACGATCCGGGGCCGGGTTCCGAAAGCGGCGACCAGCTTGGGCTGGATACCGGCGAGAAGACCGAGCCTTCGGTCCCCACCGGTGACGACTGGGACGCCGTCGAGTTCGATCCGAAATCCTATCTCGGCTACCATCCGGACGACCTCGAGGATCACGTGCTGCCGATCGCCGGCGACAATCACGACGTACTCGAGGCCGAATTCCTCGAGTACGTCGATCCGGAGACGACGCCGGTCGTCAAAGACGTCTGGACGTGGGAACACTACAAGTGGGAGTATTACTACGACGAAAACGGCGATCGGCCTCGCGACAGCGACGGTGAGGTCGTCGATCACGACGCGGAGGAGACACTAGGGTTCGACCCCGACGCCATCGAAGAGCGTCTCTCGACCGCCAGCGACATCGCGATGGAACTGGACGATGTCGTCGACGAGCGGACCGTCAACGTCCAGGAAGAGATCGACGAGGACGAGTTCTTCTCGACTGCCACGGAGAACACGACCCTCGCGAACCGCTACGACCTCGAGAAAGCGGTGCCGATGGAGAAGAAGACCCACTTCCGCGAGGTCGAGCGCTACTGGGTGAACAAACCCTACGCCTACGTCGTCATCTTCCACTCCGAGAAGGAAAACGAGAAAAAGTACTACGTAGTCGAGCCGTACCTAAACGAGATCGAAGAGGAACTCCAGGAGTTTCTCTCGGGCAAACTCAGAACGGCGATCAAGTACTCCGAGGAGGGAATCAAGGACAAAACCAGCGAGGACGGCCGCCGGACGGTTATCGAGGACGAGACCAGGCGACTACTGAAGCGGTACGACCTCTTCCAGGGCACCTCGGGCAGTGCCGACGCCGGGATCGTCGAGACGGTCAAGCGACTGCTCGACGACGACGAAGAGGCCGACGAGGACGACGGGCCGAGCGAACTCGAGGGGATTTCGGTCCGCCCGGAGCCGGCGATCCTCGCGGACGACCCGGACACTCTAAGCGAGTATCAGGTCGAGAAGCTTCTTTACCTTCTCAAGCGTAACTTCATCGGCTACGAACGGATCGACGGCATCAAACACGACATCAACGTCGAGGACATCTCCTGTGACGGCTACAACTCGCCGGTCTTCGTCTATCACTCGGAGTACGAGCAGATCATCTCGAACATCTACCACGGCGAAGACGAACTCGACGACTTCGTCGTCAAACTCGCCCAACGCTCCGGCAAAGGGATCAGTAAACGACTGCCCCAGGTCGACGCGACGTTGCCGGACGGCTCGCGCGCCCAGTTGACGCTTGGGAAAGAAGTCTCGGACCACGGGACAAACTACACTATCCGCCAGTTCAAGGACGTCCCCTTTACGCCGATCGACCTCATCAACTGGAACACCTTCTCGCTGGACGAGATGGCCTTCCTCTGGCTCTGTATCGAGAACCACAAGAGCCTGATCTTCGCCGGCGGTACCGCATCCGGGAAGACGACCTCGCTGAACGCTGTTTCGCTGTTTATCCCCAGCAACGCAAAGATCGTCTCGATCGAGGACACCCGCGAGGTCGAACTTCCACAGCGAAACTGGATCGCCTCCGTTACGCGTCCCTCGTTCACCGACGACGAACAGGGTGACGTCGACGAGTTCGACCTGCTGGAAGCCGCACTGCGTCAGCGTCCCGACTACATCGTGATGGGTGAGATCCGTGGTGAGGAGGGTCGAACGCTGTTCCAGGTCATGTCGACAGGTCACACCACCTACACCACGTTCCACGCCGACTCCGTCGACGAGGTCCTCAAGCGGTTCACGACCGATCCGATCAACGTCTCGAAGACGATGTTCACCGCCCTCGATCTGGTGTCGATCCAGACCCAGACGCGGGTGCAAGGCCGGAAGGTACGTCGGAACAAGTCGCTCACGGAGATCAACCACTACGAGGCCGAACACGACGAGATCAACGTTCAGGACGTCTACCAGTGGCAGGCAGAAACCGACGAGTTCCTCAAGATGGGGGACTCGAACACCCTCGAAGAGATCCAGTTCGACCGCGGTTGGAAACGCGAGAAACTCGAGAACGAGCTGTTCAAGCGTAAAGTCATTCTCGCCTATCTCATCAAGAACGAACTGAACACCTACGCCGAGGTCGCCGCGACCGTCCAGGCGTTCATCAACGACCCGGACACGATCCTCACGCTCATCGCCAACGGACAACTCGAGGACAGTCTCGAGGACCTCCGGGAGATGGAGAGCGTTCTGATCGACGTCGATCAGGAGAAAGAGGAGCTCGTTCCCCGACCGGAGGCGACCACGGAGACGTACAACACGTCGATGGACATCCTCGAGCAGGCCGAGGAATCGCTGTTCGAACAGTACCGGGGCAAGATACCGAGCGGCCTCGCTGGCGCGCTCGACGACGTGTCGGACGCGGACACGATCGAGGTCGACGACGAGGATTCCGCTCGAGAGGACGACGGGCCGTTCGAGCCCGACCTCGACGATGCACTCGACGCGGAGAGCTGGAACCCCGATCCAATGCCGGAATCGGGCGGCGAATCGGCGACGTTCGATGCCGGTGACGACGAGGACGGATCGCCTGCCTGGCTAACCGACGAGAGCGGGTTCGATGTCGGCGGTCCCGACGGAGCGTCGGCGGACGCACAGTCCATCACGGCGGACTCGGCAACGGACGCGGGCGCGGGTGCGGATAGCGCTGGGGCCGGTATCGGAGGCAGTGAGACCGGCACGGACGCCGACGGGACCGATACGTTCGAGAGCGACGCCGGTGCCGGGACGCAACTCGAGATTCCGGACGAGGAAAGCGAAACGGACCTCGCACTCGACGACGCCGGCCCGTTCGAGGGAACGACCAGTCCGACCCTGGAGGGAAGCGGGGCCAGTGCCAACACTGGGTCCGGTACTTCGTCCCCCGAATCGACCGACGACGCCACCGTCTTCCCGTCCGACGATCCCGAAGAGAGTGATTTCGGTGGGCTCTTCGACGATATGGACGAGACCCTCGACGAACTCGAGGACGCCGAATCCGAGACGGAACCCGAGAGAGAGACAGGGGCCGACACCGAGACGGGAGGGCGGACAGATGTCGGTCGAACCGAATCGACCGACGACACTCCGGTTTTCTCCGTGTCGGATGACGACTTCGAGTCGATTTTCGACCCCGACTCGGCGGCTGACTCCTCGACTGACTTCTCGGCGGAACTCGAGACGGAGAACGATGCCGCTGGCCTGGACCCGAGTTCGGAACCGGAGTCCGTCTCAACGGCCATACAGGAACCCGACGCCGACGCGAGCGAGGACTCGTCTCTGAGCCGTGACCCGCCGACGATCGAAATCGACGAGGACGCCGAAGAGACAAGCGACGAACGATCGACCGACGACGAAGACGACGCTACAGACGCCCCCGAGAACGGCAGCGACGCGTCCCCGGAGTACGGACGGGAACCGCCGACGATCGAAATCGACGAGGAAACGACCGGCTCCGAACCCGGCGGGAACGATACGTCGGACCCACCGACGGACGACGGAGGCGGCAGCGATAGCGTGGCCGAAAGCAGGGGTGATGCCGGCTCCGAGTCCGATTCCGACTCCGAGGACTCTATTTTCGGTTCCGATACGGACCGGGAAGAACGAGCGCTGTTCGACGAGGACGACGTCGACGGCGAAACCGACGGAGACGAGTCGCTGCTCGATACTGACGACTCCGGGGTCGCCGACGAATCGATATTCCGGTCCGACCGAGAGGATATCGAACGCGACGCCGGGGAAACGATGGACGGTGACGCGACCGACGCCGACGCCGACGAGGATACCGACGCATGAGTCTGCCAACCGACGACGGCGGAAGCTCCGGCGGTATCGCCGGAACCGGAGCCAGTTCCGACGGACTTGGGGAAGCGTTTTACCCCCTCTACGACCGACTGTTCGACGAAGACAGCGAGTTCGTCTCCGACGTCGAGACGAAACTCGCCCAGGCCCGGATGACCGACACGGTCGAACTCTACCTCTCTCGGGCGCTCGGGATCGGCTTCATCAGCGGCCTCGCGCTGTGGCTGATCGGCCTGCTTCTCGGATACGGTATCTTCGCGACCGGGCTCGTCACCGTCGACGCACTGCTTGGCATCCCGATGGAGAACCAGACGCTGATCGCGATTCTCGAGGCACTTCGTGTCCCTGCACTGGTCTTCTTTACCGGGCTGTTGTTCGGAACGATCGGGTTCGCGCTCGGGTTCGGCTCGCTCGTAGCGATTCCGTACTCGCGTGCCTCTGCACGCAAGCGCGAGATCAACATGCTGCTGACCGACTCCGTCTCGTTCATGTATGCCCTCTCGGTCGGCGGTCTAAACCAACTCGAGATCATCGAGGCGATGGCCCAGGCCGACGACACCTACGGGGAGGTCGCAAAGGAGTTCCAGAGTATCGTCAAGGAGACGGAGTACTTCGATGTCGACTACCGGACCGCCATCCGAAAACAGGCTCTCGAGACGCCAAGCGACGAGCTCTCCCAGTTTCTCACCGACATGCTGTCGATCGTCAACAGCGGCGGTGACATGGAGAGTTTCCTCGAGGACAAGAAAGAAAAGCACATGCGAACCGCCAAGCAGGAGCAGGAGGTAACCCTCGAGACCCTCGAGCTGTTCGGCGAGATGTACATGACGCTGTCGCTGTTCCCGCTGTTGCTGATCATCATCATGGTTGTCATGCAGATGATCCCGCAGGCTGGCGTGAGTGACGGGATGCTGTATATGACCGTCTACGGGTTGATCCCGCTGACGGGTATTGGCTTCCTGGTTCTCGTCTCGACGGTCAAACACGACGAGCCCGGCGACGGCTACCTCACGATGAACGTCGGGGAAGCCGACGACCGGACGGAAACCGGGAAGCAGGACAGCGTCCTCGATCTGGGCCTCGTCGAGCAGTTCACTGGTGACCACAGCGTCTTCACTCGGATCAAGAACCGCGAGGGGACCCACGCCACTCTCGAGGTGCTCAAGCAGCCACACATCTTCTTCCGGGATAACCCGCTTTTCACTCTCGCGCTAACTGTTCCCGCCGCGCTGGTCGTCGTCGTGACGGCCATGGTCAACGGCTCAGCGCCGACTTCCTGGGACGGAATGCTCGCGAATCCGATCTGGGGGACGTTCATCTACATCTACGTCCCGCTGTATATCATCGCCATTCCGCTGGCGATCTTCCGGGAGTGGAACGTGCGACACCGCAACGCCGTCGTCAGCCAACTCTCCGAGGACCTTCGGAAGCTCTCGAGCGCCAACGACACTGGGCTGACGCTGCTCGAGTCGCTCAAGTCGGTCGCGGATACGACGAACGGCAAGCTCGCCCGCGAGTTCGAGATGATGCACACGAAAGTCAACTACGGGACGAGCCTGAAGGCGGCGCTCATCGAGTTCAACAACAAGTACCACATCCCGCGTCTCGCCCGGACGACGCGGTTGATCACGGAAGCACAGGAGGCCTCGAATCAGATCACCGACGTGCTCCGGACCGCGGCTCGCGCAAGCGAGAACCACGACGACATCGAACGGGAACGCAAGTCCCGGACTCGGATGCAGGTCGTCATCATCATCATGACGTTCATGACTGTCCTGGCAGTGATCGCGATCCTCAAGACCCAGTTCATCGATACGATGGCGGGCCTCGAAGCCGGCGGTGGAGATGTCGATGCCGGCGGCGGGGCCGGGGGCGACCTCGCACAGGCGGACATGAGCGAGAACATCGATGTCGACATGCTGTCCGTGTTGTTCTTCCACGCGGTGACGCTGCAGGGGATCATCTCGGGGTTCATCTGTGGGTACATGCGCGACGCGGATATCCTGAGCGGGCTGAAATACGCCGTCATACTGGCGACGATCGCACTGGTCGGCTGGACGCTTGTGGCCTGACGCTTCCACTATGACTCGAGATACAACCCGAACGCAAACGTCGGACGGGCCGGGTGGGAGAACTCGTGCCCGGCAAGCCGGGAGCGCCGAGAGGAAGCGTCGGCGACGGACGATATCGATCTCGAGTCCGCTGTCCGGGCGTGGACAGACGAACCTGGACTTCGTGGTTGGCATCGGGATCTTCATTCTCGCGGTCGCGTTCGTCTTCGCGTTCCTCCCGACGATCATAACGCCGTTCGACACGTCGACTGGTGGAGCGGAGACTGCACAGGCGGACCGTATCGCGGACCGCGTCGTCGAAGACGTTTCGACGGCCTACTCGGAGCGCCCAAACGAGATCGTTCGGGACGAATTTGAGGACTACACCGACAAAGCGAGCCACGAGTTAGCCGCGGACTGGGGGCTCCGATCATCCGAAGCCGACGATATCGCGTATGACCAGGTCAACGTGAGTATTCAGCATCTCGAGGACACTGACGGCGAGCCAGTTGACGGCCCTGATGGAACACTAGCTGCCGGCGACGAGTACGACGGTCAGGCCGCCGCAAGCGCCGCTCGCATCGTTACGGTCGTCGACGGAGACGGCCCGCTGGAATCGGACGTACCGGCTTATCGACTCGTAGTACGGGTGTGGTGATATTATGAAGGGACAACAGGAACGGAATCGAACGGAGAACACGAACCGGACACCTGTCCGGACCGATTCGACGACCGACCGTGGACAGGCATATACCTTAGAAGGATTTCTTGGTGCGATGATCGTCCTCACAGCGGTACTGCTTGCGATGCAGTCGGTCGTGTTGACGCCGACGGCTGGTGGTACTGCTGATCGGGCGATCCAGGAAGGGATTCAACAGGAGACTCGAGATGCATTGCTCGTCGCGAGTCAGGACGGTAATCTCTCCCAGATGGCCCGTTACTGGGACGGGGGCGGTGGGTTCGAAGGGACAAACCAGCAACTGTCTGACGGGGAGTTCGAAGAGGCATACGGCACCGAAGAGTTCGCCGACCGGTTCCTCCTCGGGTCGATCCTCAGTAATCGGTTTACCGAACGAGGATCGAGCTACAACGTTGCCCTCCAGTACGAGGACGAGGACGGCGACCGAACTCATGGCTACCTCGTCTACCAGGGGAGCCCCGCGTCGAACGCTGTCACGGCGAGTTATACGGTGACGCTGTACGAAGACCAGCTAGTCACGTCGACGAACGACGAGACCCTCGAGGATGCCGACGACGCCGGGAATGCTGCTATCCCCAATGTCGGTGACGATGACGATGACGTCTACAACGTTGTCGAAGTACGGGTGATCGTATGGTAACCGAGCGGTCGGGCTCGGAGGGTATCGCAGGGGACCGCGCCCAGTTGATCCTGATCGGGGCGCTCGCGCTTGCGTTTATCATCCTCGGCGTCGTCGTCGTGTTCAACGGCGTCCTCTATACGGAGACGATCTCCTCGGGGTCGTCGGGACAGGCCGCGAGCGAAGCGACGGTTACCGAACACGAGATCAATACCGGTATCGCCGGGCTCGCACATCGGACGAATACTGACAACGAACTCGATGATGCCACCCAGTTCGAGGCCGAGTTAGATGTTGAGGCGTTTACTGCGTCGTACCTCGAGACGACGGCGAATAGCCAGCCGGCAGCAACTGGCGTGGAGTTCGTTCGTGTAACTGAGAGCGCGAACGTCGTGACTGCGGATGCTGACGGTGTCGCCGGAGAACGTATTGCTACAGCCGGCTCTCATACCGATCCACACCGGATCGGCCATCTCTCGTTCGAACTCGAGCATACGGGAGCCGGTGGCGAGATCACCGTCAGCGTCGACGATACTGAAGGTACCGAGGAGGAAATCGTGATCGAAGAGACGGAAAACGGATTCGAGATCGACGGAGACGGTACCTGTTCGGTCGATGTCGATACGGGCGAGCCCGTCTGGATCGACCTCGTTTCCGGGACAGTCGGCCCGTCTCCTGACGACTGCCTCGACCCTACGTGGATCATTCCTCCAGAAGAATACGTCGTCGAGGTCGATAGGGAAGAAGAGGGTATCGAGGGGACACTCGAGTTGGTTACGAAGGGTGACGAAGACGATGTCGGCCCTGAGGCCGACCGCGATTACGGAGCCTGGAGTATCGAGGTCCAAGTCACGTACACTTCCGAGACAACGTACTTCAGCCGCACACAGCCGGTATCGATTTACGAGGGAAGCGAGGTTCACACGTGAGTATGATTGCTAGTTACATCGGCGGTGGTCTCCCATGACTAGTAGTCTCGAGCCCGATGACCGTGGCGTCTCCGTCGCGGTTACCCACGTCCTCACGATCGGTATCGCGACGATCCTTATCGCAATGTTGATGATGAGCGGCGCGACCCTCCTCGAAACCGAGACCGAGCGCTCTGCCGAATCCTCGCTCGAGACGATCGGCGAACGCCTCGCACACGAGGTCGAAAACGTCGATCAGATGACCTACGACGAAACAGAACGGATCGAGGTGACGTCTCAGCAGCCACGAACGGTGGCCAACTCGAGGTATACCGTGGAGCTACTGGAGGGTGAAAACGGGGCCGGCGAGTGCTCCGAAGCACCGTTACTCGACGGAACCACTGACTGTCTTCGGCTGACGGGCGACGATGGTGACGTATACGTCCCGCTGGTCGTCGGCTCCGATATTGGGGCCGACGATCCAGTAACTGGAGGGACGGTCGAAATAGTCTACGACGGTGATGAACTCCGACTCGAGGGTGGGAACCAATGAGGTGTCGCGATGACCACTCCGGGATCGAAACGAACTGGCACCGGGATGACCGCGGTGTCTCCGAAGTCGTCGCGTTCGTCCTCGTGTTCGGCATCATCCTCAGTTCGATCGCGATCCTTTCGGTCACCGGATTCCAGGCGATGGACGACTACCAGGAGTTCGAACAGCAAGAAAACGCCGCGCGAGCGATGGGCGCGCTCTCGGAGAACTTCAACGACGTGCTCCGATACGATGGGATCGATCAGCGATACGGTGAACTGGCCCTTCGTGGCGGGACGATTTCTACCGGGAGCGATGGAACGACTTTATCGATCTCTGCCGAGGGGGACGGGGGCGAGGATTTCTCCGACGACATCGAACTCGGCGAGTTTAGCTACGAGTCCGGTTCCAGTACGCTCTACTACGAAGGCGGTGCCGTCGTCCGCGAAAGCGACGGCGGCGGGGCCGTCGTCCTCGAGGAACCGAAACTGACGTACAACGAAGACAGCGAGACGGCAATCGTCTCACTCGTCGAAATCGACGCCGAGGAACGGTCGATTCAAAGCAGCGAGAGTACAGGATTTACGCTTTCGGTCGAAGACCGAGAAACGACAGTGATCAACGAGGCCGACGAAATAGAGATCACCACCACAGGAGAGAGAGCTGCGGAGTGGGACGAGGAGATAGAAAAAGCGTGGAACGGCGAAAACGAACTCAAAGACGACGATATCGAGACGATCGTCATCACGATCGTAGAAGTCGACATCGAGTACTAACCGCGTTCAGCCCCAGTCGCCCGTCACCATCGCCCGCAACCCCGCGCGATCGGCGAGCGCTCGAGCCAGTTCGGCCCGTGTTTCGACCTCGCCACCGACCTCGAGGTAGAGTCCGTTCGAGAGTTCGCGGGGATCGGCCATCGGGACGCCGTCGGATCGGGCGGGTTCGTCGTTCAGGACGGCCGGCCCGTCGTCGGTCGGGGTCCACGGAACCGAAATCCCGGAGAGACCGCGGTCGAAGAGATATTCCACAGCGGCGACGAGTGCCTGATCGGACTTGGAGTGTCCGACTGCGCCGATGGAACCGCGCTCGTTGAAGAATTTGACGACGTACTCGCCGTCGTCACTCTCGCCGTCCTCCTCGAGGGGGTCCCCGTGTTCGGGTCCGTCGTCATCGTCTGTCACCGTTTTTCTCTCTCGCTCTCTCTCGCCCTGTTCTTCCGGCACTGAGCCGCTGATCGACGAAGACGCAGTCCCGTCGTTCGCTCGCGTCTTCGAGTTGCTCGAGTTGCTCGAGTTGCTCGAGTCGGCTCGTGGTCCGTCGTCGCCGTCGACGGCCGACGCTCCAGTTCCGTCGAGAGCCGGTTGCTCCTGGTCTCCCCCGTGTCTCCTCTCGGGGACGTTGCTGTCCGGCCCTCGAGCCCCATCGAACGTGAGTGTGTCGCCTGCGGTCGTGTCGATCGAACCGGCGACGCCGCTCTCGTCGGAAAACGCGCCGATCAACTCCGCGAGAAACGAGTCGGCGGCCGACTCGAATTCGGCGGCGTGACTCTCGCCGCCAGTCACGTTCGCGGTCAACTCGCCGACGATCGCGTCGACGAGCCGCTCCCGATCGAACGCGAGTTGTCTCGCGACGTGGGCGCGAGTGTGACGCTCGAGTCTGGTCGCGAGACCGGACCGCGCGTAGTGTTCGAGCGCCGAGGCGCAGTCGGGCAGCGCCGGGAGTCGACAGCCGAATCGCTCGATTTCCGAGCCGGCCCCGGCAAGCAAGAGGTACTCGCGGCCGTTCGTGTAGATCGCCCGGTCGACACCCGACCGGCGCATGCCGTCGGCGAGTGCATCCGCACGGGACTCCTCGAGAGAGTCGGTAGCGGGTTCGACGGCGACGAAAACCGCCGGAACGCCGTCGACGGAGAACGCGTACTCGAGCTGGAGACTGTCGAGGGACGGGTCGCGTTCGCAGGCGGTCGATCCGCCTTTCGCGTCCCACCCGAGCGTCTCGAGGAAGGGTTCGACGAGCCAGGTTCGCGTCTCTCGACGGGTCGTCGGCGGCGAGGTCTCGAGGAGTACTCGTGAGCGGGCGACGAAGGCGCTCACGTCGACGGAGCCGGGACCGAGTGCGGGGTCGGGATCGGAGCCGGCGGTGTTTCCGTGGTCTCCGCGGTCCGTTCCAGACTCCGGTCCGGTTCCCGAACTGGACCCGGACCCAGACCCGGAATCGGAGTCGGAATCGGAATCAGTCATACTCCCAGCATTCGAACGCGACAACGTAAGCGTATCCGAACGGCCAGCCGGTTGGTCACCCGTCTATCGTCTCGGTCCGCTCACTGTCGCGACTGGCATCGCTCTCCGTGACCGAATCCGAGCCAGGCCGAGCGGATACGTGCTGGTTCCAGAAAAAGCGGTTAGTCGTCACGCTGGTAGATCCGCAACCGCGCATCGTGGACCGAAAAGGCCGATTTGAGATTCGGTGGGATGGTTTCGGCCTTGCCGATCACGAGGTAGCCATCCGGACGGAGCGATTCGGCGATGACCTCGAGCATCGACCGCTTGTACTCGTTGTCGATGTAAATAAAGAGGTTCCGACAAACGACCATATCGAAGCCGGATTTCGGATCGTCGTTTATCAGGTCGTGCCGTTCGAAACTGACGCGTTCTTTGACCTCGTCGGCGATCCGATAGATCCGATCGTCGCGCTCGACGTACCGGGAGTAGTCGTCGAGAAAGGTAAGTTGGTCCTCCATGTCGACCGTCCTCGATTCCTCGTAGACGCCTGCTCTGGCCGTCTCGAGGGCGGGTTCGCTGATGTCGGTGCCGAGAATATCGATCGCGGAGTCGTCGATCCGTCGGTCGTCGTGGGCGAGCATCGACAAGGAGTATGGCTCGCGTCCGTCGGCACAGGCGGCGCTCCAGATGTCGACAGTATCGGTCCGGCCGTCCGCGTCGGCCGACAGCGTCCGGAGGACGTCCCGAATGCCCGACCAGACGTCCGGGTTACGGAAGAATCCAGTCACGTTGATGCTCATCGCCTCGAGCAGCGCCTCTTGCTCGTCGGGGTCCGATCGGAGCGTTGCCAGATAGTCGGCGTAGTCGTCGCTTTGGGTGCGACGCATCCGGGAGGAGACCCGTCGGTCGAGGTAACTATCGTTGTAGTGGCTGGTCGCGAACCGGAGTTCGTCCTCGACGAACGCGAGCAAGTCCTCGAACGCCTCGTCAGTCATAGTTCCGACACTCCGCTGGTTCCATCCGCTTCGGTGGTCTTCACCATAAGGGTACCGGAACCGGGGGTAAATTCGACGGTTCGACCGCGGTCGCCGCCGACGTCCTCCGCGACGAGCGGGACGCCGAGTTTGTCAAGTTCTTCCCGCGCAGCGACGACGTTTCGCTGGCCGACCCCGTCGCCGAAGCTTTCGAATTCGAACATATCACTTCCTCCCGCGATCTTAGCTTCGACGGACGTATAACTCGCTCCTTTTTCGACCATCCGTCTCAGAAGCGCACGGATCGCGGTGTCGGCGTACTTTCCGGGTTTTCGTTCGCTGTTTTCGGCCGTGTCGCCGTCGGGTAACATCGCGTGGGCGAGCCCACCGATCCCGCTGTCGGGGTCATAGAGGGCGATCGCGAGACAGGAGCCGAGACCGTACGATTTGAGCGTCTCGTCGCCGTCGCTGATGGCCAGCTCGGAGATACCGACCTGGACCGGCGTTGGCGCGCCCGGTTCTGTTCCGTACGTTTTCATGTGTTATCGACTTCCTGGAAATCGGCGGTCGTCGGTGCGTCCTCGATCCGATCGACCTCGAGGTCGTTCAGCGCCCGCTCTAGATCGTCCTCGTCGGGGATCGCGTACACCTCACAGTCGAACTCCTTTCCGTCGGCCGTAATGACGGTGTCGAATACGAACGCGAACTCCTGGTTCTCGCCGAGTTGGACGATCACGGGGTCGACGGCGGCGGTGCCGATGTCGTGGACGAACTCCGGCGTGGAGTGGTCGATCGTCGTGTCGAGTACGTTCGCCCAGCCGTCGAGGAACCCACTTGCCATGATGTTGCCCAGTTCCTTGATCGCGCTCGTCCCCATCTCGTCGAAGCTTTCGGGACCGTCAGCGTCGTCATCGTCGTCGCCGTCCCCGTCGTCCGACGCCATGGGCACCATCGCGTCGACGATCTCCCGCGCGGACTCCTCGTCGAACAGGAAAAGCAGGTAGCCGCTTGGAACGCCGTCGAACTCGAAGGCGACGCCGACGAGTCGTTCGTCGGGAACCTCTTCCGGGATCGCCTCGAGCGAGACGAAGTTGAGCCGCCGAATCTCGACGCTGGTGTCGATCCCGGTCAGCGTCGTCGCGGTCTTTGCGACCTCCTCGGCACCGCGTTCGGCCATCCGGTCGAACCCCTCGAGCTTGTCGTACTCGATGCCGCCGCTGGTGCGAAGTTGCTCGAGCACACGGGACATCGACTCTCGCTCGGGGAACAGGTAGTGACTGAACCCGACCTCGGTGTCGACGGCTTCGATATGGCTCTGAAAGAGCAAGGCGAGGTCGTCGTCACCCGGTGCTTCCTCGAGATCGCTGAAGAAGACATCCGCCGACTCGCCTTTGACGAACTCGGGCGTCGAGACGTCGATGACGGTCTCGAGGACGTCGGCCCAGCCGTCGATGAACCCGTTGTTCATGATATTGCCGACCTCCGTGGCGGCACTTTTGTTCATCTCGTCGAACTCCTCGGCGTCGGACTCGGAGACGATCGTCTCGACGATTCGGAGGGCGTTTTCCCGGTCGAAGACGACGACCGAGTAGCCCTCTATCGCGCCGCTGAGTTCGACCCGGACCCCGATCTTCTCCGTCGAGTCTTCGAAGTCGTGGCGAATCTCTCGACCACGCATGAAGTTGAGTTTCGTCACGCCGACTCGGGTTTCGACGTCGGTCATGTGAGTCAGCCGACCCGCCGCGAGCCCGGCACCTTCTCGGGCCATTCGGTAGAACGTTCCGAGCGCGTTGACGTCGAGTTTCATGGGGAGTGGGATTGTGGCGTCGAACTCGAGTTCGAGGGCACCTCCATGGCGTTGACCATCTCGACGAACGTCGCGAGGTCGGGGAACGCGTAGATTTCCGCCTCGATCTGGTAGCTTGGAACCGACAGATCCGAGTCGAAAAACAGGGCGAGCTCGTCGCCACCCAGCCCTGCGGTCCGGGTGACGATCTCGCCGCCAGGCGCGTAGACCAGCTGTGGGGCAGCGATGTCGATGACGCGTCCGAGGACGTCGGCCCAGCCGTCGATGAACCCGCTTGCCATCATCGTCCCCATCTCCTCGACGGCGCTTCTCGCCATTTTGCCGGAGACGTCCGACATATCCTCGACGACATCGTCGAGCATGATCGCCGTGATCTTCTTCGCGCTTGTCTCCGGGAAGAGGATGAGAATGTGGCCGTGTGGCGGGTCGTTGAGCCGAACCCGGACGCCGACGCGTTTCCCGTCGTCGAGTTGCCCCTCGAGGTCGTCGACGTCGATGAAGTTGGTCTTCGTTACCTCCATCTGGGCGTCTTCGCCGGTCAACTTGCTCATGTTGTCGGCAACGCCGTTGGTGCCGACTTTCGCCATTTCGTTTATGAAACTCAGCTTTCGGATATCGACTTTCATCGTCATGTATCACTCCGTGTCCGTATCTGGGGTTGTCGTTGTCGCTGTCTCCGTGGTCGCGATCGCCCTCGAGGTCGGGTGTCGTACTCCGATCGAACTCGGACTCGGACTCGGACTCGGACTCGAACTCGAGGGGTTCGCGTCGGGGACTCGTTTCTGGATCTCGTTTTCATAGTGTCGTTACGTCGAGGATATTGACGACCTGGCCACGACCTCGGACTGTTGCGCCGCTGAACCCGGGAATGCCGCCCATGAACCCTTCGAAGGGTTTGACGACGACTTCCTTCTGGTCCCGGACGCGGTCACAGTGGATGGCAATGGGGCGAACGTCGTCCCGAACGCGGACGACCATCCCGTCGTCGCCACCACCGGCGATCCTGCCGGCGACCGAGTCGTCGGATGCGGCCACACCGTCTGCACCGGCAGACGCAACGCTGCCGGTATCGGTCTCGATATCGGTACCGTCGTCGCTCGTCGTCTCCATCTCTTGGCCGCTTTCGGCGGCGGAACGGACCTCTAGCTCCCGATCGCCTTCGAACCCGAGTTCGTCCGCGAGCTCGAGCACCCGACACTCCTCGTCGCCGTCGACGATCACTGGCTCGCCGTCGGACGTTTCGACTGACGTAGTCGATTCTACGTCCTGAACGACTTTGGTCGGGACGCCGAACTCGGTGTCGCCGACTTCGAGGAAGAGGACGTCTTCGATGGCGATCGAGACCGGAAGCGTCATCGTCACGGTCGTTCCCTGTCCGGGCTCGCTGTCGACATCGACCGTTCCGTCGAGGTTCTCGACGGTCCGCTTGACGACGTCCATCCCGACGCCGCGTCCGCTGACATCGGTCACCGAGTCGGTCGTCGAGAACCCGGGGTGGAACACGAGGTCGTAGGCTTCCTCGTCAGTGAGATCGTCGGCCTCCGACTCGTCGAGGGCGTCGGCCTCGACCGCTTCCGTGCGCAGTCGGTCGGGGTCCAGTCCAGCGCCGTCGTCCGAGACCGAAATCGTCACGCGGCCACGGGATCGGGTCGCGGTGACCTCGACGGACCCCTCTCGAGGTTTGTCGGCCGTTTCGCGTTCTTCGGGGGACTCTATCCCGTGATCGACCGCGTTTCGAACGAGGTGGACCAGCGGATCACGAATCCGATCGAGAATACTCCGGTCGAGCTCGACACCCTCACCCGAGAGATCGAACGCCACCTCTTTTTCCTGTTCTCGAGCGATGTCGCGGACGATCCGCGGCAGCCGGTTGACGACGGTCTCGAGGGGGACAAGCCTGACGTCCATCACCGTCTCCTGGAGATCGGTCGTTAGCTCCGCCAGGTCCTCGAGTTCCGGCTCGACCTCGGTAATGTCGTCCCCGACCTCGGCCGCGTGTTGGAGTCGGACCCGGGTCGTCACGAGTCCTTCGACGAGCGTCCGGAGTTCGTCGATGCGGTCGACATCCACGCGGATCGACTGGATATCGTCGTCCCGGTCGTCGGCCCCGTCCCGGTCGGGGGTTTCGGGGAACGCGATCTCCGGTATCTCGAGTTCCGGTTCCTCGACGACCCGCTCGAACTCCGGTTCCGTTCCGGGTCCTGTCCCGCTTTCGCTGCTACTCTCGCTTCTGTACCCGGTTTCGGAACCCGAGCCGGCTGCGGTGGTGTCAGGCTCGGGGTCGTCGAACCCGGTTTCGAACCCGTCCTCGGACGGGTCCGATCCGATGGACGCGAACTCGTCGTCGTCCGTTTCGAACGACGAGGGAGAGTCGACATCTACGTCGACGTCGGACGCGAGCGTCGGGTCGTCGTCGAGCTCGATCTCGTCGATGACGTCGGTGTCAGTGCCTGTATCGGTGTCGGAGCCGTGTTCGGACTCCGAACCGAACTCGGCTGTCGACTCTGATCGAGACTGTGGCTCCGCTTTGGCCGACTCCATCTCCGGACCGGAGTCATCACCAGCCCCCGTCTCGTCGGTCGTCGATTCGACGGCCGACTCGAACCGGAAGCCGCCGATCTCCTCGTGATCGTCGTCGGCACCGTCGTCGGTCGCGGCTTGGTCCGTCTGGTCGTCGCTTTCGGCTGTTCCGTCGTTTCCGAACTCCTCCGCGTCGAAGCTCGTCTCGAGCGAGAGGTCGCCGGTACCGTCGTCGAACCCATCGTCCTCGACGTCGGGGTCGAACCCGTTGCCGGTCTCGAACGACGTTTCCCCGTCGAACCCGTTGCCGGTGTCGTCACCGAACGCCTCGTCGAATCCGTCGACCTCGCCGAACTCGGCTGCGGGGTCGTCGGCTGCGATGCCATCCGCGTCGGCGTCCGCGTTCGCGGTTTCGGTTTCGGTTTCGGTGTCCGGAACCGACTCCGAAACGTCGGTTTCGAAGCCGGAATCGAACTCGAGGTCCTCGCCGTCTGGACTGGGGTCGATCTCGAAGTCGTCCGCAGGAGCCGTGGTGGCTGTCTCTTCCACGTCGTCCCCGATCCGGTCGGCTCCTTCGCTCTCGACGCTGTCGGGATTATCGTCGTCCCCGACATCCGCTGTAGCCGCCCCAACGACCGCCGAATCGTCCGACTCGGCCCCAGTGTCTCCGAAGTCGACGATTTCGTCGGATTCCTCGTCGCCTTCGACGAGGAACGGTTCGCTTTCGTCGTCTCCGACCCAATCGTCGTCACCACTCGAGTCGACTGGGTCCGCCGCTTGCCCGCGCGTTTCGGCGTCGTCGGCTCCGTTAGCCGCTTTGGCCGCTCCAGGACCGTCTACGCTTTCGGCATCGGGAGCGACTCCGGGGAACGGCTCGACGGCGTCCGAGCCGGTTTCGGCCGCAGTATCGTCGACGACTTCGTCGGATTCCGTCTCCGGGCTCGTCTCGAACGCTCCGTCGTCTTCGCCGTCTTCCTCGATGCCGGCGCTCGTTTCGGTCGGCGTCGACTCCGACTCGGCCGTACCGTCGTCTGCCACCTCTGGAGCGTCCGGTTCCGCCACGCTTCCGTCGGCATCGACGGGTTCGGCGTCGACTTCTGCCGTCCCCGCAGGGTCGGTCTCGGCGGCAGCCGGCTCCGTCGCGGGTTCGTCGGCGTCTTCGAACAGGTCGTCGAACTCGTCGACCGCGTCCGTCTCCGACGTCTCCGCCGGTTCGTCGACCGCTCCAGTAGCTTCGGCGACGGATTCGGACGCCGAATCGGATTCGGATGTTGGCTCGGACTCGGGCTCGGACTCGGACTCGAGTTCGAAGTCCTCGTCGGCCGACCGTGCGTCCTCGAGGAACGCCTCGTCGTCCTCGTCGGCTTCGTCTCCGAGCAGTTCGTCCATTCCGACCTCGTCGTCGGAGTCGAACTCGTCGAACTCGAGTTCGTCCAGTTCGTCCTGGAGTTCGTCGAAGCCGACCATCTCGACTTCGTCTTTGAGCTCTTCGAAGACCGCGCTTGCGTCTTCGACCTGTTCGTCGTCGCCGCTCGCGTCGATATCAGCGGCCGGTGTGGCTCCCGTATCGTCGGCAGCGGCCTCGACGTCGGTATCGGACTCGGAGTCGACCGACGCATCGGCGGCCGGCTCCGCCTCGTCGTCTACGTCGACCGCCTCGTCGACAGGGTCGGTATCGATGTCTTCGAGGAGGTCGTCGAACGACCCCGCATCGCCCATGTTCTCGAAGGCTTCCAGATCCTCGTCTTCCTCGACGTCTTCGACCAGTTCGTCGAGGTCGTCGAACTCGTTGAACTCGTCGAGCAGTTCGTCGACCTCGAGTTCTTGTGCTTCGTCGGGAGAGAGGTCAGCGCCGGGTGCTGCTCCGGGCTCGAGGTCCGCGAGCGGATCGTCTTCGTCCACCGAATCGCTCGGGCCAGTCGGCGAGGAGTGGGTACCGGGTCCGATCCTGTCTCTTATACACATCTCTGAT
>NZ_AOMA01000049.1 GCF_000337895.1 Halobiforma nitratireducens JCM 10879
GGCATCGATCAGATCGCCGTACTCTTCGCGTTCGATCTCGGCTTGCGACGGATCGGTTCCGATCAGCTCGAACGCGTCGATCAGCGCTTTGACGACGAGCATTCCGTCGTTGACGCCCTCGCCAGTGTCGGCGATCGCGAGCCGTGCGAGGTAGGCGTCGTGGCCGTCGTTGGTCGGCGGCTCGAGGTCGCCGACGACTGCATCGATCTCGGTTTCGGTCGGTGAACGGAGGCCGACCGGCTCGTCGAGGTGATCGCGGAGCGCTTCGATCCGGTCGGTCGGGTCCGTCTCGACCTCGCCGTACCGGTCGACCTCCCGGACCATCGTCTCGAGTTCGTCGACGGCGTCGAAGATCGCGTCCATCAACTCCGCCGAGACCTCGAGATCGCCGCCACGGACGGCGTCGAGCACGTCCTCGATCGCGTGGGCGAGGTCGCTTGCCGATTCGAGGCCGGCCGCGCCGCAGTTGCCCTTGAGCGTGTGGGCGATCCGGAAGATGTTCTCCATGGCCTCTTCGTCGTCCGGGTGCCGCTCGAGCGTCAGCAACGCGTTGTTCAGTTCCGTGATTCGGTCCTGACTTTCCCGGACGAAGTCGGGCCAGTACTCAGTCATCGGTCTCACCTCTGGAATCGGAATCGGAATCGGAATCCGCCCGTTCCTGATCGTCGACCGTACAGGCCGCAACGATCCCATCGACGATCTCCGCGGGGGGAGCGATCTCCTCGACGCAACCCGTTTTTATCGCCTGACAGGGGATGCCAAAGACGGGACTCGTCGCCTCGTCCTGTGCGATCGTGTACCCGCCGGCCGCCTCGAGCGCTTCGACGCCGGCCGCGCCGTCACGGCCCATCCCGGAGAGGACGACGCCACAGAGCGGCTCCGAAACGCGGTTCGCGACGCTTTCCATGGTCACGTCGATCGACGGCCGAGCACCGTGGACGCGCTCGCCGTTCTCGAGAGCGAGGCCGATCGATTGGCTCGTCTCTCCGGTCACCGTCAGGTGCGCGTCGCCAGGTGCGACGACGGCTTCGCCGGGTCCGATCCGTCCCCCATCGGCGGCTTCGGAGACCGTGTACTCCCCGACGGTGTCGAGTCGATCGGCAAAGCGGCTGGTAAACGCCGCGGGCATGTGTTGAACGACGAGGACTCGCGCCTCGAGGGCTGCCGGCAGACGCTCGAACAGCTGTTCGACGATGCGTGGCCCACCCGTGGAGGCACCGACGACGACGGTCGGCGTCCCCGCCAGCTGGCCGGTGACGTCCACCGGCCCGGACTCCGCGACACTCGAGTCGTCTGTGGGGCCGAGTGCCCAGCTTGGGGTCGAGACGTCGCCGTCACCGGACATCGATGCGGGGTCGGAAGCCTGTGTGGCGTCGCGATCGGCGGCGAGTGGGGCTCCGCCCGCACCTGCCGCTGCACGGTCGGCAGAGCTCGAACGGGACGCCGTCGCAGTGGCGGTCGCCCGCGCGGTCGCCGTCGTTTTGGCGACCGCAAGCGACGAGACGTCGGCGTTTGCGAGTTCGGTCACCTTCTCGACGACCTCGGTCGCGAGGTGGCCAACGTTTCGCGACCCCGATCCGTCGGGCTTCCGGAGGAAGTCGATGGCACCGCTGTCCAGCGCCTCGAAGGTCGCTCGGGCCCCCTCTTCCGTGTACGCACTCAGCATGAGAATGGGGACCGGGTCCGCCGCCATGATGCGTTCGACTGCCTCGATGCCGTCCATTTCGGGCATCTCGACGTCCATCGTGACGACGTCCGGTTCGAACGAATCGACCGCCTCGAGTGCGTCCCGTCCGTTCGTCGCGGTTTCGACTTCGTAGCCGGCGTCGGCGAGCGCGTTGCCGATGACTGTTCGCATGAACTGCGAGTCGTCGACAACGAGTGCACGCGTCATGCCGCGACGACGTCCGTAAGCGCCTTTCTGACGCTCGGTTCTTCGAACGGCTTCGTCACGTAGCCGTCCGCGCCGGCCTTGACGGCCAGTTTCATTTTCTCTCGCTGTCCGACGCTCGTACACATGATGACTCGCGCGTCCGGATCGATCTTCTTGATCGCCGCCGTCGCCTTGATGCCGTTACACTTCGGCATCACGATGTCCATCATGACGATATCGGGTTCGTGTTCCTTGTACAGTTTGACCGCTTCGGCACCGTTGGACGCCTCGCCGAGAATGCGGTAATCCTCTTCGAGTATCTGTCGCAGTAGATTCCGCATAAAATGTGAGTCGTCCACGATGAGCACCCCTGTCGACATTCAGTAGTACACCAAATTTCTGTAGATATACGATTACCATAAATGCTGTCTCTCCATTATCAGACGTGATAAGGTTCTTTACCGGGACCGTGGGTCGTACGGTTGACGGTACCACGAACGTCACCGAGCGGGCTTAGCTGTGCTCGGTGTCGAAACTGCGCTGGGCCTCGACTCGGTGGCCCGAGGCTGTCAAGAACTTCTCCACATCGATCAACGGAATTCCCTCGATGACGATCCGTTCGGTCGCCGCGTCGTTCGGCGAGAATCCCTGACTCGAGGTCGTGGAGTCGTCGTCGAAGTCGGTCGTCGCGGCGTCCGATTCGCCGTCGTCCTCGAGTTCGAACGATTCGACGACGGGCTCGTCGTCGTCCGGGTCGCCCGTCGTGCCGTCCAGGAGGGAATCGGAACCGTCATCGCTCTCGTCGACCGGTTCTGGACTGACGACCTGCTCGTCCAGCCGCCGTCGTGGTCGTCGCTCCAGTTCCAGAAGCGTGTCGACCAACGGATGCTCGAGAACGTCGCCGGAGAGTTCGGAGTCGGCGACGCTGTCTTGGTCGTGGAGGTTCGACTCCGGGACGGGTTCGACACGGAGGACCTCGTCGACTCTGATCGCCGCCGCCTGCTGCTCCGCGGACCGTTCGAAGACGAGCAGCTTCTCGCCGTCGGGATCACACTCCGCCGGCGGGAAGTGGACCGACGGGTCGATTACTGCGGTGATCTCGCCACGGAGGTCGACGACGCCTTCGATGGCGTCTGCGGCCCGCGGAACCGGCGTCACGTCCTCTTGCAGGTCGGTCGTCGTACGAACGTCGTCGACCGGGATACCGAACCGGTAGTCGCCGAGCCGGAACAGGACGGCTCGAATCTCCTCTTCGGAGTCGCGTTCGCCGTCCGAATCGGCCGTTCGGTTCCGCCCGGACCCGGGACCGTCGGCCCCGTCGATACCGAGAAGGTTGTCAGGTAGCTCCGCCATTGCTTTCGTTGGAGTATCCGAGCCCAGCGATAAAAACGTTGACCGCCGATCGACGGTACTCGTTCCCGAAGCTCCTCACGGATCGCGCCCTCGAGAACGCCACGAGTGACCGCCCACGGAACCAGTACGGGAACCCAACTCTTATCTTCGGAATTCGCTTACCCACGGCAGAATGCCATCGCCCTCCGATGTCGACGACACCCCGTCCAGCTCCGGCCGGAAACCGCGGGCTGAACCGGAGTCGGAATCGTGCTCCGGCTCGGACTCGAGTGACGGTTCGGACCCGAAATCCCTGCCCGAGCGGCTCCAGATTCTCACCTTCACTCTCGGCGACGAGCGATACTGCGTTCGAACCGACGCCGTCGCGACCGTCCTCGGCGTTTCCGACGCAGCGCCGATCGTCCGCGCCGACGACCCGTGGAACGCCGCCTCCATCTCCGTCGACGGGGAACGCGTCCGCGTCGTCCATCTTGCACGGGTCTTTGCCACGTCGTCGGCGAGTGATACTCCGCCGACCGATCCGAAGTTGCTCGTCCTCGGCCACACCGACGGGGACGGCCGCTACTACGGCTGGCTCGTCGACCGCGTTGGCACTACCGAGACCGTCACACGTGATGCACTCGAGCCGACCCGAGTGACGACCAGCCACGTCGAAGGACGGTTCGTCTTCGAGGACGGCGACGCGATTCTGGTCGACGAGCGGGTGATGCTGGGCTGAATGGGGTTGCGAGAGTGCCAGAGTACCAGACGTAGCGATCAATCGAAACCGACCCAACCGCCCCGCCATCGATCGAAACCAACGAACCGAACGGCGCTTTCCCTACCGATCGTCGGCTATCTGAGCCCCGGCGGCGGCCCGTCGTCCGAATCGTCCTCGAGTTCGACATCGAGGCCCATCTCCTCGCGTTGTTCCCGGAGCCGCTTGACCTGGAGGTAGTAGTAGCCGATCCCGACGCCACCGAGCAACACGACTGCCCCGATCAGCCCGGTAAACAGCGTGATGTCCCGCGGCAGGAAGAACCGCAGTGCGACCGTGCTGTCGGCGTGTTCCCAGGTGAGATGCTCCCGGTCATCGACGATATCGCGCTCGTATCCGCTCGGATTGACATCGCCGAACAGGAAGTTCGACGTGCGGTATCCCTCGGGCAGGATCACCTCGTAGGACCCCTCCGTGAACGCGGGCAGACGGAAGGTCCGACTCCCGGACCCGCCCGAGAACGCGAGGGTTCCGTTTCCGTCCGGAACGGTGATTTCGGTACTCGAGCGGCCCTGGTCGACCTCGAGTTCAGAGCCGGTCAGTTCGGTGCCGTTTGGGTGCCAGTACCGGACGCCGTGGACATCGAGTGCCCGGTCGCGGTAGAACGACGACCGGTAGAGGGACAGTTCGTCGGTTTCGTTCAGATCGTAGACCGCGCGGAACTCGCCGCTCGTGATCAGTCCAGCGTCGTCGATCGACATCGCGACGTCGGCGTCGCTGTCCCGGAGGTCGTCGTACTCGGCCTCGCGATCGAGTTCTTCGTCCGATATCCCCCCGAA
The DNA here is from genome assembly GCF_000337895.1 of Halobiforma nitratireducens JCM 10879. Taxonomy (GTDB): domain Archaea; phylum Halobacteriota; class Halobacteria; order Halobacteriales; family Natrialbaceae; genus Natronobacterium; species Natronobacterium nitratireducens. Next base: position 4,763 of record NZ_AOMA01000049.1, read on the forward strand.
GATAGCCGTACAGCCGGCTAATCCAACGAGCAGCGCGACCGCGATGGCGGCAAGGAGGAGGCGTCGGTTCATGCGTGTGGAGACGAGATAGGCGTCTGCATCGGATTGAATGTCGGTTCGAAGGTCACGTCGTATCGGATCGTATCGTATCGTGTCGAAGCTGCTTCTACGGCACCACACAGCGCAACTCCGCGGGAAGGTACTCCCCCACGCTCGCTAGCAGCCCCGGCGGGTCGGTATCTTCGGTACAGATCACGCTCTGCTCGAGCAGTCCCAGTCGCTCGACGGTGACGTAGTCCTGGGCGTGGCCAGCACGGTTCAGCGTCGCCCGCACTTCGGCACGGGTGGCACTGTTGACGTTGAGCCGCCCCTCGCCGCGGGTCCACTCGTAGAGTCGGTCGCGCTCCTCGTCGGCCAGCCGGGACGGTCCGTCCTCCGCGTAGACGAACTGCAGTGGCATGTGCTGGACGAGCCCGTACCGCTCGCGGAGCTGGGTCGGGTCACCCGGCCCCAGACCGAGTTCGTCGGCGGGAATTCGGACTTCCTCGCCGGCATCGAGTACGACCCCCTCGTCGTCCCAGGACTCGAGGGTACCGATGGCGGTGTCGCCGTCCTCGAGGTCGGGGACGATCTCGCCGAACTCCTCGCGGAGGACGTTGCGAGCGACGGGCGCGTCCTCGCCCTCGATCGTCACGGAGGGAAAGTCGTCGTGGCGGACGCCGAGTTCGTACTCGACGGCTAACTCGCCGATCTCGTTGTCGACGAGCGAGCGCAGCGAATCCAGCGCTCGCTCGCGTGCATCGCCCTCGACGTAGAGTTTGGTTGCGAGTACGACCATCAGGCTCCAGCGTCCGTGGGTTCGGTTTCGATGTTGAGTTCGTCCTCCAGCGTATCGAGGCGGTCGTCCATCGCGTCGATCAGCCGATCGTTGTCCATCGATTCGACCGGCGATCCACATTCGGGACACTCGAAGCCGTAGTCCATAGCCTCGCCGAACTCGAAGCGGATCGAGCAGATCTCACAGAGGTAAAACTCGTGGTTGCGTTCGTACTCCCGGCGCTGTTCTAAAGCGTCGTGGAGTCGGTGCATCTCCGCTTCGAGGTTCTCCGGGATGTTGTCGTACTCGAACGTCCAGAGGTACGTCAGCCAACCGGAGTCCTCGTCGCGCAGCCGCCGGTAGCTGGCGAGGTCGTTCTCGTACAGGATAAACAGCGCCCGGCGAACGTCGTTCAACTCGAGATCCAGTTCCTCCGCGAGTTCCTCGTCGGTCACTTCCCCGTCCGGCGGCGCGGCCGCGACGGGCATCCCTTTGGGACCGACCAGCTCGTGTAGGTACTTTTGGACGACCGGGTCCTCGAGCAGGTCCTCAAAAGCCATTACCTATGCGTAACGCCATGTCGCCATTAAGTCTTTTGAGGGACGATTCTCGGTTTTCGTCTCCCGTCGCCGGTCGCCGTCGGTCGGCGGTGCAGTGAGCGACATCGACGAGCCCGCCGAGTCGCCGTCGACCGTGTGCGCAGCTATTCGTCTCTCTCCGCGTTCTCGACTTCCCAGTTGACCGAAACCGTCAGCTCTTCTCGGTCTCCACCGAGCATGGGTGATCGCTCTTCGACCTCCACGGCGTACTCGAGTGCCGTGCTCGGCTGGAGTGTGAGGGTCTTATTTCCGATCCGTACGTCCGCGGGGCCGTTTCCACGGAGTTCGCGTGCGATCTCCTGTAACAGGTCGGCCGCTTCGTCGCGCGACAGTTCCTCCTCGTGAGTCGTCGTTTCGGCCATACCACACGGCCACCGGCCAGCCCCAAATAGGCTGCCCGGGAACTGTCAGGTCACCGTGGGTCCGGTCGTCGACTCATTGATTACGTTCCTCGGTATCCGCATCCGTATCCATATCCGCATCCGTATCAGTCTCCTCCTCTTTACCCTCACCCGTCGGCTCGACACGCTTTCCCGTCTCCATCGGGATCACCCGTCGCTTTGCCTCCTCCCAGTCGGCCTCGAGTTCTCGTCCCTCGAACAGACGGTCGAGAAAGACCGCCAGGCCGGCCACCTCGGAGTGGGGCTGGTTCGTGACGCCGACGTTCCAGTCGGCCCGCTCGTAGACGTCGAACGAGACCTTTTCGGAGCCGACGACGAGCAACAGCGGCTCGCCAGCCGTGTCGTAGGCATCTCGGATTTCGGATTCCACGTCCTGGACCCGCTCGCCGTACATCGTCAGGTGAACGACCCGGCCCTCCCAGTTTCGGATGACGGCCGTCGGCGAATCCGTAAGCTCGACCTCGAAGGGGCCGCCGAACCGATCCGTGATGTCCGTGACCGTCTCGAGCGACTGGCCGGCGTTGTCCGGGAAGAGCACGCGATCGGCACCCAGCGCCCGTGCGGTCAGGCCGACGTGCGTCGTCATCCGGTCGTCCCGGCCGGGACGGTGGCCGAGCCGGAGGACGGCGACTTCTGGGTCGGCGTCGGGGTGAGGACGTGACCCTGGACGGGAGCCGGAAGCGTGGCCGGCGGTTGCTTCGTTGCCGGTGTCGGCCGCGTCAGTCGCGTCAGTCCCGTCGGTCCCGTCGGTCCCGTCGGATTCGTCGTCCATACCCCAACGCAGTCCCGGGACGCGTTAGGGGGTTTCGTTTCGCTCGATACTGCCGCAGGCCCACGGGGGTCGACAGGCTTTTTTCACCTCCCTGTGGAACTACTTGCCATGGTCGCGATAGCCGTCGGCGGAGGTGCGACACGGCGATGACCGGCGTCCGCGAGTGGATTCGAACGGCACGAGAGGAGCGGTGGGGCTTGCTCGTCGACCTCGTGTTCGCGGTCGTGTGGGTGACGATGGTCGACGTACTCTTCCGAATTCTCGAGGGGCCAGACTTGGCGTACTACACGTTCATGCTCGCCGGAATCGTCGCTTACTTCGGGTTCTTTGCGAGCCTCGAGGCCGCACGATCCGACCAGGAGTAGCCACGCCTTCTCCGACCGGCCGTCTGCCGATCCGACTCGAGTTACACTGTGTGGGCGTCGTTCGTAACGACGGGAAAGAAACCGAGACGCGTTACTCCTCGTGAATGTCGACGACCAGCACCGGGACCCGCGTCGAGCGGAGGGTCCGTTCGGCGACGCTCCCCAGCAGTACTCGGCGGACGCCGCCGCGACCGGCCGACCCCATCACGATCATATCGATACCGTTCTCCTCCGCGTAGTCGGCGATCCGGTCGTGGGGGTTGCCGGCGACGATCGCTTCCGTGGCCTCGAGGCCGGCGTCGGCCGCCTGGTCGACGACGCTTCGGGTGGCGTTTTTAGCGCGTTGCTCGAGTTCCGGCAGGTCGCTCAGGTCGCCCTGTTTGAACCGGTCGATCTGTTCGGTGCCGACGGCGACGTCCATCGCGTCGAGGTCGACGACGTACAGCGCGTGGATGTCGGCGTCGTATTTCGTCGCGAGGTCGATCGCGTGGTCGATCGCGTTCTCGGCGACGTCGCTTCCGTCGGTCGGAACGAGGATGGTGTCGTACATGAGTGGTGTGGTGTGCTGTGGTGTGCTGTGGTGTGCTGTGGTGTGCTGTGGCGTGTGCCTGGATAGTCAGTCGTCCGCCGTCGTCCCACCGTCGGTGGCAACGTCTTCGGCGGTTTCCATCTGCTGCATCGGTTCGGGGCTGTGACACTGCCGGACGAGTCGTTTGACATCTTCGGGCGGTTCGTCGGTCACGATGGAGACGACGATGATCACGGCGAACACGACCGGGACGCCGACCAGCGCGGACGACGTGCCGGGAAGCCACGTCGCCAGCGCCGGGATAACGGCCTCTTCGAGGCCCGTGTACATCGGGATAGCGGTGTCGTTGAGGATCGCGCCGAACGAGATGACGATCCCGGAGACCATGCCGGCGAGTGCACCCTCCCTCGTCGTGTTCTCCCACCAGAGACCCAGGAAGAACACGGGGAAGAACACGCAGCCGGCGATGGCGAACGACATCGCGACCAGTTCGCCGATCAGCGCGGGCGGATTGAGCCCGATCAGCGTCACCAGGACGCCGATGCCGAGGATCGTCGAGCGGCCGACGATCATCTGCTCGCGCTGGGTCGCGTTCTCCTTGTACAGGTTCGTGTAGATGTCGTGTGCCGCTGCGGAGGACGCAGTGATGAACAGGCCCGCAGTGGTCGCAAGTGCCGCCGCAACCGCACCCGCGGCGACGAAGCCGACGAGCCACTCGGGGAGTTCGGCCAACTGCGTCGTCAACACGACCAGCGCGTCGGCTTCCTGTCCGGCCATGCCGGTGAATCCGTCACCGCCGGAGACCTCGCGGTTGTACAGCAGGCCCCCGAAGACGGCGTAGGCCGCCGTCCCCCAGTACAGCAGACAGATGAAAAACAGACCCCAGACGGTCGACCAGCGGGCAGTCCGCTCGTTGTCGACGGTGTAGAACCGTACGAGGACGTGCGGGAGGCCACAGGTACCCACGATCAGGCTAAACGCAAGCGCGATCCAGCCGTAGTAGCCGGCACTGGCGAACGGCTCGACGAACTGTGCCTCGAGGCTCGCCGCCTCGGCCATCTGGCTGCCGTACTCGAGGTACGGCAACGCGGTGGACCACCCTTCGGCCCAGCCGGTGGCGTAGAGCCCGAGCGTAAAGGCAATGATGAGGATGACGTACTGGATTGCCATGTTCTTCGTCGTCCCCAACATGCCTGAGAGGGCGACGTAGCCGATCGTCACTGCCATCAGCAACACGACGCCGATCTCGTAGGAGACGCCGAAGATGTACTGTGCCATCAGGCCCATCCCGCTTGCCTGGCCGATCGCGTAGACGAACGCGATCGCGAGCGTCGTGAACGCGGCGATACCGCGAGCCCAGTCGGAGTAGAACCGATCGCCGACAAAGTCAGGCGCAGTGTACTTCCCGAACCGGCGGAACTGCGCCGCCATGAAGATCAGGAGGATGAAGTACCCCGTCGTCCAGCCGACGACGTACGCGAGCCCGAAGTACCCGAGCGTCGCGATCAGCGCCGCCACACCGAGATACGACGCTGCACTCATCCAGTTGGCTCCGATCGCCATCCCGTTCTCGATCGAGCCGATCGAGCGACCGGCGACCCACAGTTCGTCGACTGCAGCAACCCGGAAGAAGTACCCGACCCCGAGGAACAACACGAGCATCGCGACGACCGTCAGCGCCGGCACGAGCTTGAAGTCCCCGACGTCGAGTGCCGTCTCCTGCAGGACGACCGGATCGATGGCTTCGATCATCAGTCCTCACCCCCGGTGGCCGTCACGCCGCTTCCCGACTCCGCGTCGGTATCGGTCTCGGCTTCGGTCCCAGCGTCGTGTGAGATGCCGTACTTCGTGTCGAGGCGATCGCGCTGCATCGCGTACGCTACCGACAGCAACAGTGCCCCCAGCGGGGTGACGATCGCCGTCAGGAAGAAGTGCAGCGGGTACCCGCCCAGGATCGTCGTCCCCGTCATAAACTCCGGTGCGAACAGCAGCGCCGTCGTCGGTCCGAAGACGACGATCGCCCAGGCGACGAACGACAGCCAGATCACCCGCAGGTGATCCCGCATGAACGGCGTCGCTGGCTTGAAAATGTTTATTTCCTCCTCGAGATACGCCTCCGTGGCTACGCCGCCATCGGTCCTGGCGGCATCGTCCGAATCACGGTCCGAATCGTGGCTGTTATTGTCTGCCATATGTGATGTCGTGTCGTGTTCTTCGTCGTTCGTGAGCGGTCGACGGAAAAGCGGACACCCGCCGAACTAGTCGCCCTCGACCTGTTCTGCGATATCGTCGACGACATCCGGGTTCCGGAGCGTCGACGTGTTACCCAGTTCGTTGCCACTCGCGATGTCCTCGAGTAGTCGGCGCATGATCTTGCCGGATCGCGTCTTCGGGAGTTCGGGCGTGAAGATCACGTTCTCCGGTTTCGCGATCGGACCGATCGCGTCGACGACGCCCTCGATCGCCTGCTCCTCGAGTTCGGCTTCCTGTCCCTCGTAGCCGTCTTCCGGGATTGCGTAGACGTAGACGGCTTCGCCTTTGACGTCGTGGTCGCCGCCGACGACCGCGGCTTCGGCGACCCCCTCGACGCCGACGACGGCCGATTCGATCTCCATCGTCCCCAGCCGGTGACCGGAGACGTTGATCACGTCGTCGACGCGCCCGAGGACGGTGATGTACCCGTCGTCGTCGATCTTCGCGCCGTCCTCCGGGAAGTAGACCCACTCGTCCTCGTCGGGGTCGGAGTACTCCCGCCAGTACTCGGAGACGAACCGGTCGTCGTTCCGGTAGAGGGTCCGGAGCATTCCCGGCCAGGGCTTCTGGACGGTGAGATATCCGGCTTCGCCGGCGTCGACTTCGTCGCCAGCGCCGTCGACGACCTGTGCGTCGACGCCGGGGAGCCCCGGTCCGGCGGAACCAGGTTTCATCTCGCAGATGCCCGGTAGCGTCGTGATCATGTGACCGCCGGTTTCGGTCTGCCACCAGGTGTCGACGATCGGACACTCCTCGCTGCCGATGTGCTTGTAGTACCACTTCCAGGCACGGGGATTGATCGGTTCCCCGACCGTCCCCAGCAGTCGCAGCGAGGAGAGGTCGTGGCGCTCGGGGTACTCCTCGCCCCACTTCATAAACGCGCGGATCGCCGTCGGCGCGGTGTAGAAGACATCGACGCGGTTCTTCTCGACGATCTCCCAGAACCGATCCTTATCGGGGTAGTCCGGCGTTCCCTCGTACATCACGGTCGTGGTCCCCAGCGCTAGCGGCCCGTAGAGGATGTACGAGTGGCCCGTGATCCAGCCGATGTCGGCTGAACACCAGTAGGTGTCCGCCGGTTTCAGATCGAGCACCGAGTGGCTCGTCCAGGTCACGTACGAGAGGTAGCCGCCGGTCGTGTGCTTGACGCCTTTCGGCTTGCCCGTCGTCCCCGAGGTGTACATCAGGAACAGCATGTCCTCGGCGTCGCGGGAGACGGGCTCGACCGTTTCGCCCGCGTGGGTCTCGACCAGTTCGTCGTAGTCGTGTTGGCCCGCGGACAGCGAGTGCTCGAGGTCGTCACCGAGCCGATCGACGACGACCGTCTCGGTTTCGTGGTCGACGTCCTCGAGACCCTCGTTGGTCTTCGAGATGTGATCGAGCGCGTCGCCGCGCCGGTAGTAGCCGTCACAGGTGATCAGGTACTCGCTGTCGGCGGCGTTCATCCGCGTCGCGAGCGCGTCCGCCGAGAAGCCCGCGAAGACGACGCTGTGTGGTGCGCCGAGACGAGCACAGGCAAGCATCGCGATCGGCAACTCGGGGACCATCGGCATGTACATCGTGACGACGTCGTCCTCCTCGACGCCGAGGTCCCGCAGCGCCGCCGCGAACTCGTTGACCTCGTTGAGGAGGTCCCCGTACGTGTACGTCCGTGTCTCGCCGAGTTCACCCTCCCACTTGATCGCCGCGCGGTTTTTTGCGCCGTCCTCGACGTGTCTGTCGAGGCAGTTGTACGACGCGTTCAGTTTGCCGTCCGTGAACCATTGATACGTGGGAGCCTCCGACTCGTCTAAGACGTCGTCGTAGGGTTCGTCCCAGTCGAGAAACTCCGCCGCCTGCTCCCAACACTCCGGCCAGTTCTCCTCGAACTCCTCGTAGATCCCCGGATCGGAGACGTTCGCCTGCTCGACGAACGACTCGGGAGGCTCGAACGTCTCTTGCTCCTCGAGTCGCGCCTCGAGACTGGCATCCTCCTGTGACATGGTACACCCAACCAATATGCAACTACCGTAGTAAAGCCGGCCTCTAGCTGTACCAAATCCAGCCGTCGAAACACCCGTTACTGAGAATATTTCTCTTCGAGTAGGTCGAAACTATCCCGATCGACGGCAAAAACCGAACCCGTTCGACCACGCGGCACAATTTCGAACGCCGCCTCGGAGCGACGACCGACGCGGACCTCGAGTCGACGGCCCCGCCCTCTAGAGGTTTAGGGGACCCGGCGCGACTCCGCTCGAGAATCGTCGGATCGGGTCACCAGCGTTACGGTCGGCGACGACTCCCGTGGCCATCGTCAACCGCTCTCGCCGGTCGGTTCGGTCCCGACGGGTTCGCTCCCCTCCGCCCCGGACGGATAGTCGAAGAAGGTCCGAAGCAGTTCGTGTTGGCCCTTGCGGAGGTGGTTGTGTAGCGTCGGCGAGGAGATTCCCATCGCGTCGGCGACTTCCTCGGCCGTACTCTCTCTGGGCCAGTCGTAGTAGCCGCCGAAGTACGCCGCACGCAGGGCCGCGATCTGTCGGTCAGTGAGCCGATCCTCGAGTCCCTCGCGGAACTCGCGGGCCGTCCGTACGGTCCGTTCGGCCTCTCGCTTCCCGACGAGTTCGGAGTCGGGGTAAGCAGCCCGAAACCCGTCGACGATCGTCCGCAGGTCCGCGTCGCCGGCACACTCGCCGGTGATCGTCGCCGTCCCGGACTCGATCGTCGCCCCGCGGACGGTAACGCCGTACTCCGAGAGCGTCAACAGGGGCAAGGACCCCTCGACGACGAACTCGACGCGCCAGCCGTCCTCGTAGGTCTCGATCAGCCGGAACTCCGTCACGCGTTCGCTCTCCCGGGCGAGATCGAAGACTGCAGCCGGCTCGGCACCCTCGAGTCGGAGGTAGTACAGCTGGGTCGACTCGGAGGTCGGGACCAGCGAGTCGAGTTCGAACCGACAGTCCAGCCGGTCGGACGCCGCGACGAGGAAGGACCCGTCGTCCCGACAGGTGAGGTCGAACTCGACGACGCGATCCGACAACAGGAGGTTTCGCCGACGAACGGCCGTGATCGCGTACCCGACCTGTCGGCCGATGGTCTCGAGCCAGGCGCGCTCGTCCGCGTCGAACGCCGGCTCCCGACCGGCCGCGACGGTCAGTGTTCCGTACGTCGTCTCGCCGTACGCGAGGGGGACCCGCGCGAGCACGAGACCCCCGTCGACTCCCTCGAGTGTCTCCGGAACGTCGGCGGTACCCTCGCCGTCGGTCGCGAGCTCGGCGACCCGAACCGCTATCTCGTCGTCACTGGCTCCGTCACCGCTTTCGGCCCCACCCCTGACGGCGTCCCCGCTCCCGTTTGCTCCTCCATCGGGCCGTTCCCACTCGTCCCCGTCGGGTTCGATTCGGTCGACGTCGTCGGGCCCGATCCCGCTCGCGACGCGCCAGTTTCGCCGCCGGTCGGCCATCGTCGTCCGATCGATCCAGGCGAACTCGTAGACGGCGTCCCGGACGAGCGTCTCGCAGGTTTCGGTCTCGACCGCCTCGTGATCGGCTGCTTCGAGCAGCGACTCGGTGAGTGCCCGTTGCTGCCAGGCGAGTGTGTATCGGCGCTCGAGTTCCGTCCGGCGCTGTCGGAGCGTCTCGAGTTCGTCGTAGTACGAGGAGACGTCCCGGACGAAGAGAGCAAACCCCGTGTGGCGGCCCCGGTCGTCCCGAAGCGGGGAGACGACCTCGGTCGCGCGAAACGTCGACCCGTCCTTGCGGACGCGACAGCCGTCGACTTCGTAACCCGACTCCTCGAGGGCGGCCGAGAGGACCCGCTCGGGGAGTCCCTCCTCGACGGCGTCGTCGGGGTAGAACGCCGAGACGTGGGTCCCGACGATCTCGCTGGCCCGATAGTCGAACATCGCCGCCGCGCTGCGGTTCCAGCGCTCGACGTACCCTTCCTCGTCCAGGCGAACGAGGGCGTATCGGTCGCTCGCGGCGAGCAGCAGGCGGACGATGCTGTCGTCCGCGACGGCCGCCGCGTTTGCCCCCTCGCCCGCGCGCTGCCGGTCGCGGCCCCGCGGGTCGGACGGTCGCTCGACGGCCTCGAAGGCGTCGACGATCTCGGCCTCGGTCGGTTCCGGGAGATACGACTCGAGGGCCTCGAAGCTGCGCCAGCCGCCCGCGGCCTTGACGACACGGGGGTTGATCCCGCGTTCGACCAGCGACCGATGGGCGAAGTAGTGACGGAGATCGCCAGTCGAGATGTCGGCGAGCGACGGATCGTCGAACAGCTCGGCCGCACGATCCGTGACGCCGGAGACGAGCATCTGGAGCCGGCGTGGCGTCACCGAGAAGATCCGATCCTCGGGGGAGAGGTCGTTACTCCTGGCGTAGCGTCGTAGTTCACGCTCGACTCTCGTCGGGAGGTAGGCGGTCCGGCCGTCGCGGGTCTCTTCGGCGGGCGGAACCCGAACCAGATACCGCGGCGGATCGATCCGGGCCTGTTCGACGTCGTCGATGGTGAGTCGGGCGAGTTCGGCCGGCCGGAGCCCCACGTCGCCACACAGCCGAACCACGAGGGCCTCACGATACGTTTCGGCGGCGTCTAGCAGCGAGTCGTACTGCCGCCTCGAGAGGACGCCGTCACCCCCCGACTCGACATTCATGTTTCGCGCTATCTGGTGGCACGAATATAACCTTACCGACTAAGAACGGCACGCTCGGCCAGTCGGCGTAGAATATCGAATCGAAACGATCTATTCGGTTTCGCGTTGTTTGAAAGTCCGAAACCTATCCGTCGCTCTCGCTTTGAATCTCCCCGACGATCTCGGGGTTTCGTAGGGCGCTCGTGTCGCCGAGTTCCTCGCCGTTAGCGACGTCCTCGAGCAGTCGGCGCATGATCTTGCCCGATCGCGTCTTTGGGAGTTCGGGCGTGAAGACGATCCGTTCGGGGACGGCCAGTTCACCGATGGCCGATTCGACTGCGGTTTCGATCCCGTGACGGACATCGTCGTCCGGCTCGCAGTCGCGCTCCGTGCTGACGTAGGCGTAGATGTCCGTCCCTGCGGCCTCGCTTGACCGACCAACGACGGCGGCCTCGGCGACGCCCTTGGCGTCGGTAACCGCGCCCTCGATTTCCATCGTACTCAGTCGTCGGCCGGCGACCTTGATCACGTCGTCGACCCGCCCGAGGACGGTGACGTAGCCGTCCTCGTCGACGGAGGCGGCGTCGCCGCTGAAGTAGGTCCAGTCGTCGTTCTCGGGGGTCGAGAACCGGCCCCAGTACTCGCTTCGGAAGCGATCGTCGTCGTCGTAGAGCGTGCGGGCCATCCCGGGCCACGGTCTGTCGACGGTGAGGTAACCGGTTCCGCCGGGCTCGACCGGCTCGCCGTCGTCGTCGACGACTTGAACGTCGATCCCGGGAAGTCCGGGCCCGGCAACGCCGGGTTTCATCTCGTCGACACCAGGCAGCGTCGAGACCATGATCGCGCCGGTTTCGGTCTGCCACCAGGTGTCGACGATCGGACACTCCTCGTTGCCGATGTGTTCGTGGTACCACTCCCAGGCGCGAGGATTGATCGGCTCCCCGACGCTGCCCAGTAGCCGTAGCGAGGAGAGGTCGTGACGGTCGGGGTACTCCTCGCCCCACTTCATAAACGCCCGGACGGCGGTCGGTGCGGTGTAGAAGACGTCGACGGCGTTGCGGTCGATGATTTCCCAGAGCCGATCCCGATCGGGGTAGTCCGGCGTCCCCTCGTACATCACCGTCGTGGTCCCCAGCGCCAGGGGTCCGTAGACGATGTAGGAGTGGCCCGTGATCCAGCCGATGTCGGCCGCACACCAGTAGGTGTCCGCGGGTTCGACGTCCAGAACCGAACGGGCAGTCCAGGCGACGTGAGCGAGATAGCCGCCGGTCGTGTGGACGACCCCCTTCGGCTCTCCCGTCGTTCCCGACGTATACATCAGGAACAGCATGTCCTCTGCGTCGCGGGAGACTGGTTCGACGGTCTCGCCGGCGAACGCTTCCCGGAGGTCGTGGTAGTCCCACTCGTCGTCGCCGAGGACGTGAGGGAGGTCCTCTCCCAGCCGGTCGACGACGACCGTCTCGACATCGTGCTCGAGTTCGAGGCGGGCGTTGTCGACCTTGCTCTTCTGGTTGAACGCGTCCCCACGCCGGTAGTAGCCGTCGCAGGTGATCAGATACTCGCTGTCTGCTGCATCCATCCGCGCCGCCAGCGCGTCCGCGGAGAGCCCGGCGAAGACCACGCTGTGTGGCGCGCCGATGCGAGCACACGCGAGCATCGCGATCGGCAACTCGGGAATCATCGGCAGGTAGATCGTGACGATATCGTCCTCGTCGACACCCAGATCGCAAAGCGCGGCCGCGAACTCGTTGACTGCGACGTACAGATCCCGGTAGGTGTGGGTTTCGCGTTCGCCTTGCTTTCCTTCCCAGCGGATCGCGGCGTGGGTCTTGCGCCCTTCCTCGAGGTGCCGGTCCACGCAGTTGTACGCGGCGTTCAGCTGGCCGCCGGTGAACCATCGATAACGAGGCGCATCACCGTCCTCGAGTACCGATTCGTACGAACGGTTCCACGAGAGGAGGGCCGCGGCACGCTCCCAACAGTCCGGCCACTCGGCCGCGAAGCGCTCGTAGATGTCCTCGTCGCTTACGTTCGCCTGCTCGACGAACGCCGCGGGAGGGTCTCGGGGCGACCCGGCAGGGGCGGGGCGATCCCGCCCCCACCCGTTCCGATCGACCATGTCGTTCGGACCGAGGTCGGTCAAGCGGATAAACGTTCCTCCGGAACGGCCCGCGGAGGGGGCCGCCGCACGTCGATTTTCGGCCCGTCACTCGAGCGAGTCGACATCCGTCACGTCGTCGTCGGTGACCTCCTCGTCGGGGTGGCGCACGACGTACACGTCGTACCGGTGGTCGCTCGCGACCGGGCTGCCGACGCTCGACTGGGGCGAGATCACCGAGCCAGCGTTCTCCGAACCGATGAACACGACGCTCGCGTCGATCTCGGCGGCGACGCGCCGAATCTCACGGACGACGTTCGTCGTCGAGGTCGCCGTCGGCTCGTCCGAGCTCACGCGCTCGGTCCGGAACGTCGCCTCCGGAGCGATAGCCATCGCCCGCTTCTCTATCCCTGCCTCGATCGCGTCACGATCGAACGGTTCTCCACGGGTGATCCAGTTGCGCTCCCGAGCGTACTCCGGATCGTCGGGAATCACGGTCAGGACGACGACGTCCTGCTCGAGGTGAGCGCCGAGGGCTGCAGCCCGCTCGAGTGCTTTTTCCGCGAGCGACGACCCGTCGAACGGAACAAGTAGTGACATACCACGGTATGATACGACAGCCAAAGTAAACCTTCGCCCTTCCGCAATCGCTCATCGCGCTTCGGGACCGTCGTCGGTGTCGGTGCCAGTATCGTGATCGGCAGCGACGTCGACATCTCCCGCTTCCGACCCGTCGACGACCACGACCGGCCTGTCGGCGAACCGGACCACGCCCTCGACCGTGCTACCCAACAGCGCACGTTTGAACGACGAGCGGCCGCGCGAGCCGACGACGATCACGTCCGCGGCCCGCTCGGTCGCAGCCGCGACGATCTCCTCGTGTGGGACGCCCGACTCGACGGTCGTCTCTACGGTAATCCCGGCGTCGGTCGCGGCCGCCTCGAGGTCGTCGACGATCTCGTCGGCCCGCTGCTCGCGACGACGGGCGACCTCTTCGGGATCGACGATCGCGTTGTCGTACTCGGTGCGACTCTCGAGGACGGTCATGCCGACGAGATCGGCGTCGAACCGCTCGGCGAGACCGATCGCGTGCTCGACGGCGGCCGTTCCGGTGTCGCTCCCGTCGGTCGCGACGAGTATCGCGTCGTACATATCGAGGCCTCCGAGCGCGAACGTGAAAGCCCTGTTCCCACAGTGTCACGTCACCGTCCTCACTTCTCGTCGCCCGTGCCGTCGTTGCTGTCCGGCATCGTCGAGAACCGCCGCACGGCCGACATATCCGCTCGCTTCGAGGGTGAGGGCGCGACCGTGGAGTGACGAGCCGCGCCGTCCGGCGACTCTCGTCCGCTCGAGCCCAAGTCCGGGTCGAGGAGGTCGTCGTCTTCGCTCTCGGCCGTCGCGCCTTCACCACCGAGTCGACCCTCGTGGTCGAGTTCGTTTGCCTCTGGGTCGCTCTCGCTGGCGTCGTCCCTGTCGCCCTCTCCCTCCGTGTCAGCTTCTCCCCCGCCGATCGCCTCGAGTCCCTCCTGGAGGCGTTCGACCCCGTCACCGAAGTTAGCGATGTCCGACTCGAGTGCGTCGCGGAGTCGATCCTCGACCTCCACCTCAGGGCCGGTCGTCGCTTCGTCTTCTGTGTCTTCGACTTCGGGGTCGATTCCGTCACCGTCGTCGCCAGCCGTCGGTTCGTCGTCCACCGACTCCCCTCTCCGTTCGTCTTCCACCGATCGGTCGTGTTCTGCTTTCCCGGCCTCGTTGTCGCCGAACTCGTCGCCATCGTCGCCCTCGTCACCCTCGTCGTCCTCGGTAACCGCTCGCAGCCCCGACGTGGCCGCGCCGATCTCCGCTTCCTCCTCGTCGGACCGATCCGCGAGGCGCGCGAGACTGAGCAATCGCTCCAGGTCTTCGACCGCGTCCGGATCGCCCCTGGCGATCGCATCCGGCATCGACGCCGGCTCCGACCCGTCCGGGAGCGTGTCGAGTCCGACTGCCTCGAGCAACGCCGACGGATCGGCAGTCGCCACGAGGGTGTCGGCACGCTCGGCCGCCTCGAGGAGGGGGTCCGCCGCTGGCTCGCCCCCGCTTTCCGCGTCGCGTTCGGTCGCACTATCGCGGTCGCTCGAAACGAGCCGCTCGCCGACTGCGTCGGCCGCCTCGAGAAGTTCCGCCACTCGCTCGTCCGTGGGTTCGGTCCGGGACTGGTTCATATCGGATACCGCGCTCGCCGCGCTTTGTCTCGTCTCGTCCGTGAGCTAGCCCGCGTTCGCGGCCGCATCTGCCTCTTCGTCCGTGTCCGTGTCTGCATCACTGTCGTTTTCGCCACCGCTTTCACCCTTGCCCTTACTCTCACTCTCACCGTCGTCTTCCGTCACCGTCTCGATGATCTCGTCGGTCATCTCCGCCCGGCTCAGGTTCGCTTTCACGTCGACGTCTTTCGCGACCGACTGCAGGTCCTCGTAGGCCATCACTCCGAGGAAGTCCGCGAGGGTCTCGCGTCTGAGGTCCTCGAGTTCGTCGGCGGACGGCCCTTCCTGTTTCTCCTCGGCTGGCGCTGCGTCGGCGTCGGCCGCCTCCGGTTCGTCAGCCTCGTCTGTCACTTCTGCTGTGTCCGCGGCGTCGGCCTCCTCGGCGGGTTCGGCGTCGCTGTCGCCGCTCTCGTCTTCGGGTTCTCCCTCGTCCATCTCTTCGTCCGTTTCTCTCTCGTCCATCTCTTCGTCCGTTTCTCTCTCGTCCACCTCTTCGTCCGTATCGACCAACGCCGTCTCACCGGCTGCATCTTCCGCCACCGACTCGAGTGACTCCCGAACGCGTGCCTCCTGAAACGCTTCGCGTACGCCGTCACGGATCGCCGACGTGAGTGCGGACCGAAGCGCCTGGCCTTCGCTGTCCTGGTGCGCTTCGTCCTCGTCTTCACCCTCGTCTGGAGTCGACTCCGAAGCTGTCTCGCCGTCGTCATCGGCGGTTTCTCCCAGCTCCCGGGACAACGTCTCGTGGACGTTCCGGCCGATCGAGGCCCCGAACTCGCGGCCGATCCGCTCGCCGAACCGCCGGCCGACAGCCGCGCCGATCTCGTCTGCGTCGATCTCGTCCTCGAGACTCCCGTCGCCGAGCAACTCCTCGACGCCGACCTGATTGCTCACCTCGTCGGCGACGACCCCTTTCAGGTCCGTCCCGTCGCTCACGGCGACCACCTCGGGGCCGCGTGGGCTCGACATCGACAGTGTCGTACGACGGCGATACCGCTACTCTGCATCGTTTTCGTCGGCGTTGTCTGTTTCCGCCTCCGATTCCGTCTCCGATTCCGATTCTTCCTCCGCCCCTTCTTCGGACTCCGAACTCGAGGGGTCGTCGCCTTCGCTTTCGGCCTCGGGTTCGCTCTCGTCGCTGCCGCCCTCGGCTGTCTCCTCTTTGTGTTCGTCTTCCTCGCTCTCTTCCGGTTTCTCCTCGGCTTCTTTTTTCTCGTCTTCGCTCTCTTCGCTCTCCTCGTTTTTCTCCTCTCCGCCGTCGGCGTCTTCCTCGTCGTCGGTTTCGTCCGCGTCTACCGAGTCCGGTTCCGGTTCCGGTTCCGGTTCCGGTTCCGGCTCCGGCTCCGCTTCGTCTTCTTCCGTCCCGAGCAACTCGTCGACGGTCAACTCGCCAACCGAGCGGCCGATACTCTCACCGACTTTTCTCCCGACGACCGAACCGATCAGCCCGCCGAGCGCCTCACCCAGCGGCTGGTCGTCGTCGATCTCGTCTTCCCACTGCGTTCCGTCGACGAGTTCGGCGATGTCGATGTTCTCGGCGACTTCCTCGTAGTCGATTCGTCCGGCTAACGATTCCGTAGTCGAACCCGCCTCCGTCGTAGTGCTGGCTTCGTCACTCATACTTATGCTTCGGCCTGTGATTCCGTGCCCGACGGCTCGTCCTGTTGGTCACGATCCTGTCTCTGTCCCTGTTGTTCTTCGACCTGCTCGAGTAGCGTCCTGACGACCTGACTGACTGCCGTCGCGATGAGTTCCTCGATCGGCAGCCCGGGCACGACGCCAGCAAGTTTCTCCTTTGCCCAGCCGGCAGCCCCGGAGAGACGCTGCCGTATCCTGCCGACCGCACGGGAGAGGGGGCCGGCCCTCTCCTCATCCTCACCTTCGCCCTCCGCGTCCGGCTCCGGCGACTCTTCGTCCGCTTCGGCTTCCTCCTCGGCCTCCGCTTCGCCGTCCCGATCACCGGGCCACAGTTGGCCAAGCAGTTTCGCGGGCGTGCTCGTCAGTCGAGCGAGCAGGTCGCCCGGCTTGCTCGCCAGGGAGCGCAGCCGCTCGGTGACGCCACCTGCCAGCGAACGAAGCCACTCCTTGGGCTTTCCGAGCAACGACTTGGCCTTGTTCAGCAGCGCTCTCGGCCCGTCGAGCAGTCCCGATACAGCCGAAAGCAGGTTTCCGAGCAGGTTGTTCTCGCCGGGACGAGCCGATACGTCGAGCGTCACCGGGTTCAGGTTGACCTCGAGGCCGAGCAGGTCCAGATACAGCCCGTCGAGATCGAGGTGGAGCACGCCGGAAGCGTCCTCGCTCTCGTAGACGGTTTCGGCGTCGTCGGCGTGACCGTCCTCGCGGTCGTCTTCTGAGTCGTCGTCGCTCTCGGGGCTCTCTGGAGCCGTTTCTTCGCTGGTCTCGCCCTCTTCGGGAGCCGTCTCTTCGTCGGTCTCGTCTTCGTCGTCTCCCTTGCCTTCGTGCTCTGCCGTCTCCGCCGGTGTGTCGTCGTCTTCGTCTTCGTCTTCGTTTTCGTCTTCGTTTTCGTCAGGTTCCGACTCCGCGTGGCTGTCGTCCTCGGGTTCGACCTCGTCCTCGTGTCCGTTTTCGCCCTCGGGATCGTCCCTCTCGAGGCCCTCGCCTTCGTCGGTCTCTGCTGCCGACTCGGACTCGCCGTCGCTTCCGCTGGCCGCTTCTCGCTCCTGGATTTCCGCCTGCCCACCGTCGGTCAGTAATCTATCGCCCAGTTTCGCCTCCCGATCGCCGCGTAGGTGTCGGGGTCGTTGCGGATCGCCGATCGGCGCGGCATCCGAACGCTCCCCGGAGCCGTCTCCTGAGCCCATCGTTGGTATAGTGGGGACAGGAGACAGCGTTGTCGTGGTTTCGCTTGCGTGTGCGCCGGCTCCCTCGCGATCGGACCACCCCTCAGCCGATCGATCCTACCAAGACGGCGTACTCGCCCTCTAGTTCGTCGGCGTCGTGGTACGTGATCGGCTCCTCGATCACGGCGATCGTTCCGTCGTCGACGGCTGCCGCGGTCGCGATCCCCTCGAGGGACGTGTGGCCCCCGTCGCCGGACTCACGGTCGAACCACCGGACGGCGTGTGTCCCCGTATCGCGATCACGGAAGTGCTGGGCACACGGTACGCCGATCGTCCCGGTGTCGGCGTCGACCGCGAGTTCGCGGGCGAACCCGCCGAGGTCGGCACCCCAGCGGGCCTCACCCGTCTCGGCGTCCACGGCGACGAGACGGTGTTCGTTCGGGTGTCGCCCCGCCGTTTCGCGGCGGTCGACCGCGTACGTGTTCCCGGTCGCGAAGGCGACGATCCCGCCCGAGAGGGACGCGTGATTCGGGTACGCGTACAGCGTTTCCTCGCCGACGTCGGTCTCGACGCCGAGGTCGATGCGCCACCGTTCAGCGCCGCCGGGGCCGAGGAGGTATCCCCGCCGGTCGCCGTGGCTCGCAACCGCGGCGGTCTCGCCATCGACGGAAACGTCGCCGACCCGCCTCTCGCCGTCGGTCCCTGGGTCCCACGTCCAGACCGGGTCGCCCGTCTCGGCCTCGAGGACGACCAGGCCGTTGTCGTGGCGGCCGGGACAGCGGTTGTACGCGACCGCGACCCGATCCGCGCCGGTCGCTCCGGCATCCGTATCGAGGTCGATCGCGATCGGCGACGCGTCGGTCTCGTACCGCCACCGGACGGTTCCGTCCGGAGCGAACGCGTAGACGGCACTCTCCCAGCGCCGCGTCTCGCCGTCGCGTTCGTAGCGCCGCGCCACAGCGTACAGCCGACCGTCACGGTCGGCCTCGAGTGCGACCACGTGTGGGAGGACGAAGACGCCGGTTCCCACAGGGTCGCCGACCTCGTCGGCAGCGTCGTATCGCCAGCGTTCCGTTCCTGAGTCGGCGTCGTACGCAGCGACCCGTCCCCGTTGCCCGCGGCCGCCGACGATAACGCTCGTCCCGTTCGGCCGCTGGAGCGTCTCGATCCGCGCCGGATGGTCGGGTCTGCTCGTCGTCCAGCGGACCTCGAGCGAGCGGCGATCGTAAGCAGTCACCGTCCCGTCCCACGTTCCCGTCACGACCAGCGAGCCGTCGACGTGGACGGCGGAGCGGGCCCACATGTGCCGGCTCCCTGCCGACTCGATCTCGCCGAGAGACCGACTGCGAAACCGTTCGTTGGTCCCCCGCTTCGTCTCGTGGCCGTTCGCGCTCATTCGTCGTCTTCGATCGGGAACGTCTCGTGGAGCAGGTCGTGGGCCTCGCCGAGTCCATCGACGACGCCCTCACCCTGCTTGCGCAGTCGTTTCACCGCCCGTTCGCCGTTTCGGACCTCGAGCAATCGACCGCGTGTGTAGTCGTATTCGGGATCGTCGCTGTCCATCCGCGCGACTTCCTCCTCGAGGTCGACGAGCGCCGCGTCGAGATGACGCTCGATCTCGGTGAGGCTCTTGGCCTCGACGAGTCCCTCGATCGGTCCCTCGAGGTGACCCTCGAGTTCCGTTTTCGCGTGTTCGCGGTCGCTGTCGTCTCCAACGCCGAAGACGTTCATCAGTCCGAGTCGAAGTGCTTCGATTTCGTGGCAGCTCATGTGATCTTAGTTGTGTCGTCGGTTTCGTTTGCGTTTCGAGTCGTTGAGTGTCTGTACGTGTGATCGATACATCTCGCTACAAGGTCTCCTGGACCAACTCACTCACGAGCCGTCCGTCGACGAGGTGGTCCCCGACGATCCGATCGGCGTCGCTCTCGTCGACATCGCCGTACCAGACGCTGTCGGGATAGACGGCGACCGTCGGCCCGTCCCCGCACTGTCCCAGACAGGACGACCGGGTGATCCGGGCGTCACAGTCGTCGGCGTCCCGGGCCGCCTGTCGAAGTCGCTCGAGAACGGCCGGTGCGCCCATCTCCGCACACGTCCGGTTGGTACAGACTGCGACGTGATTCGCCGGCGCGTCGTGGCTGTGGGGTTCGTCGTCGATGTCCTCGCGATCCGCGTGACTCTCCCGGTGGGTGAGTGCCCGGAGCATCGCCCGCGCACCGCCGACGTCTTCCTCGTATCCCTCGAGACCGACTTTGTACTTGCAGGTGTCACAGGACATCTCGACGCTGTCGGTGCGGGCCTCCTGCCAGCGGTCCGCGAACACGTCGAGGAGCCGCGAGTCGGTGCCGAGCGGATCACCGGCGAGGGCCTCGACGTAGGGGTAGTCGTCGTCGAACTCGGCCGTCCACTCCCGAACGCGGCCAGTGAGTACACCGTCGCCGAGCATGTACGGGATCACGGCGACGGCGTCGGGACGGTGCTTCGAGAGGTCGTGTAGCGTCTCTTCCAGGGTCGGCTCCGTGACGCCGATGAACGTCGGCTCGACGCGGGAAAACGGTCGCCCTTCGTGGAGCAGCCGCGCGAGTTTGTGGACGTCGGCGTTCGAGTCCGGGTCGCTCGAGCCTCGGCCACAGAGGACGACGGCGAGGTCGTCGGTCTCCCGGTCGACGCCGAGTTCCGTTTCGACGGCCGCGACGCGGTCGTCGAGCACCTCGAGGATCGCCGGGTGAATCCCCAGGTGTCTGCCGTTGTGTATCTCGAGGTCGTCGTGGCTCGCACGGGCCCGTTCGATCGCCAGTGGCACGTCGTTTTTGACGTGACCCGCGGCGAACAGCGAGCAGTGGACGACCGTCACAGCCGAGACGACCGACGCGAGATCGGCGATCGCGTCCTCGATCGACGGCTTCGCGAGTTCGAGAAACGCGGCGTCGACCGGGACGCCGAGCCGTGACTCGAGGCCGGCGGCAAGCTCCCGGACCTGTTCGTTCGACTTCTCGCGTCGGGACCCGTGCCCGACCAGCAACACGGCTTCGTCGTCGACGCTGGACGGGGTCGACGCTTCCGTCACGGCTGCTCACCTCTGCCGGTCGGCTCGTCCCGGTTTCCGGTCTCGTCGCCGTCGGTGAGGCCGACCTGTTCGAGACTGCGCTCAAGCTTTCGACGGCGACTGCGCGCGTAGAGGCCGGTTTCCGCACAGCCCTCGTAGACCCAGGTTCCGAACGCCGGAGCCGCCTGGTCGGCGACGCCGAACCAGTAGCCGCCCGAACTCGTCTCCGAGAGCTCCTCGACCGGCACGTCGACGGGACAGTCCGCGATCAGGTCCCGGATACGCTCGAGAAGCGCCGGGTCCTCGTGGACGAACGACACCCCGACGGTGCCACTCGAGGACTTGAAACAGACCGTGCCACAGCTCTCGAGCAGGCCCCGAAGGAGCGTACGCCGATGGTCGGCGAACGCGCCGAACCGGTAGTTCCCGCGACCGTCGACGGGGAACCCGAGCGTAGACTGGCGACCGAGGAGTGTTCCAGTGTCGTCCCCGTCACCGTCTGGATCGGTCGGGGCCGGGGTCGGAGTCGAGGTCGAGGTCGAGGTCGAGGTCGGGGACGGAGTCGAGACCGACAGCGACAGCGTATACTCCGTCTCGGTCCGCGTGATCGACGCGTCGTGGGCATACTCGCGGCGCGTCGTCTCTCGCTCGAGGTCGCCCCCTCCAGCGATCGCCGCGAGCACGCGAACGGCACGCTCGTCGCCAGTGACGATCTCGAGTTGTCCCTCAGAGACGCGACCCCCGCCAGCGACGTGTCCCCAGAAGTACGCCGAAGCCGGGTGGCCGGCCAGGGGATCGATGGGAACCTCGATTTCGACTGGCTCCTCTATGAGGTCGCCTTCCGGGTCGGCGGCGTCGCTCATCCATCTACCTCCTCGACGACGATCGCGTCCGTCGGACACGCCGTCGCGGCCTGTCTCGCCTCCTCGAGGCGGTCGTCGTCGAACGTGGCGACGACGCGTTCGGCGTCGTCGTCGACCGATCCCTCGCAGTCGTAGACCGGGTCCGCGCCGGGGTCGATCTTCGCCAGCCCGTCGGCACCCTCGACGAAGCGAGGATCGCGGGTCAGACAGGCGAATATCCCGTCGCAGGCGTCTTTCTCGATCGTGACTTCGTATCGTGGCATCTCAGTAGTCGTACTTGGTCTCGTATCCGCGCGGTCGCACCATCCGATCGTCCCAGACGTAGGTGTCCTCGGTGCCGACGACGATCGTTGTCGTCATGTCGATCACGTCGCGTTCGCCGAACGATTCGAGTTCGCCCAGTTCCGTGATCACTACCTCCTCGTCGTCCCGGCCTGCGCCGTGGACGATCCCGACCGGCGTCTCCTCGTCGCGGTGAGCGAGCAGGATTTCACAGGCTTTCTCGAAGTTCTCGCGACGCTTGCGGCTCCAGGGGTTGTAGATCGTAATCGTAAACCCCTCCTTGGCCGCCGCGTGCAACCGCGACTCGATCTCGGGCATCGGGACCAGATGGTCCGACAGCGAGATCGAGACGGTGTCGTTGACCAGTGGTGCACCGAGGCGGGCACCACAGGACTGGGCGGCCGGCACGCCCGGCACCACCTCGAAGTTGACCATCGAGGCCGTCGCACCCTTCGATTCGAGAATCTCGAGTGCCAGTCCCGCCAGCGCGTAGACGTTGGGGTCACCGCTGCCGACGATCGCCACGTCGTTGCCAGCGAGCGTGCGGTCGATCGCCTCTTCGGTCCGCGAGACTTCGCCACACATCGGCGTGTCGTAGATCTCGTCGGCACCCTCGGTGATCGCGTCGGGCAGCAGTTCGATGTAGGTCGTATAGCCGACGATGTGTTCGGCCTCGTGCAGTGCCGTCTTCGCGCGCTCGGTCATCCCTTCCGGCTGACCGGGGCCGAGCCCGACAGCCGTGAGTTGGCCGGGGTCGGCGTCGAAGTCGGCGACGGTTGCGCCGACCTCCTGTTCGTTCGAGTCGCTCGAGTCGTCGGAACTCGAGGCACCACACGCCGACCCGCTCGAGTCGTCAGTTCCGTCCGAGCCGCCACACGCCGACTCGCTCGAGTCGTCGGAACTCGAGGCACCACACCTCGAGCTCGAACTGTCCGGGTCGGATTCGGCGCTCGTCGCGCCGCAACTCGCTGTCGATTCGTCCGTGTCTGCGTCCGCGTCCGTCTCCGTATCTGTCTCCGTGCTCATGTCTGGTCAGAAGTCGTCGACGTCACGCCCGCCACGCGGGGTGACGAGGTACGTTCGATCGGCGTTGCTCCAGGTTTCGGTCTCGTGGGTCCCGATGATCAGCGAGGTGCCCATCCCCGACACTTTGTCGTCGTGGTCGGCGGCGTCGCCCAGCGTCGTGACGTGGTGGCTCTCGCCGTTACGGCCCGCGTCGGCGCGGCCCGCGTCGTTGACGATCGCGACGAGGGCGTCGTCAGTGCGTTCCTCGCGGACGATCTCGACCGCGCGCTCGTAGTTGCGCCAGCAGTTGTAGAGGACGATGACGAACTCCGAAACTGCGGCCGCCCGCAGTTTCTCCTCGATTTCGTCCCAGCCGCGCCACTTGTCCGACAACGAGATCGTACAGAAGTCGTTACACAGCGGCGCGCCGACGTTGGCAGCGCCACCGAGCGCGGCGGTCATACCGGGCACGACCTCGATGGGAACGTCCGTCGCGTCGTCCTCGTCGGCCATCTTGAAGATGAGGTCGGATTTGCCGTAGACCGACGGATCGCCGCCCGAGACGTGAGCGACGTCCCGTCCCTCGCGGACGTAATCGAACGCCGCGCGGGCGAGTTCGATCTGGCGTCCCATCGTGGAACGGACGATCTCCTGGCGAGCGCCGTCCTCGCGGGTCGCGACGCCGTCGTCGTCGACGGCCGACTCCGGCGGGAGCGTCCCGTCGGCCCGCAGGAACTCCTGGTAGAGACTCGAGGCGATGACCACGTCGGCGGACTCGATGACCTGCTTTGCTCGCGCAGTCATGTGGGCCGGCAGTCCCGGCCCGATCCCGACGACATAGAGGGTGCCGTGGTCGTCCGGCGTCCCGTTGCCGGCGGAACCGGCGGCGTCGTCTGCGCTCATCGGCCGATCGCCACCGTTACCTCGTCCTCGTAACTGCACTTCTCGAGGACGAGTTCCTGTTCGCGTCCGCCGGCGATCGCACTCGCCTCGCAAACGCCGGGCCAGCCGATCAGCTCCTTCGATTTCGAGGGGGTCGGCCCCTCGTGTTCGAAGAGGGTTTCCTTGTCGAAGGTGACGACGCCCAGGTCGAGTTCCTGTGCGGCCTCGAGAAGGCCTTCCTCGTCGGCTTTTCGGGTTGCGGTCCCGACGAACTCGACGTCGTCGAGGCCGTACTCGGTTCGCTCGAGTGTGTCTTCCCAGGCGGCGACGAACGTCTCCGCGTCTGCGCCGGAGACGCTTCCCGTCCCGAGAACGATCCCGTCGTCGGCGTTTCGCTTGAGCACCGTCACGTCGTCGCCGACGAGTACGGCACGGGGACCGTCGAGCCGCGCGACTGGACCCAGATCGTCGTCGAGGACGGCGAGGTTAGTCTGGACGGTCGAGTCGCCGTTGACGACGTGGGTATCCATCGCCTTCGCCCGGGACTCGACGCCCTGTTTCCCCGCCGCTTCCGAGGCGGTCGTCATCGCCGGTACGGCACCCATCGTCGCGAGGTCCTGAGCGACCTGATTCGCACCGTGGTGACCGCCCGTGATCGGGATCGCCCACGTCAGCTCCTCGTCGACGACACAGATCGCGGGGTCGTCCCACTTGTCCTCGAGCAGGCCCGCTGTCTTGCGCATCGCGATGCCGGAGGCCATCAGCCCGACGAAACAGTCGTACTCGCCCCAGTGTTCTTCGAAGACATCGCCGTGGTACTCGAGGATATCGATCAGATCGTAGCGGTCCGCGAGTTCGTTCCGGATGTCCTCGGCGGTCTCGAGCTTCCGCTCGAAGGCGACGATCGCGATCTCCTCGGCGACTTCGCCGTCGGAGTCTGGCGTCGAACAGTGACCGCCGTCGTTCGTACTCGAGTCGTCCGTGCCGTCCGTCGTCTCTGTTTCCGAGCTCATTATCGCATCTCGATCGTCGTGGATTCGGTTTCAGTCATCGGTCGACTCCGCTTCGTCGGTGGTGTCGGCGGCTCCGCTGTTGGCCCAGTCGCCGTAGAGGTACGAGCGCTCGTAGCCCGCCCCCGTCACGGCGTCGCCGACGACAACCAGCGCGGAGGCGCGGTACCCCGCCGTCTCGACTTTCTCCGCGATGTCGTCGATCGTTCCGAGGAGCACGTCCTCGTCGGGCCAGGAAGCGTGGTAGATCACTGCGACCGGCGTCTCGGGGTCGTGGCCGTCCTCGAGCAGTCGGTCCATCGTCTCCCGGACGGCGTGGGTCCCGAGGTAGATGCAGGTCGTCACGTCCCCCATACCGACGAACTCGGAGACGTGATCTTGCTCCTCGCTGAGGGTCTTCCCCTGGGGTCGGGTGAACGCGACGTGATTCGAGACCTCGTTGAGGGTGAGCTGAGTCCGAAGTGTCGCGCTCGCGGCGAACGCCGACGTCACGCCCGGGACGAAGTACGTCGGGACGCCCTCGCTCTCGAGGGCGTCCATCTGCTCGAGGGCTGCCCCGTAGATCGCGGGATCGCCGCTGTGGAGCCGAACGACGGTCCGGCCGTCCTCGTAGGCGTCTCTCATCAGTGGCACGAGCTCCTCGAGGTCCTTGCCGACGGAGTTTACGAGGTCGGCCCCGTCGCAGTAGGCCTCGAGCAGTTCGCTGTTGACCAGCGATCCCGCGTGAACGACGAGATCGGCGTCCTCGAGCAGTTCCTTCCCCGCGACGGTCAGCAGCCGCGGGTCGCCGGGTCCAGCGCCGACGAACGGCACTCCCTCGCCTCGGTCGCCGGCGTTGCGTTCGAATACCCTGTCGTCGACACCGTCGATACTGTCGGGGTCGGCGCTATCGTTGCTGTCGTTGCCGTCGTCGCTATCGTTCGATCCCATCATCAGTACCAGTCCCGGTCACGGTCACAGTCGCCGCTCTCGAGGCCTTCGGCCCGCTCGAGGGACACGTCCGCCGGCGATTCCGATCGTCTCTCGTCGGGCTTTGAGTCCGTGCTCACGTCGGCTTCGGGAGCCGCCCGGTCGTCGGTCGAGGCCGCCGGGGAGTCGGGACCGGTCGCTGCCGGCCCCGCCTCTCGTTCCGACTCGGCCCGGGTACCTGAGCCGTCGTCGTCGACTTCGAACGCCGCCGTCGCCGGCTCGACCTCGAGATCGGCCCGTTCGGCGTACGCGAGGGTGTAGTAGTCCCGTTCGGCGATCTCGTCGGGATCGTGTGTGACGACGGTTTCGCCCTGTTCCATGAACAACCGACGGCCGTAGGTCACCTCGTAGCCGGCGTCGACGAGTCCCTCGTGAGTCGCGGGTGCGTCGGTGACCTTGAACAGGATCAGACGGTCCGGGCCGGTCGGGCTCGCACCGCCGTCGGCCTCCCGCAGCGCCAACCCAGCGCCGGCTTCGACTTCGACGCCCAGCGCCGTCGCGAACGCGGTGACCGCGCTGACCCCGGGGACGACCTCGAGGTCTACGTCTGGATGGAACGTCGCGAGCGTTCGCCGGAGGTGCCCGAACGTCGAGTAGACGTTCGGATCGCCGAGCGTGACGAACGCGACGTCGTCCTCGGCGGCCGCCGTGGCGACCTCCGCCGCGGCCTCTTTCCAGGCGTTTCGGAGCTTCTGCTCGTCTCGAGTCATCGGGAACTCGAGGTCGCCGATCGCCGACTCGTCGACGTGCTCGAGCGCGACGGATCGGGAGAGCCGTCCCGGGGAGTAGACGACGCTCGCGTTCTCGAGGACCGCCTTCCCGCGAACGGTCACGAGGTCGGCGTCGCCGGGTCCGAGGCCGACGCCGTACACGGTCACTGCGGGTCACCTCCGGCCGCGGCGTCGGCCGGCGTCGACCCGTCGTCGGTCGCGCTCCCGACGAGTACGTACACCGGATTGTTCGCGTCGAAACTCGTCGCACCGGCGAGCTCGTACCCCTGGCTCACCTGTACCTGCAGTACCTCCTCGAGCACCCCGCGCTCGCGGAAGGCCGTGACCGCTTTCCCGGCGACCTCGAGCCGGGAGACGTTCATCACGATCCGATCGACGCCCGTCTCGACGGCGTGATCGAGCACGGCCTCGAAGTTGCGACTCCCACCGAGGAAGACGGCGTCGGCGTCGGCGGGCAACCCTTCGGGCGCTTCCGCGTTCCGAAGCTCGACCGTGGCCTCGACGATGTCGTCGTTGGCCGCGAGGTTTCGTTCGGTCGTCTCGAGCCGGTCGGGCTTGCGCTCGATCGCGGTCACGTGACCGGCCTCCCGCGCGGCCTCGACGGTCACGGCACCCGTACAGGAACCGACGTCGACGACGTGGTCGTCCGGCTCGAGCGCGAGCTTCGAGCGGACGACGGCCCGTATCTCGGGTTTCGTCGGGCCGGCCTTCGCATCGTGTGGTAACGCGATGGGTGGCATCACCTGTGGAAACAGAGTCCTGCCCTAAAACAATTTTGTTTGTTGTAGGACAATCTGGATTGCCCAGATGGAGTTGGAGTAGAGAAAGTTTCGTTGTGAGGCGGCTCGATAACCGGAATCTCTCTCGAGCGAACCGGACTGACGGCCGGCGTTGCCGCCGGTGTTGTGACGGCACTGTCGGAGAGACTAGGCTCGAAGCCACCGACGAGGACGCAGCATCGTGATCGGTCCGTCGGGCAGCGGTTCGGCGTCGATGGCCGACCGGACCAGGCAGCGATCCGTCACTCGATGGCCGATCGGACAACGACAGTCAGTCGGTGAGGCCTTCGAGGAATCGATCGAACGCGCCGCTTTCTGGATGAACGTGGGCGTACGTTCCCAGCGAGGCGTACTCCGTCAGTCCGTCGTGTTCGCCGTCGATCCCGTCACCACGGACCGTCTCGAAGGCAAAGCGTGCGTCGTCGTCGACCGACGCCCTCGAGTAGTGAAACTCGTGGCCACGAAGCCGCCCCCCATCGTTCGCGGTCAGCGTGCCGTCGACCGCCTCGAGTTCGACGTGGTCGAGTGCCTGGTACCGGTCGTGCATAGTTACGTCGGCCGGGAGGATACCCGCCATCTCGTAGCGGTCGCCGTCCGCGGTCGTCAGCGACCGGCTCATTGCCATGAGGCCGCCACACTCCCCGAAGACGGGGAGGCCGTCGCTCGCCAGCCGACCGAGTTCCGCGAGCGTATCTGTCGACTCGAGCGCCGACGCGTGAAGTTCGGGGTATCCGCCGGGGAGATAGACGGCATCGCAGTCGGGGACGGGGTCGCCGGCGACCGGCGAGAACGTCACGAGGTCGGCCCGTTCGCGAAGCCGCTCGATCGTCGCCGGGTAGCGAAAACAGAACGCGGCGTCGTCCGCGACGGCGACGGTGGCGTCGACGGCTTCGGTATCCCTCTCACCTGTGGGTTCCGGCGGCACAGCCGCGGCGTCGACCAGCCGTTCGGTCTCGAGAGTGTCTGCTGCTTCCCGGAGCGCGTCCCGCGGGAGCGACGCCTCCGCGCCCATCTCGAGGCCGAGGTGCCGGTCGGGAATCTCGAGGTCGTCGTTCGGCGGAATCCGGCCGAAGTACTCGAGTTCCGACGGAAGCGCGTCCCTGATTCCGCTCTCGTGGCGGCCGCCGTGGGCGCGCTGGGCGACGATCCCCGCGACCTCGATATCGCGACCGACCCGATCGGCGTACTCCTGAAACCCCAGCGCGGTCGCCGCGACGCTTTCCATCCCCGCACTGGCGTCGACGACCAGTATTACCGGGAGATCGAGCGTCTCGGCGACCATAGCGGTGCTCGATCCGTCGCCGTCGTACAGTCCCATGACGCCCTCGACGACGCAGATAGCGGGGGACGATCTCCCCCGGGCGGATGGGTGTGACCCGTCGGCGTCGCCTCCACCGCGGGCGTAGTTGCGCCGGAGACCGTCCTCGCCCTCGAGCCACGGGTCGAGGGTCCGCGACGGCCGGCCCGCGACCGCCTCGTGGTGGCTCGGATCGATGAAGTCTGGACCAGCCTTCGCCGGCTGGACGTCGTAGCCGGCGTCCTGGAGCGCCTGGAGGACCGCAAGCGTCGCGACGGTCTTGCCGACGCCGGAGCTGACGCCCCCGAGGACGAACCCCTTCATCGGTCTTTCCTCCGGGTTCGACTGTCCGCTCGCGCTTGGCCTCTCGCTCGTGTTCGCCGCCGGACTCGAGCCCAGCCGCCGTCCGCGTTCGTCTCTCCCATTGTCGTTTCGTTCGTACAATCGTACTTGAACTCGTTGGTGGCCCCGGCTCGAGTCGAGGCTCGGCGCACCGACGAACTTAACCGGCCGAATCCACTATTGCGCTTCCCGATGACCGACGACACCGAACACCACCTCCGAGAGGCGCTTCGACACCTCGAAGCCGCTCGAGACGGCGACCTGCGCAAGACCAACGCCGTCGCGGTCGAGGAGGTGTCGGATACCATCACCGCAGTTCTCCAGGAGTACGAGGAAGACGGGCAGTAGCGTTTTACGACGGCGTCTCGCCGTCGGTCGGCTGTCGAACGGCGAACACGATCAAGTCCGAGAACGGCGTCTCGTCCTGGCCGTCGCCGCCGGCGTACCGCGAGAGTTCCGCGAGCGTGAATCGGTGGATCGTCTCCGCGTCGTGGGTCAACCGCTCGAGGACGAGCGCCTCGAGGTCCCCACTGGCTCCGCGGTCGAGCAAGAACTCGGCGAGGTCGCCGGGCATCCGATCGAACGGCCGTGGCAGGGCAAGCAGGTGTCGGCCGTCGTCGACGACGGCCCGAGCGAGACGCTCCATCTCGGCCTCGAGGTCGCCGCTTTTGTGCAGCGTGACGAACTCGGTGCTCTCCATCGGCGTCCGGGCGCGGCTGGCGGCCACCTGGAGCGAGGAGATACCGGGGACGACCCGGACCGGCGTCCCGGGTGCGGCGCTCGCGACGGCGTCCTGAACTTTTCCGACGAACTGGTACCCCGAATGGTTCGGATCGCCCATCGCGACGGCGACTCCCGTCTCGCCGGCAGCGACCCGGCGACCGAACGTCTCGAGGGCGTCGGCCTCGTCGCGGTACCCACACGACAGGTGCTCGCAGTCGGCAGTCGTCACGTCCGCGACGTAGTCGACGACCGTCTCGAACCCGACGAGCACGTCGGCCTCTCGGATCGCTCGCTCCCCGCGAGGTGTGAGATACTCGCGGTTCCCGGGGCCAATGCCGACGACGTGGACGGGGTCCCGTTCCTCCGCCCTGGTGGACTCGAGAGCCGCTTCCGGCTTGGCAGCCGCGAACGTCGCCGGATCGGGCCCGGCGTCGAGGTCGTAGTCGCTCATCGGTCTGGAGTCGTCGTGGCCTCGAGGTCGAGATCCAACTCGAACTCGAGGTCGCCAGCTCGCACGTCCGTGGCGACGTGGACGAGCTCGTTCGTTAGCGCGGCCGCGAGGCCACTCCCGCCGCGGCGACCGACGTGCGTGATCGCCGGGACGCCGTACTCTCGGCTGACCTCGCGGATTCGCTCGCGGCTCTGTTCGGCCTTGACGAATCCGACCGGGGTCGCGACGACGACGGCGGGTCGGGTCCCCTGCTCGATGCAGTCCGCGAGCGCCAGCGCGGCCGTCGGGGCGTTCCCGATCGTCACGATCGCGTCCTCGAAAGCTCCCTCGTTGTCGAGTTCGAGCATCGCCGCCGCGGTGCGGGTCATCCCCGTCCGCTCGGCGAGTTCCTTACCATGTCCGATCGCTTTGCGGACATCGCAGTCGTGACCCCGACCCGTCACGCCGGCTTTCACCATCGTGATGTCAGTGATGATCTCGCGTTCCTCGAGGACGGCCCTGGCCCCGGCCCGTGCTGGTTCGTCTTCGCCGGCCTCGCGTTCGTCTCCGCCGGTAAACCGGAGGAGGTGCTGGAACTCGATGTCTCCCATCGAGTGGACCGATTTCTGCCGGAACCGATCGGCCAACGTCTCGTCGGGGACGAACTGGCGTACGATGTCCATGCTCGTCTCCGCGATGTCCATCGCGTTTTGCGTCGTTGCTCCCAGATCGGCGTACTCCGTGGGTTCGTTGTCCGTCATCGTAGAGATACTCAGTCGTCGGTCGGTGTTCCCACCGTTTCGTTGGTCGTTCGTGCTTCCAGGTCGCCCTCGACCTCGAGGTTCAGGTCACGCAGTCGGTCGGCCGTCTCCTCGTCGGCGTCCCAGAGGTCCCGTTCGATCGCCTCGAGCAGGGTGTCCGTGATGGACTCGAGCGCCCACGGGTTCACGTCACGCAGCCAGTCTTGGCGGTCCTCGTCGAAGGCGTACTTTGCAGCGACCTCCTCCCAGAGGGTATCGCTCACGACCCCGGTCGTCGCGTCCCACCCAAGCGTCACGTCGACGGTCGTCGAGAGGTCACCAGCACCCTTGTAGCCGTGTTCCTCCATGGACTCGAGCCAGTCCGGGTTGAGCACGCGCGAGCGCATCGCTTTGCGAATCTTCTCCTCGTTGGTGTAGACGTCGACGTTGTCGGGGTCAGAGGAGTCGCCGACGTAGGAGGCCGGCTCCTCGCCCGCGATTTCCGAGACGGCGGAGATGAAGCCGCCGTGGAACGCGTACCAGTCCGAGGAGTCGAACTCGTCCTGTTCCATCGTGTCCTCGATCTTCACGGTGGCGTCGACGCTCGAGAGCCGCCGTTCGAACGCGTCGTGGGCGTCAGAGACACGCCCTCTCGAGCCCATGGCGTAGCCACCCCACTGGACGTAGACGGAAGCGAGGTCGCCGCGGTCGTCCCAGTTCCCTTCGTCGACGGCCTTGTTCGTCCCAGCGCCGTAGCCCCCGGGTCTGGTCGTGAACACGCGGTGTTTCGCCGCTTTGCGGGCGTCGGACTCCTCGAGTCCCTCCCTCTCCCGTAGTTCTTCGGCTTCTTCCTCGACGTGTTTCTTCACGTAGTTCATCTCGTGTGGCTCGTCGAGGTCGACGACCGCGTCGACCGCGTCGTGGATGACTCCCGCAGCGGCCGGGAAGGCGTCCCGGAACAGGCCCGAGACCCGCGTCGTCACGTCGATACGCGGACGGTCGAGTTCCTCGAGCGGAATTGGCTCCACGTCGTCGATCCGCCCTGCGTCGGTCCACTGGGGTTCGACGCCCATCATCGCGAGCACCTGGGCGATCGTCTCGCCGCGCGTGCGTACGGTCGGCGTTCCCCAGGCGACGACACCGATCTCCTCGGGATAGCCGTCGTTTTCGGAGTGGTGACGCTCGAGGACGCCGTCGGCGACCTCCCGACCGACTTGCCAGGCGGGCTTGGCCGGAACCTTCCGTGGATCGAGCGTGTAGAAGTTCCGTGCTGTCGGGAGCAAGTCGACGCCACCGCGGGTCGGTGCGCCCGATCCTCCCGGGGGCACGTACTCGCCCGAGAGTGCGTCAGCGGTGCGTGGAACCTCGTCTTCGGCACCCTGGACGCGTGGCTTTGCCTCGTCGCAGATGTAGGCGAGTGCCTTCCGGAGGTCGTCGTGGGCTCCCGACGTCGCCCGTGCGTCGCCGATCGTCTCGAGGTCGACGACGAGCAGGTTCATGTTCACCTCGTCTTCGGGGCCAGCCTCGCGCTCGGACTCGGGCACGTCGAAGTCGTACGCCGCGAGCGTCTCGACCAGTTCGAGGCTGGTTTCGTGGACCACGTCGGCGGCCTCGGCGTAGGTCATCCCGAGGTCATCGTCGTACTCACCGGGCGCGTTCAGCATCTTCTCGTAGTCGACGCCGAGCGCGCCGGCGACGCTCTCGCGCAGGCTCGGCGCACCGGGGTTCTCGAGCCGGGTCAGCGCGACGAGGTACTCGACGAGGCGCTCGTCTTCGGGCGGCTCGGACATGGTGTGCAGCCCCAGCCGGATTTGGGTCGTCTTGACGTCGGTGAGGTACTCGTGGACTCGTTCGACGAGGTCGTCGACGCCGACCTCGTCGCCTTCCACGTCACCCTCGGCGAGGGTCGAACCGGCCTCGTCGGGGCCGCGGACGGCCGCTTTTTCGTCGACCGTCCCTTCGATACCCAACTCGACCGCGAGGTCCAGTTCCTCGACTTTCTCCCGGATGAGGTCCTCGAGATGCTCCCCGTCGTCCGCCCGAGCGTCTTCCATGCCCGCTTCGCGGTACTGGTTGGCGAGTTCCTCGAGTTCCGAGAGTTCGTCGTAGGTCCCCGCCGACCGCATGACGGGCGTGAGGTAGTCGACGATGGCGGCGTAGGAGCGGCGCTTGGCCTGCGTTCCCTCGCCGGGGTTGTTCACGATGTAGGGGTAGACGTTCGGGATATCGTCGACCAACTGGTCGGGCGCGCTCTCGCCGTTCAGGCCGACCGTCTTGCCGGGGAGCCACTCGAGGCTGCCGTGGGTTCCCAGATGCACGACGGCGTCGGCCTCGAACTGGTTCCGGAGCCACCCGTAGAAGGCGAAGTAGTCGTGGGGCGGCTGGAGGTCGGAGTCGTGATAGACTTTCGAGGGGTCCATCCCGAACCCACGCGGGGGCTGGACGGTGACGAGGACGTTGCCGAACTCGACGCCGGGGATGGCGAAGGGCCGGTCGGGCACCTCGCCCCACTCCTCGATGACGTTCTCCTGGAACCGTTCGTCGGCGTCCGCGAACCACTCCTCGTAGGTATCCGGCGAGACCACGTCGACCGACAGCTCACGGACGTCTTCGGGCGCGACCCAGCGGTCCTCGAGCGTCAACTGCGATGTGAGTCTCTCGACGAGGGTCTGTCCGTCGTCGGGCATTTCACCGGCAAGGTCGTAGCCGCGAGACTCGAGTTCTTCCAGCAGATTCACCGTCGAATCGGGGCTGTCGAGGCCGAAGGCGGTGCCGATGCCGTCGTCGCTGGGCGGGTAGTTGTGCAGGACGACGGCGATCCGTTTCTCCTCGTTGGACGTGTGTCGCAGTTGTGCCCAGTTGACCGCCAGCCGCGTGACGTGGTCGATTCGCTCTTCGATGGGGAAGTGGTGTTTCGGCGCGGAGCCGATGCCGGCCTCGTCGTCGGTCCGCTCTTTGCCCGAAATCGGGTGGGTGATCACGTTGCCGTCGAACTCCGGTAGGGCGACCGAGAGGGCCAGTTCGAAGCCCATCACGCCGGTGTCGCTCGACTGGTAGCGGGATCGCGAGCGCATCGTCGTGACCGTCTGCAACACCGGCACGCCCAGCCGGTCGAGGAAGACGTCCTCCGCCGACTGTCCCTCGTCGCTGGCCGAACGGCCCCGCTCGTCCATCGACAGCGAGAACATGAACGACGACAGGACGGCGTCGACGACGGGTTCACCGGTGGCGGTTTCATCGCCGTCTCGAGGCGTCCCCGACGCCTCGCCGTCGTCCAGCAACCAGTTTTCGGTGACCCACTCGGCGTCTTCCTGTTTTTCGCTGTCGGTGGCAGGGTTACAGAAGATCGGCAAGGCATTCACACCCTGCTCCTCGAGTGCGCGGACCTGCCGATCGACGTACCGGGTGTTCTCGTGGGTCCAATGGGACTCGTAGAACCAGATCGCCACGGTCGGCCGTTCGGGATCGTGGGTCGCGAGCAGTTCTTCGTACTCGATCCCGGGATAGTCGGGGTGATAGACCCCCTCGGTCGGCAGTGCAGTCGGCTCGTCGTACTCGAGTTCCCGGTCCGTGTACTCCGCGGCGAGGAACCGACACAGGTTCTCGACGTTGACCGTCCCGCCCTTTTCGAGGTAGTCGTACGCGAGCTCCCGGTGGTCCTCGGCTACCGTCGTATCCTCGAAGGCGAAGGCGTCGCCGGTGGCCTTGACGATCAGGGGAACCCCGGCCTCCGCGAGCGCGCTCGTGGCGTAGTCGTAGCCGGGCATGCTGTCTTCGGCCCCGTGGAGCCAGAAGACCGCCGCCGCGGCGTCGCGTAACGTGTCTACGAACGCCTCGACGTCGCTTTCCGCTTCGAGATCGCTCTCCGAGCGGACGACCAACTCGAGGTCGGAAGCGTTCTCACCTCCGATCCCCTCGGCGAGCCGTTCGGCCGCACGACCGATCGATCCGAGTTCGTTCTCCGTCGCGGTGTATATCCCGATCCGTGTCATCGCGTTTTTAAACCTCTGTTGTATTAGCGCAACCATGGTTGCAAACGCCGGAGATAAAAAGCTATCGTCGCTCCCCTTTCCGGCGATCGTCGGCCAGCGGGAGCTCAAGCGCGTGCTGCTCGCGGTTGCGGCGAACGACGACCTCGATGGGGCCCTGATCGCCGGCGAGAAGGGGACCGCGAAGTCGACGGCCGTCCGCGGGCTCGTCGACCTGCTCCCGGAGCAACGGGCGGTCGCGGACTGTCCGTACGGCTGTGCGCCCGACGAGCCGTCCCTGCAGTGTGAGTCGTGTCGCGACCGGGATCGCGAGGATGTCCCCGTCGAAACGCGGCCCGTCCCGCTCGTGACGCTCCCGCTCGGCGCGACCCGCGATCGCGTCGTCGGTACGCTCTCCGTCGAGGACGCGCTGGCCGGAGAGGCCGACTTCGATCCGGGCTTGCTGGCTCGCGCCCACCGCGGGCTCCTCTACGTCGACGAGGTGAATTTGCTCGACGACCACCTCGTGGACGTGCTCCTCGACGCGGCAGCAAGCGGTGTCAACCGCGTCGAGCGAGACGGCGTCAGCGTCTCACACCCCGCCGAGTTCACGCTGATCGGAACGATGAACCCCGAGGAGGGAGAGCTCCGCCCACAGTTGCGTGACCGGTTCGCGCTGCGGGCGACCGTAGCCGGCTGTCGCGACGTCGAAGACCGCGTCACGGTGGTCGACCGCGTGCTCGAGCGCTCGAGCGACGACAGTTCGCCGGACTCCTACCGCGACGAGGTCGATTCACTTCGGGCCGACCTCCGGGCCGCTCGCGAGCGCCTTCCAGGGGTTACCCTTCCGGACGAGTTCAAGACGGAGATTGCCGAACTCTGTCTCGAGGCCGGCGTCGACGGTCACCGTGGTGACGTGGCGATCGCCCGGACGGCGATGACGCTGGCCGCACTCGAGGGTCGAACGACGGTCATCGAGGGAGACGTTCGCGAGGCAGCGGGCTACGCGTTGCCCCACCGACTCCGGTCGACGCCGTTCGAGGAGACGCCGGCTCTCGAGGACCTGCTCGAGGAGCGGTTCGACGAGGACGGAGGTGACGACGGAGAACGTGAGAACGACGGCGAAGCCGACGAGGGCGCGGACGGCGACGGTGACGGGGACGGAGCCGACGGGAGCGCGAACGACGACGAGACGCCCACGGAACGCGAAGCGCCCGAACCGGGCGACGACGCGGGGGCCGAAAGCGACGGTGACGGCCCGGTGGACGACGGCGACGCTTCCGACACCGACGACGGGCAAAACGAACGCGACGGGGCCCCCTCTCCATCTCCCTCTCCCTCTTCGAGTGGGGAACTCGAGCCGACGGACGACGACGCTGTGGACCCCCCCTCGAGCCCCTCGGACGGAAACACGGACGACGGAAACGAATCCGACGGCGACCCCGAAACGGCCGCACCGATCGTCCCCGGCCAGCGACGCCCCGAGATCGGCCAGGCGACCGCACCGAATCTCGACACCCCCGAAGTCGACGATGGGTCCGGCGACGCCGGCGGAAGTCGACGATCTTCGGCGACCTCCGACAGCGACGCACGCGGGCCCCGCGTTCGAACGGAGCGGGCGTCGCCCGACGACCGGATCGACGCGGCCGCATCGGTTCGGGCGGCGGCCACACGGGGCGACTCGAGCGTCGAGGAACAGGACCTCCGCCGGTCGATCAGGACCGACGAAACGGCGGCGACGATCGTCTTCGCCGTCGACGCGAGCGCATCTATGCGGCCCGCGATGCGAACCGCGAAAGGTGTCGTCCTCGAGTTGCTCCGGGACAGCTACCAGCAGCGAGATCGGGTCGCCTTCGTCGCGTTCGCGGGCGACGACGCCGAGGTACTGCTGCCGCCGACCGACAGCGTCTCGCTCGCCGCCAGACACCTCAAGGACCTCCCGACGGGCGATCGGACGCCGCTGCCGGCCGGCCTCGAGACCACGGCGCGACTCCTCCGTGGGGCGACGACGGACGCGGCGGTGGTCGTGCTCGTGACGGACGGCCGAGCGAACGTCGCCGACGGGAGTCCGACGAAGGCGACGCGGCGAGCCGCTCGCGAACTCGCAGCCACCGGCACTCGCGTGCTCGTCGTCGACGCGGGCGAGGACGCCCGAGGGGGCGTCACGGGGATCGTCGCCGAGGAAACGGATGGGCGAACCGTTCCCCTGTCGGGGCTGTCGAGAGAGGCGGTTCGAACGGCGGTCGAACGGGCCGGGGACGACGGGTAGCCCGACAGTCGTCACCGTCCCGGCTCGATCACGGATCAATACGCCTTTGAGTCGCCTGGGCCGTTCTCCGACGGGAGAACGATGACTCGACCATGAGCGGGGATGGGACGACTTCCGGCGAGGGGAGCGAGAGGGACAGTGCAGACAACATCGAGTACGGCATCGACGACAAACCGCCGCTGGGCGAATCCGCCGTCCTGGGCGTCCAGCACTACCTGACGATGGTCGGTGCGAACATCGCGGTCCCGCTGATCTTGGCGGACGCGATGGGGATGATCGAGAACCCCGAGGTGACCGCACAGTTCATCGGGACGTTCTTCGTCGTCTCGGGGATCGCGACGCTGGCACAGACGACCTTCGGGAACCGCTATCCGATCGTACAGGGGGCTCCGTTCTCGATGCTCGCCCCGGCGATCGCTATCGTCACGGTCGTGACCACGGGTGGCATCGCGGGCCAACCGGACTGGCAAGCCGCACTGGTACAGCTACAGGGCGCGATCATCGTCGCTGCGGCCGTCCAGGTGTTGCTGGGCTATCTCGGCCTGGTTGGCAAACTCCGTCGGTTCCTTTCGCCGGTCGTGATCGCACCGACGATCGCACTCATCGGGCTGTCGCTGTTCGACGCGCCCCAGATTACGGGGACTGACCAGAGCTGGTGGCTGCTTGGGCTGACGGTCGTGCTCATCGTCCTGTTCTCGCAGTATCTCGAGCTCAAGCACAGGGCGTTCCGGCTGTATCCAGTCATCCTGGCGATCGCGATCGCCTGGGTCGCTGCGGCGGGCCTTTCGGTCGCCGACGTTCTCGGCACTGACCACCCGGGCCACGTCCCGCTCGGAGAAGTCGCCGACGCGTCGCTACTCATGCCGATCTACCCCTTCCAGTGGGGGGTACCCGAGTTCACGACCGCGTTCGCCATCGGGATGTTCGCCGGCGTTCTCGCCTCGATCGTCGAGAGCATCGGCGACTACTACGCGGTCGCGAACCTGACCGGCTCCGCAGCGCCAAGCGAGAAGCGAATCAACCACGGCATCGGCATGGAGGGCCTGATGAACGTCTTCTCCGGGATCATGGGAACCGGCGGCTCGACGTCCTACTCCGAGAACGTCGGCGCGATCGGCCTGACCGGCGTCGCCTCCCGATACGTCGTCCAGATCGGTGCCCTCGTCATGCTCGTCGTCGGCTTCGTCGGCTACTTCGGACAGCTGATCGCGACGATCCCCGATCCGATCGTCGGCGGGCTCTTCATCGCCATGTTCGCCCAGATCGTCGCCGTCGGCGTGGGCAACCTCAGACACGTCGACCTCGACTCCTCGAGGAACGTGTTCGTCATCGGCTTCGCGCTGTTCGTCGGGCTGGCAATCCCGGCGTATATGGGCAACTTCGAGACCACCCTCGAGTTCCGCACCGCCGTCGGCATCGAGGCGGCTATCGCGCCGCTTCTCGAGTTCGACCTCGTCGCCAACACGGTCCTGGCGAGCAGCCTCGAGGCCGCGGCGATCGCCGCCGTCGACACCGTGTTCATCATCGGCTCGACGGGGATGGCCGTCGGTGGACTCGCGGCGCTGTTTCTGGACAACACGATCCCGGGCACTCGAGAGGAACGTGGACTCGCCGAGTGGAGCCGGCTGACGGAGGACGAAGCCGACTTCGAGACCTTCTGGGACCGGTGGGTCGACGCCGACGAGGAACCTGGCACTGACCGTTCGCGGTAACGTCGGCGTCTGTCACCGCGTGTGGTTTCCATCGCTTGCTTTTCCGTCGTCGACTCGTCGGGGGAATCCGTGAGGGGAGCGGCGGGCGACGACGGGTGACGACGGGCGACGACGGGCGAGTTCGAGGTCGAGCCCATCCGATCCGATCCGATACGACCGCCCTGCCCCGATCCGCTCCGATCCGAGTCGATCCGACCCGACTCTCGAGTCCGGCCAGCCGACCGATAGTATTTGGTTCTCGGGCCCACAGAGAGTGGTGATGGCAACCCTCCCGCTCGCGGACGACTCCGGCTCCCTCTGGTACGACGAGTACGGCGACGGCAGACCGCTCGTGTTCGTCCACGGCGGCTGGATGAACGGCCGCTCCTGGCGGCCCCAGATCGACCACTTCGCCGACGAGTTCCGCGTCGTCACGATCGACGTCCGGGGTCACGGCAACACGGGCGCGACGGACCGGACCCGGTACTCGATCGAGTTGTTCGCCGACGACCTCGAGCGGTTGCTCGCCCGACTCGAGGCCGACGGGACCCGTCGTGATGGAGCCCGGGACGATGGCGCGCCGATCCTCTGTGGCCTCTCGCTTGGGTCGATGGTCGTCCAGGAGTTCCTGTCCCGTCACCCGGATCGTGCCGCCGGCGCGATCCTCGCGGGTGCCGTCCGGTCGATGCCGCCGGTGGGTCTTCCAGCCGGCATGAAACCGCTCGTGTCCCCGACGCCTGCGGTGTCGACGAGCCTCTCGATGGCGGGGCCACGGACCACCTTTCGGTCGCTACTGTACTCGATTCGGGCGACGACCGGCGGGCCGTGGCTATCGGTCGACCCTGCGGTTCGCTCGACGGCGATGGACGCCGTCGGCGAAATCTCGAGTGCGGAGTTCCGGAAGGTGTTCGACGCGCTGTTCCGGTACGAGCCGCCGTCGCTGACCGGCGTCTCGACGCCGACGCTGGTCGTTCACGGCGAGCAGGAGGCCCAACCCGTCGTTCGGCAGGGCGAGCGGATCGCGGCGGCAGTCGACGACGGCCGTCACCTCACGCTCGGCGACGCGGGTCATCTCGTCAACCAGGACCGGCCACGGGCGTTCAACGACATCGGGGAAAAGTTCCTCGGCGGACTGGCCGCAGTCTGACGGCTTCTTTCGTGCTGATCGGGGTCGAAACCCGTCTCCTGCCCTGACAGTCACGACGACGCTGGCAACAGAATTTGGCGACGACCCCAAGGAGAACAGCCACGAATACACGACATCGGTTCGGTCGGCGACCGATCGACCACCACACACCATGAGCAGCCACAGTCCGGAGTCCGAACCCGAACCCGAATCCGAATCCCAGTCCCAGACCCAGACCCAGTCTCAGTCTCACTCTCAGTCTCAGTCTCAGTCGGCGGTCGTTCCGCCGGGCCGAGAGCAGTGGTCCAGCATCTCGAAACACGTGTTCAACAGCTACCTCGAAGCGAACAACGCCCTTCTCGCGACGATGGGCATCTCGCCGTCTCCGGCCGATCGGAGCGACGCAGCGACCGACCGACGAGTCCCCCTCGAGCCGGGGGCCGAGGACTCCCCTCTCCCCGAACTCGCGTTCGGCGAGCAGGCGTGGGTGACGGAACGCTCCGTCGGCGACCACAGCGACCTCGGCGTCGGCGAGTACGTTCGGTTCACGAAACGGATCGCGGAGGCCGACGTCTCCGCGTTCGCGACCGTCTCCGGGGACACCAACCGACTCCACCTCGAGAATGGGTTCGCGACCGAGACCCAGTTCGGCGGGCGAATCGTTCACGGCACACTCGTCGCCGGCACGATCAGCGCCGCGCTGGCCCGACTGCCGGGGACGACGATCTACCTCTCCCAGGACCTGGAGTTCCTCGCACCCGTCGAGATCGGCGACCGAGTCACGGCGGAGTGTGAAATCCTCGAGGAACTTGGTGAAGACCGCTATCGGGTACGAACGACGGTTCGTTCAGCACCGGAGTCGTCCTCGAGCGAACGGGAAGACGGAACAGCGGCCGACGACGCGGACACAGACGACGACGGTGGGCGAACGGTCATCGACGGCGAGGCCGTCGTCGCGATCCGGCCGCTGCCATCCGAGTAGTGACCACTGACCAAAGTCGAGCAGGGACTGTTCGGGACGGCTCGTTTCTCGTTTTCGGACGACCGCACCAACCTGCAATCGCGACTGGATATCCAGTCGGTCCTCGTACTACCGGACAACAGTCAGTACACACCCGCTCGCGTCTCGAGACGATCGGTGTGTGCAGTGTGTTGTCCGACAGTATCACTCGTCCTCTGAATCCCGACCGACGAGATCGTCGACGGTCTCCAGAGTCACGTCGGTCCCCTCGCTTTCGCCCGGAAGGATGTCGCCGAGCGATGCGCCGATCGCGGCGGCGGCCCAGATGACCGTCACGCGGCCGAACGCCTCGAGTCGCGTCGGGTCTTCCTCCGCGTGGCGGCCCCACAGCACCAGCAGGAACACCGACGTGAGAAACGACACCGCCAGGACGCCGACGAGCCGTCGAGGGACGACCCCGAACAGGGGCTCCGAGACGCCGACGTCTCTGAAGTCGGTCCAGTAAAGCAGGCCAGTCGTCAGCAGGACGATGAAGGTGACGTTCGCGACCAGCGCCACCGGTATCCCGGCGATCGTCGTTTCGAGGAACCACTCGGCGATCTCGAAGACCCCGTCCTCGACCAGCAGTGGCAGCGACAGGAGCACGGCCCCGACGAACCCCTCGGCTACGTCACGGGTCGTGTACTTCTGAATCCCGTTACTGACGGACCGGCGGCCGGGAACGTGCTCGAGCATTCGTCGGACGCTGCGGACGTCCGCCCGTTCCGACGGGCTCGAGACGGACTGTTCGAGTTCGTCCAGTCGCTCGAGAACGTCGTCGACGTCGATGTCGACATCGGCATCGACCTCGCCCGACTGCCGATCCACGTGATCGCGGCGCGGGCCGTAGTCGTCGCCCGCGTCCGCTTCCGAATCGCTCATACCGGGACGAACCAGCGCCGATACAAAAACGTTCCTCGCAGCCGGACGGTCCTTCGAAGGCGACGACAGCGACCGCAGTACCCTCGTGGACCGGCTCGACCTTCCCACGTCGGTCCGGCCCGGGAAGCGAGGACGACGGAAACGAAGACCGACGCTCCGTGTTTGTCTTCTTTCCGCTCTATCCGATAGCGCGTCGAGTAGCCATCGACCACGATATCGCGAGTGTTACGTCTT
Source organism: Halobiforma nitratireducens JCM 10879 (assembly GCF_000337895.1). Lineage (GTDB taxonomy): Archaea > Halobacteriota > Halobacteria > Halobacteriales > Natrialbaceae > Natronobacterium > Natronobacterium nitratireducens. Next base: position 46,516 of record NZ_AOMA01000049.1, read on the forward strand.
CTTATCTGTTATCGGGTAGAACTGTTCTCCGGACTGGAAACTGTCTCGGCCCATAGTTTAAAGATTTCGTACTACTCCGTGTAAGTGATACGAGATATGCCTTCACGCCGGATTTGCCGTCACATCCTCGTCGTCGGCATTGCCCTCCTGGCGCTCGGCCTGACCGGAGTCGTGGTGGCTGACGCCGCTCCCGCCACGCTCGAGGACGATCGTGACGCTGACCCCGACGTCGAGATCGACGCTGAGCTCCAGACCACCGACGGCACGACGACCGTCGTCGTCAGGTTCGAGGAACGATCCGAGCACGCGCTCCAACCGCTCTCCGAGGAGCAGCGCGTCGAATCGCTACAGACACATGCGAGCGATACGCAGGCACCCTTGACGGAACTCGCCGCCGACATCCCCGGCCTCGAGATCGAACGCCAGTTCTGGCTCACCAACGCTGTCGCTGTGAACGTCGATACTGACCGCGTCGACCTCGAGCGACTCGGGGCCGTCGACGGCGTGACGGCGATCCACGAGAACTACGAGATCGAACCCCACGGCGCGACGACCACGGGATCGTCGTCTACGGCCGGTCCGGCACCGTCGGTTCCCGAGTCGACGACCGACCCGATGCCGAGGTCGGAATCCGGATACACCGACGGGCTCGAGGCGATCGACGCCCCGACCGCGTGGTCGGCGTTCGACACCCGCGGCGAGGGGGTTCGGATCGCGGTCCTCGACACCGGGATCGATCCCGACCACGACGACATCACGTTCGACGCGGACAACTGGGCGGAGTTCGACGCGGGCGGAACCCACGTCGACTCGGAGCCACACGATCACGACGGCCACGGGACACACGTCAGCGGCACCGTCGCCGGCGGGAACACGACTGGAACCGCGATCGGCGTCGCCCCCGAGGCGGAACTCATGCACGGTAAGGTGCTCGGCGAGGACAGCAGCACCTTCACCGCGGTCGCTGCCGGCATGGAGTGGGCCGTCGAGAACGACGCGGACGTTCTGTCGCTGAGCCTCGGCGGGGGAAGCAAAGTCGACGCCATCGCCGAATCCGTCCGAAACGCCAACCAGGCAGGAACGACCGTCGTCACCTCGGTCGGGAACGAGGGAGCAGGAACCAGTACGTCACCCGGCGACGTCTACGACGCGTTCTCGATCGGCGCGAGCGACGACACCACCATCGCGGGCTTCTCGAGCAGCGAAACCGTCCACAAAGACGAGTGGTCCGACCCGCCCGAAGACTGGCCCGACGAGTACGACGTTCCCGACGTCGTCGCGCCGGGGGTCGACGTGGTCAGTGCCTCTCCCGGGAACGCCTACGCCGAGAAGGACGGCACCAGCATGGCTGCTCCCCACGTGTCTGGCGCGATTGCGCTCCTCTACGCGAACGCGGACGAAGACCTCTCCCCGGCCGAAACCCGCGATCTCCTCGCGACGACCGCCGACGACCTCGGAGCGGACCCAACTAGACAGGGTGCAGGTCGGATCAACGTCACCGACGCGCTCCTCGAGCACTCCCGCGAGACCCTCGATCCGACGATCGGCCCGGAGACGGCCAACGTCTCGCAGTCGACGACGATCACCGTCGAGACCGACCACCCGATCGAGCGCTACCACTGGGAGATCGACGGGACGACGGCAACGACGACCGAGCCGGAACGCGAGTACACCTTCGAGGAACTGGGTGCGAGTGAGGTGTCGGTCACGCTCGAGGACATCGGTGGCGAGAAGCTCCCCGTCTCGTCGACGATCGACGTCGTCGACGAGGTACCGCCGTCGGCCGCGCTCGCGGCGAACGCCACCGAGAGCGTCGAGGTCGGCCTCGAGACGGTCGCTCTCGACGCGAGCGAGTCGACGGATAACCACGAGATCGAACACTACGAGTGGGCGGTCGACGGCGAGCCGCTCGAGACGACGACCGGGCCCGAGATCGAGCACACGTTCGAAGACACCGGAACGAGGACCGTCACGGTGACGGTCGTCGACGAATCGGGCAACGCAGACACGGCGACGATCGCGGTCGAGGTCGTCGATACGACGCCGCCGACGGCCGTACTCGAGGCACCCCCGGAGGCCGTCGCGTTCACGGAGACGACGTTCGATGCGAGCGATTCGACGGACAACCACGAGATCGACCGCTACGAGTGGGCTCTCGGCGACGGAACGGAGACGACGACCGACGAGCCGGTCGTCACCCACGAGTACGAGGAGACGGGCAACCGGACCGTGACGCTGACCGTTTTCGACGAGGCTGGACACAGCCACGAGGTGACGGAATCCGTTACGGTCGTCGCTCCGCCGACCATTACCGTCGACTCACCCGACGACGGCGCGGCGTTCGCCGACGGATCGGTCAGCGTCGACTATACCCTCGAGCACACGGACCTCGAGGGGGCGGCCGGGCTCGAGTATCGGATTCTCGACGCGGCCGACGAACCGGTCGGGAACTGGACGAGCGCCGACTTCGAGGCGACTCGAGAGTCGATGTCGTTCGACCTGACGACGCCGGAACTCGCGGACGGTACCTACACGATCGAACTCCGGCTCGTCGACGACGAGGGTGACGACCTGTCTCTCCCGTCGGCGACCGACGACGTAACTGTCACCGTCAAGACGAGCCCCCCCACCATCGACGCCGATGTCGGCCCCGCGAGCGACGAGTTCGACTCGATCGGGGCACACAACCCGGCGGTGGTCGACGTCAGTGTGACCGATCCGCGCCACGCGTCGACGACCGTCGTAGTGGTCGGGCCGGACGAACAACAGGTCCGCGAGTGGGACCGGTCGGCCGAGACCGGCGACGGCGAGTTGACGACCCTCGAGTGGAACGCCACCGACGTGGACGGTGAACCGGTCGAGAGCGGCGAGTACGAGATCGTCGTGACTGCGGCAGACGACCTCGGCAACGAGGCCCAGGTCGACGAGACGGCCACCGTCGACACGACGCCACCGACGCTCGCCATCGAGTCGATCGATGGCGGCCACCTCGACGAGGATAGCCGCTATGGGAACGAGACGGACGACATCTCCGTGACGATCACGGCCGACGACGGACTCGGCGATCCGGACGGCCTCGAGTCGGTCGCCGTCGATCTCCGGGCAACCGAGACGAACTACCGGCACGCGTCCACCGTCGAGCACGAGGCAGACGGTACCTGGGTCGGTACCGTCGACCTCGAGGCCGTCCCCGACGAAGGGACCTACGACATTGCGGTCTCCGTCACGGACACAGCGAACAATACGGCCGCGACGACGGCCACCGAGCAGGTCCGGTACGATCGGACCGCACCGCGACTCGCCGCGACCATCCGAAATCACGATCCAGGGGAAGAGACCGCCGACGTTCGCGTGCGCTCGAGCGAGCCGCTCCGCGAGGCACCGACCGTCACGGTCACGCCTCCGTCCGGCGAGGAGCGGACCCTGACAGGGCTCACCGGAACGGACGACGCCACCTGGGCAGGCACGTTCGACGCGTCCGAGCAAGGGCAGTACGAGGTGACGGCGACCGGCGAGGACCGTGCGGGCAACCCCGGTAGCGACGACGCCCAGGTGACGATCGACGCGGTGAGCACGACGAACCGGACCGTGACGGTGTACAACGAGCGGACGGGCACGTTCGTCGCGTTCAACACGACCGCGGACGTCGAGGAGACGTTCGTGACGATCTCGGAAACGCGATCGGCACCGCACCCGCTCGATCGCGGCACCAGTGGCGTCGACTTCCTGACGGCCGAACTGGCCGAGAACCTCGATGCGTCGCTCTCGAACGCGACGATCGGCATGCCGGTCGACGAGGGACGGTTGCCCGACGGCGTCGCCCCCGACGCCGACGCGGTCGGTCTCCAGTGGTACAACGAATCGGCGGAGCAATGGGAGGATCGTGACCTCGAGACGAGAGAAATCGACATGGAGCAGGACGGTGAGACGATCGAGGGCACCTACTGGACCGCGACCGTCGATCACTTCTCGACGTACGGGGTGGTAGCCGAAGACGGGACGCCGCCGGAACTCGTCAGCGTCGACCCCGCGGACGGCGAGACGCTCGCGTCCGAGACGGAGACCCGGACGATCGAACTCGAGTATGCGGACGATCACTCCGGCGTCGATACGTCGTCGATCGCGCTCTCGATCGACGGCGAGGACGTTACCGATAGCGAACGGACACAGATCACGTCGACGCACACGACTCACGAGGATTTCGCCGTCACTCCGGACGAGACGTACGAGATCGTCCTCGAGATCGCCGACGAGGCCGGCAACGAGGCAACCTACGAAACCATGTTCGATGTCGCTGCGGACGACGACAACGACGAAGACGGGGACGGGGACGGGGACGGGAGTGGCGACGATGGTGATAGTGGTGACAGCGGTGACAACGACGGCGGCAGTGGTGGTAGTATCGGCGGCGGCGGGAGTCTCGGTGGTGGGGGCGACGAGACCGACGAAGCGAACGAGACCGACGAAACGACCGATGCAGGCGAAGCTGACGACCAAGCGACGGACGATCCGTCGGAAACTGATACCGGTACCGATGCCATTGACGACTCCACGACCGGCGAATCCGAATCCGAAGCCGAGGCCGAAGATATCGCTTCCGATGAGAGAGACGAACCATCGTCCGACGTAGATGGTGGTTCCGACGACTCGGATGGAATTCCGGGCTTCGGTGTCGCGGGGACAATCGTTGCGATGGTCGTGACTCTCGCACTCCACAAGGTCCGCCGGAAGTAGGCGGGCCTGCACGACCGTCGTGGTTCCGTGCCCCTTCGAGAGGAGGGGCAGTCTGGAGTCTTCAGCCGCCGATCGGAGCCACTTCGGGCTCGGTCGCACTGGCCACAGATGTCGATAGCACCCCGAACTGGCGCTGCTCGGGTCACTGTTGTGTCCGACCCAATCGAAGCCACGTCGAAGCGTTGGTTGTCTTTCGAGGGTACAGGAGTACACGTCGGCTCGTTCCGGTCGGCAGCGAAAGTAGACCGGACGGAGCGAGGGGAGACGAGAGCCCCAGTCTCGCGAGACGGCCGACGACGGAAACGGGGCGAAAACGGGAGTCCTCCGGCGGGCCCTTACTCGTCGTCCGGATCGCTACTCTCGAGTTCCGCGATCGCGTTCGCGACGTCCGAATCGGTCGCTTCCTCGAGCCGGTCGTTCCGATCACAAGCGCGGGGGGACTGTCTCGTTTCGGTGGGTTCCTGTTCGCTCATCGTCGGGACTCGGGTTGGTCTTCTCTTTGCGTTCGAGTCCATCATAGGTTCCGACGATTCTCAGGCCCTGAAGTCACCCACGAGGGCCAAACGGGAGTGAGGGAGAGACCGACACCGAGTAACAACTGCAACGATTTGCACACTGATCGCCGATCCGTCTGGCGATCGGGTGCACACTGACTTGCAGTGGCTAGTATAAGTGTCGATCACCCGCCGTCTGTTGTTCTCCTCGTGGCAGTGTGGACTGGCAGTTACGCCGTCCGCGTCGGCGGGACGAGCATCACGTTCCCGTCCGCTCGAGCGACGACCTCCTCGGAGACGCTTCCGAGCAGGAGACGCCGAAGCCGGCTGTGTCCACGCGAGCCGACGAGGATCGTCGTCGGCTCGAACTCGCTTTCGGCAGCGAGGATCTCGCCGGATGGATCTCCCCGTCGCACGTCGACCCGCGTCTCGATTCCCCACTCCTCGAGTCGCTCGGCCAGCTCGGCCAGCCGCCTTTCGGGATCGTCTTCGGTCGGGTCCGGGTCTTTCGGCGTCTCGACGTGGACCAGCGTCGCCTCCTGTGTCGCGTGACGAAGATACGAGAACGATTCGAACGCGCGGTCGGCGTTCTCGGAGAAATCGGTCGCGTACAGCAGCCGTCGAAAGAGGTGTTGTCTGAGCACGTCCGGTTCCTCGGACCCGCGTTCGATTCGATTGACGAGCAGCGGCGTCTCGGTCGTCCGTGCCAGGTTGCGTGCCGTCGATCCGATCACGCGGTTCTCGAGAGGGCTCTTTCCGCGGGAGCCGACGACCGTGAGACTCGCCCCGATCGTCTCGGCAATCCCCCTGATCCGTCGGTGGGGGGTCCCGCGAACGACGTGTACCTCGACGTCGAACTCCGCACGCTCGATCACGCGTCGATACGTCTCGATCGCCTTCTTGCGTCGGTTCTCGAAGTCGATACCGGGCATCCCCGCGTGGACGTTAGACGGGATCACCGTCACCAGATGCATCTCCTCGATACCGATCCGACCGAGACACGCGAGGCAGGTTTCGTTCTCGATGGTCGCCTCACTGGCGGCCGACAGGTCGGTTGCGAGTACCGCTCTCATACTCGTCGTAGTCCCTGTTACAATAATATTGTTTTCATAGGCCAATACAAATACCACAGTGACTCCGGTCGGGCGGGATCGCTGTCGTGTCTCTCGCCACTCATTTTCCCGAACGGGCCGACCAGACCACGGCGGTAACTTCGCGCGCTGGCTGGTATCGAATCCGTTCTTCATCTCTTTCTCGGTCGCTATATTCGGAAAACGTATGGAGATATTCTCGTTGGATAGCCGTTACATACTCTGCAGTAATATTGTGTACCAATCCCAAAAGCATTATACGCACTCTTCGGGTAGGGAGAACTGAGTAGAAATCCATGATCCGCACACGATCGGAGGCGACCCGGGTGATCGACACGTGATCGAGTTCGCGTCGCTCTCGCCAGCGGTACAGGCAACGGTACTCCTCGTCGTGGTTCTCGTCGAGGCGGTCGCCCTGTATGCCGGCTACGGCGTCGTCGAACGGGCCGTCGCACCGCCGCTCATCGAGACGATCGAAAACGCATAGTCAATGGAGCCACTCGGACTGAGTCTTGGACTGTTGGCGCTGTTCGTCGCCTTCGGTTTCATGGTCGGAGTCTTCTTCGGGTTCTTCGGAATGGGAGGCTCGTTTCTCGTCACCCCTGCGCTGTTGATCCTCGGTTACCCCGCACCGGTGGCGATCGGGAGTTCGATGGCGTTCGTCTTCGGCACGGCCGTCATCGCGACGATGAAACACCACGATGTCGGAGAGGTCGATTACAAACTCGGCGCGTTGATGTTCGTCGGGATCGCCCTCGGGATCGAAGCCGGGAAAGTCCTCGTCTACGGTCTCGAGGCGATCGGTCGAGCCGAACTCGTCGTCGGGACGGCGTACGTGCTGTTGCTGGCGGCGATCGGTGGGCTGTTCGTTCGGAGCGCGCTCAGGACGGGAAGTGAGGTTACCGACGACAGCAGCGGTGACGGAAACGAAGAGGAAATCCCCGAGATCGCGACGAAAATCAAGTCGTACAACCTTCCGCCCATGGTCACACTGGCTGACGGGAGCAAGGCCTCCATGTGGACGATTTCGGGGGTCGGGGGCGGCGTCGGTGTCGTCTCCGGGTTCCTCGGAGTCGGCGGCGGCTTCATCCGTATGCCTGCGATCTACTATCTCGTCGGCGTCCCACTCGCTGCTGCCGTCGGCACGAGCCTCTTCGGCGCGCTCATGTCCGGTGCAGTCGGCGCGTTCACCTACGGACTCGACGGTGTCGTCGACCTCGGAGTCGTGACGGGGCTGCTGGCCGGCAGCGCGCTCGGTGCCCGTATCGGTTCGGCGGCGACGGCCTACGTCGACGAGGACGACGTAACCATCTACTTCGGCGTCATGCTGTTGCTGGCGAGTTTCGCCGTCGCGCTCGGCGAGTTTGCAACCTGGCTCGAGATGCCGATCCTCGATACGATGAGTTTCGTCCTGCTCGTCGGCTCGTCGGCGTTCGTCACGGTCGTCATCTTCTACTACGGTGCACAAGCGGTTCGAACGAACGATATCGACCCGACTGCAACGGCGAGGGGGGACGATTAGCTGCTCGAGACGGCTGCCACGACCGTCGTGTTTCTCGAGGTCGTCTCGCGGTCGGCGAAGTCTCGAGCGCGACCGGGCCGACGGTAAGCGACTCTCTTTCAGGGAATCCGCGATCCGGATGGCTCACACGCGAGTGTCGCGACGGCACAGAGTCTTCGATCGTGCTCGCATACCGACCCAGACCTGGGTGGCAGAAGCGTCGTGTGATCCGCCCAGATCAGCCTTTCCGCGGCTGCTATTCGGGGTTGCACAATATTCACACAATCCTTTTATCGGCGCGTCTCCTATCTTCGGACAGATCATGGCTAACTCGATGGCGGAGCAACTCCAGCAGGATATGGAATGCGAGGGGCTGCTGGAGTGTATTCACGGTCTCAAGCAACTGGACAAGGAGTGCTTTCGGGTGATGGTCGAGAGCGACGAGCCACTGACCATCGACGAGGTCGCCGACCGGGTCGACCGCGAGCGTTCGACCGCCTACCGTTCGATCCAGCGGCTGCTCCAGGCGGGATTCATCCAGAAAGAACAGATCAACTACGACCAAGGCGGGTACTACCACGTCTACTACCCGTCGGACCCCTCCCAGATCGCCGACGACATGCAGCGTAAACTGAACGACTGGTACGCGAAGATGGGACAGCTCATTCAGGAGTTCGAGGACAAGTACGAGCAAGTCGACGCCGACGACCCGACGCCTGTCGAAAGCTGACCACAGTGTCCAGCTCCGCGAAGTTCACCCTCGAAGGGTCCGACTGTCTCTCCCTCCCTTTACCGTTCTCGGTCCGTCTGGCCTTCCCCGTCGACGCTTCGACGCGCGCTGATCGATACGTGAGCCACCCCTCGTCCGAACTGTCTTGTTCGGTAAGAGAAAGACCGAGACCGACGTTCGATCACAGTTGTGCGGATACCGGTCCGTCTCGAGCGTCGTCTCCGGGACGGTGGGCGACCGAGAGCAGAGCAGAGCAGAGCGGACGGCGGTCAGCGTTTCCCGTTGCTTTCAGCTACGATTGCCGTGATTTCGTCTTCCCACGGAATTAGAAGAGCGCGTTCGATTTATTTCGATCCGGAGCGACGATACGTGTATGAACGTACTCGTCGCGGTCGACGGTTCCGATGCGTCAGAAAACGCGCTCGCTCACGCCATCGACGTGGCGGAGGCGATGGACGGCACCGTCACTGCCGTCCATACCATCGATCCGTCCGTCTTCGACGTCGGTGGCAGCGATCCCATCGCGTCCGCGTCCGACGCCGACGAGCGGCTGATCCTCGAGAGCGTCGAGGACGCCGAACAGCGCGGGCTGGATGTTCTCGAGGAGGCGGTCGACCTCGCGTCAGAACACGGGAGCGATGTCGGAACGGAGCTGCTGTACGGGGACCCGGTCGAGGAAATCGCCGCCTTCGCCGACGACGAAGGGTTCGACGCCATCTTCGTCGGCCACCGGGGACGATCCGGGCGAACCGAACTGCTGGTCGGCAGCGTCGCGAAGCAACTGGTCGAGCGGGCGACGGTTCCGGTGACGGTCGTCCGCTGATGTCTCGTCTCGGTGGACTCTGATCGAAGCTCTCACTGACACACGAAGCGATGCAGACACTACAGTAACACTGCAAGTCAGTGCGCACCTGCTCGCCAGACGGATCGGTGCTCTCCGTTCGCCCGACACCCCGCTCACTCGACGTTGCCGTCGTGCGATCGGGGCTGTGCTGTCGCTCAGTCACTCTCACGGGCCGCGTTCGATTCGGTCTCGAGCAGTTCCTGGTAACGGTTTCGAATGGTTACTTTGCTAATCTCCGATACCTCGCTGACCGCCAACTGCGTTACCGTCTCCTCGGCGTCGACTGTCGCCGCGTAAACGGCGGCCGCGGCGAGGCCGACCGGGTTTTTGCCGACGTGGACCTCCTCTTCTTTCGCCGCCCGAAGGAGCGCTCGAGCGCGTCGCTCGATCTCCCCGGAGAGGTCGAGTTCCGAGACGAACCGCGGCACGTACCGTTCGGGATCGGCCGGCTGAACCTCGAGACCGAGTTCACGGACGATATAGCGGTACGTGCGTTTGAACTCCATCCTGTCGACACGACTGGCCGCGACGACGTCGTCGATACTTCGCGGAGTCTTCGCCTGGCGTGCCGCCGCGTAGGTCGCCGCCGATGCGACGCCTTCGATCGAGCGGCCCGGCAGGAGGTCTTCCTCGAGGGCGCGCCGGTAGATGACGCTGGCGGTCTCACGGACCGACTCGCTCAGTCCGAGTGCACTCCCCATCCGCTCGATCTCGCCGAGCGCCTGCTTGAGGTTGCGCTCTTTCGAGTCGCGGGTACGGAACCGCTCGTTCCAGGTTCGTAGCCGCTGCATCTTCCGGCGCTGGCGGCCCGACAGCGCTTTCCCGTAGGCGTCTTCGTCCTGCCAGCCGATGTTCGTCGAGAGCCCGTCGTCGTGCATCAGCTTCGTCGCTGGCGCGCCCACGCGGCTCTTCTCGTCTCTCTCACCGGCGTCGAACGCGCGCCACTCGGGGCCACGGTCGATCTCGTTTTCTTCGACGACGAGACCGCAGCCGTCACAGACGGTCTCGCCGCGTTCGTCGTCGGTGACGAGGGGGCCGCGACACTCGGGGCAGCGTCGCTCGTCGTCCTGGCTCTCGCGTTCGCGGTCGGTCGTCGTTCGCGTCGATTCGGGACGCGATTCGTGCGTCTGCTCGTCGTCGGTTCGGAGACGTGCTTCTGTCATGGGACTCACCTGCGGGTGGAGGGCAGGTCGGCGAGGACTACCGGACGGCAAAGCCCGAAGAAACCCGGAAGTCGCTCTTACTAACCACAAGTAATGGCGAAAAGTGTTTAAATCTTTTGTCACATAGGGGAAATATATCGACGGATACCGATCGAAGCGTTCAGGACCCGAAACTTCGGTCCGAAAGCGTCCCTGACGGCTCGAGTGCCAGGGGATCGATGGCCGGGACCAAGGGAGGAATATACTTTCCTCGTGGTCCGTCTCACGTCGGGGACGTCTCCCGACATGCCGTATTCGCGGTCCGACTCGTCTAATGGACTACTCCGACGACTGACAGGCGATCACCCCGGCGGGACCGACAGATGGTGGTCCTCGAGTGGTCCACGCCGCCGTAACCGGGAGATTCAGACGGTGAGGGCCGCGCTGTCGGCCGATCGGGGATCGGCAGTCGGTTACTGGCGGCTATGTGCCGTCTCCCGCAGATCGGTTTTTCACACCAAACCAATACTCCAACCGAGTTTCGGCTCGAGGCTAATCGTACCTGGCAGCCGTTGCACACGGTCAGTATCGCCAGCCGATACGCGTCCGGAGAGCCCGTCTCGAGCCAGTGGGTCAGCTCGTACCGATGTCGTCTCCGCGTTCGGTCCGTGGGAACGAACGGCGCTGTTGGTCTTGTTGTATGGTTTTGGACCTTATGCACAATACTTTAGTAACTGAGCCTCGTAGCATTTCGTGTATGGCAACGAGCACCCGATCCGTTCGAGCGTTCGACTACGACTGGGAGTACTCCTCGCGAGTATCGCTGCTGTTTGGCGTCTTCGCGACGGTAGCGGTCGTCGGCTGGCTGGTTAGCTCACTGCTGACGGCGATCCACATCTTCGCACTCCCTGCAATACCGGCCGATGCCCCCGTGCAGGGGAGCATCGAAGTAATCACGAGCCCGTGGGCGTACGTCTTCGGCGTCCCGCTTGCGACCCTCGGTGCGTTCTACTATCTGACCACCATCGGCCTCTCGTTGTGGTGGTTCGACACGCGCCACCCGCTGATTATCAAGATACTGACGCCGATCACGGCGACTGGCGTCGTCGCCTCGGCGTACTTCGTCTATCTGCAACTGGGCGTAATCGGCGAAATCTGTCCGTTCTGTATGATGTCCGCAGCGGCGAGCGTAACCCTGTTCGGTCTCGAGTTGGGCATCCTGCGACAGTCTAACGCGCCGTCCCTGTCGGAGATGCTGTCGGACGTCGGCTCGGTGTTCACACGGACGAACCTCGCGGTCGTCGTCTTTCCGCTGCTGGTCGGACTCGCGAGCGTCGGTGGACTGTTCCTCGTTCCGCTGTTGCCGCTACCGGACGTCGTTCCGTTCGTCTGATCGACCGCCACTGTGGCGTCGATCACGCTTCCGGTCACTCCGGGACGCTCTTTCGTCCCGTAATCGAGTCGGGTGCGAGTCGAAAATCGTCGAACTCGATCTCGTCCCGTGGACGGTCGAACACGTCGACCGTCGGAATTCGAACCGCCCACATACCCTGTACCGCCGTCGATTCGTGAGGGAGAGCGGCTAGCTCCTCGAGGGTCCCCGTCGCGACGACGCTTCGCCAGTCGTCGTTTTCGCTGTAGGTGACGAACGAGACGGGGTTGTCGATGACGGCTTCTTTTCGCGTTCCTGGTGGAAACGAGAGTCTGAAGTAGAAGCTCTCTTCCGCCGCGTAGTACCCGTACGATACCGGAAGTGAGGCTGGCGGTTCGTTCGGTCCGCTGACGAACGAAAGGACGCCGGTGCCGCCACGTTCCAGAAACTCGTCCCGTTCCTCTTTGGGAAGGGTGACCCAGCGTAGGCTGGCCATGCCCCTCGCTACGACGAGGACGGGGAAAAGCCATCGACCAACGATCACGATGGCTGTCAAAACGCCGGCGGAGATCGGCAACTCGACGAGAGCGAACGGGCGTTCGAGAACAGTCACCCACAGCTATGGCACTTCCGGACCGTGTATGCGTACGGACATATGACCACGGACGTCGGACTCACCGTCGGTGACTCACTCGAGCGAATGGAACGGACGATTCCGGGCTTCGACCTCGCCGAGTTGTCGATCGGCGAAGGGACCAACCCGGATACGATCGACGAGACTCGCCTCGAGGAGGGGCTCTCCGAGGAGGACGCGGACCTCTGTGTCCATCTCCCGTTCAAACAAGACGTCGCAACCCCCGTCCCGGAGATCAACGACGCGATCGTCGACTACCTGACCCGACTGCTCTCCTGGGCCGGAACGGTCGACGCCCGAAAAGCAGTGCTTCACGGAACCGCCCGTAATCCCCACGACACGGCTCTGCGCCCCGTCTTCGCCGACCAGCTCGAGGCGATCGGGACGGCAGCCGACGAGGCAGGCGTCGAACTCGTCGTCGAGAACGTCGGCCACCAGAAACGGGGCCTGCCGCTGTCGGTACTCGGCGATCTGGCCCGCGAGACCGATACTGCGGTCTGTTTCGACGTCGGCCACGCATACATGGAGGACGGTGAGGACGGAATCGACCGGTTCCTCTCGGGCTACGGCGACCTGGTGTCACACCTGCACGTCCACGACGCCCGCAGTCGCGGCGACACCCACCTCCCGATCGGTGCCGGCGAGATCGAGTACGGCGTCGTCGCCGACCACCTCGAGGGGTTCGACGGAACCGTCGCGGTCGAGGTCTTTACCGACGATCGAACGTTGCTGCGTGACACCGCCGATCGCGCGATCGACGCGCTCGAGGTGTAAGAGAGCCGAGGAAGCTGTGTTCCGAACCCGGAGTCGGAATCGGAATCAGAATCGGAATCAGAACCGGACGCCGACTCGAGACCACGAGGCAGGTGATACCCCGTATCTGCCCGGATACCGGGAATCGCCCTCCGGTGTTAATGGGAATGCGGACGTAGCTCCGCGCATGACGTTCGTGGTTCCCTTCGACGGGACGAAGCTGGCGGAGGCCGCCCTCGTCAGGGCAGGGGAGTACGCTGTGGCTCTCGATCAGGACGTGACGGTCGTGACCGTCGTCCCGGAGCGAAAGCGTTACGCCCGCGAGAAAAACTGGATCGGGGAAGACGAGTCGTACGATGTCGAGACAGTCGTGGACCGACTCCGGGAGAGAGTCCACACGCTGGTGCCCGACGCGACCTTCGAGTACGAACGCATTCGGGAGTTTCCGCCCGAAGACCGGATCGCGAACCACGTCGAACGCCTGATGCACGAGCACGATCCGAGCGTCGTTTTCCTCGGAAGCGACAACGTCGGCCGCGTCGTCACCCCGCTGACCAGCGTCGGCGTCCACGTCGCCGACGAGGAGTCCTACGACGTCTTCATCGTCCGCCGACCACACCCGCCGAAACTGGATTCGGTCGAAGCCCACGAGGAGTTTTACGAGAGGGAGTGAGAACGGACAGCCCTGACCGTTCCGACGGCTAAGAGCACTCGAGTGGGAACCGACTCGCGGGTGACCGGCCACTTGCGGGCCGACCGACGGGTCGAAAGCGCACACTCTTGTGCCTGACACACAAATACGTCTCCATGGGATTTCACACGTACCCCACCGAGCGAGCCGACGACCTCGAGGACCCGTCGCGGTACCGGTTCTGTTCTCGCGAGGAGTTGCTCGAGTTGCTCGCCCCGACCGGTGACGACACCGTCGCTGACCTGGGGTCGGGGACGGGCTTCTATTCGCGGGACGTGGCCCCGTTCGTCGACGCGTTGTACGCGGTCGACGTACAGGCGGAGATGCACGAGTATCACCGCGAGGAAGGCGTCCCGGAGAACGTCGACCTGCTGACGAGTGAGGTCTCCTCGCTACCGTTCGACGACGGCGAACTCGACGCCGCGTTCTCGACGATGACTCACCACGAGTACGCCGACGACGAGACGATGGCGGAACTCGCTCGGGTGATTCGTCCGGACGGCCGACTCGTCACCGTCGACTGGTCGGCGACCGGAAGCGGCGAAGACGGGCCGCCAGTCGACGAACGATTCGGTCCCACCGAGGTCGAAACGCAACTCGAGAGTGCCGGATTTACCGTCGAACGACGCCACGATCGGCCGGAGACGCTGGCAGTCGTCGGCGTTCGGTAGCGGACGCGTTGCCGTCGTGTCGGTGACGCGGAAGTTCGGGGCGTCGACGCCCTCGAGTCGGGCGTGCTCGCTCTGACGGAGATCACAGCCACTCGGCGGTGACGGGCCGGCAAACGTCGTTACGGACCGATCACTCCGGGTTCCGCCCGCGGACGAGCGTGACTGTTCGCGACGACCGCCGAACGACCTGTTCAGCTACCGACCCCGTTATCAGGCGGGCCGCAAGCGATCGACCGTGGCTTCCCATGACGATCTGATCGTAGTCGTTCGCTTCGGCGTACGCCACGATCGCCGCCGCCGGCTTCGCCTCGTCGGTCGCCGTCTCGAGCGTCGTCCCGTGGTCGTCGGCGATCGCGGTCGCCGACTCGAGGACCTCCTCGGCGCGGTGTTCGTGGGCGGCGAGTACCCTCTCGAGATAGGTTCCCTCGACGTCCGTCCGGGGCCGGTCGAACGGGAGCGACAGCGCGTGAAACCCCGTGTGGGTCGCCTCCGGGAACTCGATGAGCGCGTACTCGAGCGCCGCTTCGGCCTGTTCGGAGCCGTCGAGTGGGACGAGCACGTCACCCGGAAGCTCTCGATCGCGGATCGCGTCGGTCGTCTCCGGAACGACCGTCGTCGTGACCGGCGATCGGCGGACGACTGCCTCGCTGACCCGACCGAGAAACGGCCGCGTGATGGGCGATTCGCCGTGGCTCCCGAGGACGACGTGGTCGACATCGGCGATCGGGTCGTCCTCGTCGCCGGCAGCGACCGCGAGAATTTCCGTGTGCGGCGTCCCCTTCCGAAGGGCGGTCCGGAACTCACCGTGGTGGCCGCGTTCGTCGGCGCGGTCGGCCGCTCGCTCGAGGAGTCGCTCGCCGTGCTTTTCGGCGCGTTCCGACAGCGACTCCGGGCCGCCGGCGACCCCCTCGTGATCGTGACGAGGATCGACGACGTGGAGCGCGGTGATCGACGCGTCTGGAACGGACGCGAAACTGTACTCGAGGCCGGCGAAACCGTGATCCGAGCCATCGACCGGAACGAGAACGTGACGTGACATGGGTCTGTTCGGGGGGCGTTGGGCCGCCGATCCGTCGTTCCACGTCGACGCGAATAAACCATGATCCCGACGGAGTCCCGGCTACCGCTTCGACAGGGCCACACGGTAGTAGTAGGCGTCGTGTGGCCGTCGGACCGCCGCGACGCGCCACCCAGTTCCGACCGCCGCTTCCCGGAGCCGATCGGGTCTGAACAGCCGGAAAGCAGGGTGTACCCGACGATACCGTCGTACTCGTAGTGGAGCACGCGGGAGGCGAGCCCGGGCGTCGGATCGTCGCGGTACCCGAGCATCTCGTCGGCCCCCCTCGAAGGTGGGATCGTAGCAGTCGACGACCGCTGTCGCGTCGTCGGTCGTGACGGCCGCCAGATCGCCGAGTAACTCCCGGAGTCCCTGCATCGATCCCGACAGTCCCAGCTGCGTGCCGGCGACCGTCATCCCGCACTGGTCGCAGACGTACAACCCGCGTTCAATACGGTTCGCGTCACGCTTGCGACCACAACACGAACACGACTTCGAGGTATCCTGCTCGGATACCTCCTCAATCGAGGTTCCCTCCATCTCGGCTTTGTATTCGAGGAGATCGGTGAAGCGGTCGAACGCCCACGAGACATCGACAGCCGGTCTGACCCGTACGGTTCACTGTACGTCGTTTCCAGTGTCACCACGACTCGAAGCGGGACACCGGTAAATCGGGATAGTGATCCCCAGCACTGGGACATTGTCGCACCCGACCGACCACACTCTATCGGCTTCGACGACCTCCGAACGAAGCACAACGATAAACTGAGAAAACGTTCTCCCCGAAAACGTCTCCGGGTCTCTCTGGATATCGTTTCCTACCGGAAAATCGCTGCAGAGCGAGAATATTTATTATGAAGAATTACCGGTGGACGACAGTGTGTGCCCGGCGAGAATTGTAAACTCCACCAGGGATTTTTTACACTCGGGTGGCTAGTAGCGTGATATGCAACTGCACAACAGGGACGTTCGGCAGGACGTCCGCGAACTCGGGGCATTGCTCGGGGACGTCCTCGAGGAACAGACGTCACGGAGCGCGTTCGAAACCGTCGAGTCGTGCCGGCGCGACGCGATTGCGTACCGGTCGGGCGACCTCGAGTCCAGGGAGCCACTGGTCAGCGACCTCCGGGGGCTTTCACCCCACCAGCAGCGGATCGTTTCCCGGGCGTTCACGACCTACTTCGAGTTGATCAACCTCGCGGAGGAACGCGAGCGGGTCCGGTCGATCCGGGTCGGCTCCCAGGAGGGGTCCCTCGAGGACAGCCTCGAGACCGCGGCCGAGGAGATCGGCGAGACCGACCTCGAGACCGCCCAGCAGGTGCTCGACGACGTACTCATCGAGCCGACGTTTACGGCCCACCCGACGGAAGCCCGGCGCAAGACCGTCAAGTCGAAGCTGCGGGCCATCTCGACGCACCTCGAGACGATCGACGAGCGGCTGTTGACCGACAAGGAGCAACGTCAGGTCTGGCGCGACATCGACGCCGAGGTGACGAGCCTTTGGCAGACCCCGCAGGTACGAAACCGCCAGCCCGAACCCGAAGACGAGGCCCGCAACGTGCAGTGGTACCTCGAGAACACGCTGTTCGACGTCGTGGGCGAAGTCTACGACGAACTCGACGAGGCCATCGACGAGGAGGCCGCCCTCGACGGCGACCTCGAGATTCCGAAACTCTTCGAGTTCCGCTCGTGGGCCGGCAGCGACCGCGACGGCAACCCCTACGTAACCCCCGACGTCACCGCGAACACGCTCGAGCGACAGCGCGAGGTCGTCCTCGAAAAGTACCGTGAGCAGCTCAAGCGCCTCTCTGGCGTGTTGAGCCAGGACGGGAGCCGGATTTCGGCGGGGTCCGCGTTCCAGGCGTCGCTCGAGGACGACCGAGAGCGACTGCCCGGAGTCGCGAAGACCGCCGAAGAGCGATACCCCGACGAGCCCTACCGGCAGAAGCTCAAGCTCATGCGCGAGCGGCTCGATCGGGTCGGCGACGTCCGTCCCGGCGGCTACGACGACGTGGCCGAACTCCGCGAAGACCTCGCGGTCATCGCCGAGAGCCTGCGGGACAACGACGCCGAGGGCGTCGTCGAGTCTCACGTCGATCCGATCCGCCGACAGGTCGCGACGTTTGGCTTCTCGCTTGCCAGCCTCGATCTGCGTGAACACCAGGCGAAACACACCAACGCCCTCGCGGAAGCCCTCGAGCGCGAGGGGATCGACTACCGATCGCTGACCGAGGACGAACGAGTCGAACTCCTCACTGACGCCGTTTTGCAGGACGATCCGCTCCTCGATCTCTCGTCGCTTGCCGACGCCGAGGACCTGTCCGACGACTCGGTACGAGTCCTCCAGCTGTTCGACGAGCTCGGGGACTGGCAGACCGAGTACGGCGTCGAAGCCATCGACACCTACGCCATCTCGATGACCGAAGAGCCGAGCCACGTCCTCGAAGTCCTCTTTCTCGCCGATCAGGCCGGTGTCGTCTCCCTGCCGGAACACTGCGGGATCGATATCGTGCCGCTGCTCGAGACCGAGTACGCCCTCTCGGGTGCCCGGCGCATCATGGGGACGCTGTTCGAGAACGAGGCCTACGCGGGGGCACTCGAGGCGCGGGACCACACCCAGGAGATCATGCTGGGGTACTCGGACTCGAACAAGGAGAACGGCTTTCTCGCGGCAAACTGGTCGCTGTACAAGAACCAGCGTCGACTCGGGGAAATCTGTGACGACCACGACGTGACGATGCGGCTGTTCCACGGTCGTGGTGGCTCGATCTCTCGGGGCGGTGGTCCAATGAACGAGGCGCTGCTTGCCCTGCCCAACAGCACTGTCACGGGCCAGGTCAAGTTCACCGAGCAGGGTGAGGCGATCGCCGAGAAGTACGCCAACCCCCGGATCGCCGAGCGCAACATCGAGCAGATGCTCAACGCGCAGTTGCGAGCACGCAAGCGAGCGCTCGAGCAGCCGGAAGAGGACGTCCCCGAGGAGTGGGTCGAGGCGATGGAGACGATGGCCGATGCTGCCCGCAGGGAGTACCGCGATCTCCTCGAGAGCGACGGGTTCGTCCGGTACTTCGAGCAGGCGACGCCGATCACGGTCATCGAGGACCTCAACCTCGGCTCCCGGCCGGCGTCCAGATCGGGCGAACGCACCGTTGAAGACCTGCGGGCGATCCCGTGGGTGTTCTCCTGGACACAGTCGCGGTGTATCCTGCCGGGCTGGTACGCGCTCGCGGCCGGAATCGATGCGTATCTCGAGGGCGAGGAGCCCCGTTCCTCGGAATCGTCGAGCGGCGGGGGGTCGATGGAGACCCTCCAGGAGATGTACGAGGAGTGGCCGTTCTTCCGGACCACGCTCGACAACGCCGCACTGTCGCTGTCCCGGACCGAACTCGAGATCGCCCAGCGGTACGCCGACCTGGCCGACGACGACCTGCAGGAACGGTTCTTCCCTCGAGTGAGCGCGGAGTACGAACGCGCCGCCGAACTGATCAAGACGATCGGCCAGCGCGACCAGTTGCACACCCGCGACTGGCTCGGCGAGAACCTACAGCGGCGCAACCCCTACGTCGACCCGCTCAACCTGTTGCAGGTCTACCTCCTCGACCAGACTCACCGCACCGACGTCGAGGAGCGGACGCTGCGACTGACGGTCAAGGGAATCGCCGCGGGGATGAAAAACACCGGCTAGTCGGTACGGCGACATCTCCGTCGGCCAACTACTATATGGAAACGGCACTCTCGTGGCCGTATGGACTTCGATCTTCGGGCGTTCGTCGATAGACTCTGCCGGTTCCGAACGACTGCCGGCGAGGAAGCTGTCGCGGCCGAGTGGCTGTGTGAACGCCTCGCTGAACTCGATTTCGACACGTACACGTGGGACGCAGACCCCGAGTTGCTGTCGGACCACCCGTCGTTTCCGGACGATCCGAATGCCATCGACGTCGACGGTCGACGGAGCGTCGCCGGCGTCCTCGCGCTAGGGGAGGCGGACCCGAACGGAGGCGACGAGTATCCGACCGTCGTTCTGAACGGACACCTCGACGTCGTCCCCGCGGACCGAACGGTATGGTCGAGCGACCCGTACGAGCCGGTTCGACGCAACAGCCCCGACGACGGAAACAGCGACGACCCGGAGACGCTCACCGCCCGAGGTGCGGCCGATATGAAATCCGCCGTCGGGGCCTGCGTCGCTGCCGCGCTGGACGTACGCGAATCGGTCGAATCCGGCGCTTTCGACGCCGACCTCCGGATCGTCGTCGAAGCCGTCGCCGGCGAGGAAGACGGTGGCTTCGGTGCTGCCACCGCAGCCCTCGAGAATCCCTATCCGTTCGATCGCGACGCGGCTATCGTCGCCGAACCGACGGCACTCCGACCGGTCGTCGCCTGCGAGGGCTGTCTGATGAAACGACTCGAGTTGACGGGCCGGAGTGCCCACGCTGCAATGCGGTGGGTCGGCGAAGACGTGCTCCCGCGGTTCGAACGGATTCGCCGGGCGTTCGTGGACCTCGAGTCCGAGCGGTCGGCGACGGCGACGCATCCGCTGTACGAAGGGTTCGAGATTCCGGCCCCCGTCGTCTGCGGGACGGTCGAAGCGGGCTCGTGGGCGTCGACGGTGCCCTCGTCGCTGACCGCGGAGTTCCGGATCGGCGTGCTCCCCGGCGAGACGGTCGACGAGGTCGAGGACCAGTTCGAACAGCGGCTCGCGGAGGTCGTGGCGGACGATCCGTGGCTCCGTGAGCAGCCGCCAACGTTCGAACGCTTCTCCGTGCAGTTCGAACCGTCGGAGATCGACGCCGACGAACCCATCGTCGACGCGGTACGTGAGGGAATGGCCGTTACAGGCGTTCCCGACGCCGACCCGGCGGCTGCGACCTACGGCGCTGACGCGCGCCACTACGTCGAGGCGGGCATCCCGACCGTCGTGTTCGGTCCGGGAAGCATCTCGGAGGCTCACTATCCCGACGAGACGATCGAGTGGGACGAAGTCGAACGGGCACGAAAAGCGATCGCGACCGCGGTTCTCGAGTACGCCGGCAGTGACGCCGACGATCGATAGGTCGGGCTACTCGAGTGTCGGTACCGGCACCGACTCGAGGACGCCGTCGACGACCCGCACTTTGTCGACATCGTTGACCGTCGCGTCCGGGGTCAACACCAGTCGATGGGCGAGCACCGACTTCGCGACGCGCTTGATGTCGTCGGGCGTAACGTACTCGCGACCGACGAGCGTCGCGTAGGCCCGTGCAGCCTCGAACAGTCGCTGGGTACCCCGCGGAGAGACGCCGACCTCGACGCGTCCGTCGGTTCGCGTCTCCCGAGCGAGCGCGGCGACGTACTCGAGCAGGTCGTCGTCGACGCGGACCGTCTCCGGCACCGAGCGGAGGTGGTCGACCTGCTCGGGCTCGAGGACTGCCTCGACGGAGGGGCTGGTCGTCTCGCGACCGGCGCGGCGACGGAGGAGATCGATCTCGCCGGCTTCGTCGGGGTATCCCATCGAGGTCTTGACGAGGAAGCGATCGACCTGTGCCTCGGGAAGCGGGAAGGTCCCCTCCTGCTCGACGGGGTTTTGCGTCGCGATGACGAAAAACGGGTCCGGCAGTTGGCGGGTCTCGCCGTCGACGGTGACCTGTCCTTCTTCCATGGCCTCGAGCAGCGCGGCCTGCGTTTTCGGCGGTGCGCGGTTGATCTCGTCCGCGAGGACGATGTTGGCGAAGATGGGGCCCTCGTTGAACTCGAAGGTCCGCTCGCGCTCGTTGAACACGTGAGTGCCGGTCACGTCCGCGGGGAGCAGATCGGGCGTAAACTGGATGCGCGAAAAGGAGAGACCGAGCGCGTCGGCGACGCTGCGGGCGGTCAGCGTCTTCCCGGTTCCGGGAACGTCCTCCACGAGGACGTGGCCCCGTGCGACGACGCCGACGAGAATCTCTTCGAGGAAGGACCGATCGCAGATGACGGCCTGACCGACTGTCTCGAGGACGGCTTCGCACTCGCTGCTGGCCTGTGTCACGTCCATGGGAACGGCGTCGGCGGCTCGCGTCAAATCGTTTACGTTCGAGAAACGTGGGCACGCGACATCGAGAAGTCGTCACAGACAGCGAGAAAAATCGAAACCGGTAAAAACGTCTCGCGGGTAGATAGGGGTGAGCCGAGATAGCCTAGCCCGGCCAAGGCGGCAGATTCGAAATCTGCTGTCCTCACGGACTCGGGAGTTCAAATCTCCCTCTCGGCGCTTCTGTAGCGACCAACGCCGACGAGCGACGCGTGGCGGGGTAAGTCAACGTAAGGCCCCGACGCCGTCTATGGGTTAGCGCTCACGTGTCTCGTCGCCAGTCCGGCGTATGTCACTATATCGCATAGTGGGCCGTCATTCGCAGGCTCGTTTCTTTTCGACGTGGCTGTAGACCGGAGAGTGTGACTGACAATGCGTCCCTTCTGTGCGCAGGCCGTCGTGAAGACCTGTCGGCAACTCGAGTTGCCCGCCGAGAGCGGACCATGGGCCGAACGCGAGGTGGCGACGGTCGATGAGTGACGCATCCGACGACTCCGACAGTAACGGTAACGACACCTTCCACCCACTCGGCGAGGCCGCCGAGGATCGATTCGAGGAGATGCTCGAGGAGACCGAGTACGACGCCGAACTCGGGATGGAGATGGCCAAGGACGCGATGCGGTTGACGAAGGGCGAACTCACCGACGAGGAGTTTTACGATCGCTACCACGAGGACGTCGTCGAGGAGTTCGGCGAGGACGAGCGGCCGATGGCCGGTCGGATCGAAGCCGCCCGCGAGGCGGACAGCGACGAGGGGGCGGTCTCCGAGTTACTGTCGACGATCGGCGGCGACGAATCCCGGCGAGACGTGATGAAGAAGATGGGTGTGGGCGCGAGTGCCGTCGGGCTCGGCGCGTTCGGAGCGAGCCAGTCGCCCGATCCACCGACGAGTGCGGTACAGGACGAGGACGCGGAGGGTGCGGACGCCGACGCCGGCGGTGACGGTGACGGTGACGGAACCCAGTGGGGAATGGCCCTCGACCTCGAGACCTGCGACGGTTGTCTCTCCTGTGTCGTCGCCTGCAACGCCGAACACCAGTGGAACGACGGAGCGAACTGGATGTACATCCTCGCGTACGAGGACGGCATCGTCGAGTCCCCCGAGCCCGACGACTTCGATTCCACGCGGGATTTCAACTACCTGATCCGGCCCTGTCAGCACTGTACCGACGCCCCCTGCGAGAAGGTCTGTCCAACGACGGCACGTCACACCCGCGACGCCGGTGGGCTCGTGTTGACCGACTACGACGTCTGTATCGGCTGTCGGTACTGCCAGGTCGCTTGCCCCTACGGCGTCAACTACTTCCAGTGGGAAGGACCGCCCGAAGGGGCGGAGGAGATGGACGAGGACATGATCTACGACGAACGTGACCGCTGGGTCAGCGGTGCCGGTCCGCAGGGCGTCATGGAAAAGTGTGTTTTCGATCCGGCCCGCCAGGACGGGCAGATGGGCGAGGACATGGTCGGCACCACGGCCTGTGAAGAGGCCTGCCCACCGGGTGCGATCCAGTTCGGGGACATGAACGATCCCGACAGCGATCCCCAGCAGTACCTCGAGGACGTGCCGCTGGCACGGGCGCTCGAGGACGACCCCGACGAGGAAGAGCTACAGGACGCGATCGCCATCCTCGAGGGCGAAGAGGAGCCGGCCGACGACGAGGACGACGACGGGTTGACCGAGGACCAGGCACGACGGCTCGTCGAGGGGGAGTACGGCGACGGCTCCTCGCAGTTCCAGCTACTCGAGGAGTACAACACGAACCCGAACGTCCGCTACATCGGCAACGAGCCGGGGCCGAACGCCGAGCAGGTGCCGGGGCCGGTCGCCTACGACGACGTCGGAATGGTCGACAACCGCAAGAACGTCCTCGACGAGGGGACCGTCGACGGCGGACTGGACCTCTAACCGGTCGATTCGTGGGTCGGTTCGTCGACGCTTCGGACGGACTTCGTGTTTTTGCGGGCTCGCTCGATCGTCGACCNCGATTCGTGGGTCGGTTCGTCGACGCTTCGGACGGACTTCGTGTTTTTGCGGGCTCGCTCGATCGTCGACCGATACGTCCGTTGGAACTATTCGAATGAACTATTGTCTTTCGTTAACAATTGTCATGTATGTCGACCTGGATCGATCCGAAACCACAGTCGGCCGAAGAGTGGGGAACGAACACGCGCCGCGAGAAGCTACGCGCCGACGAGTGGGCCGTCCTCGACGACGTTGGCCCGATCGAGGACACGCTCGAGCGAGCACTCGCCGTCGAACTTCCGTACCAGGACTCCGAACGCGTTCGGTACCGACGGACGGACCTGGGTCTCGACGACGATCCGTACACCGACGGACGGGCGATCGTCGACGGCGGTGTAACCGACGCCGAACAGATCAAACTCATGGCCAGGGGGTATCTGTGGAACGGAGAGGCCGTCGTGGACAACGGCGAACGGTTCAAGATTCAGGTCCGTCGACCCGGGTCGCCGGACGGCATCGACCCGTTTCGCGAGTACGAAATCTGGTACCGCTACCAGCCCGGAACGATCACGACGGAACTGGAGCGCGAGTTCGAGCCGACGGAGCCGTCCGAGACGAAACGACGGACGGTCGACTTCGAGGACGTACCGGAGCCGCTGTGTCACCACCTCGCGAAACTCGAGTTGATTCGCAATCCGCCGTTCGCCCGGCACGTCCTTCGGGAGCACGGCTGGTGGACGGAGTACGCCGAGCCCCTCCGGTGGGACCCAGCGGCGTTCGACCGATGACCGCAGTCCCAATGCGGACCTTTCTTGAGAACGCGCCCGAACCACCGGTATGGACACGCGTGACCGGATGATCGTCGGAACGCTCTGGATCGGCGTCGCAGCCCTGATGGCGATCACGCTCGAGCCCGGCGTCCCACAGACGCTCGACGACGCTGCACGGCTGTTCGTCATCGTCGTCGCGCTCTTTCTCGCAGTGTTGTACCTCTTCGATCCCTGGGAGTTGCTCAGTCGACAGCCGTTCCACTGAGCGAGCCACCGAGTCTCAAAAGCGGAATCGGTACACTCAGTCGTCCGCTGGTGCGAACGGCCGTTCCTCGGTCGCGAGCAGTCGATCGAGCGCGTCGACCATCGCCTCGACGCTCGCGCGGGTGATGTCCGCCTCGCTGCGGGCGACCGACACCGAGCGATCGTCCCGGACCATCGTCACTTCGACGGTGACGACCGCATCCGTCCCGCCCGTGACCGCGTCGACGTGGTAGGACTCGAGTTCCGCGTCGGCCTGCGAACCGAGAGCCTCGCGGACCGCCGAGACGGCTGCGTCGACCGGTCCGGAGCCGGTTCCGCTGGCGACTCGCTGTTCGCCGTCGACATCGAGTCGGATACTCGCCGTGGGGACGGCACCGCCGCTGGTGGCGGTGAGGTCGAGCAGTTCGACGACCCGCTCGCGGTCGTCACCGGTCACGTCCTCGGCGATCGCCAGCAGATCGGCGTCGGTGACCCGCCGGCCACGGTCCCCGAGTTCGGTCACGCGTTCGGCGATCGCGGCGACCTCGTCGTCGGTCGCCTCGACGCCGTGTTCCTCGAGCGTCGCTTCGACGCCCGCACGGCCGGTGTGTTTCCCGAGCGCGAGCCGCCGTTCACGTCCGACCGTCTCGGGCGGGTACGGCTCGTACATCCGGTCGTCTTTGAGCGTACCGTCGGTGTGAATCCCGCTCTCGTGGGTGAACGCGTTCTCGCCGACGACGGCCTTGTTCGGCGGCAGCTGGACGCCAGTCGCTCGAGAGACGAGCTGTGCGAGTTCGTACAGCCTCTCGAGGGCGACAGTTTCGACGCCGTAGACGTGCTCGAGCGCGATCGCGACCTCCTCCAGGGCGACGTTGCCGGCGCGTTCGCCGAGGCCGTCGACCGTACAGTGGACCAGGTCTGCTCCCGCGGAGACGGCCGCGAGCGCGTTCGTCACGCCCAGCCCGAGGTCGTCGTGGGTGTGGGCACTGACCGGCCCGTGCTCGGCGAGCCGGGAGACCGCGGTCGCGGTGTGCTCTGGACCCGTGTGACCCACGGTGTCTGCAAAACAGAACCGGTCCGCGCCCGCATCGAGAGCCGTCTCGGCCAACTCCTCAAGGTAGCCGAGGTCGGCTCGAGAGCCGTCCTCGCCGATGACCTCGACCCACAGGTCGTGGTCGGTCGCATACTCGACGAGTTCGGCCGTCGTCGCGAGGTTGTCCTCGCGCGAGGTGCCGACCTTCGACTCCACGTGTCGGTCGCTTGCCGGGACGACGACGTGGACACCGTCGACATCACACTCGAGCGCGAGATCGACATCGCTCTCGAGCCCGCGACAGAAACTCGTCACGCGGGCGTCGAGATCGAGATCGGTCACCCGAGCGATCGCGCGACGCTCGCCGGCACCCGTACAGGCGCTGCCGGCTTCGACGACCGAAACGCCAGCACGCTCGAGCGAACGGGCGATCTCGACTTTTTCGTCCGGCGATAGCGAGACGCCCGGTGCTTGTTCGCCGTCCCGCAGCGTCGTATCGAGAAGGCGGACTGTACGATCCGATGGAATCGTCTCTCCAGGGGTATGATCGACTGACAAGAGTGATGAACTGCGACTACGTTCGTCGCGGAATTTCGCGCCCAGCCGGGTTGCCCCGACTTCCTCTATCCTCGTCCGGCGATGAGAACGAATCTCGTGTCATCGTGTCCCGTCCTTCGAACCTCCGCGACTTAAACCTGTGTACTATGTCAGCGTTTACGAATCGAGACTAGTTGCCGACATATCCATCGAAGAATGAACGTTCGTCCACCAGACCTCCGGCGTTAACCGTCTTCGAGGATCACTCGATCGCCGGATTCGACGCCAGTCGCCGTTCCCGCGGGGAACTCGAGGATCGTGTCCGCCTCCGCCCGTTCGAATCCACGCCACGGGGGCAGCCGTTCGACCCGTTCGACGACGTCGTCGACGATCCAGACGACGTCGATCGGGAAGAAGACAAACAGCATGTGGACATCCCGGGTCTCCGCCGCGTCGAACCGGAACGCGAGCGCGTAGTCGTCGGGAATCGACCGGCGGAACATGAGACCGCGGGTCTGACTGAGAATCGAATCCGCGAGGTCGACCCTCGATGCGAGGATCGTCGATCCACCGTCGGTCGGTTCGTGGCGTACGCGCACGCCCTCGAGTCGAGCGCCGGGCACAAAAAAGCTCACGCCCGTCGGAGTCCGCCGGTCACTCCGACGAATCTGGAGTCGCGTCCGCCGCCACGTCGGTGTCCTCGTCGAACGCGAACTCCGTCTCCGAAGCGTCGGTCGCCGCGTCCGCGAGTACCTGCTCCGTTCGCTCGCCGTCGGCATCCGTGTCGGTGTCGAACCGGTCGAGCGCCTCCGAGAGGACCGTCGCCTGCTGGCTGAGTTCGTCCGCAGAGTTCGACACTTCCGTCAGTGCGGAGGTCTGTTCCTCGGCGGCTGCGGCGACGGTCTCGGCTTT
>NZ_AOMA01000050.1 GCF_000337895.1 Halobiforma nitratireducens JCM 10879
GTGTATAAGAGACAGGGTGCGGGCGGTGCGTTCGGCGATGTCGGCGACGTCGTTCGAGGAGGCCGCGATCTGCTGGGTCGTCGTCGAGAGGTTGTTCATCTGGGTGTCGACCGACTGCAGCGACTGGTGCTGGCGTTCGGCCCCGTCGGAAATCTCCTGGATCGATTCGCTGACCTCCTGGCTGGCCGTCCTCACTTCTTCGCTCGAGGCGGTAACCTGTTCGGAGGCGGTCGCGACGTCGGTGGCGAACTGGGTGAGACGATCGATCGTCGCCTCGATTTCGCCGAGCATCTCGTTGAACTCCGCGGCGATGTCGCTCATCGCCTCGTTGTCGGCCTCGGAATCCATCCGAACGGTCAGGTCGCCGTCGGCGGCCGACTGCATCACGTCGCTGTACTCGTCGGCCTTCCGCTCGAGGTGGGTGTTGAGTTGTGCGACGCGTTCGCGTTCGGTCTCGGCACGCTCGCGTTCGCGTTCGACCTCTTCGATCGTCTCTTTGAGTTCGACCCGCATCGAGTCGAACCGATCGTACAGTTGGCCGATACTATCGATGCGCTCGGATTCGAGATCGACCTCGAGGTCACCTTCTTCCATCCGCTGTGCTTTCTCCGTCAACCGATCGATCGACACGGCCGTGTTGCGGCCGATGACGGCACCGACGAGCCCGATTAGCAACACTGCGCCGGCGGTTACGAGCGCGCCGAACTGGCCGATCGAGTTGACCAGACCCAGCGCCTGCTGTTCCGAGGTGTGGACGAGGACCGTCCACCCTTCGTCGGTCGTCTGATACCCGACGACGTACTCGTCGGCGTCGAACTCGTACGGCGCGTCCGTCAACACGTCACCAGGTTCCCGTTCGACGAGCATCGCGCCCGGCGAATCCGCTCTAGCCTGTTCGAGAACGTTCTCGTCCGGATACGTCACGCCGAACGACGTGCCGTCCTGGTAGTCGTCGTATCCGAGGAACGCGTCGTCGGCGACGATTCGCCCCTCATCGTCGACGATCGTCACGACCGTGTCCAGCTGCGTCGAACTCGCCATCTCCAGTGACCGGTCCGCGAGGTTGAAGGTGAACACGAGCGCCCGGTCCTCGTCTTCCCCAACCGCGAGATAGTAGGACCGAACCGGTCGCTCCTCGAACGCGAGTTCCGTCTCGTCGCTCATGCCGTAGGGCTCGGTTCGCTGGACCACGTGCTCGGAGATGTCGTCCTCGAGCGCTCCAGTGTCGGGGAACGCGAGTTCCTCGAGTGATCCCGCGTCAGTACCGCTTCCGGCGAGTATGTCGCCGGTCTCCGTATCGACGTAGACGGCGTTCGACCGCGTCTCCTCCGGGAGGTCGTGGTAGACGTCTTGGAGGTAGTCCTCGATCGCTTCGTCGTCCGCACCGGATTCGAAAAACGGCGCTTTCGACGCCGAAAGCAGTAGTTGCTCGTTCCGGTCGTCCCAGTTCTCGAGTGCCGTCTTCTCCTGGACAGCCGTCTCTTGTTGGTCCTCGAGGACCGTCTCTTCTACCCCATCAGTGATCATCGCCGTCTCGACGATTCCGACCGTCCCGACCGCGAGGCCGAGAAACAACAATACCAGCCCGAATTTCAGGGCGTAACTCCGTCTGATCCGTGTCGGGACGATCCCCCTCAATCGATTAAGCATGAAGAAAGATTACAACCAATTATTGTTATTTCTGCTGGTCCGGAAGTCCAGGCGTGTGAGAACGAACAGCAGGCTACCATTACCGACTCCGTCGGATGAGAGAGAGCGGTTCGGGTGGCTGCGAGACGCCGATCACAACGGGTCCTCGAGTGGGACGGGAATGGGCGGCGAAAAGCAATCAAAAGGGATCGGAAAGAAGCGGGCGGTACTGAACCGATCCCAGCGGAGAGCCGGGAACGGAAGCGATTAGCTCCAGTCGTCGAGGGGATCGGAGCCGGCGTTGGCGTCGGCCGATTCGGTCTCTTCGACTACCCCGGTTCCGTCGTCCTCGTCGAACGAGAGGGTTTCGCCGGCAGACTCGTGCTCGGTTTCGAGCTCGTCGATCCCGAGCGAGCCGGCGTCGTCGTCCGCGTCGGTGTCGAACCGGTCGAGCGCCTCCGAGAGGACCGTCGCCTGCTGGCTGAGTTCGTCCGCGGAGTTCGACACTTCCGTCAGTGCGGAGGTCTGTTCCTCGGCGGCTGCGGCGACGGTCTCGGCTTCGGAGGTCGTCTCTTCGGAGATCGTTGCGACCTCGTCGACCATCGCGACGGCCTCCTGCGTCGAGGCGGCCTGTTGTTCGGTCGCTGCGGAAATCTCCTGGACACCGTCGTTGGTCTGGGCTGCGTACTCGGTAATGTCTTCCAGGGCCGTGACGACGTCGCTGACGAGGTCGTTGACGCGTTCGATCTCTTCGCTGGTGCGATCGACTTCCGTCGCGGACCGCTCGGTCTGTTCCTGGACCGCCTCGAGGCNTCGCTGACGAGGTCGTTGACGCGTTCGATCTCTTCGCTGGTGCGATCGACTTCCGTCGCGGACCGCTCGGTCTGTTCCTGGACCGCCTCGAGGCGGTCACCGATCTGTTTGGCGGCGTCTTTGACGTCCTGGGAGAGTTCCTTGACTTCGGCTGCAACCGTGCTGAACCCTTCCGTATCGCTACCGCTGGCCGACCGGGAGGCCTCGATGTTGGCGTTCAACGCGAGCATGTTCGTCTGCTCGGCGATCTCGGCGATCGTATCCGCGAGGTCGTCGATCTGGTCGACCTGCGACCGCAGTTCGTCGAACTCGGCGACGACCTCGTCGTACTCGGCCTCGAGGTCGTTACAGGCGTCGATCGCCTCTTCGGCGGCGTTCTGTCCGTCGCGACTGGTGCGGGCNCGGCGACGACCTCGTCGTACTCGGCCTCGAGGTCGTTACAGGCGTCGATCGCCTCTTCGGCGGCGTTCTGTCCGTCGCGACTGGTGCGGGCGGTGCGTTCGGCGATGTCGGCGACGTCGTTCGAGGAGGCCGCGATCTGCTGGGTCGTCGTCGAGAGGTTGTTCATCTGGGTGTCGACCGACTGCAGCGACTGATGCTGGCGTTCGGCCCCGTCGGAAATCTCCTGGATCGAACTGCTGACTTCGCGGCTCGCGGACCGAACCTCCTCGCTCGAGGCGGTAACCTGTTCGGAGGCGGTCGCGACGTCGGTGGCGAACTGAGCGAGGCGATCGATCGTCGCCTCGATTTCGCCGAGCATCTCGTTGAACTCCGCGGCGATGTCGCTCATCGCCTCGTTGTCGGCCTCGGAATCCATCCTGTCTCTTATACACATNTCGTTGACCTCCGCGGCGATGTCGCTCATCGCCTCGTTGTCGGCCTCGGAATCCATCCGAACGGTCAGGTCGCCGTCGGCGGCCGACTGCATCACGTCGCTGTACTCGTCGGCCTTCCGCTCGAGCTGGTCGTTGATCCGTTTGACCTCTTCGCGTTCTGCCTCGGCTTCGGCTCGGGCTCGTTCGGCCTCGTTGATCGTCTCCTTGAGTTCGGCACGCATCGAATCGAACCCTTGGTACAGTCGTCCGATGTTGTCGATCCGTTTGGTCTCGAGGTCGACGTCGAGATCACCCTGCTCCATCTGTTGGGCCTTTTGGGTCAACCGATCGATCGACCGAGAGGTGTTGCGACCGAGGATCGCCCCGACGAGACCGATCAGAAGGACGCCGCCGAGCGTCGCCAGGGTACCGTACTGGTTGACCGAGTCGACGAACCCATACGCGTCTTCGGTCGACGTATGGGTCAACACGACGAGGTCCATCTCCGTGTTGTGATAGGCCGCGACGTAGCCGTCGGGAGCGAAGTTGTAGGGTTCGTCCCCGAGCGTACCGCCCGGTGCTCCGTCGAAGACGAGCGCCCCGGACGCGTTCGTGCTGTGGTCCCTGAGCGCTTCCTCGAGCAACTCGCCGTCGTCGTTCTCGTAGGGCTCGAGGAATCCGCTCTGGGTGTAGTCGTCCTGCAGCGCGTCCTGGCCGGTCCCGGTGTACGTTCCGTCGAGAACCAGCTGGCCGTTACGGTCGACCGCGAAGGTGATCGAGTCACGTTCCTCGCCGCCGCCGAGGTCAGTCATCAGTGCTTCGAGGTCGTAGGTCATGACGATGG
>NZ_AOMA01000051.1 GCF_000337895.1 Halobiforma nitratireducens JCM 10879
TAGGAATACGTCCGAAGGAGATGAGGATTCCACCCCTGCGGTCCGCCGTACAGATGGGATCTGATGTTAGCCTCGACAGTTCGGTGACGCCTGCTCGGTCGCGAGTGGAGTCATCGAACGTGGACCATAGCAAGTGAGTGTGTATTATACATACTCCGCCAACCTCCCCCATTTGGGGGAAGAGCATTCCGGTTGATCCTGCCGGAGGCCATTGCTATTGGAGTCCGATTTAGCCATGCTAGTTGCACGGGTTGAGGCCCGTAGCAGATAGCTCAGTAACACGTGGCCAAACTACCCTCTGGAGCGCAATAACCTCGGGAAACTGAGGCTAATGGCGCATACGGCTC
>NZ_AOMA01000052.1 GCF_000337895.1 Halobiforma nitratireducens JCM 10879
CTTCTAGTCTAGTTAAAGTGACTATTTTAGACGCTAGTGACTACACCGCGATAGGTCGGAGCTAATTTCGAAAGCGTGCAACGGGCTATTATAATCAAATATGACTGGAGAAAGATCGGACAGTGAAGCGGAAGGCGATGAGGAAATGAATGAATCAGTTGACACGGACAAACGTGTGGAAAGAGCCGACAACGATACCCGACATCTCGAAGGAAACAACGAACGGGCCGGCCAAAATCCGAAAAGTCGACGAACAGTTCTCCAAAGCCTGACAGTAGGTGCTGTGGGGATTACAGGTATAGGAGGGATGACGGGACCGGTTACTGCAGACAGTCCCGAAAATGATATAGAAAACGAAATTCTTGAGGGACCGGAAGCAAAGAAGGCTGCAGCGGCTGCAAGGCGGACAGAAGCGTACCGCGATCTCAGAAAGATCGTTCAGGAGTCAGGCAACAAATTACGTCCAAATGAGGTATTTGCCGGTCGATCGTCCGACGGAGAGACAATTCGGACTGTTGTCTCGTTCGAGGTCGATATCAAATCCGAGGAGTTCGACGCATACGACGAGGGTCACGTCACGATCGCGGTTGAAACAGAAGATAGAGACGATGGGACGCCGAAGCATGGTGAAAGCGTCGTCCTCTCGGAACTAGAATACGTCGAGCGAGATGACGACGACGCGCCAACCGAGGCCCTGATTATCGTGCTCTGTTGAAGAGCGATCTAATCAGCTGATATCACGGGTTAGAAGGGTGAAGTCGAGGAAATCGAGGTTGGTATGGAAATCGAC
>NZ_AOMA01000053.1 GCF_000337895.1 Halobiforma nitratireducens JCM 10879
GTGAAATCGTCCTCATGTTCGCCATCATCAACATAGAAAAGCTCTGTGAGCCACTCTAACCCTCATTCAGCAGCTATTCAACAAAGCAGATTATCGAGGAAGACGGAAGTCAAGAAGAGATCGAGTTCGATACCGACGGAGAAGTAGCAGTCCAGAGTATATTCTGTTCTGCCTGTAAATTCAACGTTCGAACCATCTGCCGTATCGGCTGTTCAGCACCGTTAGCGTTCATCTGTGGCCTCCTTGGTGTTTCAGGAGTCGGTGGGATCGGCTGTGTGACGTTCGTTGGAATCGCGTGTCGAATCATCGCATCAGTCGGCTGTGGGACGACCAATGTGGACGAAATCGTGTGTCAGGATGACAGACTAGGGTTCTGTTAGCAACGATCAATCGACACGATCGTTTCGAAACGAATCGACGATCCAAACCCGAGACGTGTCGGCCGACCCATTACCGTGAGAGTGAGACGCTCATTTACTGCTACGCGTTCGGTCACCAGTCTCCTGTAGCTTCACGTATGCCGGTGCGAGGAGATAATCGACGATTCCGATACCGATCGATCCGACGGCGAACTCCAGCATACTGATATCCCACGTCCCGGTGGCCGGCAAAAGAGCGAGGCCGCCGCTTACTGCGATACCGAGTCCGATCCCAACGGTGGCCGCTCGCCTGTACTCGATGACCCACACGAGAACACCGAGTCCGAGTACGATACCAACGATTCCAGTCGACCCGATCACGAAGGAACCAGGGGCGATAACGAGGCCAGCGACGACGAATCCGATCCCGACCAGTTTCAGCTGTTCGACGTGATCGATATTCTCATTATCCATAGAGCTATAATAGAGTTGAAATTATATAAATTATCGTGTCGGTACCGGGAGTGAGTCGTCCGTCGCCACCCTTCCGAAGCGTGGCACACACCCCGATTGCGGGAACAACCCCCAATTACGGCGATCCGAGTCGAACCGCCGTCACTGCGTCGTCGCGTCGATCGCCCGATCGAGATCCGCGATGATGTCGTCGACGTCTTCGACCCCGACCGAGAGACGGATGAGGTCGTCGGTGACCCCACTGGCCAGTTTCTCCTCCTCGGTGAGCTGCTGGTGGGTCGTGCTCGCGGGGTGGATGATCAGCGACTTCGCGTCGCCGACGTTTGCTAGCAGGCTGAACAGTTCGACCTCGTTACAGACCGCCTCGGCCGCGTCGTAGCCGCCCTCGAGCCCGAAGGTGATCATGCCGCCGTAGCCGCCCTCGAGGTACTCGCTGGCGTTGTCGTGGGTCTCGTGGCTCTCGAGGCCGGGGTAGTTGACCCAGGCGACATCGGAGTGGTCCTCGAGGTACTCGGCGACGGCCATGGCGTTCTCGCTGTGTTTTTCCATACGCAGCGGCAGGCTCTCGAGTTTCTGGAGGGTGACCCAGGCGTCGAACGGCGCTTGCTGGTTGCCCAGGTCGCGCAGGCCGCGGGTGCGTGCGGCGATGGTAAACGCCTGCTCGCCGAAGGTCTCGTAGAAGTTGACGCCGTGATAGGCCGGGTTCGGCTCAGCGATTTCGGGGTAGTCGCCCTCGTCCCAGGGGAACGAGCCGCCGTCGACCAGAATCCCACCGACGGTCGAGCCCGCGCCGTGAATCCACTTGGTCGTCGAGTTCCAGACCAGGTCCGCGCCGTGCTCGAGCGGCCGGCAGAGATACGGCGTCGCGAAGGTGTTGTCGACGAACAGCGGCACGTCGTGGTCGTGTGCGATGTCGGCGATGCGCTCGATATCGGGGGTCACGAGGGCCGGGTTGCCGATGGTCTCGAGGTGGACGAAGGCCGTGTCGTCGTCGATCGCCTCCGCGTAGGCCTCGTAATCGAGCGTGTCGACGAACGTCGTCTCGATCCCTCGCTTCTCGACGGTGTGGGTGAGGTACGTGTACGTCCCGCCGTACAGCGACGACGAGGAGACGATGTTGTCACCGACGTCGGCAAGAATGAACGTCGCCAGGTCGAACGCAGCCATCCCAGACGACGTGGCGAGTGCCCCGACGCCGCCCTCGAGCGTCGCGATGCGTTCCTCTAACATCGCGTTCGTCGGGTTCATGATCCGCGAGTAGATGTTGCCGAACTCCTCGAGGCCGAACAGCGCCGCGGCGTGGTCGGTATCCTCGAACTCGTAGGACGTGGTCTGGTACAGCGGCGGGGCTCGGGCACCGGTGGTCGGATCGGGCTCTTGCCCGGCGTGGACGCTGTCGGTCGCGAACCGTCGATCGTCGGATTCCTCGGTCATACGTCCCGATAGTCGTCTGCTGGGGTGGTAAAAGCGCGAGTTGTTGCAAAACACGCCGACGTCGGAGTCGAGACGCGTCGGCTCTCCTCACCGATTTAGAACTCGAGAGCTGTCCGTCACACCGCTCAGAACGCCCTGACTACGCGAAGACGGACGCGAACACGTCGCTAAACAGGACGAGCAGAATACCGATGACGATGACGGCACCCGTCCAGACGATCAGAATATACATCGCTCGTTTGATCTCTTCTTTCCGTTCGCCTCCTTGAACGGCGTCCTGGGTACTCATTGGTGGATGTTCCGCCGCGACGGACATAACTCTACCCCTCCGCGACGATCGGAGCCCAACGGCCCGGGTCCGCAGTTCGTCACTCGAGTAAGGGCTCGCCGGTCATCTCGGGCGGCCGCTCGAGACCGAGCAACTCGAGCAACGTTGGCGCGACATCGGCGAGGGTCCCGCCTCGACGGACCGTTCGGCCGCCGTCGCTCCCGTCGGGTGACAGATAGACGAGGGGTACGTCGTTGTACGTGTGGGCCGTGTGTGGGTCGTCTTCCGTCCCCATGTCGTCGGCGTTGCCGTGATCTGCGGTGATCAGGACGTGAGCACCGTCCGCCTCGAGTGCATCGACGAGTCGTCCGAGCTGTCCGTCGACGGCTTCGACGGCTTCGATCGCAGCGTCGTAATCGCCAGTGTGGCCGACCATGTCCGGGTTGGCGTAGTTGAGTACGAGACTGTCAGGGTCCGCCGACTCGAGGACGTCGATCGCGGTGTCGGTCACCTCGGGCGCGCTCATCTCCGGCTGCTCGTCGTAGGTGGGGACGTCCGGACTCTCGACGATTTCGCGGATCTCGCCGTCGAACTCGACTTCCCGGCCGCCGTTGAGGAAGTACGTTACGTGGGCGTACTTCTCCGATTCGGCGATACGGAGCTGGCTCTTGTCGTGGTCCGCGAGGACCTCACCCAGCACGTTCTCGGGCTGGGTCGGCGGATACGCCACGGGGAGGTCGAACGTCTTGTCGTACTGGGTCATCATCACGACCTCGGCTTCGGGTGGCGCAGTGTCGAACTGGTCGGCCCAGGCCTCGGGACGAATGTCGGCGAGCAGTCGCGTCAACTGGCGGGCCCGGTCCGACCGGAAGTTGAACCAGACCACGGAGTCGCCGTCCTCCAGGGCCGGCCGGCCGGAAATCGTGGTCGGCTCCACGAACTCGTCGGTCACGTCTCGGTCGTAGGACTCCTCGACGGCCGTGAGCGCCGAGTCGGCCTCGTGGTCGGCCTCACGGTTGACGATCGCGTCGTAGGCTCGCTTCGTCCGCTCCCAGTTCTGGTCGCGGTCCATCGCGTAGTAGCGGCCCGAGACCGTGGCGACGTGGCCCGTTCCGTGGTCGGCGATCACGTCCTCGAGGGTCGCGAGGTACTCGCGGCCGCCGGTGGGAGAGGTGTCGCGCCCGTCCGTAATCACGTGGGTGACGGCCTCGACGTCACGATCACCGGCGAGCTCGATCAGCGCGTGGAGGTGTTCGTGGTCGGAGTGGACCCCGCCGTCGCTGACCAGCCCGACGAAGTGAATCGTCCCGTCGCTGTCCAGGGCGTTGTCGAAGGCCGTGTTGATCGCATCGTTCTCCCGGAACGAGCCGTCCTCGATCGAGTCGGAGATGCGGGTGTACTCCTGGTAGACGACCCGGCCGGCCCCGATGTTCAGGTGGCCGACCTCGCTGTTGCCCATCTGTCCTTCCGGCAGCCCGACCCGCCGGCCGGCGACCTCGAGGGTGCCGTACGCGCCAGCGTCGGCGAGTCGATCGAACGTCGGCGTTTCGGCGGCGGCGACGGCGTCGCGTCCGTCGCCGGTACCGAGCCCCCAGCCGTCGAGTACGATCAACGCAGCGTCCATATGCGACGGATACCTACCCTCGCGTAACTAGCTGTCGTTGTCGGCTGCGTTCGGGAGCGGTCCGTTTCGAGACACAAAGTACTTATTAGAAAACTATCTCCTTCGGAAAGGAGACGTACTGAACGGGTTCACCCTCCAGCCCACATCCCGCCGGGCGGTCGGATGCGTTCCGACCGCCGCCGTTTCACTATGACGACCGATCGACTCCCCTCCCCACCGACCGGCGACGCCGTCCGCCGTGCGTTCGAGCGACGGCTCGGTGTCGACGCTCGGGCGCTCGCGGCGTTTCGCATCGCCCTGGGACTGACGCTGCTGTTCGACACGCTCCATCGGTCGCGGAACCTGGTCGCCTTCTACACCGACGAGGGTGTACTGCCCAGAGATGCGCCTGGAACAGTCGGCCTGGACGGCCGAGTACTCGATTCACATGCTGTCCGGGGAACCGTGGGTGCAGGCGCTTCTGTTCGGCTGTTCGGCGCTGCTTGCGGCTTCGCTGGTCGCGGGGTACCGAACCCGGCTCGTCGCGGCGCTCTCGCTCGTTTTGCTCGTCTCCGTTCAGTTCCGGAACCCGCTGGTTCTGAACGGCGCTGATCGGCTCTTCCGCGAACTGCTGGTGCTCGCTCTGTTTTTGCCGCTTGGCAAGCGGTGGGCCATCGACGCACAGAGCCGGGCTGCAAGCGACGACGAGGACGAGGACGAGGACGAGGACACGGACGAGCGGACGATCGACACCGACGATACAGACGAACCCGCCGCCAGAACCGACGGGACGNGACGACGAGGACGAGGACGAGGACGAGGACACGGACGAGCGGACGATCGACACCGACGATACAGACGAACCCGCCGCCAGAACCGACGGGACGACGGCCGAAAGATCGGACCGCGGAACCGGCGGCACCGCCGCTGGCGGAGCAGACGACGGAAACGACGGCGCGATCGTATCGGCCGACGACGGCACACTCCCACCGTCGCTGATCGCAACCCCCGCGACCGCCGCCGCACTCCTCTATGCGGTGACCCTGTTTTTTAACAACGCCACGCTCAAACGCGACGGCGACACCTGGACAGACGGCGAGGCGCTGCTGTACGCGCTCCGGCAGGATCACATGACCATCCTGCTGGGTAACCACCTCGCCGAGTCCCCCGCGTTGCTCGAGGTCGGGAGCTACGTCTGGTTCGGCCTGCTGGTCGCCTCGCCCCTGCTGCTCGTCCTGAGTGGCCCCGTCCGTCTCGCCTACGCCGGGGTCTTCCTCGTTACCGTCGCCGGGATGAGCGTCAGTATGGCCGTCGGTCTGTTCCCCGCGTTGCTGGCGGCCCTGCTGCTTTTGTTCCTCCCGACGCCGGTCTGGGACACCCTCGAGCGTGCGGGCACGACGGCTCTCGGTCGGCTCGGCGTGCGGGCCGACCTTCGGGCCGCGGCTCGCCGGATCGACGGCCCCCGTCGACTCCGATCCGAAGCTCCCCGAGTCGGTGTGTCGAACCGGCAGTGAGGTCTGGTCGGTCGTCCTCGGCGCTGCGTTGATCTTCGTCGTTCTCTGGAGTATCGGCATGTTGGGCTACGCGGACACGTTCGAACCCGTCGATTCCCTGGACCCCCAGGACAACCAGTGGGGGATGTTCGCGCCGGACCCGACGACCAGCTACGGCTGGTACACGGTCGTCGCGGAGACGGACGACGGTGAGAGAGACGTGCTGCAGGACGCCAAACTCCAGCACGACCGCCCTCCCGACGCCGCCGACACGCTGCCGGACTTCCGATGGCGACGATACATGAACTCGCTTTTCGATAACGACGAGCGCGCCGACCGGTTCGCCCAGCACATGTGCTCGCGGGCCGAGTCGCAGTTCGATGCGAGCGTCGATCGGACCGAGGTCACGTACACACACCACCNGGTTCGCCCAGCACATGTGCTCGCGGGCCGAGTCGCAGTTCGATGCGAGCGTCGATCGGACCGAGGTCACGTACACACACCACCCGATCGAACTCGAGGGCGAGCCCTCGACGAGCGAGTACGACATCGCGGAAACGGCGTGTTCGTGACCCGAGTCCGCCTTGTCTCGCGGCCGTCTACGGTCCCGGGCTGTCATGGCGCAACCCTGAACTCCGTGTGGGCCTAACAGTGACCGTGAGCGATTCCAGGAACGATCGGGACGGGTCGAACGGCGACGGGGGCCACGGTGGCGCTGCCGACGCTGACGCCGACGCCGACCGCGGTGTGGACCCTGACGCTGCGCCCGACTCCCGGCCCGAACTCGAGGGCGTCCCCGACGACGCCCCGATCGTCCTCTTCGACGGCGTTTGCAACCTCTGTGACGGGTTCGTCCAGTTTCTCGTTCCCCGGGACACCGACGGCGTGCTCTACTTCGCTTCCCTCCAGTCCGAGACCGCGACGGCAGTGCTGGCCGACCACGAGCCGTCGGCCGACGACCTCGAGTCGGTCGTCTTGGTGGAAGGCGATCGCTGTTACGTCAAATCCGACGCCGTCATCCGGATCGCCCGCCATCTCGGCGGCGTCTACTCGCTCGCTGCGGTCGGACGCGTCGTGCCGCGGCGACTGCGGGACTGGCTCTACGAGTACGTGGCGGCCAACCGCTACGACTGGTTCGGCAAGAAAGACCAGTGTCTGTTGCCGACCGGCGATGTCCAGGACCGGTTCCTCGAGTAACGACGGATTAGGCGAGCCTGCGCTCTGGTTGTCGACATTGTCACGGTCACCGACGAGTCCGTCAGCCGAAGATCGCCGACCACTAGACTTTTGCGGGTCGGACGGGAGCCAACGGGCATGACCCTCGATCCGGTTCACTTCGACGGCATCACGCGGCTCGCGAGGCGGATCGACCACGGGGCCGACGAACGCGACCGCCGCGAGTTCGCCGAGACCGTCTGGGCGGAGTTCCTCGACCCCCTTCGCGGACGCGACGGTAGGGTCGTCCTCGAGCCGATCGACGAACAGGCACGGCGGCTCGTCGACTGCGAAGCCGTCGCCCTCCGGGAACCGGAGTTCCCGACCGAGCACGGCCTCGACGCGGGGACGATCAACCCGACGACGTTCAAGAACGGGCTCGTCCTCGACATCGCCCAGGCGGCGATGAGCGCGACGCCGACCGACCTCGACCT
This sequence comes from Halobiforma nitratireducens JCM 10879, assembly GCF_000337895.1. Classification (GTDB taxonomy): domain Archaea; phylum Halobacteriota; class Halobacteria; order Halobacteriales; family Natrialbaceae; genus Natronobacterium; species Natronobacterium nitratireducens. Next base: position 7,281 of record NZ_AOMA01000053.1, read on the forward strand.
GCACCGCTCGCGGACCGTCGTCGCGACGGTCCACTCCAACGACGAGACGATGACCGTCGACGACGAGTGGCGGAAGTTCGACGGTGGCGAGAGTCGCAGCCGCGTCGTGAAGGTGCCGCCGCTGCCCCGCTTTGCCGAAGGCGTCGTCCACGCGCTGGCGCTATATCTCGCCGAGAGCGAACACGCCCGCGAACACGCCGAGAGCGTCGACGACCTGCTCGTCCTGGATGGACCGATCTACCCCCGCGGGTTGTTGCGGTGGGCCGATCAACACCCCGACCTCGCGGACTTCCTGCTCGAGGACCCGCGGCCGGCGACGGTCCTCGAGAACTACGTTCGGCTGGTCGAGACGTTCGTCGAGCGCGACCGACCGCTCGTCGGCTTCGTGAAGAACCCGGCCACGCGGGCCATCACGCGAACGCTGAAACGCGACCGAGAGATCGACGTCAGTGCTCCCTGGAACGACGACGCGGCCCTCTTTACGCGGCTGCTCGAGCGCGGCGAGTACGTCGACGACGTGGACGGAACGCGCTGGGAACGTGACACGTCGGCGCTGTCGTACACGAACTGGTTCCACTCGCGTGGGGGCGTCGACCGGCCGCTGTCGGCCGACAGCGATGCGCTCGGCGTCGATCGCCGCCTCTCGCTCGAGGCCTACGAGGTTACGTTCTTCGTCGTCTACGATCCTCGAGACGACCTGCTGTACCGGATCGAGGCCCCCTACGCGTTCACGAAAGACCCCGACCGGCGCGAACGGTTGACGATGCAACTGCTGCAAGACGTCGCCGTCGCACACGGGCCGCCGACGATCATCGAGAAGGCGGACGAACTGGCGCGGATCGACCGGTCCGAGAAGCGATCGCTCCGGGAGTCCTTCGAAGACGAGTTCGAGACGAGTGAGGACCGAAAGTACGACGACCTCCGCTGGGAGGCGATCGACTGAGTCCGAGGCTGCTGCGGTTCGTCGTGAGTCTGCCCCAGCGATCATCTCCGGACGAGAGATGGCCGATTCGACGGGGCAGCGACCCGTATGGGACCGAAGCTGTACGGGTCACCAGCCTCCACAGTTGAAAGCGGGAGCTGTGTCGTTACCTCAGTCTCGGAGCCACAGTATCGGCGATCACTCCTCGAACAGTACCGACGTTTCGCCATCGGACCACTCGAGTACCCGAACGTCACCCGCGTCGATTTGCACGAACGTGTTCTGAGGTCGGTCAGGGTAGTCTGTCACCCCACGCTCAGTCCAGGCACCCGTGTTGACGAACTGCTCGCCGAGTTCGGCATAGTGTGTATGACCGAAAAGAACGAACTCGTCGTACTCCTCGAGCAGTCCGTTCGTTACCGTCTCGGCAACTGACGGCCGTTCCCCAGCGACGGTCGGTTCTCGAGCCGTTCCGTCGACCGGCGGCGCTTCTTCCGGGACGACGGCAGTATCGAGGTCGTCAGTCAGTCGTGACCAGTGGCCTTCAGCCGAACGCGTACCGATGTTGTCGCCCGAAACGATCTCCGAGAACTCCACGATAACCTCCCCGAGACGGTCGCTGCCAGCACAGAGCAGCGAACTAGCTGCGTCCTGTTGTTTCGGGTCAGGGCCGTCACCGTGGACCGCAACGAACGACCGGTCACCGCTTTCGAAAGTGAACGCCTCGTCGATCCGCCACGGTGCACCCAGAGTCGCGGCGTCGTACTCGTCCCGTCCGACATCGACGAGTCGGCGGTCGTGATTGCCGGCGACCAATTCGATCTCGATC
>NZ_AOMA01000054.1 GCF_000337895.1 Halobiforma nitratireducens JCM 10879
GAAAAGCTCTGTGAGCCACTCTAACCCTCATTCAGCAGCTATTCAACAAAGCAGACGACTGTGGGGGTGAACGTCGCGTTAGTGTTTTCGGCCCATAGACGTACACCACGACGACGACTACTAGCAGCGTCAACACTGTTGGGACGTGGCTTCCGATGGGACCGTGGGGAACAAGTTCGCCGCTGAAGTTTCCCGAGAAGTGAAACAGAACTGCTCCAAGGATGCTGCGTCCCGTGTGGTTGTAGATCCAGGTGTAGAGAACGGAGGTGATCGTTGCCCCGAACATGAACTCCCAAAACGGGAGCGTCAGTACGCCCAACTCGGCTTGGTAGGTTCCCATCATGAAAAACAGGGGGACGTGCCAAGCGGCCCAGACGACGCCGAGGATCAGACTCGCCCCGAACGCGTTCCAGCGCGCTTGCAGCCCGTCAAGCGCGTAGCCTCGCCAGCCCAGTTCTTCCGGTAGAGGACCAAAAATCACCATGAAAACCGCGTACGGGAGGAGCGATACCGGATCGGCAGCGAACTCGGCAGCACGCTCAAACGCCGGAACCGAGTCACCGGCCAGGGTGCCCAATAGCAGTGCCAGCCCGTTCAGGGCCGGAAACAGCAGGAGGATCACGACGTACCAGCGCAGACCGATCCGTCGGACATCGACGACCCGTTGCCAGTAGTCACGCCGGTGTTTCGCCTCGGCGGTCCGAAAGAGCAAGAAGATTGCTGCACCCGGAACGCCGAGTCCACCGGCGGCGAACAGCAATACCCCCGGCAGCGCGAACGGGTCGTATTCCAGGACGATCAGTGGTATCCAGAAGAGGTACGACACGCCGAACGCGATGGCGAAGAACTGCCACGGATTCGAGTACTCAAAGAACTCTGGATCGGTGTCCGGAGACGCGACCTGTGAGATGTTCGAATCCACACTCGCCGTTTCGTCGCCGGCGTCGCCTTCGGTCACGTCGTTTCACCCTCGTCTGTTTTGGGACTGTCTCTTATACACATCTCNGAACGCGATGGCGAAGAACTGCCACGGATTCGAGTACTCAAAGAACTCTGGATCGGTGTCCGGAGACGCGACCTGTGAGATGTTCGAATCCACACTCGCCGTTTCGTCGCCGGCGTCGCCTTCGGTCACGTCGTTTCACCCTCGTCTGTTTTGGGAAAGAGGACCGTCGCCAAGAGCAGGACGACCACTGCCGACAGCGCCAGTCCAACCCACTCTGCGATCACGGGCAGGAAGAACGCGACGGCCTCCCGACCAACAATCCACCAGAGTCCGAACGCCACGACGGCGATGCCGCTCAAGAGTGCACGAACGGTGCGGTCGCGGTCAGATAGCGGAGCGAACGTTCGCGTCCCTGTGATGACACCATACCCAAACCGGAGAGCGAGACCGGCCGCAACGCCGATGAGAATCCAGACTGGGAGACGGATCCATCGCCTCGCACGCGTCAGTGACACCGCAGGGAGGCCACTTCGATCCGTCCACGCCTCAACGACGTCGGCGATAAGTTGCACACTCCGTTCGCTGTTTGTGAGGATGACGATCCCGTCGCCGGTTTCGGGGACGGCGTGAAACCAGTTCCACGAGCCGGCCCCCTGTCCGCCGTTCATCACCGCTCGTCCGCCGTCAGAGAGCGTTTCGACGAAGTGACCGAGCCCCGCACCGTCGCTTGCGAGGCCATAGAATCCAGTCGTCTCGACGGCCGGAGTGTACATCTCCGCGACGCTCTCCGGAGCGAGCACGCCACGTCCCACCGGTTCCCCGTTTGCCTCCGTGCCAGCAGCGACGAAGCGGGCGATATCTTCGGCGGTCGCGTACAGTGCACTGGGGGCTTTGGCGGGACCGTGTGACAGAGGGACCGGTGTTCCATCAACGAAATGCTCCGTCGCCAACTCCGAACGGAGTCCTTCGGTCATATCGAAGGTGGCTTCGTCCATCCCCAACGGCTCCAGGATTTCCTCGTCCATGTACACCGCGAAGTCCTGCCCCGTGACGTCCTCGACGAGGAGTTCCAGTAGCGCATACCCCGGATTCGAGTACCGGAACCCGCTGGGTTCGTCGGTCGGCCGAGCCGCCGGCCCTCCCGCATTTCCGGACAGCGCCTCCCTGAGTGACGGCGGCTCTTCGTCCACTGGGACGCCCTCGTATCCGCCCGCTGGCAACCCCGCACTGTGGCTGAGCACCCGCCGCACGGTCACGTCCTCCCACGAATACTCGGCGTCCGGACGCTCCCAGCTCGTGAGGTGCTGTCCAACTGGATCATCGAGTGCGATCTCGTTGCGCTCGACGAGCTTCAGCACTCCCCATGCGGTGATCGACTTCGTGAACGATTGCACCTGAAACGGGGTATCCTCGTTCGTCAGGCGTCCTTCCGCGGGGGAGGCGCTGCCGTAGGCACCGGTCCACGTCACCTCCCCGTCTTTGATTAGGGCGATCGACGCTCCTGGAACATCGTATCGGTCGAGCAACTCCGGAACGCGCTCGTCGAGGTGCGTCGAGAGTAATTCATCGGATGAGCCATCTCTCATGGCGGAACCGAACTGCCAAGAGAGCCCGCCGACTGCTCCAACGAGGGAAGCCGAGAGCAAACGACGGCGAGTAGTAGAGAC
>NZ_AOMA01000055.1 GCF_000337895.1 Halobiforma nitratireducens JCM 10879
GTCGATTTCCATACCAACCTCGATTTCCTCGACTTCACCCTTCTAACCCGTGATATCAGCTGATTAGATCGCTCTTCAACAGAGCAAAAGAATGACATTCAGAGTCATTCTCTACAGACACGTATGACCTGCTCAGAATGCGGCTCAACGAGCATCAAAACCGTGTTTGACCCGTTTCAGGACATCAAAAAGTGCCGAGAGTGCGGCGAATACCTCTGATGGAACGTGCCTCTGACAAGGGTGCGTATCGTCCTAGGCTAATGCCACGCATCAGTTTAGTCATCTTATTTTTAGTTCATCGGTATGTATCTATTCTACGTCCTTTTCCAACTCCTTCTCTTCTTCCTCGCTACTCAACTCGTCATCGTTACTATCTTGGTTGCTCCGTTGCGAGGTCATCTAATCCTCCTCTCAGGCGTTCACTCCACTGTTCTTCGTGAGACTTGTAGGGAATTGGACGCCGTCT
>NZ_AOMA01000056.1 GCF_000337895.1 Halobiforma nitratireducens JCM 10879
GAGGGCGTCCCGGGCCTGCCGATTGCGGACAGTACCCTCCCGCTCGAGGGCGTAAATCTCCTCGCTGGCACCTTCGGTCACCTTCCCGCCGCCGTCGGTGGCGAACGGTTCGATCGCGACGACGTCGCCGACGTCCAGTGTCGTGCCCCGGGAGACGGCGCGGTTCGGGATGTTCGGCTGCGTGTGCTGTTCCCAGTGGCCCAGTCCGTGTCCGGTGAGGTTGACGACGGGGTTGAAGCCGTAGCCGTCGATGACGTCTTCGATCTCCGCGCCGATCTCGCCGGTATCCACGCCCGGCTCGACGACCTCGAGGGCGGCCTCCAGCGCCTGTTCGGAGGCTTCCGCGAGTTCGGGGTTGCCCGAGAGATCGACGGTGATCGCGGTGTCGGCGAGCCAGCCGTCGACGTGGACGCCGATGTCCAGGTTGACCATCTCCTCGCCGAAGGTGGTGTCGTCGTCGATCGACGGCGTCGCGTGGGCCGCTTCGTGATCGATCGAGATGTTGACGGGGAAAGCAGGCTCGCCGCCGAGTTCGCGGATGCGGTCCTCGGCGTACTCGGCGACCTCGAGGTGGCTCGCACCGACCTCGACGCGGTCTGCGGTCTCCTCGCGAACCTGTGCGAGAATCTCGCCCGCTTCGCGGTGTTTTTCGTACTTCTCGGACTGCAGGTCTACCTGGTCCTCGTCCTCGGATTCGGCCATGTATCGGGGTTGTGCGGGTCGACAAAAAGAGGTTCCGTCTCCGGACGAACACGGCCGGCCGAAACCGGCTTCAGCGATTCTGTCCGTCGGTCCAGCGACAGTTCGGACAGACGTCGACGCCCTGGACGTTCGAGAGCGTCGTGTCGCAACTCGGACACTGTCGCGCAGCGTGATGCGGTTGCTCGAGCATGGTTCGAGGATCGAACACGACGATAATAAAACTACCTCACGTCAATCGTCGAAATACGAGGGGCGGACAGCAACGACGGCACTCGAGAACCGACACGATGGCCGATTCGCAGTCGTTGTACCGACAACAATCCGTTACTGAGAGCCCGTATCAGTCGCGCGCGTGAGCGGTTTGCATCTGCGAACTGTTGAACGCCGAGCCGAGGTTGCCACGTGCGTCGAGGCAGATGAGCCCCGCCGTCGAACCGGTCAACTCCGCGAACTCCTCGATCGCGAGCTCGGCCGCTGCGTCGGCCGTGTGGCCGTTCTCGACGTGGCGAGCGGCCCGCCGCGAAAGAGTGACACGGGCGATGTCTTCGCCGGCACCGGTCGCGCTCACTGCGGCCGCCGGCGAACAGTAGAAGCCGGAGCCGACCTGCGGAACGTCCCCGACCNCGCCGGCACCGGTCGCGCTCACTGCGGCCGCCGGCGAACAGTAGAAGCCGGAGCCGACCTGCGGAACGTCCCCGACCCGACCCGACAGCGCGAGCCAGCGGCCGCCGGTCGAGGTCGCCGCCGCCAGCGACTCGCCGTCGAAGGCCACCGCACCCACCGTGTCGTGATCGTGTTCGTCTTCCGGCTCGTCGCGGCCGTCGGGATCGGACTGCCCGTAGCGGTCACGGATCGCCGCGAGCTGGTCGCGGACGCCGCCGACGTCGGCGAGTTCCTCCTCGGCCCACTTCTCGTCCGTTCGCTCGCTCCGGAGGTCGACACCGGTCTCGACGCCGAAGGCCTCGGCCAGCGAGACGGCGTGGTCGCCCGAAACGAAGCCGTGAGGTGTTTCCGCCATGACGACCCGAGCGACGCTGACGGCGCGTTCGACGCCGGGCATCGAACAGGCCGCGCCGACCGCGCGGTCGTCGGTCATAATCCCGGCGTCGGTCCGGACCGTTCCGTCGCTCTGGACCGCACCGCCGACGCCGGCGTTGAACCGCGTCGACCCTTCGAGGACGTTCACCGCGGCTTCGACCGCGTCGACGGGGTCGGACTCGACTGCACCGGTTTCTGCTGCCTCCTCGAGGACGGCCTGTCTGGGTTCGGGTTCGTCGGGATCGCTGCCTGCGCCTCCGTGGACGAGTAGCTGCATACGCCCTCGTGGACGGGCGGTCGGGATAATCGGTTCGGAACGGCTTCGATCGGACGCCCGTTCGGTCCCGTCGCTGTCTTCGGGTCTCGTCGGGTTTCGCCGAGTCGAAATCCCCAGACTTACGACGGCGGCTCGAGAATCGATGGCGACGATGGCGACGCTGTCCCCGGCCGTGTTGCTGGCCGGCTTCTGTGCAGTGTTGGCGGCTGTAGCGATCGGCCGACTCGTCGCTGCAGACAGACGCGATCCGGTCGACATCGGGACAGCGCTGCTTACCGTTTCGATTACCTTCGGCGTCGTCGTCTGGGCGACGGTCGAAGAATCGTGGTTGACGTGGTCGACGCGAGGGATCGTCGCCGTTCTCGCCGTCGCGACCGGTGTCGCGGGGCTGGGTATCCTCGCTGGACGCTGGTACCGACCGCTGGGTGGCCGCTCCCGCGAGGACGATTTCGAGACGAACGACGAACGCTCGTAGCGGCGCATCGACGTGTCGTCTCGAACGAATCGTCGACCGCGATTTCGACGAACGGACGGCTATAGAACTGCAACGGTTTGGACACTGACGCCGATCAATCGGGCGATCAGGTGCGCGCTGACGTGCCTGCTATAGTTCGTTTTCGGCTTCTCTCTTCTCGCGGGCTCTCCCCGTCGTATGTGGAATTGGGGAGCATGGGAAGCAGAACCGGTCGTCTCGCGTGTCGGTCGGGAAACGACGGCTGTCGAACGGAAATGGTAGACCTTTTACCCTCATCGAAGAACGGTACAGACGAGATGAGCTACGACAAGATCGACGTCCCCGAGGACGGGGAGAAGATCACGCTGAAAGAGGGTACCGACGACGAACTCGAGGTGCCCGACAACCCGATCATCCCGATCATCCACGGCGACGGCGTCGGTAGCGACGTCGGTCCCGCGGCTCAGAAGGTGCTCCAGGCGGCTGCCGAGGCGACTGGCCGCGAAATCAACTGGATGCGTGTCTACGCCGGCGAGTCCGCTCGCGAGAAGTACGACGAGAACCTGCCCGACGAGACGGTCCAGGCCATCAAAGAACACCGCGTCGCGATCAAGGGCCCGCTGACGACCCCCGTCGGTGCCGGCTTCCGCTCGCTGAACGTCGGTCTTCGCAAACTGCTCGATCTCTACGCGAACGTCCGACCGACCTACCACTTAGACGGCGTCCCCTCGCCCATGTCCGAGCCCGAGCAGATGGACATGGTTACCTTCCGTGAGAACACAGAGGACGTCTACGCCGGCATCGAGTGGGAAGAAGGCACCGACGAGGTCCAGCAGGTCAAGGAGTTCGTCGAGGAAGAAATGGGCTTCGACGACGTCATCCACGACGGCCCCGTCGGCATCGGCGTCAAGCCGATCACGGAGTTCGGCACGAAGCGACTGGTCCGCCGCGCGATCGACTACGCCCTCGAGCACGACCGCGACTCGGTCACGCTGGTCCACAAGGGCAACATTATGAAGTTCACCGAGGGGCAGTTCCGTGACTGGGGCTACGAGGTCGCCGAAGAAGAGTACGGCGACGAGGTCATCACCGAGGACACCCTCTGGGAGGAACGCGACGGCGAGGCTCCCGAAGACGCCGTGGTCGTCAACGACCGCATCGCCGACAACATGCTCCAGCAGATCCAGACCCGTACCGAGGAGTACGACATCCTCGCGACGATGAACCTGAACGGGGACTACATCTCCGACGCCTGTGGTGCCCAGATCGGAGGCCTCGGCATCGCACCCGGTGCCAACTTCGGCGACGGTCGTCTGCTGGCCGAACCCGTCCACGGCTCCGCGCCCAAGTACGAGGGCCAGGACAAGGTCAACCCCACCGCCATGATCCTCTCGGGCCGCATGATGCTCGAGTATCTGGGCTGGGACGACGCCGCCGACCTCGTCCGCGACGCCGTCGAAGAGACGATCTCGTCGGGCAAGGTCACCTACGACCTCGAGCGCCAGCTCGACGACGCCGAGAAGCTCGCCACCAGCGAGTTCGCCGAGGAAGTCGTCGACAACATCGAGCAGCTCTCGTAACCTCCGTCCCGACTTTCTATCACGGCGGCCGCTCTCGAGCGGTCCCGTGAACGCGTTCTTTCAGTTCTCGGGTTTCTCGAGCCGTCCCGACCGCGATTCGTCCGGCTGCAGCTCCGCCGGCGTCGTAACGCACTTGCTTGCCGGCGGCCGTAGCTCACGTTATGTCATCGGAGGACAGCCTCGAGGTCCGTGTCGCCGGCGACGACGACGGCGACAACGGCGACAACGGCGACGAGCGCGAGGACGCGTTTGCGGTCCGCCAGCACGTCTTCGTCGAAGAGCAAGGCGTCGACGAGGAACTCGAGTACGACGGCCACGACGCCGACGCGGTTCACGTCGTCGCCTACGACGACGGCGAGCCGGTTGGCACGGCCCGGTTGCGAGAACTCGAGGACGGGATCGGGAAGGTCGAACGCGTCGCCGTCCGCGAGTCGCGTCGCGGCGAGGGGATCGGCCGGAAGCTGATGGTGACACTCGAGGAGCGGGCCGCCGAGCGCGGACTGGCGACGCTTACCCTCCACTCCCAGACTCACGCCGCCGAGTTCTACGACCTGCTCGGCTACGATCGACACGGCGAGGAGTTCGAGGAAGCCGGCATTCCACACGTCGAGATGCACAAACGACTCGAGTAACGGCCCGCTCGAGTGTTGTCGTCTCTCGGGGTCTGTGCGTGTTCGGTGTGCTCGGTGTGCTCGGCGTGTTCGTCGCTGGTCGTCGCCGCTGGTCGTCCGTGACCGTTCAGCGTCGTCTCCAGGTTTCCCTGCCGTACTTGCCGACGAGTCCGACGACTGCGACGCCCATCGCCGTCGCGAATACGACGACGAATGCCGCCATCGGGTCGCCGGCCGCGGCCGCCTCGAGTTCCTCGAGGACGAACTCGGCTGCCAGCACGCTCGTGACCGCAAAGAGGACGACGCCGCCGAGGTTCGCGAGCCGGGAGTTGGTCTTCGTCGCGGGGACGACATCGGGGTCGTTCAGCAGGTAGAGGATCACGGCCAGCGCGAACGGCGTTCCGACCAGCCCGAACGCCAACACGAGGACGAGAAGCTGGAGGAACGCGCCCTCGAGGAACGCGCCGGCTCCCGAGGCGAGCGCGACGACGACCAGTGCCGCCCGGTAGCGTGGATCGTCGACGGACTGGTCCCAGCCGAGTTTGTCCGCGAGCAGGTACGGCGGAACGATCGTGTTGCCCCCCAGCGTCGAGACCGCCGCTCCCCACAGACCGAGCAGGAATACCCACATGGCGTGTTCCCCTGCGACCGGGCCAAGTGCCTCGGCAGCCTGGATCTCGTCGATCGTGCTCGGGTCCGTGACGACGTTCGGAAGGACGCTCGCCGCGACGAGAAAGACCGCGAGGCTGAAGATTCCGAACGCGACGAACATGGAGCTAACTACGTCGAACGTCGCGATGTCCCGGTCGTCGTCGGTCCACCCTCGTGCTCGCATCGTGTAACTTTGCATGGTCAACAGCGTGATGTGAACCGCTCCCCCGAGTACGCCGGCCGCGACCACTGCGCCGCCGACGCCCGGAATCTCTGGTGCGAGGCCGGACACAGCCTGTCCCGGGTCGATCGGAACGACCAGCGCCGCGGCGACGAACGCGAGGACGACCAGCGAGACGAGGACCTTCGCGCCGAGCTCCGCGAACCGGTAGCCGCCAGTTGCGAGCCCGATCGCGAGGATCACTGCCCAGCTTACGCCCCAGAACCGCGCATCCGTCAGCACGGCGACGCCGACACCGGCGTTCGTCGCGATGGTCGCGCTCACGTCCGCAAGCGTCAGCATGATCGCCAGCTGGGCGAGCCCCGCCGCGAGCACGACGTCGATCACGAGTACCCACGCCCAGAACGAGCCGAGGTGATCCTCGGCGACGGCGACGATGCCCCGTTCGGTGAGCAGCCCCAGCCGCATCGCGAGGTACTGCCCGAGCGTGCCAAGCACCGCCGAGAGGACGACTACCCACAGCAACGCGTACCCGAAGCTCGCGCCCGCGACTAGCAGACTCGCCATCGTCGCCGGCCCAGCCGCGATCGCCCCCGCGAGCCAGGTCGGTCCCAACCGCCGCACGAACGCGACGATCCGTCCACCTCTCCGTTCGACCGATTCCCGTTCGGTTGCCATCGGGCGTCCTTACGAACCGATCACTAAAACCACGTGGTATTCTCGAGTAATTCCTTCTTCACCCTGGAGATCACGCGTTTCAGCCACTTTCCCGCCAGCTCGGGCTCGCCCAGGGTGGACCGAGCTCGTCGGGGAGAGGGTGCCCAGCGAACTCGAGCCGATCGCTATCGCACTGTTGGCCAGACCACTTTTGATAGCTGTGCCAGTATGTGTCGGGGATGACCCGAACAGTTCTCTGTGTCGACTCCGAGGATCGCGTCTCGTCCGTCGCGTCGGCCCTCGGTGCGGACGACGATCTCGAGGCGATCGAGGCCTCGTCGGTTACCGACGCGGCCGATCGTATCGCCAGCGAGCCGGTCGTCTGTGTCGTGACGGCTTACGAACTCCCGGACGGGGACGGACTCGATGTCGTCGAAGAACTCAGGTCCGAAGCTCCGCAGACACCCTGTGTGCTCTTTACCGACATCTCACCTGCCGAGATCGATACCGCGTCCGTCGAGGAGGTGATCGTCGAGTATCTCAACCGTGACCTGCCGGACGCTCACGATCGGCTGGTCCCGTCCCAAAGTCGTCTAGAGTTCGCCTCTGGTAGCTTCAGTTGACACCTCCATTGTGATGGCTGTTTTGGCTCAGCGCTCGAGCAGTTCGTCGGCGAACGCCGCGAACTGCTCGGGATCGGCGTACTGCACCAGATTCAACCAGAGAAGCGACTCT
>NZ_AOMA01000057.1 GCF_000337895.1 Halobiforma nitratireducens JCM 10879
TGTCCACGGAACCTGCTGTTGGTCAAGCGCGAACTCCGCGAACGTCACGGTTGCTTCTGCCCATTCCCGGAGGTCCGTCGCTGCTTTTGGGGAGTCTTGACACTCTAATCTCCAGGCTTCTTTCCGAAGATTCTCGAGCGTTTGGTCGATCCGCTCGCGGATCGCCCAACGCTCATTCCTCGGTGCATGAAGTGCGACAGAGTTCTTCAGATGGAACAGATCATTCGTAACGCCAGAGACGATCGCTTTCCGCTCGGAGAGCGGAAACGCATCGTCTTTCCAGAGCTTGTACCCGAGCGTTCGACCGACGTGAACAAGGTTGAGCTGGTGAGATCGGTCACCATTCTCGAACGCATCGACGAGCGCATTCTCGGCGTCACTGACGACCGTCGCGTCGTCAGTGATCGCCTCGGT
>NZ_AOMA01000058.1 GCF_000337895.1 Halobiforma nitratireducens JCM 10879
GTGCATGGGTCACTTCGGGGTAGGTACCAGAGGTGACCCTGTTTCCACAGGAGTCAGTTACGACTCTAGACGAGTTTGGGACACGACCGATCGGCTGCAGTTCATCGTCAACGACGTGATCGACCACAGCGCCCAGGTCGGCTTCCTCGAGCCCGACGACGAAGAGCAACGCCTCGAGACCCTCGCGGAGTACGATATCGACGAGCTTCCGATCGAGGAGAGTTTCGACCGTCTGACCGATCTCATCGCCGATCACTTCGGCGTCGCGGTCTCGTTCGTCGGCCTGATCGAGGAAGACGAGGAGAACTTCCTCGCCTGTACCGGCGCGGATTGGGATTCGCTGACCCGGGAGGATACGATGTGTACCCACAGCATGCTCCAGGAGGACGTGATGGTCGTCGAGAACATCGCCGAGGACAAGCGGTTCAGCGAGAACGAACAGCTCGAGAACCTCGGGATCGTCTCCTACGCCGGGGCGAACATGACCGCGCCGAACGGCCAGGTGATCGGCCAGGTCTGCGTGCTCGATCACGAACCACGGAGCTACTCCCCCAAGGAGCGAGAGACCCTCGAGCAGTATGCCGACACCGCGATGGAAATCCTCGAGCTTCGACAGGCGGTACTCGAGAGTCGTGAGGGAGGAGACGCGGCAACGGAGGTGGACCGATGAGCGTCCACTCCAAGGCCTTCTCCGTTGATCCGCTGTTTACAGCGGAGATCGATGACGGTACGTCGATCCTGTTGACTGGCGATGACACCGAAGCTCTGAAGACCGTCTTCGCTCGCCTGGTCGCAGCCGAAGCGGACGAGCGGAGTATCGTCCTCGCGACGAACAGCGGCGGCCGGGCCATGCAGCGCCTGCTCGACGACGCAAAGCGGGATGCGGGCTCCCGGTCTTCGATCCTGGCCTGTGAGGGACCCGCCCGGGGGGACGACCTCAAGACCGTCGACGACATCGGCGATCTCACGACGCTCGGCATGGAGTTCTCCACACTCCTCGCGTCGGCCCAGCAGACAACCGATCGGTTCCGTGCCGGTATCTTCCTGTGTTCGACGATCTGTGGCGAAGTCGAAGACGTTCGGTCCGTCTACCGGTTTCTCAACACGAACTTCCTCACCGAACTCCGGCGTGGGAACGGCATCGGCGTCTGTGCCCTCGACAGGAGTGCCGACCTCGAGACCGACGTCGACAGCCTGATCTCGGGGATGGAGACCACCTTCACCGGACGGATCGAGGTCGAACGGACCGGCCGCGGAGAAGTGACCCTGACGACGAGCGGTCTCGGAATCGACGGGCCGGTCGACGTCTCGTTGTAGTCGTCGGGAGACGCCTCCGCCGTCTCGGGTCCGCGAAGAAACGTTGAACTGCCAGGCCCTCCAGAGCGATAGTAGATAGCATGTACGCCGTCGTCGGCTGCAGCGAGTGTTCGCATCTCTGGCTCCTCGAGGGTCGCTCCGAGACGACTCAGTGTCCCAGATGTGGCTCGCGCCGGGCCTACGAGAAGCGCAAGAAATTCGTCGAGACCGAGGATGCGAACCACGCTCGCGACGTGCGGGCCTCGATGCTGGCGAACCGCCAGGGGGAGGGCGAACGGTTCGCGGAACTGGATTCGTTCGACGCGCTCGAAGACGAGGTCGGTGACGGCGTCGTCGACGACGACGAATACCTCGCGGAGTCAGGTCTCGATGTCGACGCGGTCGAGGCGGCCGGCGACCGCGATCCGCGGGGGCCGACCCGCAGTGGCAGCAAAAAAGAGATCGTCGAACGGGCCCTCGAGGAACTCGAGCGACCGACCGAGGACGAGGTCGTCGCCTATGCCGGCGACCGTGGGGTCTCCGCAACGTACGTACGGGACGCTCTCGAGAAGTTGACGCGACGAGGTGTCGTCAGCGAGAGCCGTGGCCGGTACCGGAAGCTGTAGCGTAGTGTCCTCGCGGTTGTGGGCGTCCTCGCGGCTGTATCCTGATGTGTGGAATTCGCCGTAGAACGTCAGCACTTTGCCGTCACGGACGAAACGATCGGTAATGGCAGAGACGGTCGACGTACAGGAGTTGACGATCGGCGTCGGGACGGTGATCGCGATTGCACTACTGGCCTACGGGACCGTCGTCGCCGACACCATCCTGGGAGTCGACGCGACGACGCTCGCGATCGGCGCGTTCGCCCTTACGTTCCTCTCGGTCGGAGCTCTCCACGGCGCGTACGGACGACGGGACTTCGCGCTCGCACACCTGGCTGCGGGCGTCGGCCTCGGGCTCGTTGCGATCGCTGCGAGCCTGCTCCAGTTGCTCGGCGGTTACGCCCTGTTGCTGGTCGGTGGCGGCTACGTGGCCGTCGCGACCGTTCGTGCTCGAGAGAAGTAGCCGGCGGCCGTCGTGGTTCCGGCTTCGATACTCGGCCTGGCGTCTCGAGTCTCGTTTCCCGTTGCCGGCGAACGCGTCAGTACTCCGGTCGCTGGGCCTGAATCACGTCTGCGAGATGCATGTGTTCGTCGGCGAGCAGTTCGCTGAGGTCGTCGTACGTGATGATCCCGACCAGTTCGTTGCTGTCGTTACAGACCGGGAGCCGACGGACGCCGTGCTCGCTCATCATCTCGGTTGCCTGGTAGAACCCCGCATCGTGGTCGACGGTAGCCGGGTCGTCGGACATGACATCGCGTGCGGTTGCTTCGGACGGGTCCATCCCGTTACCGAGGACGCGGGTCGCGAGGTCCCGATCGGTGACGATGCCGATCGGCTCGTCGCCGTCCGTGACGACGATGCTGCCGACGTGTGACTCTTCCATGTGCGTGGCGAGTTCCTCGACGGAGTCGTCTTCCTGTGCCGTTACAACGTCGCTTCGAGCGAGGTTTTCGATAGGCATGATCCGGCCCTTCCTCCCACTGACACGGGCATAAATCCACACCGTACATCGAACGGAGCTTGTCTGTCAGGAGACTTGAGACGAGAGCCGGGGACCGGCGAGCCGCCGATTTACTCACCCGTGGCGTCGACCGATTCCGCGAAGCGCGTCCCCACGGGTCGCGTAGCCGATTCCGATCGCATCACAGTCGAGACACTCCCACCGGTAGTCACCATCGAAGCCACGGATACCGACGACGCCGTCGCAGTCGGGACAGCGCTTGCGCCGACGCCGCTCTCGTACTCGCTCGAGCATGTCGCGGACGGTTCGATTGTCGGTCATTACGCTCTCGCTGTGAGTCTCGTGGTATATGTTTTCCCGTTCGGAACCACGACGACGCCACGAGACCGACAGGACGAACGGCTCCGCTACTACCGACCGAGGTCCTCGTGTGCGCTCGCGAGGTGTCGCGAGGACAGTGCCGCCAGCAAGGAGAGTTCGCCCGCCAGCGCACCCACGGCGATGATCTCCGCCAGGGCGTCGGCGTTCGACCCTGCCGGATCGCCGCCGCCGCGCAGACCCAGGACCTCGAGCGCTTCGGCCTGGGTGGGCAGTTTCGTCCCGCCACCGACGGTGCCGACCTCGAGGGAGGCAAGCGAGACGGAGGCATAGAGGTCCGTCGTCCCGTCCTCGTTCGTCCTGGCGTCCATCGTGGTGATCGCGTTGGCTCCCTCGACGACCTGGGCTTCGTCCTGGCCGGTTGCGAGGAAGGCCGCGGCGACGACGTTCGCGGCGTGGGCGTTGAAGCCGAGACTGCCGGCCTTGGCGCTGCCGGTCAGGTTCTTTCGGGTGTTGGCCTCGGCGATGGCCTCGGGCGTGGTGTGGAGTCGATCCTGGACGATCTCGCCGGGGATGAGGACGTCCGCGGTCACGGAGCGGCCCCGGCCCTCGACGGCGTTGATCGCGGCTGGCTTCTTGTCCGAACAGAGGTTGCCCGACAGTGCCACCAGCGAAGCCGGCGTCTCCGCCTCGACGATCTCGCAGGCCTCGCCGGTCGCGATGGTAGCCATGTTCATCCCCATCGCGTCTTTGGTGTCGTAGGCAAAGCGCAGGTAGACGGAGTCGCCGACGACGTAGGGTTCGACGTCTAACAGTTCGCCGTGGCTCGTCGTCGACTCGGCGGCCTCGCGCAGCCGACCGACGTTGTCGCCGACCCACTCGACGACCTCGGAGGCCTCGGCGACGCCGTCGACCCGGAACACCGGCGCACGCGTCATGCCGTTTTTCGTGACGCGAGCGGTCGCGCCGCCGACCGATCGGATCGTCGACAGCCCACGGTTGACCGACGCCAACAACGCCCCCTCCGTCGTCGCAAGGGGGAGATAGTAGTCGCCGGCGGCCGCGCTTCCGTCGACGGGAACGGGACCGGCGACGCCCATCGGTACCTGGGCCGCGCCGATCATGTTCTCGATGTTGGGGTCCGCCCGCTCGGCGTCGAAGGTGTAGTCGGCGACGGCCTCGAGGTCGACGCCGGTTTCGCGTTCGACGAGCAACCGCCGGGCCGTGGCGGCCGTCTCGTGGTCGGCCTCGTCCTCGAGTTCGTGGAGCCGGAGGTCGCCGTCCGCGACGCGGTCCGCGAGTTCGGCGGGATCGGTCGTGGTCATGTGTCGGTGGAGACGGGCGGCCGTCCTAAGGATTGCTGATTCCGTCGGGTCCGGCCCGTCACCGAAGGTCGTCGTCCGGGCTCGAGTCGGACCGGTAGCCCGCGAGGAACTCGGAGGCGATCAGCCCCAGCACTGCGAGCCCGCCGATCCCCAGGATGACCAGGTTCTGGAGCGTTTCGGCGTCCTCGAGTGGGGCGGCCCCAACGCCAGTGAGCAACACGTCGCTGGCGAAAAGCACCGCGAAGGCCGCGATCGCGACGGCGGCGAAGCGAACGCGTGCGCGGGGCGATATCTCCTCGCCATCGTCGGGCGTCGTCGCCGCGAGGTACAACTGCGGCAGGACGACCGCGATGCCGACGACCACGAGGAACGCGGGAAGCGGGTGCTCTCCCAGCGACACCTCGAGGGCGCTGTCGATCGCGGTCAGAACGCCGATAGCGATCACGAGGAGGACGAACGAGGCGGCGATGACACGGTTTTCGCGGGAAACCATACGAACACCCTCGAAGGGAAATGTATTATATTCTGCTGGTTCCGAGTATCGGACCCCCAGGCGTCTCTCGTCTGCCGACAGCACCGGACCGGATGGCCGATCAGTACCGTTTTTGCCCCTCGAGCGAACCTGTGTGAACGATGACCGAGGCCGCCGATCGACTGTTCACGAACGCGGAGGTGCACACGCTGACGGAACCCGACGAGGTCCACGAGGCCGTCGCCGTCCGCGACGGCGAGATCGTCCGCGTCGGGACGACCTACGAGGTCGAGTTCCTCGAGGGCGTCGAGACCGACGTGATCGACTGTGAGGGCCGGGTGCTCCTGCCGGGCTTTATCGACGCTCACACCCACGTCGAGAATCTCGGCCGGTATCTGGTCCACGCGGATCTCACGGACGCCGACAGCGCCGAGGACTGCCTGGAGCTGCTCTCCGAGCGCGCTGTGGAGACCGACGACGAGTGGATTCAGGGCTTTGGCTACGACGAGAGCGAGTGGGACGGCGACCGCGACCTGCTCACTCGGACGGACCTCGACCGGGTCAGCGAGGACCGACCCGTCGTCGCGTTGCGGATCGACATGCACGCCGCGTCGCTGAACTCCGTCGCCCTCGAGCGGTTCGACGACGACCTCCCGGCGGGCGACGTTCGTCGCGGTCCCGACGGCGAGCCGACCGGCGTCGTCGTCGAGGACGCCGCCGAGGTCGTTCGAAAGGGGATCGCCCCGGGGTACGAGGAGACCCGCGAGCTGGTCACCGCGGGCCTCGAGTACGCCGTCGAACGCGGCGTCACGGGCGTCCACGACATGGTCCGCAACTCGGCGGCCCCGCGCGTCTACCGCGACCTCGAGGCTGCCGGCGACCTGCCGACCAGGGTACGGCTCAACTACTGGGCCGACCACCTCGAGGCCGTCTCGGAGGTCGGCCTGGCGACGAACGCGGGTAGCGACCGCGTGCAAACGGGCGCGATCAAGACCTACACCGACGGCAGCATCGGCGCTCGAACGGCGAAGCTGTTCGAGCCGTACGTCGGGGATGGCGAGAGCGGGGAGGACGGCGAGGGGACCGAGACATCCGAGACATCCGAGANNTCAGAGATGTGTATAAGAGACAGGGCGAGTGGGTCGTCGACCCCGACGAACTCGGCGACATCGTCGACCGGGCGGACGACGAGGGATTCCAGATCACGGCCCACGCGATCGGTGACGACGCGATCGAGGAGACGATCACGGCACTCGAGGGGACGAGCGATCCCGCGGGCTCGCGCCACCGGATCGAACACGTCGAGCTCGCGACCGACGAACAGATAGCGCGTCTGGCGGAAGCCGGAATCGTCGCCTCCATGCAGCCGAATTTCCACCGCTGGGCCGCTGCGGGAGGGCTCTACGACCAGCGGCTTGGCGACGACCGGCGGCGGCGGACGAACCGACTCCGGCGTCTCGTCGATGCGGGGGTTCCACTGGCTTTCGGTTCGGACTGCATGCCGCTCGATCCCCTGCTGGGAGTCCATCACGCGGTCACGGCACCGACGGCGGCCCAGCGGCTCACCGTGACCGAGGCACTGCGGGCTTACACCCACGGCGCGGCCTACGCCGGCTTCGACGAGGATCGGCTGGGAACGATCGAGGTCGGCAAGCGCGCGGATCTGGTCGTCCTCGAGGCGTCACCGTGGGAGCGGGAGCGGGAGCAGGAAGCCGACCGAATCGACGAGATCGACGTGACGAAGACAGTCGTCGACGGCGAGATCGTTTTCGATCGGGACGATCGCTGAGAGGGTGGCTGTCGAGGACGGAACGCGTTCTCGACGGGACCGCGCTCACAGCCCCGGTGTCCAGGGACCGACACTATTATCGCCTTCTCCTTCGAGGCACCCACCGATGTTCGAACTCCTGTTCGTCGGTATCGGCGGCGCTGTGATCGTGGCCGGCCTCGCGAAACTCCGGCCCGCGTACCACGTCTACCAGGGTGAGACCGACGACATCGTCTCGGCCGAGCGAGTGGACGGCCCCGTCGAACTCGAGGGAACGGCCGAGCCGATCGACGGCGTGCTGTCGGCACCGCTTTCGAGAACCGACTGTCTCGCCTACGAGTACGAGGTCGAGGAGTACCAGTCCAGCGGCGACAACTCCTCGTGGAACACCGTCGACGACGGCGCTGGCGCGGTTCCGTTCCGTCTCGAGGATACGACCGCGAGCGTCCGCGTCGATCCGGCAGGTGCCGAACTCGCGCTCTCGACGGAAGAGACGGTCCACGTCGGCGGCGGCGATCCCGAGCCCGAACCGATCACGGAATTTCTCGCGACCGAATCCGACCTCGAGTCCGAGAACACGTCGCTGGATCTCAAAGTCGTCGAGATCGCCACAGGTAACGATCGGAAGTACCACGAGCGCCGGCTCGAGCCCGGCGAGGAGGCGTACGTCTTCGGCCAGTCGCGCTACGATGTCGACGCCCGCGAGACGATGCGGGACATCAGCGCGGTGATCGAGGACGGGCCCGACGCGCCGACGTTCGTCGTGGCGGACGCCTCCCAGCACGTGGCTGCCCGCCGACTGGCGAAAGGACCCCTGCTGTGGATCGCCGCTGGCATCCTGGCGGTGACGGTCGGGCTGGTCTTTGCACTCTAGGCAGCCGCCGTTCGTCACTCTCTTACTCTCTCTCGAGCGTGAGAGCACCACCGTCGCTTTTCTCTCTGGCCGTCGAGCACGCAGCCATGAACGTCGGACTCGTACTCACGGCCGGCGACGCCGAACAGGTCGAGCGAGGGGTTCGTGCCGAAGAACTCGGCTACGACAGCCTCTGGCTCGGCGAGCTCTGGGGCGAAAGCGCCGTCGTCCAGCTGGCCGAGCTGGCGACCCGTACCGACGAGATCGCCCTCGGTAGCGCCATCCTCAACGTCTACTCGCGGTCGCCCGCCGTCCTCGCGATGACTGCCGCGTCGCTTGAGCGCGCATCTGGGGGTCGGTTCACTCTCGGTATCGGGACGAGCACGCCGAAAGCGATCGAGGACCTCCACGGTGGATCGTTCGACCGGCCGGTACGTCGCGCCCACGAGACCATCGAGATCGTTCGCCGATTTCTCGCCACCGACGGCGACCCCGTCGACTACGACGGGGTGTTGCTCTCGGTTGCGGACTTCCCTGCCCTCGAGGACAGTGCCGAGCCGACGCCGATCTATCACGCCGGGCTCGGGCCGGCGAACCGGCGGGTCGTCGGGAGACTCTGCGACGGGTGGATCCCACACAACATCCCGTTCTCGGAACTCGAGTCGGCCTTCGAGGAAGTCGCCGGTGCGGCTCGGGAACGGGACCGTGACCCGGAGTCGATCACCGTCGCGCCGTACGTTCCAGCAGCTGTCAACGAAGACCGCGACCGGGCGCGCCGGACGATCCGCCGACACGTCGCCTACTACGTCGGCAGCGGCGAAGGGTACCGGAACGCGGTCGCGATGGCCTACCCCGAACGGGCCGATCGGATCGCCGACGCCTGGCGGTCGGGCGACCGGGACGAGGCCGCCGAGACCGTCAGCGACGAGATGGTCGACGATCTGGGTATCGCTGCCACGCCGGACGACGCACGCCAGCGGCTCCGGTCGCTCGTCGACGGGACCGGCATCGACGAGCCGCTGATCGTCCTCCCGGAACCGGCCGCGACGGAGACGCTCGAGGCGACGATGACGGCGTTCGCGCCGGACGGGTGAGGACTGAGGGGACTGAGGGTACGGCTACGAAGAATCAGCCGGACCGACCGATCTCGCCCTGCGAGAGCCAGCCTATGGTTTTTCCGCCGGGGCGTGTCAATCTCTAGGTGGTTTCTATGGCGACGAGCTACAACGACTTCGTCGGCGAGGTACAGCACCGAGTCGAAGCGGGGACCCAGGCCGAAGCCGTCAGGACGATCCGCGCCGTCCTCCAGACGCTCGGCGAACGCGTCGGGGAGGGTGGCGCGACGGACATCGCGGGCCCGCTGCCGATGGAGATCGATCGCTACCTGCTGGCGGCCGATCACGGCCACACGTTCGGCTTCGACGAGTTCGTCGACCGCGTGCAGGCGAAACTGAACTACGACGACCTGGACCTCGAGGCCGCCTACGGTACGCCTGGGGACGTCGACCCCGCGGAGGCAGTCTACCGAAGCCAGGCGGTGATCGAACTCGTCAGCCAGCTGGTCCCCGGCGGCGACCTCGCGAACGTCGAGAACCAACTGCCCGCGGAGTTCGACGACCTCTTCGAGTTCGTCGACGCGGAAACCAAACCCTGGGACACCAGAGAGTAACGGCTCGCCGGGCCACTCGGCTCGGTCGCGAATCGTCCATCTCGCGTCCGTTGATCAGGGACAACAGGGTCTCGAGAGAGCGATCGACTGAGGGGTCGACTGAGCGATCGAGGGACCGAGCGATCGAGCGGGGTCGAGCAAGGCCGACCCCCCGACGGAGTTCGCCAGCGACTCGCCCCGGAACGCGCTGCCAGCAGAGCCCCGACGAACAGTCAGTCGTCTGCCGGCGTGTGTCGCTCCTCGGCCTCGAGCAACGGCGTCCCGTCGGCGTTCGGGCCGAGTTGCGGACCGAAGGGTGGATCGCCGGGATCGATCACTCGTCGTTTCTCGTAGTCCGTCGACCGTTCGACCGGTGTCCGGCCGATCGAGGTGATCATCTCGACGTAGTCGGCGAACGAGCGGTACTCGCCGTAGTCGCCGCCCGCGCGTTTAGTGATCTCCTCGGAGAGGATCGTCCCCATGAAGTCGTCCGCGCCGCAGTTGAGCATCTTCAGCCCCTGTTCGTCACCGTATTTCACCCACGAGGACTGGACGTGATCGACGTTGTCGAGGAACAGCCGTGAGACGGCGATCATCAGTTCGTCCTCGTCGTCGCTTGCACCCCCGGCAACGACGTCGTGTTCGTACAGCGGCGTGTTCTGGTGAACGAACGAGAGGGGAACGAACTCCGTGATCGCACCGTCGACCCGTTCTTGGAGATCGCGGACCCGTTTCAGGTGCAACGCGCGATGGGCCTCGTTTTCCACGTGACCGTACATGATCGTCGCCGTCAGGCCGAGACCGACGTTTGCGGCTCCTTCCATCGCCTCGAGCCAGTCGTCGGTTCGAATCTTGCCGGGGCAGATCACGTCACGGACTTCGTCGACGAGAATCTCGGCAGCAGTCCCCGGAACAGTGTCCAGACCGGCGTCCTTCAGTCGGCCGTAGACCTCCTCGTAGGACCAGTCGGTCCCGCGGCGGGCGTGGTAAGCCTCCTCGGGCGTCATCGAGTGGACGTGGACGCTGTCGACGCTCATTGCCGCAATCTGGTCGACGTAGGTGCCGGGGCTGGTCTCGTAGACCTCAGGGGGGGTGTAGTTGACCGCTTTCGGATCGGGGTGGGCCTCGAGGACCTCGCGGTGTTCCCCGTCGAGGGCAAAGGCCGGGTGGAGGCCGGACACCGAACAGACCTCGTAAATCCCCCGTTCGACGGCGTCGGTCACGATCTCTCGAGACTCCGCTGGCGTCTTCGTGAACCCCTCGGTCTCGACCTCCGCGTCGCGCTCGAAGGTGTGGGCGGTGTCCTTGAAGTTACAGAAGAGACAGCCGACGTTACACGCAGTAGTGACGTTGTTGTTGAGGTTCGCGGTGAACGTCACCTCCTCTCCGACGACCTCGGCCCGGCGTCGATCCGCGGCCTCGAGGACGCG
>NZ_AOMA01000059.1 GCF_000337895.1 Halobiforma nitratireducens JCM 10879
CGATCCAGTCGCTACAACCACTGAGGCGGGCGATTTTCGCCATGAACCAGCTGAAAATCACCCCGCCTCATCCTTCAGCCTTAACTAAACACGACCTGTCGATCAGGCCCGGACGACCACGTTTAGGCCTCGAGAATGTCGTCTTCGTCGTCTTCGGGAACGACCAGCGTCCCCTCGAGGGCGACGACTCCACGGCCGCCGACGCGGACCCCCTCACGGTCGCCGACGCGAACCCGGACGGTCCCCGGCCGGTCGACGTAGTGACCCTGCTCGAGGCGGAGCTCGTCGGGAAAGTCGTCGTCGAACGCGCCGAAGCGATCGAGGTACGCGCCGGCGGCACCGCTTGCGGTCCCAGTGACGGGGTCCTCGGGGACGCCCGCACCGGGGGCGAACATCCGTCCGTGCAGGGTCGATTCCCGCTCGAGGGCATCGAAGGTAAACAGATAGACGCCCGCGGCGTCGACCGACTCGGTGAGGGTCTCGATCGCGTTCATATCGGGTTCGGCGCTGCCCAGGTCCGAGAGGTACGTGATCGGAACGATCAGAAACGGGAGCCCGGTCGAGGAGACTGCAAGCGGGATGTCGTCGCTTGCACCCTCGAGTGCGGCGGCGTCGACGCCGAGAGCGTCCGCGACGCGGTCGTAACTGAGTTCGACCTCGCGGATGCGGGGCGGTTCCTGGGTCATCCAGACGGTTCCGTCCTCGTCGAGTTCGATCTCGAGGACGCCGACGTTCGTCTCGAGGGTGGTCGTCCCCGACTCGAGTCCGTCGCGCTCGCGTAGGTAGGCGAACGAGCCGATCGTCGCGTGACCACAGAGATCGACCTCCTGGGCCGGGGTGAAATACCGGATTCGGCGGTCCCCCGCGTCGCTCGAGCGCAGGAACGCGGTTTCGCTGACGGCCATCTCGTCGGCGATGGCCTGCATCTGCTCCGTCGAGAGATCGTCCGCGTCCGGCACGACGCCCGCGGGGTTGCCGGCGAGCGGTTCGTCGGTGAACGCGTCGACCTGAACGATCCGAGTCGTCTCCATACGACGTGGATCGAGCGACCGGGGTATGAATCCTCGGCTCTCGGTTCTCGGTTCTCGGTTCTCGGTTCTCGGTTCTCGGTTCTCGGTTCTCGGTCCCCAATCTCCGCTTTCCGGCCCTCGGTTCCCGTCTTTCGACACTCCACTCCAGGGTCGATCCCGCCCTGCCCCGCCCCGCCTCGAGCCCCCGTTCTCTCGAGCGCGTTCGTCACTGGTCGTGGGTCTGACTGCACGCTGTCACACCGAGACGTGACCAGGGGGCTCCCGCGATCGCAGATCGGAGGGACGAGCCCTTTATCCGCGCTCGCGACCTGTTGGACTTCGTCGTTCAGCTGCCCACGGGCCCGGACGGCGATCACTTAGAAACCACATGGAAACAGACAACAACACCGACGACCGTTCGTTCGAAGACGAACTCGAGAGGATCGTTCTCGCCGCGTTCGCCCGGGGAGACCCGGTCGAAGGCCAGTGGACGATCGACGTCCCCGTCTCGTCGGCCCCGGACTGGACGATTACGGTCGAAAAACGCTCTCCGAAAACCCACTCGAACCAGAATCACGATCCGACGCTTCTCGACGACTGACCGCCTCGTTCCGGGGTACGTCAGCCAACAGAACTCGCGAATTGATTGTCCAACTTCTTTTGCTATCCGGCCGCAAAAACACCTATGTGACCGGTCCCGAATGGTAACTCGTACTCTGCCGAAGTTGCCGGCCGAGAAACCGTTGGATTCCGACGCGTAGGTGAAGTACGGAGAGTATATGACGCCCCAAGCCCGAATCCCAGACGACACAGACACCGATCCGGACGAAATTCCGCCGACGCGGCTGTTCGCGGTGTTCGCCGACGAACGACGGCAACGGATACTGACCTATCTGACTCAGCGACCCGGCGCAGTTCTGGTAGGTGATATCGCCGAGTACATCGCCATCGCCGAGGGCAACCCCACCGAGGAGTGGTACGAGCGGATCAGTACCGACCTCTATCACTCGCACCTGCCCCGGATGCGCGATTGCGGACTCCTCACGTACGATCTGGAGACGGAGTCCGTCTCGTTGACGGTCGAGCGGACGGTACTCACGCCGTATCTCGATCTGACGACCAGCACGTAGTCGGTCGGACACTCGTCACTGTCGGACCTCGACCGAGGTGTTCGTTTTTCGTCGTCGGACTCGGCAATACGGAACGCGGGGTTCGTGTAGACGGGCGCACAGACAGGCCCTCGATTTACCTCCCGGGTCGGTGAGGTACCATCGAGTGACCAGCCAATGGACGGAACGATGAACGCGCTCACCTGGCACGGCGACCAGGACGTCCGCGTCGAAACGGTCCCCAAACCCGAGATCGTCAACCCAACCGACGCTATCGTCGAGATCACGGCCACCGCTATCTGTGGCTCCGATCTGCACCTCTACAACGGCTACATGCCCTCGATGCGCGAGGGTGACGTGCTCGGTCACGAACCGATGGGCGACGTGGTCGAAGTCGGCGAGGATGTCGACCGTCTCGAGGTTGGCGACCGCGTGGTCGTCCCCTTCACGATCAGTTGTGGCTCCTGTTGGTTCTGTGATGAGGAGCTGTACTCGCTGTGTGATAACTCGAATCCGAACGCCGAACTCGCGAGCAAGATCATGGGGCAAGCACCGGCGGGCCTGTTCGGTTTTTCGCACATGCTGGGCGGGTACGCCGGCGGACAGGCCGAGTACCTGCGGGTGCCCTACGCCGACGTCGGCCCGGTCAC
Organism: Halobiforma nitratireducens JCM 10879; assembly: GCF_000337895.1. Classification (GTDB taxonomy): domain Archaea; phylum Halobacteriota; class Halobacteria; order Halobacteriales; family Natrialbaceae; genus Natronobacterium; species Natronobacterium nitratireducens. Next base: position 2,770 of record NZ_AOMA01000059.1, read on the forward strand.
GATCGACTCCGACCTCTCCGACGAGCAAGTGCTCTTTCTCTCCGATATCTTTCCAACGGGAGACATGGCCGCTGAAAACGCCGAAATCGAGGAGAACGACACGGTCGCCGTCTGGGGGTGTGGCCCCGTCGGCCAGTTCTCGATCCAGAGCGCCCGGATGCTCGGCGCGGAGCGGATCATCGCGATCGACCGGGTGCCGGAACGCCTCGAGATGGCCCGCGAATACGGCGACGCCGAAACGATCGACTTCGAGGAGGCGGACGTCTACGACCGGCTGCTGGAGATGACCGGGAACCGCGGTCCGGACCGCTGTATCGACGCGGTCGGAACGGAAGCCCACGGAACGGGCGTTGTCGGGGCGACAGACCAGCTGAAACAGGAGGTGATGCTCCAGGACGACCGCCCGACCGTGCTCCGGCAGGCGATCCGGTGCTGTCGGAAGGGCGGCACGCTCTCGATTCCCGGCGCGTATCTCGGGCGCTCGGACAACGTCCCGACCGGCCCGCTGATGAACAAGGCGCTGACGATCAAGACCGGACAGACCCACGTCCAGCGGTATCTCGATCCCCTGCTCGAGAAGATCGAGAACGGGGAGATCGACCCGTCGTTCGTCATCACTCACGAGGGGGCGCTCGCGGACGGGCCGGAGCTGTACCGGAAGTTCAACGAGAAAGACGACGGGTGTATCAAGGCGATACTGACGCCGTGAGAGGTCCCCAGCCGGCCCTGTCGTGAGATCGCGGGATCAATCGTCGCTTGCGGTCCCCGATTCCGACTCGACCCCCGGCTCCACGTCGGTTTCCGACGGGACCCCCTCACAGTCCTCGATCGGCGGCAACTCGTCGGATTCGTGCGTTCCCACCGGCGGGACGTTCACCTCGGCAGCCGGCGAGGACTCGAGGTCGGTGCCTGCCGACGACTCGAGTTCGGCCATCTCGCCGTCCGCGCCGTCGCGGGCGTCCTGATCGATCCGCATCGAGCAGAACTCGACACCACACATCGAGCAGAAGCGGGCCTCCTTGTAGTTGTCCTCCGGGAGCGTCTGATCGTGGTACTCGCGGGCGCGGTCGGGATCGAGCGCCAGCCGGAACTGCTCGCGCCAGTCGAACTCGTATCTCGCTTCGGAGACGGCGTCGTCCCAGTCTCGAGCACCCGGTCGCTCGTTGCCGACGTCGCCCGCGTGGGCGGCGATCCGGTAGGCCGCGAGTCCGTCACGGACGTCTTCCTCGTCCGGGAGTCCGAGATGCTCTTTCGGGGTGACATAACAGAGCATCGCCGCGCCGGCCTGGGCGGCCATCGCCGCCCCGATGGCACTCGTGATGTGATCGTACCCCGGGGCGACGTCGGTTACCAGTGGCCCGAGCACGTAGAACGGCGCACCGTCACAGACTTCCTGCTGGCGCTCGACGTTTTCGGCGACTTCGTGCATCGGAACGTGACCTGGCCCTTCGACCATCACCTGGACGTCGTGCTCCCAGGCGCGGCGGGTCAGCTCGCCGAGTGTATCGAGTTCGGCGTACTGGGCTTCGTCGCAGGCGTCGGCCAGCGAGCCCGGGCGGAGGCTATCCCCGAGGCTGAAGGTCACGTCGTGTTCGGCGAAGACCTCACAGATCTCGTCGTATAGCTGGAACAGGGGGTTCTGCTCGCCGTGTTCTTCCATCCACTTTGCCATGATCGAGCCGCCTCGCGAGACGATTCCCGTCTTCCGGCCGTCGGTCAGCGGCAGGTGTTCGGCGAGAATGCCCGCGTGGATCGTCATGTAGTCGACGCCCTGCTGGGCTTGCTTCTCGATGACCTCGAGCAGCAGGTCCGTGGTGATCGCTTCGGGGCTTCCGGCACGCTTGACGGCCTCGTACAGCGGTACCGTGCCGATAGGGACGGGCGAGTGTTCGACGTGGGTCTCCCTGATCTCGTCTAGGTTCGCGCCCGTGCCGAGATCCATCACAGTATCCGCGCCGTAGTGAACGGCGGTGTGAAGTTTCTCGAGTTCGGTCTCGAGGTCGCTGCTTTCCTCGCTGTTGCCGATATTGGCGTTGACCTTCGTGGCGAACTCGCGGCCGATGATCATCGGATCGAGGGCGTCGTGGTTCCGGTTGGCCGGGATCACGGCCTGACCGTCGGCGACCTGTTGTCGGACGTACTCCGGGTCGCGGTTCTCCCGGTCGGCGACTCGCTGCATCTCGTCGGTAATCGTACCCTCGCGGGCGGCTGCGATCTGGGTTCGCGCCATCGATAACTAGGTTGTAGTAACGAGTTATAAATCTAGGCGTCCGGGGAGACTGTCGGTGAGAAGCGTCGCTTCCCGACGAATGACGGGCGTTCGAATCCACCAGCGCGCAACGACGCGCGCGTTTCAGCCCACTTATGAGGATCGCCGTCCAGTCTCCCGAACAGGTGGCCACCAGATGTCCGACCTACCGGACGATTTCGACTGTACGATCACGAATTGGGAGTACATTTACGGCCTCTGTCGGGATGTCAGCGACGACGTGCGTCGCGACGAGTTCGAGCCCGACGTCATCGTCGCCCTGGCCCGCGGCGGCTGGTTCGCGGGTCGGTGTCTCTGTGACTTCCTCGGGCTGGACGACCTGACCAGCCTGAAGATGGAACACTACGTCGGTACTGCCCAGAAGTCCGGCGAACCGACTGTCCGCTATCCGATGCCGGAAGGCAGCGTCGAGGGGAAAGACGTGCTGATCATCGACGACATCGCCGACACCGGCGGCTCGATCGAACGGGCCTACGAGTACGTCGACGATCGTGATGCCGGCGAGGTCAGGACCGCTACGCTCCAGTTGCTCGGCACCAGCGAGTACGAACCCGACTACGTCGGCGAACGGCTCGAGAACTGGACCTGGGTCGTCTACCCCTGGAACTTCATCGAGGACATGGTCGATCTCATCTCCGGCGTGATGGAACAGGCGACAGAAGAGTCGTTCACCCAGGAAGAGATTCGTTACTACCTCTCGGAGTTCCACGGCATCGACCGCATGGAGATGGAGATCGCACAGCCCAACCGCATCCCAGAAGTAATCTCCGAGATGGAGCGCCGAGACGTCGTCGAGTCGACCGGACCCGGAGAGTGGACGCTGGCCGACGACGAGTAGCGGCCGCTCACTCGAGCAGCGGCCGGAACGCGTTCCCGACCACGACTGCCGCGGTCGCCGCGACCGCGGCGGTCGTCACGAATGGGTTCAACACGCCCGCAAGCGCCGCCGGCAAGACGATCGCGTTGTACGCAAACGCCAGCGCGATCGTCCCTCGAACGCGACGCCGCGCCGCGGCTGCGAGTTCGAACGCGTCGCCGACGGTCGGCAAGCTATCTTCCACGATAGCGAGGTCTGCGGCGTCGGCTGCAAGCGCAGTCGCCCCGCCCATCGAGATACCGAGATCGGCCACAGCGAGCGCCGGTGCATCGTTCGTTCCGTCCCCTACCATCGCGACCCGGCCCCGTTCCTGCAGCCGTCGGATCGTCTCCGTTTTTCCGTCCGGCGGCACGCCCGCGAACGCGTGATCGACTGCCGGATGATCGGCGAAGAAGGCAGTCGCCTCCTCGTCGTCGCCCGTCAGAACGACGACCTCGAGCGCCCGCTGTCCGTCTCCCTCTCCCAGCCGCGACAGCGCGTCGTCCCAGTCCGATCGCGGTTCGTCGCCGACTACCACGTACCCTTCCGCGCGTCCGTCGCGGCCGATCGCGATCGGCAGCCGACCGAAACCCCGTTCTTCGCGGAGCCGCTTCTCGAGGTCGTCGGCAATCGACCACCCTCGTTCCCGGAAGAGATCGGGATGCCCGACGAGGAGACGGTTCCCGTCGACGATCCCAGTGACGCCCGTGCCGAGGCTGTCGAACTCCTCGATTCGGCCCGGACTCGCGGGGGCCTGCCCGCCGTCGCCGTCCGGACGGGGCTCGTTCGCGGACACGTCCCACCCTCCGTCGTCCCCGAACGCGTCGGTGATCGCGGCCGCGACGGGGTGGGCGGCCCGCCGCTCGAGGTCCCCGACGGCCGCGAGCAGGTCCGACGGTCCTTCAGCCTCGAGAACGGTCATTTCGCCGGTCGTCAGCGTGCCCGTCTTGTCGAAGACGACGACGTCGATCTCCCGGAGTCGCTCGAGGACGGACTCGTCGAAGACGACGATCCCGTGGGAAAGCGCCTCTCGCAGCCCGGCCCCGACAGAGATCGGGGCGGCGAACCCGAGCGCCCACGGGCTCGCGACGACGACCGTGACCAGAAGGGCAGTCACCGCAGCGATCCCGGTGCCGCTCTGGAGGTAGGCCACGGTGCCGACGGCAACTGCGACCGTGAGGACGAGCGGCGCGATCACGGCAGCGACGGCGTCGGCACGCCGCTGGACGCCGTGGGTGGCGCTCTGGAGATTCCAGACGGTTTCCGTGAGCCGATCGATGCTGCTCGTGGTCTCGGAGCCGACGTCGACGACCGCGGCACCGGAACGGACGATCGAGCCGCCGACGACGGGATCGCCCGCCGTCTTCCGGATCGGGAGCGACTCTCCCGTGACGACGGCCTCGTCGACGGTGCAATCGCTCTCGAGCGTGCCGTCGACGGGAATCCGTTCCCCTTCGAGGACGAGCAGCCTGTCACCGGCCGTCAGATCGTCGACGGGGACGGTTCGAGTGGGTCCGCTGTCGCGGTCGCTCGAGTGGGGGCCGGCCTCGGAGTCGGGTTCGGAACGGTCGTTCGGACCGGAGCCAGCGCCGGAACTAGGTCCTGACTCGGGTTCGGTCTCCTCGTCCCAGCCGGACCGTGTCTCGAACATGCGTGCCGTATCGACCTGGGAAATCGTCAACTCGGTCAGCCGATCCCTCGCCCGGCGTTTGACCGTCGCCTCGTAGAAGACCGCCGCCATCACGAGCGCAGCGACGACGATCGTCAGGTCGTAGTAGAGCTCGATCCGTCCGAGGGCGATCGCCAGCGTCCCGTAGGCGTAGGCCGCCACGATCGTCAGCGCGGCCAACAGGTGCGCGTTCGGCCGTCGCAGTTTCAGGCTCACGTAGGCCCCACGAAGGAGCGGGCGGCCCGTCAGATAGAGGACCGCCCCGGCGACGACCAGGAAAACCGGCAGGAACAGGAACCCGTCGAAATCGGCGAACGCGTCCTCGTAGAGGTGAAGCGGCCCCCAATCGACGAACGACGAGAGATAGACCGGGTAGAGGACGGCCAGATACGGCACGAGCAGGAACGAGCCGAAGACGATCCCCACGACGTACCGGAACTCGAGTGCAGTGTCCGAGCGGCGTTTCCGAATCCCACTCATCTCCCGGGAGCGACGTGTCGACCCCGTCGTGGTTTCGGTTGCAGTGTCGCTCTCCGTCGCCGCCTCTGCCGGGCGGGAACGCCGGTCGGTACCTCCCTCGCGACCGCCGGTCTGCTCGTCGCTCGTCGCCTCGGACCGCAAATACGCGGTGTAGCCGAGGATACTCAGCGCGTCCCGAAGCTCCCTCGACGAGACTCGTTCGGGGTCGTGCTCGATCCGTACCGACTCCGTGACGTAGCTCGCGGCGGCGTCGACGACGCCGTCGCGATCCTCGGCGACCGACTCGAGGAACGATTCACACGTCGCCGAGTGCATGCCGTCGACCCGGAAGAACGTCCGGTCGACGGGTTCAGTCGATCCGTCGTCGGTCGCTGTGTCCGTTTCGGTCGCACGGTCGCCGCGACCTCCGCTCGTCGACGACTCGAGTGTCCGGTCGACGTCCCGGCACCCACTCGAGCAGTACCGGCGGCCGGACTCCGCGTTCGCCGTCCGTCGGCAGCCAGGTCCGGACCCGGACGACGACTGCTCTGCCGACGCGGTTTCATCCGCCGCGTCGACGGAGAGCGGGGTGCCACAGCAGACACACCGCTCCGTTCCGGAGTCGCGTCGGGGGCCGGATCGACGATCAGTCACCGTCTCCACTTCCACGGCCGTGCCAATAACAATACCCGTCGTTCGGCGGGTGCCAGGGAAGCGGACATCACTGACCAACTGGAATCCGAGCAGGTACTGTCGGACACGACCGGTCGACTGCTCCGGCCGGCGGGTCGATCGTCTCGGACTGGCCGGCACGTTGCTGCACTGTGTTGTGGCTTCCCCCCGCGTGGCCGACGACCGGCGACGATTCACGAGTCCGGCTCTCGACGAACCGGACGGAACGGCACCGCAGGGAGAGCACTTTTGTCCGTCGGCGTCGCCACAGCGGGCGTGACGATCCCCACCGAAGCGCAACGGCGTCTCACGGACGAACCACTGGTCGCACACCTCGGTACCTGTTCCGACGGCCGACCCCACGTCGCACCAGTCTGGTACCGGTACGACGGCGACGACGTGCTCGAGATCGTGACCACGGGACGGAAACTCGAGAACCTTCGGGAGAACCCCCGCGTGGCGCTCTCGATCCAGTCCGACGAGGGCGGTGACCCCGACTGGACGATCACCCTCCTCGGGACGGCGACCGTCGTCGACGACGAGGAGCAGTCCGTGACGGCCCGCCACCGCATTCACGAGCGGTACGGTGCGGACCCCGACGCCTACGACGAGAACGTTTTGGTCAGGATCAAGATCGGGACCGCGAACTATCAGACGTACTGACTGATAGCAAAGAGCCAGACGAGAAAGCGATACGCTGCGCTGCAAAACGGTTCCTGCCGCACGTCGACCGTTCAGTTTCCTGTTTGGTCTATAGTTCCAACTGCAACGATGTGCACACTGATCGTCGATCCGTCCGGTGATCAGGTTCCCACTGACTTGCAGTGGCTACTGTAGATTAGACTTCGATCCCGGAACGCACGAGTCGAACGACTGTCGATGGGAATCGACGCCGTCACCGACGTGATAGCGACTGATCCGGCCGCTGAGGATCAGTGGTCTTTCTTTTTCGCCCCGTAGTCGCCGTGGCCCTTCTTTTTCTTCTTCTCTTCTTTGTTGTACTCTCGATCTTCGTGGGTCGGGAAGATGGTCGCCTCCGCGAGCTGCTCGTCGTCGTCGTACAGCGCCACGGTGACACCGTCCTCGGGTTTCTCACCGAGCGGAACCCAGAAGTCCGTCGCCGTTTCTCCAGGCACACAGACGTATCCGTTGACATCCGTGTCCACGATCCGCCACTCGAGGGGCGCTTGCCCGTCGCCGAGGTTCGTCGCACGGAAGACGCCAGCCCGCTCGTCGTGGTCGTAGTGGATCGCCTCGAGTTCGATCTCTTCGGGATCGATCTCGAGATCGGCGTCCTCGTCGCAGCGTTCTTCGGGCATCTCCGTGCCGTCGAGCAGTTCGCCCTCGTAGAACAGCTGTGCCACGAGGTTCGGATTGGTCGTCCCGATCCAGACGTCGATCGATCGGTTGCCCGGAACCGTTACCACGGCATCGCTGTCGGTCCCTGGAAGACGGAACGTCGGACTCAGCGGAACGCTCTCGTTGTTGATAACGCGGAACAGCGTCCGGTTCTCACAAATCTCGAGACACTGTGCTGTGAGATTGAGACGGCCTCGCGGGATACACTCCTTGTCCTGGTTGCTTCCGACGACGGCGAGTTGGTTGCTGCCGTGGTAGAAGTACAGGGTGGCTGCACCGTCGGAGGTCGTCGCGTCGACTTCGAAGTAGGTCGCGCTCTTGCCGGGGACCGACACCGTCCCTTCGCGGTCCGAGCCGGCGATGTCGAACTCGAGTTCGACGAGCCGTTCGTTGTCGTTGACGACGCGAAAGCGGGCTGTCTCGCGCTGCGTATCGACACAGACCGCCTCGAACGAGAGCTTGTCGTAGTCGATGGTGGCGTCCTCGTCTTCTACCGTCGCCACCGGTGCCTCGGCACACTCGTTTGCGTTCGCCACGAGTTCGCCGTCGATGGCCACCGCGAGGACCTTGTCGCCGGAGTCCGCCGGGCGATCGTAGAACTGGTAGACGTTGAACTCGTAGGTCCAGTCTCCGCCGTATCGGGCGAACTCCCTGAGCCGCTCGCCGGTCACTGTCACGGCGACGTGTTCGATCCGTTCGTCGACGGCGTTGTACGTCACGAACCGGAGGTGAGTCGGTAGTTCGCCCGTCTTCTGGAAGCGGACGAAAGCGGCGTCACAGCCGTCGAAGTCGACCCGATCGGCGTACTTGCTCTCTTTGTCCTTCTCGTCGTCCTTGCCCTTCTCGTGTTTTTTCTCTTCTTTCGCTTCCTTGTCGCCTGCGCCCGCGGCCGCGGTACCGAGTCCGAACCCGGTACCGCCGACCAGCGCGCCGGTCGTTGCGATGCTTCTGAGACTATCCCGTCGGGAGAGTGTGCGTTCGTCGGTCATAGTGGGCTCCCGGCCGCCGGCAGCCGCCGGCTCCGGTGAGTAACGAACTCTCCGATACACTGACGGTTTGTAATCGGTGAACTACCGATTCTCACGACGATACTACCGCACTGACCGTCAACGACCGCGAATAGTCACGAAATCGAACCTGTGCTAGGAGGGCGCTACGGTCCTGCTTTCGAGCGGAAACGTCCGGCTATGGACGGCTACGACCGTCCTTCGGCCTCGAAGGGAACGGAAACCGATCCGTACGACCGCCGACGCGGCGAGTCCGGCTCGAGTGGGTGCGTTCTCCCGTAGAGCACGAAGAATAACCGCCCATACGTTCGATATCGGGCAGGCATCGCCGCCGTCTTTGCTCGTCGAGGAGAGAGATACGGGCGACGTTCGATACCAATGGGCCGCCTACCGAACGTCGCTGGCCGTCAGGACGCCAGTCGGTATCGTCCCACTCGGAGCCTATCACTCCTCGAGTACGGCCGAGAGGTTCTCGGACCACAGGCAGGGACGCAAAGCGATGTCGTAACCCGTCGTATCCCGGACGTTCGAGAGTCCGTCGCGGAGCTGGTCCCACTCGTGGTCTAGCAGGTCGGCCCGCTCACCGGTTCCCATCACGCCGGTGTTTTCCGGATCGTCGTCGTGACAGAGCGCGAGGTGGGTCAACTCGTGGAACACGAGTCGTACCTCCCGCGCCCGATCCTCGCGTTCGGCGACGACAGCGCGGTTCCCGCCGCTGAACCCGTTGACGTACCCGTTTCCGTCGACTCCGCTGCCGATCGCGTCCATCCAGGGGCTGTAGATACGCCCCTCGTATGGAGGCTCGATCGCACCCGGAACGACGATCAGTTGTAGTGCCACGTCCTCGAGTACCGGTTCGACTTCTCCGCGGTAGAAACTGTTTACCCCCCACAGCAGGTCCTTGACCGAGAGCCCGTACTGCTCTTCGATCGTCTCGCGGTCGTATCGATGCGGGTACGTGAGCCACTGCGCGTGAATGCCGTTGGTCCGAAAGAGGTCGACGACCGTCCGTCGCGTCGTCGGCGAGATCGTCGTCCCGCCGACGTACCGCACGTCGATCAGGAGGTCGCGGCGACCGACTTCCAGCCCCTCGAACTGGCTCCCGAAGATCGCTTCGAGTCGAGCGTGGAAGCTCTCGGATCGCTTCGAGCGGTCGGGAATCCCGTCACCGTCGCTGTCCTCGCCGACGGCCCGGGTGCGGGCGGCACTTCCGATTCCGCCGACGAGCGGGAGAGCAGTCGCTGTACCGACCGCCCGGAGAAGGGTCCGCCGGGGATGACGTCGGAAGCAGTCGTCGCTCGAACCTCGCCGGCCACCCATCGTAGGAGTAACCAGTCACCTGTCCTGACGTTACGCTATGCGTGTATTACGACACGCTTTATTTCAGCGTCGGACCCGAACGGGAACGGGAACGGGAACGGGAACGGGTTCCGGCCCTCGCCTTTGCCGCCCTCATCTGGTTCTTGACCCTCGAGACGAAACTGTTCGACGGGAACGACGGTTCTTCAACGAGGACATCGTTATTTGCTAACACATCCAAACGGCTACCACGGAGAACGGCATACTGACCGGATACCGTATGCCGTACGACTCGACCGAAACGTGCGCACACCTCCGTGACTCCGCCTTTCGTTCGGCCTGGGTCCGGTCTCGAAACCCGTGGCCCCGACCGGGGCTGAATCCCGATCCGCGGTCAGGGACGGTTCCGACCCGACCGCGAACGCAGGGGCGACTCGAGCCGTAGAATGGGAGACACGTTCGGAGGCCTGTCCGACCGGGCCCGCCGCGCTCGAGAGCGACTCGCGAATCCCTCGTACGTCGACCCGGCGTTCGTCCGCATCGATACGCGGTCGCTGGCCGCGTTCCGGATCCTCGCCGCCCTGCTTATCGTCGCTGACATCCTGCTTCGAGCGCGGAACTTCACCTTCTTCTACACCGAAGCGGGGGTCGTCCCGCAGTCACTGGCGACGGAACTGACCGCCGACGGTGCGTTCTCGGTCTACTACTACACGACGGACGCGACCGTGATCGGGGCACTGTTTGCGATACAGGTTCTGTTCGCCCTGCAGTTGCTCGTAGGGTACAAAACGCGGCTCGCGACCGTGCTCTCCTTTCTTCTGGTCGTCTCGCTCGACCACCACAACCCGCTCGTGCTCAGTTACGCCGACGTGCTGTTTCGCCTGCTGTTGTTCTGGTCGATCTTCCTCCCGCTGGGCGAGCGATGGTCGATCGACGCCCTCCACTCCGACGCGTCCCCGCGGACGGGCGTCACGAGCCTCGCGTCCGCCGCGATCCTGACACAGATGATCTTCATGTACTTCCTCAACGGCTATCACAAGACGGAGTCGGACCTGTGGATCGGCGGGGAGGCGACCCCGCTCATCATGGGGCTCGACAACACGACCTTTCTACTGGGAGATTTTACCCGACACGTCCCGACGCTGCTGCAGTACGGTGGCCTGACGTGGTACTACATCCTGTTGTTCTCGTGGCTGCTCGTCCTCCTGCGTGGCCGGGCACGGACGCTGTTCGCCGCGATCTTCCTCGGCGGCCACGCGTCGTTCGCACTTACCGTCCGGATCGGCGCGTTCCCGTACGTCGCCATCGCGGGACTGGTGTTGTTCCTGCAGACGAGTTTCTGGAAGGACACCGGAACCGTGTTGCGAGCGGTTCCGGCCGTCCGGTCCCGCGCAGCTCGCGCCAGTACTCGACTCGAGCGGCTGGGACACCGGGTTCCGGCGGCGACACTCCGCTCGGGGCTGGATTCGCCGCCGGTCGAGGTCGGCCGAGTCACTCGAGCCGTGTATTCTCTGGCACTGATCGTCGCAGTCGTCTCGGTTCTGGTCGTGCCGGCGCTTTCGTACATGCCCCTCGCCGAAGCGATCGACGAGGACGACGGGCTCCAGGAGCGGATCGACGAGCGGGCGGCGATCGTCGGCGTCGACCAGCCCGAGTGGAGCGTTTTCGCCCCACACCCGCGTACGTCGGATCGATACTACGTCTTCCCCGCCGAGACCGCCGACGGCGGGGTGATCGACGCCTATAGCGGTCGGGAGATGACGTACGATCGCCCGTACGAGGAGCTACAGCGACAGTTCGGCACCTACCGTGAGCGGTTCTACATGGGTGACGTCAGGCGCGGCAGCGCCGACGACGCGGCCCCCGAACTGCTCGCGGAACACGTCTGTACGAACTGGGCCGACGACCGAGACGTGGACCTCGAGCGGGTCAACATGTACCTCGTCGTCGAGGACGTGACTCTCGAGACGCTCGACGACCACGAGGACCGCGATCGGTCGATCGACCGGCTTTACGCACACGGCTGCGGGACCAACGAACCACAGGAGATCGCGCCGCCGGACTGATCGGCACGGTCCCGCTCCGCCTCGCTGGCGACACGTTGCGGTCGAAAGGCCACCGATCCCTGCGCGTTCGTACTGATCGGTAGGATCAGACGTGTGCTTCGAGGAACGCCGCGACCCGCTCGAACTGCTCGATACGGTTCTCGAGCTTCGTCGTGTGGTGACCCTCGTCCTCGAAGATGCAGGTCTCGACCGGGACGCCTTGTGCTTCGACCGCATCGGCGATCTGTCGAGCCTCGCCGACCGGCACGCGTGGATCGTTCGCCCCGTGCTGGACGAACAGCGGACACTCGATCCGATCCACGTCGTGGATGGGACTGATCGACTCGAGTAATTCACGATCCTCCTCGAGCGAGCCGTACTCGGCCTCACGATGGGAACGGCGGTAGTCGCCGGTGTTCTCGAGGAACGTCGTCCAGTCGGCGATGCCGACGAAGTCGACGGCGGCGGCCCAGAGGTCGGGGTACTCGGTGATGCTCGCGAGCACCATGAACCCGCCGTAGGAACGTCCATAACAGACGACCCGGTCGTCGTCGATCGCCGGCTGGTCGCGCAGCCAGTCGACGCCGGCTGCGATATCACGAACCGAGTCCATCCGTTTCTCGACGTCGTCGAGGGCGGCGTACTCGCGGCCGTAACCCGAGGAGCCACGGACGTTCGGCTCGAAGAGCGCGTACCCCTGGTCGAGGAAGTACTGGCGGACGGGCCGGTTGCGCCAGGACGGTCGTCGCTGGGAGTGGGGGCCACCGTGTACGTCGACGATGACTGGGACATCTCGGTCCCCTTCGGGATCGACTCCGTCGGGCAGCGTGAAAAACGCCGGAATCTCCCGCCCGTCGAAGGTCTCGTACAGGATCAAATCCGGGTCGTGGTATTCCTCGAGTGGGACACCGCCCGCCGAGGGGGCGGTCCAGCGGTCGGCTTCGATTCGGGCGTCGTTCTCGAGACCGTCTGTGTCGTCGAGTGCGGTCAGGTCGGCTACGTAGATCGAGTAGTTCAGGTTCGTCGACGAGACCGTCGCCGCCAGCCGTTCGCCGGCCGGCCCGATCGTCAACTCGGATGCGACGCCATCAGGAATCTCGACTCGGGCGACGACTGCCTCGGTCGCGCTCTCGAGTCGCCCCACGTACAGTTCGGAGTAGCCGTCGACGTTACGCGCGTACCCGAACCGTCCCGTGTCAGCCCCGAGCACGAACGCGTCGACGCTCCACTCGCCGCCGGAACGGACGGTCTCGGTCTCGAGCGACTCGAGATCGATCCGGACGAGTTCTTTCGTATCGCTACGGGCGTCGCTTACACAGTAAATCCCCTCACCGCCCGGTCCGAACGTCGGGTGATCGTACCGGACATCACCCTCGTGAGGCGTGACGTGGCTGTGTTCGCCCGTCTCGACGTCGACGACGTGAAGGTCGGCGTCCGAACTCGCGTGAGCCTCGCCGACCAGCAGTCGTCGGCCGTCTGGACTCCAGTCGGCGACGTGGTAGCGCCCGTCGCCTTCGAGGACGAGGGTCGGCTCCGCGTCCGGACTGGCTGTTCTCTCACCGTCGAAGATCGTCTGCACGTAGACATCGAACGTCGACGGATCGCGGCGATTGGCAGTGAACGCGATCCGGTCGCCGTCGGGACACCAGCCGCCCCACGAGTGGATCGTGTCCGGCTGGTCGGTCAGTTGCCGAATCCGTCCGTCGTCGGCGTCACAGACGAACAACTGATCGTGCTCGTCGGCACCGGCGTCCTTGCCGAAGGCGATCAGTTCGCCGTCGGGTGCCCACGAGACGAACGACACGCGCTCGTCGTAGAACGTTCGCTGGGTGGGCCAACCGCGCGGTTCTTCGACGGTCCAGACCTGCATCGTTCCGGTCGTGTCGGCGAGAACGGCCAGTTCTTCGTCCGGTCCGAACGTCGGGCTGCGGGTCCCTCGAGCACACAGATAGGAGCGGAGCTCGCGAGTCATAGACAGGATGCCGGACCGAGCCTGTTTGAAGCTATGGGTCTCGGCACCCGGCTCGAGAACGGATGCCGACCTCGGCTTCGAAGTTGAATCGAACCTGAACCCGAACTCGAACTCGAACTCGAACTCGGACAGCCACCACCGTCGTCTACACACTCCACTCATGCCGGTGACCGACGGGACTTTACGGCTACGTCGTGGAGTTCACACGTGGATTCTAACGAGGTTCGACGACAGTGGGCAAATCGGTCCGCAGCGTACTCCCCGGAATACTACGCGTATCACGGGCCCGATAAGCGCAGCAAGTCGGTTCGCGGTCTGCTCGAGCGGTTCGTCGACCGGGACGCGTCGATCCTCGAACTTGGATGTAGTTCGGGCCGGCACCTCTCTCATCTCGCCGACCACGGGTTCGAAGACCTGGCTGGAATCGAACTCAACGGTGATGCGTTCGACGTGATGGCCGAGAGCTATCCCGAACTGGCCGAACAGGGCACGTTCCACCACGCTGCAATCGAAGACGTCGTCGAGGAGTTCGAGGACGGCCAGTTCGACGCAGTCTATTCGGTGGAAACGCTTCAACACGTCTCCCCCGACAGCCGGTGGGTCTTCGCGGAGTTAGCTCGAATCACGTCGGACCTCCTCGTTACCGTCGAGAACGAAGGTGATCGGTCGGTCAGTACCGAGAGCGGTGACGACGCCGACACCGAGGCATCGACCGACTACGAGGTTACCTACGTTACCGACGACGTGCCCCTCTACCACCGCGACTGGAACCGCGTGTTCACCGACCAGGGATTGGTCGAGGTCGCCGCGGAGGCGGGCAAACGCGATACTGTGCGAGCGTTTCGCCCGCCTTCGAGTGTGGCCGCCGAGGATCGCTGAGCGTCGCTCAGTCGCTGGAATCGCTCGTCTGTTGGATACCGGACTCGCACACCGATCGAACGCCGCCTCTCGAGACGGGTGAGAAACGACCGCCGGTCCGGATACCCGTTCTCCACTGTGCTTTCTCGAGCAATTGTGATCTCGTGGTCTCGACACGGTGTCGTCTCTCCGCTGCGCTGGTGATGAGGTGCCAAAGCAGTCTCTGCCGTCCATTACCGCCCGTCGGGGCGACGAGCCGATCGAGCCGACGACACTCCTTATATGATAATAATAGCCTAAGTCAAACAGTAGCAAAAGCCTATATACGACCGGGAGTCACGTCAAGCCATGGCACAAACCATGAAAGAAGTCTCGCACACACCACCACACGGAAAAGCACCGACGGACGTCTGGAAACGGGGATTAGAGGACGAAGACTAGACTCGGTCACGAGCAGGTATCGACGCGTCGTTGTTTCATACGGTTCACTGTACTCAACTACCGCTGATCGCCAGACTGTTCGGAGATCGGCAGTAACTGGTTACAGCAATCCGTCTCAGTAGTCCCTTGCTACAACGATCAGTAGATGCGACTCAGCCTGGACTCGTCGAATCTGCCCCCTGAGCTGGTGACGGCAGCCAGGCCCCTCGACCGCTCGGTGTCGCGTCCGGACCGTCGTTCGGCCTCGAGGAGACGATCTTTTAGCCGTGACGTATCAGTTCGGACCGGCGGCGACTTATGATCCTGCGTGGGGACGATAGGCCCATGCTCGGATCTGGCCTACACGACGACCGGGTGAGAGGAGGGAGACAGTAAATGTGTACTCGACTGGTGTATCTCGGTCCCGATGACATCGTGCTCACTGGCAGGTCGATGGACTGGCACGGCGAGATCGGAACGAACATCTGGGTGTTCCCGCGCGGGATGGACCGAACGGGCAAGGTCGGTCCGAACTCGCTCGCGTGGACCGCCGAGTACGGTAGCGTCGTCGCCTCGGCGTACGACATCGCGACGACCGACGGGATGAACGAGGCAGGCCTGGTCGCGAACGTGCTGTGGCTCACCGAATCCGACTATCCGGACTGGGACGGGAACAGGCCAGGACTGTCGATCTCGCTGTGGGCACAATACGTCCTCGACAACTTCGCGACGGTCGCGGAGGCGGTCGAGGCGCATCGAAACGAGGAGTTCGTCGTCGTTTCCGACGAAATCCCGGACGAAGGCCGGCTCGCAACCCTCCATCTGTCCATCTCGGACGCCACCGGTGACAGCGCCGTTCTCGAGTACGTCGACGGCGAGTTGCAGATCCACCACGACCGAGCGTACCAAGTGATGACGAACTCCCCGCCGTTCGACCGGCAGCTCGCACTCGAGGAGTACTGGTCGGAGATCGGTGGCACGGTCATGCTTCCGGGAACAAACCGTCCAGCCGACCGATTCGTTCGCGCGAGTTTCTACGTCGATGCACTCCCACAGACCCGGGATCGTCGAACCGCAACTGCAGGCGTCTTCGGTGCGATCCGCAACGTCTCCGTGCCGTACGGGATCAGTACGCCCGACGAACCCCACATCTCCTCGACGCGCTGGCGGACCGTCGCCGACCACCGGAACCGACGCTACTACTTCGAGTCGGCGCTCTCACCGACCGTCTTCTGGCTGGATATCGAGGGGATCGAGTTCGATGCCGATGCCGGCGTTCGATCGCTATCGCTCGGCGAGAACCAGGCGACCGTCTTCGCTGGCGATGTCGTCGACGAACTCGCCGACCGTGAGCCGTTCGAATTTCTGGGTGTCTCTCCATCACCGAGTTGATCCAGCAACTCTCGAGGACGGAGAATTGACACAGCAAGTGAATTGAGGGCCTCGGCACTCGAACAGGAACGACTTACCAGTACCACGATATTATCTAAGAAAAATCGATACCAATAGTCCACTTGTCGGTATCATTATCATCTGATGCATAGTTGATCGATAGGAAACCCCGTCCTCGAACAGACCAAGAGTTTACCTCAACCAGTATTTTTTATACGGTAACGTGATATTTGTGTTATGATGAGCGTGACTGATTCCCCTAATCAATCAGACCAGAACTCAAATGGGGAATCAACTTTCCGCCAGTATGGTCCTGTAGTTGTTTTTTGTGTTGGTTTGGGGCTTCTTTTGGCTCATGCATTTTTACCTGAAACTGTGAATATAGATTGGTGGACAATTCTTTTATTAGCTATCTTGGCACTCCTCCCTTTCTTTGCAGATATAAAAGAGCTGGTTTTGACACCAGACGAAGGCCTTCGTATAACAAAAACTACGGGGGAAATCAAAGATCAGGTAGAGTCAACAAAGGAGAGTGCAATTGAGAAACTTCGCAAACGTATTGAGAATCTAGAGAAGGAAGATGAAGAGGAACCAGTAGAAAACAAGATCAATACTCAACTCAATGAAATAAGGTCGGAAATCTATGATATTGCTCGAGATCAGAGCCCAGAATTAGCATTTTTCGAGTTGATGAGAAGGCTTGAAAGAGAACTAAGAAGCGTCCTTGAAAAAGAAGGAGTTCAGAATATTGAGAATGCTGGACTTGGAAAACTAACCCAACTCGCCGAACAGCACGAAATACTAGGAAAAGATTTGATTATTAATCTCGAGGATGTCAGACCTCTTCGAAACCGAGTAGCACATGGAGAAGAGGTTGAGACAGCAGAGGTAGAGGAAATGATAGAATTGGGGCTTGACCTGTTAGAGGCTCTGCTTTACGACCGAGAGACAGCTAATATTACAGAACAAGCAATATTGGACGCGATTCTCCAAAACCCAGAAATTGTGGAAGAAGGGTTTGAACCGATTACAACCCAGCAAAGAACCGAATACGGCGTGATTGATCTTGTAGGTGAAGATCGTGAGGGTAACAAAGTACTAGTCGAGATTAAATCCCACACTGTTGACCATACCCATTTAAAACAATTAATTAGTCTCCGTGAGGCTCGAAAAAATGAACTTGGAGACAATACTCGAGCAATCTTGATTGCTCCCTCGGCCAGCGGGTCTATTAGAGAGTTCTCTGAGGAGAGAATAACTGTTAAAGAGATTGATCTGAGAGATCTGCGTCATAGAAGCGAGCACAGCTACGATTTGAGCTGAATAAAACAAAATCCCTGATTGATTTATTTGCTTTTAATAGTTTTGAATATAAATCCATTATTCAGGATTGAGTCGGAGGTATAGTTCTTGAGATTCGATCGAGCCTTGTTGGTAGCTGTCGCCAGAAATCACATGGACTCTTTTGATACTGAAGGCTAAAAGTTCATGAGGTTCGCGTATCTAACCTCAATACGGTGACGCTGGAGAACGTCTCAGCGGATCATCTCCGTCAGGTGTTGGAACAGGTCGAAGAAGCTGCTGCGTCGGAGCGTCTGATGGCTGCAATCACGTACAAAGAGTTCGACGACGTTACGCAAGAAGACGCAGCAGAACTCTACGGCTACTCCGAAGGGTGGGCTTCGAAGTGGTTCAACCGCCTCGAACGGCTCGAAACTGAGCCGTTCGAGGCTGTTGTCTACGACAAACCACGTGAAGGCAGACCAACGGAACTCTCCGACGAACAGCACGAACAGTTCGTTGAAGCACTCCACGACCCACCTGAGGAAGTCGGATATGACGCGCCCGCGTGGTCTGTTCCACTGGCGCGTCACTATCTCGCCGAGGAATTCAACGTTGAGTACTGTGAACGCCACGTCCGGCGATTGATGTCCGAGGCCGGGCTGTCCTGGAAGACAGCCCGGCCGGAGTTCCACAAATCCGACGAGGGAGCCCAAGAAGCCTGGCAAGAAGGATTCAAAAAAAGCACAACGACCTGGACGACGAATACACGATCCTGACCATCGATCAGACGCGACAGGTACTCTCGACGCTGACCTATGCGTGGTTTCCGGAAGGAGAGCGCCCGTCACTGCCGGTGACGGGCGCGTGGGACAGTATCAAACTGCTCGGTGCAGTCAGCGATTCCGGCGAGACGTTCTTTCTCCCCTGTGCCGAGAACTTCAACAGCGACACGACGATCCGCTTGTTGGACGCTCTCCAGACCGAATTCGGCGAGAAAATCTGCGTTATCTTGGACAACGCCTCGTATTTCACGGCTAACGCAGTGCAGGAATTCGTCGAAGACACACCGATCGAACTATGCTACCTTCCGCGGGGTTCACCGGAGCTGAACCCCGCGGAAGAGTGCTGGCGGCAGCTTGACCAAGAACTTGGCAACCGTCTGTTCGACACCCTCGACGATCTTCGTGATGCTGCGCTCTCTGCGCTCGATCGTATCGAAGTACCAGATGTCTTGCTCTGTTGAACGCAAGAAGGCGACAGTATTGAATTTATGATATTCGTCTTAATGCCGCTATATGGCCTGAGAGTCCTGTTTTGAAA
>NZ_AOMA01000060.1 GCF_000337895.1 Halobiforma nitratireducens JCM 10879
AAGACGGCGTCCAATTCCCTACAAGTCTCACGAAGAACAGTGGAGTGAACGCCTGAGAGGAGGATTAGATGACCTCGCAACGGAGCAAGATGTCTTCACGTACTTATGTCCGTGAGTATCAAGAGCGACCTCTAGATTACTGAGACGAGTGTCCAGGTCCCCAAAATAACGGTCTGTCGTGAGACGTCTTCCGTCTCCCATATGAGATCAAATATCGGATGAAGTATAAAATACTGGTTACGTTATTATAGGGGCCAAATTGGATAGCCAATGCAAACAGATACACTTTCACTCTGGTTGCCTGGCATTCATTATCCTCGCAGTCTATGATATACTTGAGGCAGCAAGGAGAATTCAACTATCAGAAGACAGATTAACGATTGAGCATAAGGGATCATACAATGGAATTCACGCCGACGCTGTTGGAGGTGCTGGTTCTTCTTGTTACCAGTATCATCTCTGGTTTAGTCGGTTTTTCCCTCCAGTATCTTCTTCCAGAAAACTTACGTTCAAGAATAATATATGGGATGAGAAGTTGGAAAAAGAGAAGGAAAGATAATATAGTAACAACATCATTGACTGCAAAATATACTCTAGATGATCCCGTTCCTCTTGACACCATATCTGACGAAATCAGAGGTGACTTAAGCAATATTGTAAACGAAGATACGCGGATTGTTGATAAAGGGTCGAATGAGCCTGGTGATCGGCACTTTATCGACATAGAAACCTCTCGAGCTAATCTTCGAGTGAATGTGATCGTGAATGCGACCCCTGGAAAAGGAGTACCAGGTAGTCCAGAATTTGATCCGATGAACGAACGGGTGGCTGAATCCATAACCGTTGAGTCAGAGATTCGGACGAAGTACAGCAATCTTCGTTGGGGCTTAGAACTGGGTGCTCAATATATTGATGACTTCCAAAGTGCAGTTAGTTTTAAGATAGATAAATCTTCTACGTATAATGTGGCTTGTGAACTAGACTCACCGACTGTGATTGAGGATTTCCTAGCCAAGCTAAGTGTTGATAGTGTGAAAGCAGAGAACAATTCAGTAGAAGTTCAATTCGAAGATGAAAAAGTTTTAGTTCGGAATGTATCTGTTGGAGATAGACCAGATATTTTCGACAAGCTACAAGATCTTGTTATCTACTATGGCTAATCAATCGTTTCGAGGATCTTTGGAGTAATCTTGTTCTCCAAGTACTCTATTCTGGTTTCTTCTTCCCAGATGTTTCCATAGAAAACAACGGTTTCAGTGCTTATTCCTAGAACACCATCATAATCCATTGACTCAAACATTTCCCAAGTCGTATTTCCTCTATCTTCTAAGTCATTACCAAGAGACCCCATCTCATTTAACCGACCAGAAGCTGAGGCAGTTTCTGTATATTCGTCATAGTCTTCAACAGTGCGAGTTTTGGAATCTTTCGAGTCTGTTTCCACAATATCTTCAATAACTCCCGTTGGAATATCCCTTCGTTCATAGTCATTTGGACTAAGGTCTAAAACTTCCTGAAGGTGGAGCATCGCTGATGCTCGTTTAGATTTGCTCCCCAGAATCACAAATCCCCCATCCTCAAATAGACCATCGCTAAATTGTACAACGAATCGTTCTACATCCTTGTACCAGGGTCGCTCGTGTGCTCTATGACCACGAGGTTTTAAAGTATCATACTCAATAGTACATCTTAGCATTCCTCCCTGACGGTTCAACGCCGTAGTAGTGATTTTTAACTCGAACTCATCAGAATCTACATTTCCAACTAAATCACTGTGGATGAGGTCATTGGCGTTCTCATCGTCGACTGTTGTTTCAAATCCCTGGAGGTCCTGATATACTTGTTGAGTATTAAAGCCATTAGTTAAATCGTAGAGTGAACATGCGACGGGCATTAGTTGTCTACCATTCTGTAAACAAGTGATATAAAATCTTCGTAATGTCTAACCTGTAAGGGATCAGACTATGGCTGATATGAATGATGGAGAAGAGCATCCTCAATATATGTTGCAAATTCTCCGGTTGAAAAGTCACTAGGTTGGTAAATTTCCACGTATCCACTTTCAGTGACAAAGTTTTTAATTTCCTTTCCATCGTAGGAATGATTCAATCCTACCTGGTTTTTCTTTGCAGACTTGAAAACTTCTTCAAATTCGGAGTCAGAAAGGATATTTTCACCATGAAGAACACCATTTTCAGCATTTCCTACATTATCATAAAACCCAACCTTCCAAGGATTGATCCCCTCATCATAAATTTCATCAATATAGCTATCAATGTCAAATTCAATCCTGTCTACAGAATTCGAGAATTCTCTAGAAATCAAATCGAAAACGAACCGGCCTTCACCACTGCTTGCAACTACGAAGTTCCCTGGAACATGAAGGAAATAGGTTGTCTTCACGATTTTGCGGGGCTTTTTGTACGTATCAATACCACCATCAACTATATCTGTCTCCTCTACCGAAGAAATCTCTTCAATAGCGGCTTGCCCAAATTGGGCGGTCCGTCCATCTGGCATACGAATATCTTCAGTCACATTAAGACACTGTGAGAGCTCATCAAATAGCTCATGTTGAATGGATATCTCTTTTGTGAAGTCAGATACAGGCTCACTACCGGATTCAACTTGACCAATTACACCAGAGTCCATAGACATAGAACATCTCTTATTGAATATAAGAGTGAAGGAAATGTCTTCCTGTACTATTATCTCAGAACATATTCTCTGGATAGTTATAATGGTACATGTAAATCGAGGGCCTCGGCACTCATAGGGCTCGTCAGTACCGGGTGCCGAATCCGGCTCGGAGCGGGTGCTTCGTCATCGGCCGGACGATGCTACGAGCGTGAACTCAAAGACGGTTTTGATCGACGACAGCCTCGCGTCCGCCTGGCGACGCTCAAACGAGATGCTCCACCTGGCTTCGATTAGCGACCGCTCGAGCCGGCGAACGCTGCGTTCCAGTCGTCGATGAGGTTCTCGAGTCTGTCGGTCCGTCGCCTGGAGAACGTCGCGGGGGCGACGGCGGCGGCTGAACTGGAGCTGGCTGGATCGTCGGTTGCGGCGTCGTCGGGAGTGATGTCGTCCGTCAGTCCAGCGGTAGCTGTAGGATCTGTAGGCTTGTCGAGCGGTGATTCGGATTCGGTTCGGGCGTGTGTTCGATTTCGTGTACTCATGTCGGTCGGGTTCGGGTCGGTGGGTCGTCGTGCGATACGGCGTCTCGAGCGGATCAAAACGAGAGGGAGGCTACGGGTCCCGGTACGGGTACGGATACGACCGACGTATGGGTCATGTACCTCCAGCTACGGCCCTATTGTACATAAAAGTTAATGATTGATGGAAAATTGCGGTCGTGTCCCGCTATAGCCGTTAGAGACGACGACTGTCTCCCCACCCTCGAGGACTCGCGTCGAGAATCCGTCCGTTTACGGTACTGCCCGTTCCAGGTAGTCGTATGACCATCGGCGTCATCGGCGGGAGCGGTATCTACGAGGCACTGCCACTCGAGAACACCCGGAAAGAGGAGGTTTCGACGCCGTACGGTGACCCCAGCGAGGCCGTGACGCTGGGCGAACTCGCCGGGAAAGAGGTCGCGTTCCTCCCTCGACACGGCGAGGACCACCAGCACACGCCGACGGATGCCGAGTACCAGGCGAACATCTACGCGCTCAAGTCGGTCGGCGTCGACCGCGTCATCGCCACCAACGCGGTCGGCAGTCTCCGCGAGGACCTGCCGCCGCGAACGCTGGTCGTCCCTGACCAGATTTTCGACCGGACGAAACATCGCCAGCCGACCTTCTTCGGCGACGGCATGGTCGTCCACATGGGCTTTGCCGACCCCTACTGTCCCGAGATGGTCGACCACCTCGCGACTGCCGCCGAAGAGGCGACCGACGACGACACGACGGCGGAAGAAGGCGGGACCTACGTCTGTATCGAAGGCCCGCAGTACTCCACCCGCGCCGAAAGCGAGTTCTACCGGGATCAGGGGTGGGACATCGTCGGCATGACGGCCATTCCCGAAGCGAAACTCGCTCGGGAGGCCGAACTCAGTTACGCAACTGTCGCCGGCGTCACCGACTACGACGTCTGGAAGCAGGACAACGAGGTGACACTCCAGGAGGTCCTCGAGAACGCCGAGGCGAATCAGGAGGCGATCAACCAGGTCATCGAGCACGCTATCCGAACGATGCCCGGTGACTTCGAGAGTGACGCCTGGTCAGCTCTCGAGGGAACTATCAACACACCTGCGGACGCAATTCCCGAAGAGACCCGCGATCGCGTCGAGTTGCTCGCGGGCGAGTACCTCGCGTAACGGGTGTATCACCCGTCCTGGACTCGTTTTCGGCCAAATGGCTCGTGACCGAGCTGGGGGTCGCTTTCCGATTGCGTTCACGATAGTATCGATTGTATCGAGAGTGTCGACGATTTCGAGACCAAATGTGCTAACTGCCGAATAGTAAATAGCCCAGAAAGCTACCCAACAGCTATGTCGGACCCAAAAAGCGGGATTTCGGACGTTCGGCACGACGACGATGAATCACTCCTCACGACTCTGGGCCGCAGGCGTTTTCTGTCCGGTGGAGCCGTCGCTGGCTCGATCGCAGTGGCCGGGTGTCTCGACGGGGAACCAACTGACGAAGACCCCGACAGCGAGGACGCTGACGGAGACGAATCCGGGGATGGCGACGCCGATATCGAGGATGGTGATGCTGACGGCGGCGACGAAGACGACGAGTACGAGACACTCGAAGACGAACTCGTCGCGGTAATCGACGCCTATGTCGAGGCTGCGTCCGAGGGTGATACCGACGCGGTAGACGACGTCGTCCACAGCCTGAACCCGCTCAACCCTGCCGAGTGGGAGGAAGACGGCTGGGAGTTCCAGGGTGGTGACGACGACGAGGTCGGCGACTACGAGACCGAACTGCTCACCGAGGACGGGACCATCGACGATATCTTCGAACTCGAGGCTGCCGAGTTCTGGTTCGCCGAGGTAAATCTCGAGGACGAGATCGGCGGCGAGCAGATCGCCATGGTCGAAATCGAGGAGGCAGACGGAACCGAAACCCAGGACACCGCAGTCTGGGTGTTCGTCCCCGAAGACGGGGAGTGGCGCGTACTCTTCCAGGGGGTCAGAGACGAGACGCCCGAGGACCCCGAATCGGTGTTCGAACCGGAGATCATCGACGAGGACGACGCTGTCGTCGAGGAGATCGACTGGGAGTTCGACCAGGAGATGGGTGACGGAGACGATGGCGAGGACGACCTGGGTCTCTTCGAGGACCTCGAGTGGGCACAGGTCACTCTCACGGACGTGCCGGGGATCGATGCGGACGCGGTTCGGATCGAGTCGACGATCGAAGACTCGTCGTTCGAGTTCACCGAGGGATGGTCCGGCGCGTGGGCAAACGTCGGCCTGCATGCCGAGGGAGACCAGATCGTCGTTACGGTCGTCGAAAACGGCGACGAGACGGTCGTCCACCGGGAACACTTCCGCCCCGATTCGGAGTGAGGGGCGTTTCCGGTCCTGACGGCTAGTCTCCCCCAACTCGGTTTCCGGAGTACGGTTACGTGGCCGCGGGCGTTTCGGGCGGCGAACGACGGCACGGACACCCCTTTCCCACGAACTGGCTGCCCTGTCGGCGCTGTGGAAGGAGTCGATGCCGGACTCACTCCGAGAGAATCAGTCCGCGATCGCTTCTTCGGGTTCCGCGTCGACCGATGCGCGCTGCACCCAGAGGTCGCCGAACAACTCGTCTTGCTCGAGGACGATTCGGCCGCGGTGGGCGAGAAAGAGCAGCGCCAGGTAGGTCATCACGCGCGAGCCGCCCGAGTCGTCGATTTCCGCGTACAGTACCTCTTCACGGCCGTTCTCGTAGTGGGTCTCGAGTACGCTCTCGACGTCGTGGATGACGTCTTCGATGTCTTCCTCGTGAGTCGTGTGTGTGACGTCGTCGCTGGTTGGCTCGTCGCCGGCCCGCATCTCGTCTCCCCCGTGGTAACTCAACTCCTGCATTCCCCGGTCGTAACCGCTGGGGGAGTCGCTCGTGTCGTAGGTGCGGGACTGTTTCCACCGGCTGTCCCGTTCGGCGCTGCGCAGTTCCCGTACCAGTTCGTCGAGCGTCTCCGGCTTGCCGCGGGCGTGCTTTCGCTCGAGGCGTCGTTCCATCTCGGCCTCGAGGCTTTCGACGGGATCGAACCCGGCAGGGTGGCCGTCCTCGTCGCCCTCCCCCTGCATCGCACTGTCGTCGGCAAACGGCGCTTCCCAGGGTGGTAGCTCTTCGTCCTCGTCGGGTTCGTCGGCGGCGAACAGTTCGTCGCTTTTCATCCGCAGGAGGACGCTGGCGTAGAACAGCGCCCGGCCGGACGTACGGAGGTCGGCCTCGTCCAGTGCATCGAGAAAGCGGTCGGTGACGTGGACGATGTCGATGTCCCACGGATCGATCTCCCCGTCCTCGGCCAGTTGGACGAGGAGTTCGACGGGTTCGACTTCGTCTTCGTCTTCGTCGTCTTCGTCCCCGGTCTCGCCGTCGCTCCCGTCGTCGACATCGGCGTCCTCGGAGAACTCGAGAACGGTTTCCCCGGGGCCGGGCCCGGGACCGGGAACGGGATCGGAATCGGAACCGGGTGCATCTCGGTCCCCCTCGGTCGTTCCTCCTGGGCGGTCGCGATCCTCGTGGCCGGCGATGTTCAGCGGGATATCGTCACCGCCGTCGGTGTAGAATTCCCTGCGGCCCTCGTGGTCCTCGTGGCCCTCGTGGTCCTCGTGGTCCTCGTGGCCCTCATGGTCCCGGTCACCACCACGGCTTCGACGACACTCACGATCCCCGTCGTCCCGAGCGCTATCGGCATCCTTAGTCACTGACCGTCACCTCCTCGGGATCGGTGCTGTCTCCACTCAGATCGATGCCGGTGACCGCGCTCACGTTGTCCTGTTGCATCGTGACGCCGATAGCACGTTCGGACCGATCGAGCATCGCCGACCGGTGTGAAACCACGACGAACTGGGCCTCGACAGCCAACTCCTCTACCATCTGTCCGACCCGCTCGGCGTTGACGGCATCGAGGAAGGCGTCGATCTCGTCGAGGGCGTAGAACGGTGCTGGGTTGTGTCGCTGGATCGCGAAAATGAAAGCCAGCGCGGTCAGGGACTTCTCGCCGCCGGACATCGCGTCGAGACGCTGGACCGGCTTGTCTCCAGGCTGGGCCTTCATCGTCAGTCCGCCGTCGAAGGGGTCGTCCTCGTCCTCGAGATGTAGCGATCCCGTCCCCTCGGAGAGTCGTTCGAAAATCTCGGTGAAGTGTGCCGCGATGGCTTCGTAGGCTTCCATGAACGTCGCCTTCTTTTGGGTCTCGTACTGTTCGATCCGGTCGCGGATCCCCTCGGCTTCCTCGACGAGGGTCGCTTTCCCGTCCTCGAGTTCCTCGAGGTCCTCGCGGACCTCGTCGTACTCGTCGATGGCGAGCATGTTGACCGGCTCCATCGCCTCCATGTCCGACTGCAGGAGATCGATCATCTCGACGACGGTGTCGTGGTCGGGGACAGTCTCGGGATCGTAATCGTCTACTTCCGACTCGAGGCTCTCGATCTCCCACTCGAGGTCGCTCTCGCGTTCGCGTTTGCCCTCGAGTTTGCTCTCGACCGTGTCGACGCGGGTTTGCTGGTCGTCGCGTTTCTTGCGGGCCGCGGCGAGTTCCTCCTTGAGGTCGGTACGTTCCGCTTTGAGTTCCGTGAGTTCGTCCTCGAGTTCCGCGACCGCGTCGCGTTTCTCTTCGAGACTCTCGCGTTTCGCCTCGATTTCGGTCTCGCAGTTCTCGATCCGGTCTTCGTGTTCCGCCGTACGGTTCTGTGCCGACTCGATGTCGTCGTGGAGATCCTCGATTGCGTCCTCGGCGTACTCTTTCTCGAGGCTGAGTTCGTTGATCTTCCCGTCGATCTCGTCGATCCGATCCTCGCGTTCGTCGATCTCCGCCTCGAGTTCCTCGATCTGATCGGTGAGCTCGGGAATCTTCGAGTCCTCGAGTTCGGCTTCGAGATCGGTGATGTCGGCCTCTATGGCCTCGATCGTGGCGGTCTGCTCGTCGATCTCGGCCGAGATTTCGTTCATGCGTTCGTCGACCGAGTCCCGCTCCTCGCGCAGCTCCGCGAGGTCGTTCTCGAGGGACTCGATCTCGCTTTCGATCGATTCGCGTTCGTCCTCGAGACTCTCGATCTCGCTTTCGATCGACCGGACCTCGTCGGCCGCGTCGGTCTTGCGGTCGCGAGCGTCGTCGAGCCGTTCCTCGAGGTCCCGCAGCTCATCACGCAGCGAGTCCCGTTCCTCCTGTAGTTCGGTGATCTGCTTGGCGACGCGCTCGAGTTGTCCTTCACCGCCGCCGGTAAACGAGTACCGAGAGCCGCCACCGGAACCGCCGGTCATCGCACCGCTTTTCTCGACCAGGTCGCCGTCCAGGGTGACCATCCGGTAGTCGCCCATATACGAGCGGGCGGTCTCGATGTCCTCGACGACGAGCGTGTCGCCGAGCACGTACGAGAAGACGCCGGCGTACTCGTCGTCGAAGTCGACGAGGTTGTACGCGAAGCCGACGACGCCCGGGTCGCTGGGTGCGTTGGGCAGCCGCCGCTGGCTCATGTCGGTCAGCGGCAGGAACGTTGCACGGCCGGCGTTTCGGGACTTGAGGTGTTCGATACACTGCTGGCCGATCACGTCGTCGTCGACGACGACGTTCGCGAGTCGTCCACCTGCAGCGGTTTCGCAGGCGACGGCGTACTCGCCCGGGACGGTTCCGAGTTGGGCGACCGCGCCGTGGACGCCGTCGATCCCCGAGTTGAGGATCGTCGTCACCGCGCGGCCGAACGAGGAGTCGCCGCTCTCGCCCGCTTTTGCCTCGAGTTCGGCGTACTCCTGCTGTTTAGCCTGAATCTCGTCGTCTAACTCGTCGAGATCCGACTGGAGGCGGCGTTTCTCGTCTGTGAGGTCGTCGACCACGCCAGCGATGTTCGCACGGTTTTTCTTCGCTTTCTCCAACTCGCGTTCGAGGTCGCTTCGGCGATCCTCGAGTTCGGGGAGCCGTTCGCGTTGTTCTTCGATCGTCGTCTCTTTCTCGTCGATCGCGTTCGAGCGGCGGCGAGCCTCGTCGAGCAGGCGGTCTTGCTCGCGCTGGAGGTCGTTTCTCTCGGTTTTGGCCTCCTCGAGATCGTCTTTGCGCTCGGCGAGTTCGGCTTTGAGTTCGTCGAACTCGGTGTCGACGGCCTCGATCTCGGCCTCGAGTTGCTGTTTCTCCTGCTTGCGTTCCTGGACCTCGGTCTTGATCGAGGCCTTCTCGAGTTTGTGCTCGCGGGTCTCGTCTTCGAGCTCCTCGATCTCCTCTTGCTTGCGATCGATCTGGACGAACGCCTCGCGACGATCGGATTCGGCCTCCTCGATCGCCGCTTCGCTGGCCTCGATCTTGTCCTCGAGCCGGGAGATGTCGCCTTTGATCTCCTCGATTTCGCTTTTGATCCGGAGCTGTTCCTCCTCGCCTTTGCGCTCGATCTCGGCGTTTAAGTCTTCGAGATCTTCCTGGAGGCGGACGACGGTACCCTCCCGTTCGTCGAGTTCGCGCTGGAGCTCCGCGAGTTCCGCCTCGAGGTCCTCGATCGTCGATCGCGTGGCCTCGAGTTCCTCGCGTTTCTCCTCGAGTTCGCTTGCCTTCTTGTACCCCTCGTACTCCTCCTTTTCACGGCGCAGCCGCCGGTATCGCATGGCGATTCGGCGTTCGTCCTCGAGTTGGTCGAGCCGCTGGCGTTTCTCCTCGATGCGGAGTTGGGCCTCGTCGATCCGTTCCTCGACGGTCTCGAGTTCCTCGAAGGCGTCTTCCTTCTTGGCGTCGAACTCCGCGACGCCCGCGATCTCGTCGATGATCTCCCGGCGGGCATGCGGAGTCATGTTGATGATCTCGGTAACGTCGCCCTGCATGACGACGTTGTACCCTTCCGGGGTGACGCCGGCCTGGGCCAGCAAATCCTGGATATCCGAGAGGTTGACGGAGCGATCGTTGAGATAGTAGTAGGAGTAGTAGTTGTCTTCCGTTTCCTTGACCCGACGCCGGATGCGGATCTCGTCGACATCGCCGACGTCCTCGCTGCCGGCGGCGTTGACGACCTGCGAACGCGAGAGCGTGCCGTCGCTGTTGTCGAGGACGACCTCGACCGTCGCCTCGCGAGGGCCACTCGAGTTCGACCCGTCCTCGTGGCCGGGGTTGTAGATGAGGTCGGTCAGCTTCTCGGCGCGAATCCCGCGGGTGCGGGCCAGTCCGAGCGCGAAGAGGACGGCGTCGATGATGTTGGACTTTCCGGAGCCGTTGGGTCCGGTGATGACCGTGAAGTCCTCGTAGAACGGAATCTTCGTCTTCCGACCGAAGCTCTTGAAATTGTCCAGAACGACTGCCTTGATGTACATCGTAGTTCGATTCTCCGTGGCGAGACGACCGGGCCGCCACGACGGTTCACGACCGTGGCTGTGCGCGACGCGTGAGAGTCCGGGAGAGGACCGACGCGCCGCCCGGATGACCACTCTCCCTCTCTCTGTTTCGTCGTTTCAGCACCGTCTCCGTCCCGGTCGCCGTGCTGTTA
The DNA here is from genome assembly GCF_000337895.1 of Halobiforma nitratireducens JCM 10879. GTDB lineage: Archaea > Halobacteriota > Halobacteria > Halobacteriales > Natrialbaceae > Natronobacterium > Natronobacterium nitratireducens. The sequence continues at coordinate 10,622 of NZ_AOMA01000060.1, forward strand.
TGCGACGATAATGTCGTCGCTACCTGAGTCTTCCGCTTCGTCGCTTTCGACATCGGTGTCCGCGTCGGCGGCCGCTTCGGCAACCTCGTCCGGTTCCGCTTCCGCCGTCACCGTTTCGTCCAGTTCTTCGGCGTCTTCCGAGCGACGATCCGGAACGCGCGTCGGCGTCTCCGTGTCGAGTTCGGCTTCGAGGACGCGGATGCGCTCTTTGGCTTCGATGAGCTCGTCCGTCAGTCCCTCTACCGTCGACTCGAGTTCCGCGACCGTCGATTCGAGTTCCTCGACGCGGTTGTTCGACATATCCACTAGGCCCGTTCCCTCTCATATAAACGTACGTCAGACACAACTAGTCGTTCTGGTAATTCCTGAGCGGACTCCCGAACGCTATCGAAGTCAAAGATAGTGAGGTTTCATGTACCAACGTGGATTACCGTCGCGTGAACCCATGACAGGCAACACCGCACTCGAGGACGTCGACGAGATCGTCCACGAACCGGACGAGGAGTTCGTCGAGTCGACGAACGTCTCGGAGTTCATGCGGGCCTACGGCATCGACGACTACGAGGAACTGATCGAGCGGACGACGACGGACCTCGAGGGCATCGAACAGTCGGGCGTCGACTGGTTCTGGGACGAGGTCGTCGACTACCTCGGGATCGAGTTCTACGAGGAGTACGACGCCGTCAGGGACGACAGCGGAGCGCAACGCGGCCCGGAAGACGCAAGTAGCGCGGAACAGAGTTCCGCGAACAGTCGAGTAGCGAGGGACTCGGACCATGCAAGCGGGCCGGAGGCCCGCGAGCAGACGGCCAAGCCGCGAGACGACGGTGAAACCGCGAGCCGCGACGGCCCGCAGTTCACCGACTGGTACCCCGGCGGCAGACTCAACGTCGCGCACAATACCCTCGACCGCCACGCCGCGGTTGGCGAGGAACGGCGCAACAAGGTCGCGACTATCTGGGAAAGCGAGGACGGTGACGTACGCGAGATCACGTACCACGAACTCCACCGCCAGTCGAACAAGGTTGCGAACGCCTTGGAGGAACGGGGTATCGAGACCGGCGACACGGTCGGCCTCTACATGCCGATGGTGCCCGAGGTCGTCTCGATCCTCTATGGCTGTTTCAAGGTCGGTGCGATCGCCGTCCCGATCTTCTCCGGGTTCGGCGTCGACGCCGCCGCCACCCGGATCGCGGACTCGGAGTGTTCGGTACTGTTTACCGGCGACGGCTTCCTCCGGCGGGGCGATCCGGTATACCTCAAGGAGTCGGCCGACGACGCGATCGAACAGGCCGGCTACGTCGAGAAGACGATCGTTTTCGACCGTCTCGGTTCCAGAAACGAGGCACGTAGCGCCTCGGAAGGACAAGCGGGCAGCGAACCGACCCGCGAGCAGAAGAGCGGACACGCGATTCCCTGGAACGACGACCGCGACGACTGGTGGGACGACGCCGTCGAGACCCAGGATGACGACTACGAGACCAAGTCCCTGGACTCGAGTCAGGAGTCGATGCTGCTCTATTCGTCGGGGACGACGGGCAAGCCGAAAGGCATCGTCCACACTCACGCTGGCGTGCAGGTCCAGTGTGCCAAGGAACTGTACTTCGGGTTCGACCTCAAACCAGCCGACCGGTTCTTCTGGGTCTCGGACATCGGCTGGATGATGGGGCCGTGGACGCTGATCGGGACCCACACCTTCGGCGGGACGGTCTTCATGTACGAGGGCGCGCCGGACCACCCCGAACCCGACCGGTTCTGGAAGATGATCGATCGACACAAGCTCACCCAGTTTGGCATCTCACCGACGGCGATCCGCGCTCTGGGCAAACACGGAGACGAGTGGCTCGAGGGCCACGACCTCTCTTCGCTTCGCCTGCTGGGATCGACCGGCGAGCCGTGGGACCCCGAGTCCTGGCGGTGGTTCTACGAGAACGTCGGTAACGGCGAGTGCCCGATCATCAACATCTCCGGCGGGACAGAAATCTGTGGCTGTTTCCTGATGCCGATGCCGACCGAGCCACTGAAGCCCTGCACGCTCGGCGGCCCCGGTCTCGGGATGGACATCGACATCGTCGATCGAACCGGTGAGTCGATCACTGAGAACAACGAACGCGGCTACCTCGTCGCTAGAGACTCCTGTCCGTCGATGACGAAGTCGCTGTGGTCGGGTGACGAGCGTTATCTCGAGGAGTACTGGTCGACCTTCGAGGACACGTGGGACCACGGCGACTGGGCCCAGAAGGACGAAGACGGGTTCTGGTTCCTCCACGGTCGCGCCGACGACGCCCTGAACGTCGCTGGACGGAAGGTCGGTCCCGCGGAGGTCGAGGGTGCACTGATCGACCACGAGGCCGTCAACCAGGCAGCCGCCATCGGCGCGCCGGACGAGACCACCGGAACTGCGGTGGTGACGTACGTCATCCTCGAAGACGGGTACGACGAAGACGGAGACCTTCGCGAGGAGCTTCGAGCCCAGGTCGGGGAGGAACTCGGCAAGCCCTTCCGCCCGCGAGAGGTCCTGTTCGTCGACGAGTTCCCCAAGACACAGTCGGGCAAGATCATCCGGCGTGCCATCGAGGGGGTCTACACTGGCGAGGAACTGGGTGATATGAGCAGCATCGAGAATCCCGAAGCGCTAGAGAAACTCGAGAGCGCGCGCTGACGACCGAGGACCTAAGACGGGGACTCGTCGGTTTTCGCTGTCGACCACTGCGGATCGGCAGCTCGCTGCTGTGTGTGGATCGGTGGCGGAACGAGAACCGGAGAGGTTAGTTGAGGATCGACTGTGCGACCGTCGCGAGCTGGCCGTTGTCGGCTTCCTGGAGTCGTTCATCGCCGATCTTCAGGCGAAGTCGGGGTCGACCGACATCGATCGGAACCTTCTCGGTATCGATCAGTCCCATATCCTCGAGTTTGGTCTTCGTTCGGGAGAACGTCGCCTTGGAGGCGATCCCGACGTCTTCGCCCCACTTGCTAATGTCGTACAGTAGCGCGTCGTTCTTCGCGGCGACCAGCAGCGAGATCGTGACTTCGTCGAGCCCGTCGCCGTCGCCACGGGCCGTCTCCAGCGAGTCCAGAATCGCGGAGAAGTCTTCCTGCGCTTCGGCGCTGATCTCTTCGGTGAGTGTTTCCTGTACGTCGCTGATCGGCGGGGTTCGGAGGTTGAACGTTTCGGCATCCTCCCAGCGGGTCGCGTAGGTGTCGTACGTGTCCTCGACGAAGCTCTCGTCTGCGGTGACGAGGCCGCCGACGCGGTCGCCCGCGTGAACGATCGCGACGATTCGATCTTCGGTGATCAAAAGCGAATTCTCGGGTGCTTCCTCGAGTGTGCGAAGCGCGAGTGCGTCCTGGCTGATGAGATCGGCCGCGTTCGACGCTACGATGAAGTCGTCCATGACGTCTTTGAGCGTTCGCTCGTCGGCGAGCATGTGGACCGTCGGAAGGGAGCCGTCGAACTCGGTCGCCACCGAGACGAACTCTTCGATCCCGTCCCAGGATGGGTTGATCATATAGACGTCCCCACTCGCATCCTCGAGCACGGACCCGAGGATATCGTCAATCTGATGATTGAGTAAATTCGAGGTCATGCCTGTAGAGAAGTAAACGGTAGAAACTTACTTAATTTTGTCGGCCGTTTAGCCGCCAGAACTTCTGATCTCGGTTGTCAACCGGTAATTTTCTCCGTTACGAGGCGAGACTGAACGAGACACCGGTCGTGAAACTATTACACTGCCGCACAACCGCCGTTCGAGAAACGGTAGGGACTGCAATAATGTCAGTAATCGGTGACTACAATAAATATATAACCGTCATCTGCAATTACTGAATCGCATGGGTGATCGAGGCCAGCGACCGTGGTGGGTCGCGAACGGTCACGGGAGCGAACAGTCAGAACGAACGGAGACGGAGCCGAGTCCGGGATCGGAACCGGAACCGGAACCGGAACCGGAGTCGGAGGCCGCGCGGGCAAAAGGAATCAGCGCGTACGGCGGTCCCTGATCACAGCGGACGGCCGTAAGCTCCGAGTCGGGCCCACCGGCGTCCGACGGCGGTCTAGGGCCCTCGACAGCGGCTATCCTGATTTTCCGTGAAGACGCTCGAAAGTCGCCACGTTCCCGAGTGAGCGAGACGACGGTCCCGCGAGATCACTATGCCGTGAACGCCGCGGACGATGTCAGTCCTCGAATCGTTGCCACACTTCCCCGGACCAGTAGAGATCGCCGTCGTAGATCACCGACGCTTCGGTTTCTCGGAGAAGCCCCGCCAACTCGGGCCCCGTGAGCAACATCGTCGACTCGTTGCCACAGAGGTACGCACGGTCGTCGGCTCCAGTGTGGGGATGGTAGTAGCCGCCCGTCTCGCGGGTAGCGTAACAGTCAAGCGTCACGAGGTAGTCCGCGGCGTCTTCGCGCCCGGTCGAACGGCCGTCCGTCCCGTCGTCTCCGTCGTATCGCTCGACGGTCACCGTCGTCGGGAACCGATGGTCAGCCTGCGTGAGCGAGTGGGTCCCGTCCCCGACGACGGCGTAGTCTTTTCCCATCATAATCCGCCGTCGGGCCAGTTGCATCGCCCGCTCGATGCTGAACCCGTGGACCAACAGCTTCGCGAACGTCGAGCCGACCCTGACCGCGTGGTCGTTGAGCACCTGCGAGAACGTCACCGCACCGGCGACGCTGCCTTTCTCGATCAGGGCCCGTCCCTCGTAGTAGGAGCCACAGGCGTTGAGGAAGAACGTCTCGGTGTTGCACGCTGCAAGCGACGAGATCGAGAGGTTCCCGTCGGGACACCGGAGCCCGTCGGTCTCACAGTGGCCAATGTAGTGGACGAAATCGTGATCGCTCTCGAACGTGCGGGCCAGGTCCGCCTTCGCGAGTGACTCGTCGACGGTCACGTCGAGCGACAACTCTTCCGAGCGCCGACGATAGATATCCGCAACGGCGTCGCCTTCACCCGCCATTTCAGGGTCGTTGAGGACGACACTGATCGACGTGCCGTCGCTCGAGCGCGCGAGGTGTTCGAGCCGGTTCCGGTAGGCCGCTGGCGCGGATTTGTAGACGTCGATCGGAACGCCGTCGGCGAGCCAGCCGTGGACCCGGCCGTGGCGCAACTCCGGCTTGACGACATCGACCGACGCGACTTCCCGCGAGCTTGCACGATCGCCGACGGTCGGCTCGAGCCCGTCACGACCCGATCCACCGCCACGATAGAAGTCCTCGAGCGACCGTTCGATCAGTTCCTGTCCCTCGAGCGCCGAGGTCCGTGGACGGTAGATCAGGCTCATTCGATCGAGCAGGAACGGAAGCGTCTCGACGCGGTCGAACTCCGGGGCGACGTACGTCGAGAGGTGCCACTCCGGCAGCCGGTGTTCGATCGCGGCGAACGGAACGTCGAGGTACGTCGCAAGTCGGTCCTGGGGGTTCGCGCCGTAAAGCGCGTCGGCGTCGAGATCGAGAGCCGTGAGTACGTTTCCTTCCGCAAGCGTCGTTCCGTGGGGCCCGACGTTGCGGACCAGACAGTCGAGGAAGAAACACTTCCGGAGCAACCGCTCGACGTCGCGTTCGAGAGCCGGCGGGGACTCGAGTTCTCGCTCGATCCCACGGTCGACGAGGACGAGCCGCGGTTTCCGCTCCGACCGCCGGCTCCCCATGGTCCGACGGTTCGCGCCGGGTCGTCCGTCGCCGAGCATCGGATCGGTTCGAACCCTCGCCTGCAGGTAGTACGCCAGTGGTGCGGTGGCGTACAGCGCCTCGTAGGTCGGGGGGACGACGAGCTCGATCCCGTTCGTGGGCGTCTCCGACGCGACGGCGTCCGGGACGGTGAGTTCGTCACCGCGCTCGAGTAGCGGGGGGTGCCCTCGAAGCGTCGGGTAGGACCGTTCGGGGCCGGCCGTTTTGTGCGAGGCAGCGAGGTGCGACATCGCCTCGGCGACGCTGGCGGGGTCGTCCGGAACCGTGATCGTCTCGGCGGGGAGTTCGTGGCGGCTGCGGAAACCGAGGACGACGCGGGTTTGTTCGGGAAAGGAGACGATGACAGATTCGAAATCCGGCGTCTTTCGGACGGTGGCACGGCCGGAGAACCGGAGATACGTCTTGATCTCCGTGTCCACGTCGACGACGTACTCGCCGGGAGGCAGTGATAGGGGCTCGCCGCCGGGGTCGAGTTCGTACCGATGGGGTCCCGCGTCGGCTCCCGTTCCCGCGCCGTTCGTGTTCCCCGCCCCGGAGACGGTCTTCCCCTCGTCTCGCCCGCCGGTGACAGTGCCAGAACCGGACCCGAGCGAAAACGCGTAGACGACCGCGTGCGGGAACGCGAGCCGTGAGGCGCGTACGACCAGGGTTTCGTCGACCGGACGCGGGAAGTCGGGGCCGTCTCCATCGACCGAGAGATCGGGGGCCCGAACGGACAACTCGGCGTCGTCCGCATCGGTGACCCGGAGTGCGCGGCCGTCCAACTCCCATTCTATCATTCGAGATTCGGAATGTCCCCCCGATTAGTTAGTTGTACTGGATAGTGTGGTACCGATAGTTATTTCTTGTGGCATGGAAACACACCTCGCTTCAGAACGTCACCCCCTCGCTGGAGGCTACCCCGGCAGGGAAAGGTACACTTATACGATTGCCAGTCACCCTTTCGCACATGGATCACGAGCACGTCCGGGAGGTCGATCCCGCCGTTGCCGATGCGCTCGAGAACGAGCTCGATCGCCAGCGGTCGACGCTGCAGATGATCGCCAGCGAGAACCACGTCAGTCGCGCGGTCGTCGACGCCCAGGGGAGCGTCTTGACGAACAAGTACGCGGAAGGGTATCCCGGCTCGCGGTACTACGGCGGCTGTGAGTACGCCGACGAAGTCGAGGAGCTCGCGATCGAGCGTGCGAAAGAGCTGTTCGGGGCCGAGCACGTCAACGTCCAGCCCCACGCCGGAACGCAGGCCAACCAGGCAGTCTACTTCGCGATGCTCGAGCCCGGCGACAGAATCCTCTCGCTGGATCTCAACCACGGCGGGCACCTCAGCCACGGCCATCCGGCGAATTTCACCGGTCAACTCTACGAGGTCCAACAGTACGAGGTCGACCCCGAGACGGGGTATCTCGACTACGACGGACTGGCCGAGATGGCCACGGAGTTCGACCCGGACATCGTCGTCTCCGGCTACTCCGCTTACCCCCGGGATATCGAGTGGGAACGCATCCAGGACGTCGCCGACGACGTCGACGCCTACCACCTCGCGGACATCGCCCACATTACGGGGCTTGTCGCTGCCGGCGTCCACAGTTCCCCGGTCGGCGTCGCCGACTTCGTCACGGGCTCGACCCACAAGACGATCCGTGCCGGTCGTGGCGGGATCGTCATGTGTGACGAGGAGTACGCCGACGACATCGATTCCGCCGTCTTCCCGGGCGGACAGGGCGGTCCCCTGATGCACAACGTCGCCGGCAAGGCCGTCGGCTTCAAGGAAGCCTTAGAGCCCGAGTTCGAGGAGTACGCCGAGCAGGTCGTCGCGAACGCGACGGCGCTGGGCGAGTCGCTGTCCGAGCACGGCTTCTCGCTGGTCTCCGGTGGCACCGACAACCACCTCGTGCTGGTGGACCTCCGTGAGAGCCATCCCGACGTCTCGGGCGGCGACGCCGAGGATGCGCTCGAAGAGGCTGGTATCGTCCTCAACGGCAATACGGTCCCTGGCGAGACCCGCTCGCCGTTCGACCCGAGCGGTATCCGTGCCGGAACCCCCGGTCTGACGACCCGCGGCTTCGATGAGAAAGACTGTCGCGAAGTCGGCGACCTGATCGCGCGCGTGATCGACAACCTCGAGGACGAAGCCGTCATCGCCGAAGTCCGCGAAGAAGTCGAGCGGCTCTGTGAGGAGAACCCCCTGTACGAAGACGCGTAGGTTCGGTTCGCGTCGTCGATCCCGTTCCTGTGTCGGCCAGTCCCGCGACGACACCTGCTTCGTGTTGGCCTGCCAATCGCCGGCACGCGGCTTTTCCCACGACCCGCCGTAGCGTCGCTCTGTCGACGTAACCGACCAGCACCCTTCTCGACGACGAGCGGCTGCTCGCGCTTCGGGAAACCGACCGACCGCTGCTTTTCGACGCGGTCACGCCCGCGGAGACGATCGGTCTCGTCCCGGTCCGGTTCGACGATGGCCAGCCCTCTCGGGTCGATCCCCTCCCGGAGTCGACCGGTGAGAGCGATCCCGCCGCCGAGGGGACCACCGACCACCGACCACTGACCACTGACCACCGACTACCGACCACCGACCACGAGCGTGACACTGACTCGACGCCGCGACCCGAGACGATGGACGCGCCGATCGACCCCGGCGTGCCCGCCGACGCACCGAACGACGTTCCGGTATCCTCGAGACAGTCGAGACCCACGACCTGGTCGGCTGGACGATCACGTGTCGGGCACGTCGCCGATGACAGTCGACGACCGCGCGGTCTGTTTGCTCGAGACCGACGCCTGGGAGGAGCGTCCCGGGCCGGGACTCGAGGCGGCAGACGAACGTGAGATCGACGACCTCGCGGGTGAGTACGACCACGTGGTCGCGAACGAACGAGAGACAGCAGAGTAGGCGGTGTCGACTCCCGGGACGAGCAGGTGACTCCCCGATGGGTGTCGATCGGCCGACGTGGTGGTACACGAACGTGGGTATTTTCGCCCACGGATATCCAGCCGTTGGGCACGAACCCGAGGGTTGATTAGCCTCGCAGTCGCCGGTTCGGATATGACGGAGACCGACGCCGAGATCATCGACGGTGACGCAGTCGCCAGCGAGATCCGCGACGAGTTGACCGACGCCATCGAGACGCTCGCCGACGCCGGGGCACGTCCGGGGCTGGCGACCGTTCTGATGGGCGACGATCCCGCAAGCGAGACGTACGTAAACATGAAACAGCGGGACTGCGAGGAGGTCGGCATCGAAAGCTATCACGTCGACGTCGACGGCGACGCGTCGCCCGAAACGCTGTACGAGGAGATCGCCACGCTAAACGAAGACGACGACGTCCACGGCTACATCGTCCAGGCACCCGTCCCGGACCACGTTGACTACCGCGAGGTCATCCGCCGAGTCGACCCCGCGAAAGACGTCGACGGGTTCCACCCGGAGAACGTCGGTCGTCTCGTGGCCGGCGACGCCCGTTTCCGTCCCTGCACTCCTCACGGGGTCCAGAAACTGCTCGAGGCGGCGGCCGTCGAAACGGAAGGCAAAGACGTCACGATCGTCGGCCGCTCGGACATCGTCGGAAAGCCGCTCGCGAACCTGTTACTCCAGAAGGCCGACGACGGGAACGCGACGGTGACGGTCTGTCACTCACGGACGGCGGCTCTCGCCGAGAAGACCCGTAATGCGGATATCGTCGTCGCCGCGGCGGGGGCTCCGGAGATGATCGACGGCTCGATGATCGGCGACGGCGCGGTCGTGATCGACGTCGGCGTCAACCGCGTGGATGCGGACACCGAGAAAGGGTACGAACTCGTCGGCGACGTGGAGTTCGACAGCGCAACGGAGAACGCGAGCGCGATCACTCCCGTCCCCGGCGGCGTCGGACCGATGACTCGAGCGATGTTGCTCTACAACACGGTCAAGGCGGCGAGCCTGCAGGAGGGTGTCGAGGTCGAGTTGCCGTAACGGGCGTCTCGGAGTTGGAGCCGATCCGAGACCCGACCGAATCCGGTCGAAAGACGAACCCGATCTCCCGGCGGGATTGCTTCAGAACGTCGTCGGCAGTCCCCCGGTGTCGAGCCGACCATGTGGGGTGATTTTACGGCCCATCATCCGCCGGAACCGCGCGTCCCGACGCGTAGTCGGTTCGACCGTCACCCGTTTTCCATCCTCGAGCGCGATCGGGCTCTAGTCGGTGAACTCCAGGCCGGATAACCCCTCTTGGGCGCGCGCGAAAGCGACTTCGTCGCCGCGCAGCCCGTCGGCCAACTCGCGGGTCGTCTCGACGAGACGGTCGGCGGTCCGGGGATCGATGTCGCCGTCGAGCATCCGTATCCGTTTGACGTGCTCGCCGAGCGTCTCGAGCGCGCTTCGCTCGTCGATCGTCAACTTCCGGTCGCGCTCGCGCTCCTCGATCCAGGTTCGGATGTCCCGCCGGTACTCACGAACCGCGTTCGCATACGCGAGCCCACGAGCCGTCCGCAGCGATCGCGGAATCTCGTCGGCCGGCGGCCGCTCACCGGTATCGGCGTCCCGCAGCAGTGAGAGGAAGTACAGTTCCTCGCGGTCCTCGAGCTCGAGGTCGATCCCGCGAGCCACGACATCGGATACGTGGAGCAGTTCCGTCGCGGCCAGGTAGGTATCGTCGAGGTCTCGAAGGGTACCGGCGTTGACGAATCCACGGCGACGGACGTACTCCCGACACCGTTCTCGGGCTCGTTCGGCGAGTTCTCCGGGGGAAGCGCCGTCGATGTCGCTACGTACTGGCGTCAGATCGAACGTAACCTGGAGATCGGTGTGTTCGGTGCGTTCGTCGACGCCGACGCTGCGGAGGCTCCCACAGCCGGGACAGTCGATGCTCCCGGTCTCGTAGTACGACCAACGGGTCCCACACTCCTTGCACTCGCGCTCGCCCCGGATCTTCATGGACGGTCGTAGGCGAGCGAATCAAAAAGAGCCCACGGAGTCCCGCGGCGTCGCTGGCCGCTCGGCGAGCCGCCGCCGTGCTACGCTACCGACCGTCGGGCGAACAGCCCCGCCACGGAGAGGCCGCCCACCCCGATCGTGAGCCAGTACGTACAGAGGCGGTAGACGAGCGCGATCGTCAACGCGGCGGCCGGATCGATGCCGGCCAGCGCCGTCAGTCCCGCGGTGACCATCACCTCGACGCTGCCGGTGCCACCCGGGGCCGGAACGACGGAACCGAGTTTGCCCAGCGCGACCACGAGAACGGCGATCGGAATCGCGACTTGGTACCCCAGGGCGACCGCGCCGATGTAGACGGGTAGCATCAGGAAACCCCATCCCGAGGTGAGCGGAGACGGTCGCGACCAGCAGCGTCTTTCTGTCGGCGGAGATCGTTTCGAGCGTCTCGTAGAGTCCGTCGAGTCGAACGCGTATCGTCTCGAGTGCCAGATACGCATCGAACCGATCGGTAACTCCCGAGCAGCCGCCGAAAGAGTCCGGCGGTGCCGAGGACGAACCGATACACGATCGACGGCCGACGTACCGTAACGAAGGCGAGCACAGCGAGGAGCGAAACGAGAGCGCCGAACGCGACGGGCTGGGTGGACAGGCCACTGACGAGGTTGTCGCCGGTTGCGATCATGCGATCACGCCGAACGCGAGAAAGCCGAACGTGTAGTAGGGGACGTAGTTCAAAAGATACGCGGAGAAAACGCTCGCGAGCCCGCTTCGAAAGCCATCTCCCCGCCCTCCGAAACGAGGGACGCCACGAACCCACGGTCAATTATTTTATCGACTTGACACTGGCTCGAGATCGGACATTTCCAGAGACAGGGCGACCGTTGGCGGCCGTGACGGTCCCGGCGAACGATCGATCACCACCAACGACTGTCACGAAGTGCTGTGCGGCGTCTAATGGGTGATTAACGTACGGCAGTTGCAGGCCACACGGAAACGAACGGAAACGTTCTATCCAGGTATATGTCCCATCAAAGACTTAATCGCCGCAAGTTCGTCGCCGCCGCAGGTACAGCGAGTGCGCTCGTTTTGGCCGGCTGTGCTGACGAAGACCCCGAAGATGATCCTGCGGAAGAAGACGACGATCCGATGGACGACGACGACGAGATGGACGACGAGATGGACGACGACGATACGATGGACGATGACGACGAAATGGACGAGGAAGAAGACGATGACGAGGACGAGGACGATACCTTCACGCTGACCGTTACGGTCGAAGACGAAGACGAAGAACCGGTGGAGGGGGCGACGGTCGAGCTCGATGAGGACGACGAGATGGACGACGAAGACGAGGATGACGATGCGATGGATGACGAAGACGACGAGATGGATGACGAAGACGACGAGATGGATGACGAAGACGAGGACGACGATGCGATGGACGACGAAGACGACGAGATGGACGACGAGGACGAAGACGACGAAGACTGGCCCCAGGAAGAAGAAACCGACGAGGACGGCGAGGTCGAGTTCGACGACCTCGAGGACGGCGACTACGTCGTCTCCGCCGAACACGAGGACGACGACGCCGAAGAGGAAGTCACTATCGACGGCGACGACGAGGAGGTTACCTTGACGCTTGGCGAAGACGAGGACGACGAGATGGACGACGACGCGATGGACGACGACGAAGACGACGAGAACGACGACGGCGTCTAAATTCGTCCAGCCGTTCGTACCGATCCCACCCGGGTCGTTCATCGGACGGCGAACCCACGTTTTCGTCCCCTGGAACGGCAGGTCAGTGACGACTCGAGTGTGCCAACCGACGCGGCCGTGTCCGCAGTCGTCGCTGCTACAACCCGAATACGGTCGGGCACCTCGAGCGAGAGCCGTCGCGACTGCTTTCGCTGGGGCTCACGGTCTTCGTCCGTCGCCACGGCCGACCGAACGACCCCCGCGTTACAAACCTTCAATGACGTCGCGGGCCAACACCTTCTCATGCGTGACGAAGACGAAATTCGCGAGCAGTACGAGTTTCTCAAAGAACACCTCGAAAGCGACGAAATGCGCCACGACGGGGTCGAAGAGATGTTCACGTACTACAAGCGGGCGCTGGGTTGGGTCCTCGAGGAGGAACATATCTGAGGACGATCCTGTTCCGTAGGAAACCTGTCACGAACTGCTCTGTGTCGTTACCTTTAAGTACAATCGGCGAAATCTTTCAGTTGACGCTTCGCTTGGAGGGCCGAAGCGTCAGCGGGGACCAATTCAGGGCGGCAAGCGATCGCGTGACACTTTTCCCGTCACGCGATCTGCTTTCCTGTTTACGTTGAACTGACCAGAAGTAGCTAGTGGTAGTTCGCTTTGCGTCTCAATCCGTACAGCGTCCCGATCGAGTTCGCTTCGGGTCGGACACCGAACCGGTGGTTCGAGCCCGCTCGTTTGTGCCCGACGTGTAATAATACGAACCTATATTTCGCGTACCGTAGACATGATCTCCGGGTTATGTGTGTCCAGGCCACGAATCAGTCACAGGCGTTATCATTCGGAGTTCCGCGATACATCCGCCGTCAATAGTTATTGGGCGAGTCAGATCAGCCGATCCCGATAGCCTTATTAAAATTCGACAGTAAATACGAGTGGTACTTTCCCAATGTACGACTTGACAGGATTCCAGCGTGACCTCCTCTACGTCATTGCCGGCGAGGAGGAGCCCCACGGACTGGCGATCAAAGAAGAACTCGAGGAGTACTACGAGAAAGAGATCCATCACGGGCGTCTCTATCCGAACCTCGACACCCTGGTCGACAAGGGTCTCGTCGAGAAAGGGCGGCGGGATCGACGAACCAACTTCTACACGCTCACTCGACGGGGCCAGCGCGAACTCGAGGCACGCCGCGACTGGGAAGCACAGTACGTCGACCTCTAACTCGGCCGTTGTTGGCCGGTCAACCGTCTTGGGACTGCGGCAGACCGCTTATATAGGGCCGAAGTAAATACTCGGGGGTGAACGAGGTCGCACTGCAACTCGTTGACGCCCCGCTCGAGGAGACGGTGGTCCGGATCGCCCTGGCGGGTGCTCTCGGGATGTTCCTGGGGCTGGAGCGGGAGTGGTCCCAGAAGTCCGCCGGGATCAGGACCTTCTCGCTGATCAGTCTGCTCGCGGCGGTGTTTACGATCCTCGTGCTCGAGACCGACATCGGCGAGGGGCTGTTGCTCCTGGGTGGACTACTCGTGATCGTCCAGGGTGTCCTCCTCGCCGTCAAGGGGCTGATCGACGACCAGGAGACCGGCCTCTCGCTGACGACCTCGGTTTCGATGCTGGTCGCGTACGGTGTTGGGGCGCTCGTCGCCGCGGAGTTCATCATCGAGGGCGTGACCGTCGCCGTGCTGTCTTCGTTGTTGCTCGTGCTCAAGCGTGAGCTTCACGAATTCGCCTGGGGGCTTTCCCGGGAGGAAATGCGTTCGACGACGGAGTTTGCCATCCTCGCGTTCGTCGTCTACCCGCTGTTGCCGGCCGAGTACCCACTCGATCTGGGCGCGACGACGGTCGACCTCGAGCCGCAAGTCATCTGGCTGATGGTCGTCGCGGTTGCGGGAATCGGGATCGTCAACTACGCGATCGTCTCGACCTACGGTGGCCGCGGGATCGCGATCACTGGCTTTTTCGGCGGACTCGCGTCGTCGACGGCCGTCGTCGGGACGATGCTGGACCACGTTCGGCAGCGACCCGATGCGGCCTCCTACGCCGTCGCAGCGATCCTGCTTGCCAACGCCGCGATGGCTGCCCGAAACCTCGCCATCGCCGTCGGGTTCACGATCGGCGGCGGTCGGGGGCTGCTGGTCGAGGCCGTGATCCCGCTCGGGGCCGTTATTCTGGTTGCGTTCGCTATCGCAGCAGTTACCGCCGACTGGAGCGAATCCGGGCCGATGGAACTCGAGAGTCCGTTCTCGATGAAAAACGCGCTAGCGTTCGGTGCGGTGTTCCTGGTCGTGCTCGTGTTCGGGTCCCTCTCCGAACAGTGGCTGGGGACGCTCGGGTTCTACGCCACCGCCGTCGCCAGCGGGTTCGTCTCGAGTGCGGGCGCGACGACGTCGGCGGTCGTCCTCTACCGTGGTGGGCAACTGGCTCCCGCGGAGGCAACGATCGGGATTCTGCTCGCGACGGTCTCGAGTATCGTCGTCAAGGCGATGCTGGCCGCGACATCGACGAACCGTGGCTTTCGAAAGCAGGTCGCGGCCTACAGTGTGTTGCTGTTGGTCGGCGGGGCTGTCGCTTCAGTGTTGGTGGTCGTCTGACCGCGTCCGGTTCGAATTCTTTTAATCCCCTAAAAGAATACAAACGTGTATGGATAGAGAGACGGTCGAACCGAACGTCGAGACCCTTCCGGACGAGCGCGCGAAAGAATGGGCCGAGTACCACCACGAGTTCGCGGCCCCGAGTACGTACGTCTACGAGTTCGTCTGGGACACGTCGGCCGACGCCGTCGGTCCGTTCTGTACCGACGTCGACGGAAACGTTCTCATGGACTTTACGAGCCACGTTGCCGCCGCCCCGCTCGGGTACAACAACCCGACTCTCCGCCGGAAACTCGAGGAGTTCGATCTCGTCGATCCCCTCAAGATCGCCGGCCAGGACTTCTACGTGAGCGCGGGTGGATCACCGTCCGATCCCGACCTCCCCGGCCCGAGCCAGTTGATGGAACGACTGGTCGACGCGACCGATCACTACGACATGGATCGCGTGTTCCTCTCGAACTCCGGGGCCGAGGCCGTCGAGAACGCGATCAAGGTCTGTTACGCCAACGGCGGCCGCCGCGGTTTCACCACCGACGGCGCGTTCCACGGTCGCACTCTCGGGGCGCTCTCGCTGAACCGGTCGAAGACCGTTCACCGCAAGGGGTTCCCCGAAGTCCCGGGCATCGTCAGCGTCCCGTACCCCTCCACCCAGGAGGAATACGAGACTCGCTGGTCGACCGACGGCCCCGGCGGGAACGTCGTCGCCGACAAACTGCATCCAAAACAGGGCGTCATCGATCCCGAGGAAGTCGCGTACATCATCCTCGAGCCGATCCAGGGAGAGGGGGGTTACCGACCTGCACACCCCGAGTTCGCCCGCGACCTCGAGCAACTCCGCCACGAGTACGACCTGCACGTGATCGCCGACGAGATCCAGGCCGGCGTGGGTCGCACCGGCGAGATGTGGGGTGTCGACCACCTCGATCTCACGCCCGACGTCATCACCGCGGCGAAAGGGATGCGCGTCGGTGCGACGATCTCCCGGTCCGACGTCTTCCCCGAGGAGAAAGGGAGACTCTCCTCGACCTGGGGTGCTGGCGACGTGATCGCGTCGATGCAGGGTGCGCTCACGCTCGATATCATTCAGGAGCAGAACTTGCTCGAGAACGCTCGAACGCGAGGCGAACAGCTCCGGAGTCGACTCGACGAGGGCGTCGAGGATCGGCCGGAACTGGTCGACGCTCGCGGGCGCGGCCTGATGCAGGCCGTCGAGTTCGACACCAAGGAGCGACGCGAAGCGGTCGTCGAAGCAGCCTTCGAACGCGGCCTGTTGCTACTCGGATGCGGCCACAAGACGCTGCGCCTGCTCCCGCCGCTCGACGTGACCGAGCGCGAGATCGATCTCGCCCTCGAGTTGCTGTTCGAGGCGATCGACGCGACCGACGGCTCCCAGTAGCACAGATCACACGCGCCATCGGTGGTGGGACGGACACTGGTACGTTCCGTGCCGTTTGCCGTGGCGGCATCGTCTAGTCGGCGCGATTTGGGAGCGACATGTGTGGCCAGCCCTGTTCGTTTCTCGCCTCCGTCTCGCTGTGTTCTGTTCACGGAGAGTGACGGCCACGAGATCGCAGGTCACAGTCACTACTTCGATCCCGCGGCTGTCGCTCGGTAGGCGGCGACAGCCACGAGCGCGGCACCGACGATAGGACGGTGATCGAGGCCCTGAGGACCTGCCACGAAATCCGCGACCGATACACGACCGGCGACGGGATGGACGAGACTGCCGCTCGAGCGGTCACGACTCCTCGTGGCGCATGCCGGTTGTCTCACGAGCGGTTCCGTCAGTGACGACGACACCGACGACTCGAGCACGGATTCGATACAGACTGGATCGATTGTAACCGCGGAACGATACGTCTCCCTCCGTGGGGAGTTCGTTTCCGAGGAGGATCGACCCGATAGCGAGCACGTGTACGACAGCGATGCCGACCGGTTCCAGGGGACCGAGCTGGCGACGTCCTCCTCGAGTGGCGAGCGATATCCCAAACGATCGAACCGACGGCCCCGGTGTGTCCACGATCGCCGAGGTGGACTCACTGCAGTCGGGCCACACGACGTACGTACAGCGGCTACCGAAGCGGCCTCCCACGCGGAACCAGTGCCACCGACGGATGCACTCTACACCGAGCACGACGGATTCGTGCTTCGAGTTCGGCTGCACGAACAGGGGACGAATCCGAGCAGTGCTGATCGACTCGAGAGCCCCTCCGGGACTCTGTCACTGCTTCCCCGTCAGCCTCGAGAAACCGACAGGCTACGGCTGGCCCATCCCGGTAGCCGACGTGTAGACGGCTACACAGCCACAGATAGCGAGGTGGGCCCAGTAGGTCGTTAGCCGGTAGAGGATCGGTCCCGCTGTCACGAGGGAGTAACCATAGCTTCGACTGAGATGTTACCACTCGACAGGAGGATGTCTGCTGTCGAATGTGGCATTGACGACGAGAGGAGGTCGAGATACAAACTCACGCGTATGACGTAGATTTAGCGTACTGACAGTGGGTTAGGGCTACCGACTCGAACTTGTCGGGGTACCCGTGCTCAATATTGTAATCGGCGTCATTCGTCGTTCCATTGTTCACACTCCGTTCGTACTTCGACGAACAAACCAATATATAATCCAAAAAATTAATTCTCTCTAATGTATTTTGGGTTAGTGGAAGCTATTTCCGGATGGACCAAATTCATTCAAATTCGGAAATATTGGGAAAATGCAATGTCAGGCCAATTGAAGAGAAGGTCCGTGCTGAAGAAAGGTGCAGCAACTACCCTGGTTGGAGCAGGCCTTTTGGCTTCGTCAGGAACAGCTGCGGCAAACAATGACTATACGATGACCATTGAAAACACAGGAAGCGCATCCGAGGACGTTGCGTTCTTTGTCGAACATGGTGGCTGTAGCAGCGGATCCTTCGGTATTATTGATGGAGAGACTATTGACTTTGATCCAGAGTTCGACGATGACGGAGATCTCAATGGAATTCAAGTTGATGGTCACCTCAGTGCCGGAGCAACGACAGTAATTGATCTCGAATGTTATGAGTACCCCACGGATGAGGCGTATGATGACGACGTAATTGACATTACGATTGAGACCTAAAAACTATAATCGATCTTCACCAGTAGTCTAAATCATCAATCGTATTCTCTAATCCATTTTTCAGACATACGCTTCACGGCTGGCCACAATTTGATTAATTATTTGGTATTGTGGCCAAAACTCAAGTCTCAGTCACAAAGCGGGAAAAGCATCTCTCACCCATCACTTTGTATTCGTAATTGACTGCAACGACCGTAGCAATAGAACACATACTGACAGAGAAAAAGAAGGGACCAACCCGTGGTAGGTGTCGAACAGACGAAATCAAAGCCACTGGCCACCGTCCAAACTCGTCTATTCTCACCTACCGCCTGTTCACCGGGTTCTACACAGAGTGTAGGTGAGAGCAACACAGCCACAGATAGCGAGGTGGGCCCAGTAGGTCGTTAGCCGGTAGAGGATCGCTCCCGCCGTCGCGACGCTCGCCGAGACGCCAGCCGTCGCGACGAGCAGGCTCGCGAGTACGACTTCGATCCCGCCGCTGCCACCGGGCAGGGGGACGACTCCGCCGAAGGAAGCCAGCGGCGCGCAGACGAGTACTAGCGCGAACGGGGCGTCCACACCGAGCGCGAGCAGCGCGAAGTACAGCGGCGCAGCGTTGAACAGCCAGCTGAGCACGGCGATCCCGAACGCGACCGCGAGCGTCCGCCGTGAGGCCTGGATCGCCTCGAGCGTTCCGAAGAAGCCGTCGATCCGAGCCGTAAGAAACCCCCGCCGATCCGCAAGCGGGGAGTACGGCACCGCACCGAGAACCGTTTCGCATTTCGACGCGAACTCGAGGCTCACGCGACGTGCGACGCCACGGTTGAACACGACGACCGCGCCGGCGACGACGGCACCGCCGCCTCCGACGACGGCGACCGCGGCGGAGACAGCGTCGACCGATCCGCCGGCGACGACGAACGTGGCGACCCCGAGGCCGGCGACGACGAGGCTCCCGACGACGTTGAACCCCTCGCCGGCGGCGACGGCCGCGAGGGTGTCCTCGAACTCCGACTCGGAGCGCGAGGACAGCAGGTACGCTATCACCGGCGTCCCGGTCGACCGACCCCACGGAAGGGCGCTGCGAGCGAAGTATCCAGCGAGATACGCGGTCACGAACGCCCGGCCTCGGGCACTGCCCGCGACTGGCGTGAGCAACCGACGGACAAGGGCGGCCCGAAGTGCGAGCATTCCGAGTCCCGCAGCGAGGGCAGCGGCGAGACCAGCGGGATGGGCCTCGCGGACGTTATCGACGACATCGTTCCAGCCGACGCCGTAGACGAGAAGGGAGACGACGGCGACCGCGACCGCGAGCCCGCCGATCGCCCGTCGCCAGCGCATAGGCTCCCGTTGGAACCACGGAGGCCTTAACGCCCGCCAACCGGAAAGGTTGGCCGATTACTCGTCGTCGTCGGGCGGTTTCGATCGCGTTCGACGACAGAAACGGGCGGCCCCTCGCGACATACACCTATCGGACGTGGTCGTCGAGAAACGCCGCGATTTCGGAGTAGGCCTCGATGCGGTTCTCGAGTTTCGAGAAGCCGTGGCCCTCGTCCTCGAAGATGAGCTTTCGGACCGGTACCCCCTGGTCGCGGGCCTGCTCGACGATCTGTTCGGCTTCGCCGACGGGCACGCGCGGGTCGTTCTCGCCGTGGAGGACGAAAAGCGGTGCCTCGATGTTCTCGATGTTGTTCGTCGGCGAGATGTCCTCCAAGAACTCCCGGTCGTCGGCGAGGCTTCCGTACTCCGCCTCGCGGAGTTCGCGCCGCCAGTCGCCGGTGTTCTCGAGGAACGTGACGAAGTTGGCGATGCCGACGACATCGATGCCGGCCGCCCAGAGGTCTGGGTACTCGGTCAGCGCGGCAAGTACCATAAAGCCGCCGTAAGAGCCGCCCTTGGCCGTAATTCGGTCGGGGTCGATCGCGGGGTGGTCCTGGAGCCACTCGACGCACGCTTCGATGTCCGCCACGGAGTCCATCCGCTTCTCGACGTCGTCCAAGGCGGCGTAGTCGGCACCGTAACCCGCGGAGCCGCGGACGTTCGGCTCGAAGTAGGCGTAGCCACGGTCGAGGAAGTACTGTTTGACACTCGAGAAGGAGGGGCGGCGCTGACTCTCGGGGCCGCCGTGGATGTCGACGATGACCGGCGTCTCACCCTCGTCGTGGTCGTCCGGCAGGGTCAGGAACCCGGGGACTGACAGCCCGTCGAAGCTCTCGACGTGGACGAGTTCGGACTCGTCGAACGTCTCCCGTGGGATTCCCGCGGTCGGCGCGCTGGTCCAGCGCTCGGCGTCGCCGGTCTCGACGTCGACCACGAAGACG
Source organism: Halobiforma nitratireducens JCM 10879 (assembly GCF_000337895.1). GTDB lineage: Archaea > Halobacteriota > Halobacteria > Halobacteriales > Natrialbaceae > Natronobacterium > Natronobacterium nitratireducens. The sequence goes on from NZ_AOMA01000060.1 coordinate 30,920, forward strand.
TTCGTGTTGACGGTATCCCCGGTCGTCGACAGGGCGAACCGCTCCGCATCGGGAGCGAAGCTCACGCCGCCGGAGACCCCACCCGGCAGGTCCGGTTCGGGGAACGTCTCGAACGCCGTGGGATCGTCCCCGTCGAACTCGCCGACCGTCACCTCGGTGTAGCCTTCGACGTTTCGCGAGTAGACGAACCGGCCGGTCTCGTCGTCCAGTGCGATGCCGTCGACGTTCCACTCTCCGCCCTCGACGACGGTTTCGAGGTCGCCGCTCTCGAGGTCCAGGTACGCCAGATAGAGCGTGTCCGCGTCACCCTGATCGGTCACGAGGTAGACACCCTCGCCGTCGGGTGCCCAGCTGGCGCTTTGATAGCGAACGTCGCCCTCGTGGGGTGTGAGATGCTCGAGGTCGGGTTCGTCGGCCTCGAGGTCGAGCACGTAGAGGTCCTGATCGAAGTTCGAGTACGCTTGCGAGACCAGCAGCCGGGAGTCGTCCGGGCTCCAGCCCGACAGCGAGAGCCAGCCGTCGCCCTCGTAGACTACCTCCGCGTCGTCGCCTGTTTCGTCGCGGGCCTGCACGTAGAGGTCGAAGACCGCCTCGTCGCGGCGGTTGGACGCGAAGGCGAACCGGTCGCCGTCGTGGCTCCAGCCGCCCCAGCGGTGTTTGGCGTCGGGTTTTGCCGTCAGGTTCACGATCTCGCCGGTTTCGGCGTCGAGCCGGTAGAGCTGGGCCCGCTCGTTGCCGCCCTCGTCCATCCCGAAGACGAGTTCGGGCCGTTCGGGCGACCACGAGGCAAACGTCACTCGCTCCTCGTAGAACGTTCGTTGCTCGGGCCACTCACGGGGACCTGCGAGCGTCCAGACCTGGGACGTTCCGGTGGTATCCATCAGAAACGAGAGACGCTCCCCGTCGGGGCCGAACGACGCGCCGTACGCGCTGCGAACGTTGAGATACCGCTCGATGTCGTACGGACCCGCGTCGGGAGCGTCCTGTTCGTCGGTGTCGGACCGTGAACTCATACCCGGAGCCTATCGACTCCAAGAGGTAGTCGTTTGGGTTCCGGCCACCGGCTCGGTCGGGCCGGCGAGCGGACACCGCTCGGGGGGACGGCAGTATTTCGGCGGGTAGCGATCGCTTACAGCGGCGGTAGCCGTCCGGGCGCGGCCCGTCAGCGACCGAGACGCGCCTCGAGCGGGACTGGAGCCCTTGGCGTGGGAACCATTGGTGTGCTTAACAAAGCCCCCTCGTGGAGACGCTCGAGCCGAGACGCGATGGCAGATGCCACGGACCCGGGGGCACGCGAAGTCGGGACGGTGCTCGTGACGGTAGTACTCGTCTTGTTTGCGTTCGGCGCGACAGCGGCGGTCGTCGGCCCGGAGTTCGCGGGCGACAACGCCTCCACGTCGACCGACGAGAGCGTCGAGCCGATCGGGGAGGGAGTCGACGAGCCCGCGTCCGAACCAGTCGGGGAACGCGACGGGAGTGACGGTGGCTTCGACGAGCCCGACTTGGACTCGGACTCGGACTCGGACTCGGACTCGGAATCGGAATCGGACGATGACCCGTCCGAGGAGAGCAACGAGTCTGACGAGTCGAACGAAACTGCAGTCGACGAAGAAGAAGACACTGGCGACGCCGAAACAGCACCTGGCGACGATGTGGAAGGGGACGGCGAAGCGAGCGAGGGAGACGAGCCGGACGGCGGGGAGACCGAAGACGAAGACGAAGCCGGCGACGGAGACGGGGACGGCGACGGAGACGGGGACGGCGACGGCGACGGCGATGCCGACACCGAGGACAGTGAAGACGAAGACCAAGGCGAAGACGAAACCGACGAATCCGAGGACACCGACGACTCGGATACACCGGACACCGACGACGAGGAGGACCAAGCGGACAGTGTCTTCGACCAAATCGACTCCTTCGTCGACGAAGTCCTCGAGGAGACCCAGGACGACGACTGATCGAGCTACAGTCGTCCACGGACGATTAAGTTAGGGCCGGCGTTCACACCGTGGCGGCGTGGACACGGAGCGACGGGCCAGGAGTACCCACGTCTTGTTCGAAAGAAGTGACTTTTTATCCCGCCGCTACGTGCCGCAGCATATGCGCGTCGCCGTCGTCTCGCTGGAAACGGTCGATCACCGCGACACCGAGACGAATCGGCGACTCCGGACGATCCTCGAGCTGGTCCGGGACGCCGGCCACGAGGTTCACGTCTTCTGTGCACAGTTCTGGGACGGCGAACACCGGACCTTCGATCGCGACGACGTCACCTACCACGGGCTCGCACCCGACACCGAGGCCTGGCACTCATTCGTCGCACGGCTGCCGATCGCCATCGCGTCGCTCGGCCCAGACATCGTGCACGCCAGCGAGCGACCGCCGAGCCAGCTTCTCGCGGCGAGCTGGGGGGCGACCCTGGCTCGAGTCCCGTTTCTCCTCGAGTGGTACGGCGACGACGTACCCGAAAGCGACGGCTGGACCGACTGGACGACCCGGCGGGCTGACCGGCTCGTCGTCCCCTCGGAGCTCGTCGCCACTTGGGCGCGAGAACGCGGGGTCGACGGCGACGGGATCGAAGTCGTTCCGAACCCGATCGATATCGACCGCATTCGATCCACCGAGCCCGACGAGGAGGTCGACGTGATCTACGCTCGGCGGCTCGACGACGGAGCGAACCTGGAAAGTCTCCTGCTCGGACTGGCCGAACTCCGGGACCGGGACTGGTCCGCGACCGTGATCGGCGACGGCCCCCGACGCGAGGAGTACGAACGACTGGCGAGTGACCTCCGGATCGACGATCGGATCACGTTCGCAGGCGAGTGCTCGCTCGAGGAGCGCATCGCCGCCTACCGGGGCGCACACGTCTTCGCACAGACGGCCGAACACTGTGTCTTTCCGACGGAGATGCTACGGGCGCTCGCCGCCGGCTGTGTCGGGATCATCGAGTACCACGTCGATTCGAGTGCCCACGAACTCGTCGAAGGATGGGATCGTGGATTTCGGACGACCAGCGAGGAGGAACTGGCCGACGCCATCCTCGAGGCGGGCGACCTCGAGCGCCTGACGTTCGACGATCGGTTCGCCGACTACGACCGCGACGACGTCCGGGACCAGTATCTGACGACCTATCGCGCGTTGCAGGAGTCGTCGGGGCTGCTCTGACCGGCGATTCGGAGAGACACCTATATGTCGGTTCGCGAGAGCTACCGGATATGGGAGACGACGGCACTGACTGTGAGTTCTGTACGATCGCCGCCGGCGATCGCCCCGCACACGTGCTCTACGAGACCGAGGGATCGATCGCCTTTCTCGACGAGAACCCCGCCGTGACCGGCCACACGCTGGTCGTCCCTCGCGGACACGAGACGGATCTGCTGTCGTCGATGGACTCGCCCGGAGCCGACGTCTTCCGAGCAGTCCGGATCGTCGCCGTCGCACTCGAGGACGTGTTAGAGCCCGACGGGTTCAGCGTCTTTCACACGAGCGGCACCCTCGTCGGGACCGTCGACCACGCACACGTCCACCTGCTCCCGCGGTTCGAGGACGACGGCATCTCGCTGGCGCTGGCGCGCGAGCGACTTCGAGAAGCCGATGCCGAGCGGTTGGCGACGGCAGTTCGGGAGTCGGTCGACGGGGCGACCGGAGACGAGACCTAGTACGGAGCGCGAATGTCGCACGCGCTGTCCTCTCTCGAAGTGACCTCCTCCCCGTCGTTCACGACGGGGAGGTGCCACTCACCATACCTAGTCAGTAACGAACGAGTTCCCAGGCTGGTGAACTCCGTAGGGAGTGTCGAATACATGCTTTAGAGATCGAACTTCGACGCGGCAGTCTCCATATCCTTGTCACCGCGACCCGAGAGGTTCACGAGGATCGTCTCGTGGTCGTCCTCGTCCTCAGCCTCGCCCTCAGCCAACTGGATCGCCCGCGCGATGGCGTGGCTGGACTCGAGTGCCGGAACGATCCCTTCGGTTTCGCTCAGTTCCCGGAACGCGGCCAGTGCTTCCTCGTCCGTGATCCCCGTGTACTCGCACCGACCGACCGCACGGAACATGGCGTGTTCCGGGCCGACACCGGGGCAGTCCAGTCCCGCGGAGACGGAGTGGACGTCGACATCGTCGTCGAGTACCCGTGTTTTCATACCGTGGATGATGTCGTCCGTCCCGCTTGCGAGAGGTGCGGCGTGTTCGCTCGAGTCCGAGCCTTTCCCGCCACCTTCGGCTCCGTAGAACGCGACGTCGTCCTCACGGAACGCGTGGAAGAGCCCGATGGCGTTCGAGCCGCCGCCGACGCAGGCGACCGCCGCGTCCGGGAGGTTGCCGGTGTGCTCGCGGAACTGCTCGCGGGCTTCCTCGCCGATGACCGACTGGAAGTCCCGGACCATTCGCGGGAACGGATCGGGCCCGACGACGCTGCCGACGAGGTAGTGGGTGTTGTCGACGTTCTCGGCGAAGTCCTCGAGGGCGGCGTCGACGGCGTCGGCGAGCCCCTCGTCGCCGCGAGTGACCTCGTTGACTTCGGCTCCCAGCAGGCGCATCCGGAAGACGTTCATCTCCTGGCGAGCGACGTCTTTCGCGCCCATGTAAATCTCCGTCTCGAGGTCGAACAGCGCGCCGGCCATGGCGGTCGCAACACCGTGCTGTCCGGCCCCGGTCTCGGCGATGAGCCGGTCGCGGCCGGTGCGTTTCGCGAGCAGCGCCTGCCCGAGGACGTTGTTGATCTTGTGGGCACCGCCGTGGAGCAGGTCCTCGCGTTTGAGATAGATATCCGCGCCGTAGCGGTCGCTCAGGTTGTCCGCGTAGTACAACGGGGTCGGTCGACCGGCGAACGACTCGAGGTGCTCACGAAGGTCCGCCTGGAACTCGTCGGTCGTCGCGACCTCGTCGTAGGCAGCCGCCAGTTGCTCGAGGGGGCCCTCGAGCGGGGCCGGAACGTGACGCCCGCCGTATTCGTCGAACGTTCCGTCGTCGTGTACATCGTTGGACATACCTGACGTGTGGAGGGTAGCCGTAAAGTAAGTTCCGCGCTCGCGAGCGAGTGCAATGCCGGCCGGCGTCTTATCCGCCGAGCCGTGGTTCTGTAGTCCGCAGCAATGAGGATTTCACAGTTGCTCTCCGGCGACCGAGCCGTGCCGCCCGGTCTGCCGAACTTCGACTCGACGACGGTGTTCGTCAGAGCGGCCGCCAGCTACCTCCGTGGCGAACAGTTCCCCGCTCTCGGGCTGTTTCACCCTCGGTTGACGCCACTCGCGAAGCGGGTCAACCACCTGCCGAGGGGTCTCCGGACCGCGATCTACACCCGCGGCGGCGCGAACGAGGGGGTCCCGCCCGACGAGGTGGGCACGATCGACGTCGAGCGCTTTCGGGAGTGGGTCGTCGACCAGTACCCCACGCGCGGGTATCCGGCCGTCGTCGTCGGTTCGAGCAACGGCGCGGCCGTTCACCTCGCGGCGCTTCTGGGCGTCCCGTGGCTCCCACAGACGTTTCTCGTCCCCGTCCGTCGGGACCTCCACCCCGACGCGATCCGCGAGGACGTTCGCTGGGGTCGCGAGCACGCCCAGCCGTTCCTCGAGGAAAACCCCGATATCTCCCTCCACCAGATGCACGACCCGAACCAGGACCGACTCATGGTCCGGAAGCTCGCCTACTTCCGTGCGAAGTCACGGACGCTTGGGGACGCCTACACGGCGTTTCTCGAGACCGTCCTCGAGCCCGGTGGGACGCTCGTCACCCTCGACTGTGAGTACGACTGGCCGGCGATCGAGGTCGGCGACCGCCACAGCTTCCAGCTCGGCGGCCTGGGCGGACTCGAACCCGAGGAGTACTACGAGGGCAGCGACGACGTGGCGGCCTTCCTCGGGCGACAGGGCGCGGACGCCCGCGGGTGGGATGTCCCCGAGCCCGACGGCCGTATTCCCGAAGCCGAGTGGGGGTTCGAGCCGGCGCTTCGCGAGGACCTGGACCGGCTCGCGGCAGAACGCGGGTACGACCGGCGGCGACTTCGGTTCGACGACCCGCGGGAGCTGAGCCCGTTCGTGGCCGACTGCTTCCGCCGGCGGTACGCCGCCCGGGACCGACCCGTTGAACGGCTATTCGTCCAGTCGTTCGCGCTGGTCGAGCCCTGGTGGACGCTCCGAACCGGCTCGGTCCCTTACTGGGCGGCGTTCAACACCGAGTCGGACGTCGCCCACCTCGAGTCGTACCTCGAGACTACCGAGCCCTACGACGACATCCGGGCGAACCTCTTCGCCCACGGCATCGAATCGGCGGGGCTCGCGTCGGCCGACCGGTGGCGGGACGCCCTCGAGCACGCGCGGGACGGACACGGGTTCGTCGGCACCACTCCCGAGGAGTTCCCCTACGATGTCGAGAGTCACGTCCGCTATCACGCGGATATCCCGACGGAGATCGACGCGCGACACCCCCTCCCACCGTCGCTGGCGTTCGATCGGTTCGACGAGATCGCCACAGCCGAGACCGACGCGTACGCAGTCGACTGGGAAACGCCCGACGGTCGAGACGGGTAAGGTTCGAGGGCTACGGGCGAGCCGACGAGTTAGTGGCGAACGGTCGTTCGGTGTCTCCGGTCGCTCATCGAGCCCCATCGCCGTGGGCAGACGAGGCGTCGTCGGTCGCGAACGCGCTCGCCTCGAGCGGGCGGAACTCGTAGAAGGTGGCGGTAGCGATCCCGTAGCCGATCGTCGCCGCCGACATCTCACAGTCGAGGACCCCCTCGCGGGTGACCCGGAACCCGCCGTCGGTCCGACGGTGGTCGGCGTAGAACGGTGTCCTGTCGTCGAAGTGAAGCCGGAGCGCGCGGTCGGCGGTGATCGCCTCGACGGCCCGTTCGATTGGGCCGGTAGTGGGGCGGTCGGAGTCAGGGTCGTCGTCTTCGCGTCGTGCCAGGTGGCCGTCCGGTCACCGACGTACTCCAGGGCCTCGATCCGCTCGACGATCTTGCCCTCGAGGCAGTCCCCGCTCGCTTTCGGACTCTCGAGTTCGGAACTCCGGCTCACAGCGGCCCACCTCGCGCTTTCCGCACCTCTCGAGCACAGGCGGGACAGAGCCGCCGCGTCGCCGGGATCGACTCCTCGCACCGCTCACACTCGCCGGAGTCATCGGTGCGAGTCATCGACCGATCACTCCGTTGAGCCGGTCACGAAGCGATCGAAGCTTTCCTCGAAGCCGATGGCGGCGCGTCACCTTCCAGGAGTGATCGAACTCCACGTCGTCGTCTCGCAGCGGAAGCCGCGGACGACGGTGCCCCGCAGAACACTCGTCACGCTTCCAGCCGACCCATATATCACACTCCGGACAGAAACATGGCGATTCCGTCCGTGGACGCTCCTCGCGGCTCATCGGGAATCACCGCCTTCGCGACCAGTGTCCGGCTGTAGTGAGCGGGTACTCCTTGTTCTAGAACACAGGTTAATTATCAGAAACCTATTGACCAAGGAATAAGAAGAAATGATATGCAGAGACGAGCCCTCTTGGCGGTAGCTAGCGGTTCTCTCCTCGGTACGGCTGGTTGCATGTATCAAGACGACGAACCAGCAGAGCCGTTGTTGGATTCGGTTTCCGTTCGTAATCGACACAATGAGACACAAGAAATTGATGTGAGCGTCGTTGAGAGCGGAGAAACCCGTTTTTCCGAGACGTATACTGTTGATCCTGGATCGCAGATCCTCGAGGAATCCCCTGTCGGTAGTCCCGGCTGTTATCTCGTCAGAGTCGTCGCCACTGACGGTGAGCAGGAAATCGACACAACGGAACATATCGACGGTGATGAACGGTGTGTCTTCGTTCGCTTCGAAATCGGAAGCTCAGGAGGCTTCAGCCCACCGTCGATCATTTCCTATCAGGAATGCTGACTGAAAGGGACAGGTCAGCCCCTCTCGTTCCATAAATTGCTCAGTTCCGTTTGAGGGGTGTCCACCGTCGGCCCGAACCGCTCGCTCCTCGAGCGCGTCCCGCACGTCCTCGTCGCTCGCTTGGTGGGCTGGATGGGCTATGGGCGTTCGGCTTTCGACGTGGTAGAGGCGACTTGCGGGGACGAATTCAGTAGTCATTCTTCCACCTCCCCGCCGTCAGTGAGGATTGGCGGACGCCGTTCTGCACCGGTTCGCTGTAATCGGCGTGAGCACCAGGATTTGTGACCCGCTTCGGAATGTCCGTCGGTGAGTCGTGTACACCGTGCCTGGCACTCGGGACAGCGGAACTCCCGCTCTGCCGTGGGCTGTGGGCGCGATCGAACACGACGGCGAAGCTCGGCGCTGTCGACCTCGGCCAGCAACTCCTCGAGTCTCATCGCGACCACCCTGCGTTTGCGCGGCTAACCGCCCGACTACGCGGTCCCGAAAGTGGTCTCCACCTGGTATCCGATTTAGACCTCTCTTTCCGAAGGGGGGAATCCACTGATACGTGGAAGAAGAAAGCCTCTACTGAGGAACGAAGATTAGTTCCGAAGAAGGTTGATTTCGGATGGGCGCTGCAGGCTTGCGGACGCAAGGCGAACGAATCGACCTTTCGGCCTGTGAACCGCCCGAATTCGCTGGATGAGGATCGGTGGTTCTGGTCCCGGGGTCACGTAGACCTGAACCATGAGTCTGGAACCGATCGATCCCGAAACCGCACTGGATCTGTACCTGACCGACCGCGACACCGAGGTCACACAAGCAACACTGTACTCGCACAGCTCCCGGCTGAGTCACTTCGTGCGCTGGTGCAACCAGCAGGGTATCGACAACCTGAACGAGTTGACCGGCCGGAAGATGCAGGAATACCGGCTGTGGCGGCGCGAAGACGGCGACCTGTCGCCGGCGTCCGAGAAGACGCAGATGGATACCGTCCGGGTGTTCGTGAAGTACCTTGAGTCGATCGACGCCGTCGAGGAGGATCTCCATGTCAAGGTCCGGTCACCGCAGTTGACCGGGAAGGACAACGTCCGCGACGTGATGTTGGAGCAGGACCGGGCCGAGGAGATCCTGGACTACCTCGAGAAGTACGAGTACGCGTCCCGACCGCACGTCCTGTTGACGCTGCTGTGGCATACGATGATGCGCGTCGGAGCGGCCCATGCACTCGATGTGGACGACTACGATCCTGATGACCAGTTACTGGAGGTACACCATCGGCCCGATACGGGTACGCCGATCAAGAACCAAGCGAAGGGGGAGCGACTGGTTGCGGTCTCTGACGATGTCTGCTCATTGCTTGACGACTGGATTGCGACGCGTCGGCCCGAGGTGACCGATGAATACGGACGGAAGCCGTTACTGGCGACGCGGGAAGGACGTGCCCACAAAGGAACGCTACGCGGCGACTGCTACCAGTATACACGGCCCTGTATCGCGACAGGAAACTGTCCGCACGACCGTGACCAGGACACCTGTACCGCGCTTGACTACGAGCATGCGTACGACTGTCCCTCGAGTGTGAGTCCACACGCGCTGCGCCGTGGCGGGATCACGTACGCGTTGAATCAGGAGTGGCCAGCGAAAGCCGTCAGCAATCGGGCGAACGTGTCTGAGAGCGTGATCGACGAGCACTACGACCGCCGCACAAAACGCGAGAAGATGGAACAGCGGCGTCAGTACCTCGAGAATATCTGACGCCCGGACACCATCGGCACGCCTCTAGTGAATAGCGAGGAACGTGTCGTGGCACGGGCCACGTATCCGGGACGCCCGTCTATTTGGCCGGTATGATGGGACAAGATGACGATCCGGTAGAAGCGGAGCTCGAGGAACTACAGGATCTGATGGAGTACGTGGGGGAGGATGAGGCGCGGATTGAGCAGGTGTTACGGGTGGCGGCGGTTAACCGCGGGTTCTACAATGACATTCGGGAACTCTACGAGCAGCGGAAGCGGGCGGAGCGACCGGTGCGGCCGGACGAGTTCTACCCGTATGACGATGTGAGCGGGCCGTTCTATCTGGGTGAGACCCCCAACGGGGAGGTGGTTGGCCTGACGCCTGAACAGGTCAACGAGCACCTGTTGATCGTCGGCCGGACGGGTGCCGGCAAGACGACCATGTTCTACAACCTGATGGAGGAGTGCACTACGTGGGACCTGCCGTTCATGGTGTTCGACTTCAAGAACGACTACCGGCATCTTGCGACCGAGCAGGATCTCCTGGTGATCAACTGGCGTGACCTCAAATTCAATCCGCTCCAACCGCCGCCGGGCGTGCAGCCGGCGAAATGGGGTGAGGTCATCGCGGATACGTTTGCCCACACAACGGACCTGTTGATCGGGTCCGAGAGCTATTTTCTCGAGAAGCTCCGCGACCTGTATGCGCTGTACGACCTCACAGAGGCAGCCGATAGACCACGGTACCCGTCCGTCTTCGAGTTGAAGGCGCTCGTGGCGGCGGACGAGATCCCGAAGGCGTCCCCGCGGTATCGGTATAAGGAGCGGGTCTGGTCCCGGCTGTCGATGATGACCGGGTTCTCCGCGGAGATCTTCGACTGTAGCCGGGGCTACCCGCTTGAGGATCTGTTGGAGCGGAACGTCGTGTTCGAACTGAAGGAGCCGAACCAGCACGTGGCGAACTTCGTGGTTGAGGCGATCCTGACGTGGCTGTACTACTATCGGGACGCGCAGGGGCAGCGCCAAGGACTGCGGCACGTCGTTATGTTTGATGAGGCCAAGCGGGTGTTCGACGTCAACCGGGAGCGCCAGCCGGAGTCCGGGTTCCCGCCAATTGACGATCTCATGGGGAAGGTCCGGGAGTTCGGCGAGGCCTTGATCATTGCGGATCACGAGCCTTCCAAGCTGACGGATTCGGTCAAGGCGAACACGAACGCGAAACTGTGGCTGTCGCTGGGCAGCGGCAAAGACACCGCGGAAATGGCGCGGACATTTGGACTTGATTCCGAGGAGACGGATTTCACCCGGACACTGGAGAAAGGGGAGGCCGTCCTGAAGCTGGCGGACCGCGATCCGGTTCCCCTCCAGCTTCCAGGGTATCCGTTGGAGAAGACGATGACCGAGGCCGATATCCGGCAGCGGATGCAGCCCGAACTGGATCCGTTTTCATATGCGGAGCGGGTGCGGCCGGACCCGTTCCTAGTCGCGATCGGCGAGCAACCGGAGGACGACCAAGAGGAGGACGAGCCCGTGGGGGAGGTGGCCGAAGCCCTGTTGGCGAGTGTGGCCGAAGAGCCGTTCCTCTCGTTGTCGGAGCGGTATGAGACGATCGACGTGGTGGCGCGACAGGGGAACGCGGCCAAGCAGGAGTTGCTGACGCTGGGACTCATCCAGGAGAGCGAAGTCCGAACCGGGACGCCGGGACGAAATCCGAAGCTGTTGGAGCTCACGGACGCGGGCCGGCAGGCTTTAGAGGACCGCGGATACGACGTGGCAGATACCGGACGGCGCGGGATCGAGCACCGGTACTGGCAGCAACAGATCAAGGAGGCCTTCGAGACGCAGGGCTTCGATGCAGAGATCGAGTTCGCTGTCGACCAACGCCGGATCGACGTCTATGCGGTACGGGGTGATGAGACGGTTGCCGTCGAGGTGGCCCGGAGTCCGGAACACGAACTGACGAATATCGTGAAATGCTTAGAGTACGATGTGGACCGGGTCGAAGTCGCGTACCTTGACACCAGTGTCAGGGACAGGATAGAAACGGCAGTCCGCGAGGAGTTCGGTGAGATCCCTGCACGGGTGATATTTGTGCCGGTTTCAGAGTATGCGTAGCTGACACACCAGGGGGTTTTGGCGGGTCCGCTGAATTCTCCAGGCGGTGGAAACAATCCTCTTCTCTCCTCACGGTCCTTCGACGAGAGAGCGGAGGAAATCAGCCGAGAGATTGTTTCGGATTATCTACGATCTCTATATTGACCCACACTATTTTTCCGCCCTTTGAGGGAGTCAGAGAGACTTATAGAGCCTATCGAACCCTCTCATGATTCTGTCGCTGACGAATAAAAGAGATGGATGGATGAATGGAGAAAATAGGGAGGAAAAGAAGGAGAAGAATGAGTAAGAGAGGTGAGAAAAAGAGGTGAGGAGTGGGTGGAGGTGTGGCCGATCGGACGGTGGGTGGCGATCGGCCGGGGCGAGCGAGGGACAGTGTTTCCTGCTCGAGAGGTCGGAGGAGACAGTGGTGTCCTCAAGGAGACGAGTGGCGTGGCGGGGAGTCGGCAGCGAGGCGGTGCCGATCCCTGAGGCGGTGGGACCAGGGTGATGCTGGTGGTGCATCACCGCGGTCCTGACAGACGGGGATGTTGACCGAGACGGAGGGAGAGGAAGATGCGTGTGCTCGAGGGGCGCGGGACAGGTAACGAGGGGACCCCGCGGAGCAGGGTTGATGAGATGTTGTGTGCGTGGTTCGGTGGGCTGGGTGGTCCGCAGCGGGGGGCGGACGGGAGACCGGGCCGGGGAGGGGCTGGTGGCGCTGCAGCGTGGGGGTGCGGCCAGCGGTCCGGGGCCTCGGCAGGGGGCGAACCCGCGTTCCATGGTGTGGCTC
>NZ_AOMA01000061.1 GCF_000337895.1 Halobiforma nitratireducens JCM 10879
CCCTGTTCAGAGAAACCTGCAACATCATCTGGTTTTTGGCCCTAATTTCGAAAGCGTGCAACAGGGTATTCGAAAGCGTGCAACGGGCTATGCGACATCGTAGCCCATACTCGAAGGGGTCCACTCGAGGAGCGAAGACGGCTATGGTCGGTCGACACTCGAGGGCGGGCCGGGTGAGAGTCTGGGGTTCTGAACGGGTCGGTTGGGTGCAAGTGGGGGCGGGTTCGGTGTGCCGACCCGTTCGGCGCAGCCCGAAATCAGGCCCAGTCCTCGAGGCCGAGGGAAATCGACTCCGGTCGTTCTTCGGGTGTCACCTCCTCGGGGAGAACGTCCCAGTCGAGTTCGTCCTCGCCGGGTCGAGCGTCCGTCTCGAGGCCGGGATCGTCGGCGGGCGGCTGCTCGCGGTACTCCGGTGGCGGGCCGCCGTGGGCGTAGACGCCCGCCGGGTGATCGACGGTCCAGACGTGCATCATACAGGGAGTCCGACAGGGAACTCGGGCGTCGCCGTCGGCGAACTCCCGTTCGTAGGCCTGCTGGTAGAACCACCAGGCGAACCGTCCGGGAGCGCCGGCGTGGTAGTGCCAGGGAGAGCAACGGTCGGGGTCGTCGGCTGGGGGGTGCTCGTGTTCGTGTTCGTGTTCGTCTCCCCCCTCCTGTCCGGGCTCGTGCCGGTCACCGCCCTCGTGTTCGCCTCCCATCTCGTCGCCGTTTCCTTCCTGCCCGCCCGCCTCGTTCGTCTCGAGAGCATCCGCCTCGGCCTCGGGCATCCAGGCGACCCCCTCGTCGACGTCGTACACCGGCGGGGGAGCGATCGGTTCGCCCTCGCGGGTCGCGATGAACATCACGCCGATCGAGCGCCAGGAGTCGTTGTCCACGAGCACCGACTCCGGCCGCTCGGGATCGAGCACCGCGTCATCCCCGATGTACGCCGGGTTCAGCCAGTGGGACCAGCCGTCGTCGTCCCTATCGAGGGTATCGAAGTACGGTTTGAACCCGTCGTCGACCAGCGCACCGACATCGGGGTACTCCTGCTCGAGCGTCTCCTCGACGGCCTCCCGAAGGGCGACCGTCACCGGATGATCGTCCGCGCAGCCGGCGGTGCTTGCCCCCTCGCAGTAGCCCATACTGGGTTGCAGCGTGGCCTCGGGGCAGCGCCGGTCGAACAGTGCCCGTTCCCCGCCGATCCTACCCTCACCGGCTGCCCCGGCGCTTCCGGAGCCGACGGCGGCCAGCGTTACAGTTCCCGCCGATGCCCGCAACAGCGCCCGTCGGGAGAGCCGCGGGCAATCACGTCGGTCGCTCATGTCCAGCACGTCCGACACCGACCAGAGACGTAAACGATGTTGGCGGCCGACGTGACAGTGTCTACGGGCGACCCATCGGAAAAGCGATAGTAGTTCCGTGCTCGGCTACTCGAGGACGGCACCGGTTCCGGCCCGTTCGAGGGCCTCGAGGTCGATCCGGCCGCCAGGTAGGGAGACGCCGTTGTAGGGGTCGTCGTCGAGCAGCAGGGAGCCGTCGAGGTCGGCGTAGTCGAGCAGCGGCGCGAGGTGACAGGCCGCCGCGATCGAGGCGTTGGACTCGCTCATGCAGCCACACATCACCTGCAGACCGTGGGCGCGGGCGGTGTGGATGAGCCGCTTTGCTTCACGGAGGCTGCCACACTTCATCAGCTTCAGGTTCGCGATGTCACAGCGGTCCGCGATCCGTGGCACGTCTGCGGCCGTGATACAGGACTCGTCGGCCGCGATCGGCAGCGCCGCACGCTCGTAGACGAACTCGAGTCCCTCCCGGTTCTCCGCAGGAACCGGCTG
>NZ_AOMA01000062.1 GCF_000337895.1 Halobiforma nitratireducens JCM 10879
GAGGACGGCGTCCATCGGCTCGATGCCGTCCTCGACGACGGCCGTGAGCGCACCCTCGGGCTCGGTTCGGACCGAACGCAGACGCTCGAGCACTTCGTCGAGTCGCCCGCCCCGGAGTTCCTCGCTGCGTCGAAACTCGAGCCCGGGATCGTCGCCATCGTCTTCGAGGCGCTCGAGTTCGCCCTCGAGTTGGGCGATCCGGTCCTCGAGCCGGTTGGCCCGCTCCTGGGCTTCCTGCTTTGCCGTCGCGGCCTCGGCGCGGCGATCGGATTCGGCCTCGTATTGCTCCTGTAACCGCTCGTTTTCGGCCTCGAGTTCGTCGATTCGCTCCTTGAGCGACGCGCGGCCGAGCAACTCGTCGAGGTCGAGCATTCGGTCGAAAAAGCGAAACGAGACTACTTCTAGGTACCGGCGTTCCGGAAGTCGTCACCGCTCCCGGCGGTGTCCTCTCGTTTGCCCCCCGGAGGCTGCCACCCGCCCACGTAGGATAGCAACTGTCGTGCCCGTTCACGGCGCGCGAGGAAGACTTCCCGGAGCGACGGCGGGTTCCGCACGTCCGTCTCCTCGAGCATCGACTCCGGCACGGCGAGCGTGTTTGCCGGCACGCTCTCGTCGCCGTGGACGGGGAAGTGGCTGGACTCGAGTTTCATCACGAGCGGCGAATCGAGCGATTCGATCCCGTCGCCCGTCGCGTACACTTCCTCGTTGATTCGCTCGTGCTGATCGCTGTGCATGAACGCGCGGTTCTCTTCGGTCGGCATCACGTAGAGACGTCCGAGATAGTAGCTTCGGGAGAACACCTCGAACATGGTAACTGTACACATGGTCTGGGAGAAGATAACTATTTGCAAACAGATTTAAGTCAGACTACTTTCAGCGTGAATCCGTCGAACAGACGGGAGTTCCGCGAGCGCAGCGACAGGTGAAACGAAACGATCGTTTCTGTGCGGTTTTTAAACGCTCGAACCGCTTCTCGTCGCGCGTCCGGAGTGGGTAAACGGTCCGAACGAATATCCGACTTTTTAGTGAGTTCGGGAGAAGGATCGGGTGATGATGCCGACTCGGACGATCGTCCTGCTCGCGGTCGCCATCGTCGGACTCACGATCGCACCGGTCGCAGCGGGCGCGATCGGGGGGACGTTCGTCGAGGCCGAGACGGGGATCGACGGGGACGGAGGAACCGAGGCCGAGACAGACACGGGGGCGGACGGGGACGGCGACGATGCCGACGACGATGACGCGACGAACTCGAGTGCGGACGCGAACGCGACAGTTGCCGCGTTCATGCAATCGAGCGCCGCCGACGCCGAGCAATCGATCGAATCGGAGATGTTCGACGCACAGTACGAGCAAGCCGAAACCGAGACCCAGTCGGAGCTGGTCGCCAACCGCACTGACGAGTTGGCCGACCGGCTCGAGGATCTCGAAGCCGAGCGGACCGCACTGGAAAACCGCAGCGATACCCTCTCACATGGCCAGTACCAGGCCAGGATGGGACAGCTGACGGCCGAGATTGCCGCCCTCGAGCGGGAGATCGAGCGGACGAAACCGCGAGCGGAGACGACAGGGGTCGGGACCGAACGCCTGGAGACCCTCGAGCGGAACGTTTCCGACCTGTCCGGTCCGGAAGTCGCCTCGATGACTCGAGGGCTCGGCTTGGGGACCCAGGCCGGAGCGGGTCCAGGTCCGAATTCGGGTCCCGGCGTCGGTCCGGGCGGCGGACCATCGGACGCGCCCGGACAGGCGGGGAACGGATCGCCGCCGGAACAGACCGAAAACGGGACACCCGGACAGGCTGGTGGGCCAGGCCAGTCGAACGACAGCGCACCCGGACAGGCAGGGAACGGACCGTCGACGGGGGGTGGTGACGGCCCGCCAGGACAGGACGGTGACGACGAGGACGATACTGGGCAGTCGGACCCGCCAGGACAGGGCAGTGACGACGGAGACGATACTGGGCAGTCGGACCCGCCAGGACAGGGCAGTGACGACGGAGACGATACTGGGCAGCCGGACCCGCCAGGACAGGACGGTGACGACAGCGGGAGCGGCAGTTCCGGTCAGGGACCAGGTAACAGCGGGAACGACGGTACCGGGCCAGCCGGAGGCGGGTCCGGCGGCAACCATAGTGACCACTGAACATCATCGCACACCCGATCGTACGGCAGCCGTGCGATCGGTGTCTATTTCGTTACTATCGGACGCAGCCGTCGGCCGAACACAGTCGGCCCAGGAATAATGCGAGGAGAATAGACTGCGACTCGTACGAAAAACGCCTGTTGAAGGCCGATTAATAGCGACAACAGGCCGGTCGCAACGGCTCCGACCTACACCGCCAGCGCGGCGAGCACGACGAGCCTGAGAAACAGCCAGTTCGCGATTGCGAAACTCGAGTCCGTCGGTTCCGGACTGCACGCAGCCATGTGTTGTCCTTTCGTTCTCGCTTAGTCACATTTACGACAGTTCCGGCGTCTCGTTACGAGTGCTTCTCGGCGAAACTCTCGAGTTTTACCCCGAGCAGGTCGTCGACCGCGTCGACGACGGCGTGGACGACGAGCCAGAGAACGGGGACGTTCACGATTACGACGACGACGTACCTCAGCGGACCGAACGGAGTGGCGATCATAAACGCGATGAAGCTGAGTACGATGGCCAGAAACCCGATTAGAAACAGGTGAAACACCAGCCGATTCGCGATATCGTGAGCGGTCGGTTGGCTCTCGGAGGGGGTGCTCATATCGGCCGCTCGCACGTCGGACTATTCAGCGTTCTTATCTGATCGGAACCCGACCGACTCAGCATCGGCCAGACACCGCTCGCTGGCCGCCTCGAGGTCGAACTCCCGGACGACCTCGCCGTCCCGGACGAGCGGCTCGAGCAGCGACTCGCCGTCCTCGGGATCGTCCCGGTTGGCCAGCGCGACGTGGTGGCCGCCGTCGGGGGTGCGGTAGACTTCTTTGACTCCCGAAAGCTTGCCTCGCTTCGAGATCGGTTCGCCAGCTATTTCGACGATATCGAGACTGAAGTCGACGCTCGGGGCGCTCGTGACGTGGCTCCCGACGCCGAACCCGTCGGCGACATCCCGGAGGGTTCGGATCGCGTCCGGATCGATCCCGCCGCTACAGAAGATGTCGATGTCCTCGTACCCGTGTGCGTCGAGTTCCCAGCGGACTTCCCGGATGATGTGTCGGAAGTCGCCCCGTCGGGAACTTGTGGTGTCGATGCGAACGCCGTCGAGCCGATCGCCGAGCGTGTCCGCCGCCAGCAGACTCTCGCTGACCTCGTCCCAGAACGTATCGGCCAGTGCGATCCGCGGGACATCTTCGGGAACGGCCTCGTCGAAAGCGTCCCAGGCGTCGGGCTGGTTCCCCTCCCCGAAGCAAAACAGCAACGCGTGGGGCATCGTCCCCCCGGCCTCGCGACCGAGAACGTCTCCCGCAGCGACGTGAGAGAAGCCGTCGAGGCCAGCCAGCAAGGCGGCGCGTTCGACCACGGCGGCGATCGACGGATGGACGTGGCGCGCCCCAAACGAGAGTACGAGCGATTTCGGTGCTGCGCGACGAGCCTCGAGTGCGGCCGTCGCGAAGCCGCTCGGCTGGGACAGGAATCCCAGCAGCGACGTCTCGAGTTCGGCGAACTCGAGGTAGGGGCCCTCGATTCGCAGGACCGGCCCACCGTCGAACAGCTGGCCGTCGGGCATGGCGTCGACATCGACGCGTCGGCCCTCGAACAGGGTCGCGACGTCTTTCACGCCGGTAAGGACATCGAACTCGCCGGTCGGGAACTGGTCGGCCGTGACCTCGGCGACGACGTGTGGGTTCTTTCCTGCCGTCTCGAGCGTCGTGCGGGTCCGCTCGAAGTAGGCGTCGGTGGCGTCCCCCTCGAGAATCGCTTCAGTGGGGACGGTTCCAAACGGATTTGACATATCGTCGGTTTCCCGTGGGAAATAAAAAAGCTACCCGTCTACGGTCGAGCCCGTCGATTTCGTCTCGCTTCTTGGTACGGCATGGCTTCTGGGCTCGAGTGGTGTCGGTTTCGTGGCCGCTTCGATTTCCCGTTTCCGTCTCCGTCTCCGTCTCCGTCTTCGGACGGCAACCACCACGATGCCAGTCCCCACGACCACCGCGGCGGCAAGCGCCATCGATCCGGCCATCGATCCCGCGATACCACCGATCGCGTCGGTGTCGCCGCCGACCGCCGTTCCGCCGTCGAGACCGGCCCAGGCGGCGATTTCGTCTTCGCCGTCCGGCGCTGCGCCGGCTTCGATCTCGGGGAGGTCTTCGACCGACGGTGCGCGGACGATGGTCACTGTCTCGCCGTCGGCGTCATCGTCATCGTTACCGTCACCGTCGCGCTCGAGGTAGTACGCGCCCGGATAGCTGTCGCCTTCGACCACGTAGGTGTCCTGGCGGTCCGCGACCGGTTCGGCACCGTAGAACTCGAGCAACTCGAGGTAGCCGTCGGTGAAGGCTGCGGCGTCGTCTTCGGAGAGCCACTCGGTCCGCCAGACGAAGCCAGTCTCTTCGAGGACGGCGTCGGTACGGTCGGGGTCGTCGACGCTGGCGTCGGTGGTGACGTAGGTGACGAGTTCGTCACCCGCCCAGCCGTCGGTGTACGGCTGATCGTAGTCGTAGCCGTCGCCGAGGAACTCCTGGCGGTCGATCACTGCGGGGTGGCCGGCTTCGAACGCGCCGGCGGCAAACATCGCGACCATTCCCGCTTCGCCGAGGGTCTCGTCGGCGCGATCGCCGTCGATCTCGAACTGGGTCCAGTCGTCGCCCGAACGGTCGGGCACCGCGAGGTCGGCGGGGACGCGCTCTTCGCCGGGCCGAATCACCGCCGAGGAACTGGGCGGCGGATCGTCGTAGGCCTCGTCGACGGCGTCCCAGCCGCCCTGCTCGAGCAGGTACTCGACGTAATCCGGGCCGTCCTCGTATGGCTGGATGATCGTGAGATAGAGCCCCCAGTTCAGGTCGGTGTCGGCCGGTGCAGTGTCCGCGGGCAGCACACAGTCCCAGTCCTCGTCGCAGCGATCGGCGTACTCCCCGTCGACCCAGACGGCGTCGCCCTCGATGAGCCCGTTCTTGGCGTTGTCCTGGTCGAGCGTCTCCCGGTCGTAGCTCGTCAGATCGAAGTGCTGGTCCTGCAGGGCATGGAGGAGTTCGTGACCGAGCACGACTTCGTCCATCTCCGGCGTGTCGGGCGTATTCGAGACGATGACGATCTTGCCGTCCGTCGGGGTGTAGTAGCCGTCGACCGCGCCGCCGTAGAGTGTCTCTACCGCTTCGCTGGCGTCTGTCTCGCGGTCGACCAGAAACGTCGCTTCGTAGGTGACACTCGCGTGGAGTTGCTCCGCGGCCGAGAGGTTCACGAACACGTCGTCACGCTCCTGGAACTCCTCGCGGTCGATCACCTCGACGGGGACCTCCTCCTCGAAGGGTAACTCGCGGATCGTCTCGACGCGAGCCATCGACCGGTAGACGACCGCCTCGAGTTCGTCGTCCTCGAGGCTGGCGTCGTCCCGTTCGTCGACGGGCAGTTCGTCGTCGTACCAGTAGCCTTCGACGTAGCCGACGGTGTCGCTCGTTGACGGGCCGTCGGTCCGTTCCTCGCCGGGCTCGTCGGCGGTGAACGGTGCCGGGGCCAGGCCAACGACCGCGACGGCCAGGAGAGCAACGGCGACGACGGCGAGAACGACGAGCAGGGACCGCGTTCTGGTAGATTGCATGACGGAGAGTTAGCAACCCGTTGGCGATCGAACCTGAAAAGAACGGCGGTCGGTTCGCCACCGGACGCCGACGTGTGCTCGTGAGAACGTTTTTCCGATCGGGTTCGAACGATCACGTATGTGCGCCCGATTCGAACTCGAGCCCGAACGAACGGCCCTGGTGGTCGTCGACATCCAAAACGCGTTCTGTCATCCCGACGGGTCGCTGTACGCGCCCGGTAGCGAGGACGTGATCGACCCCATCGCCGACCTCGTCTCGTGGGCCGACGACGCCGGCGCGTCGGTCGTCTACACGCGGGACGTCCACCCACCCGAACAGTTCGAGGACGCGTATTACTACGACGAGTTCGAGCAGTGGGGCGAACACGTCCTCGAGGGCTCCTGGGAGGCCGAGGTGGTCGAGGAGCTCCCCGTCGACGAGGCCGATCACGTCATCGAGAAACACACCTACGACGCGTTCCAGAAGACGGAGTTCGAGGGGTGGCTGGACGCTCGTGGCATCGAAGACCTCGTGTTCTGTGGCACGCTGGCGAACGTCTGTGTCCTCCACAGCGCAGGCAGCGCGGGGCTCCGGGACTTCCGACCGATCCTCGTCGAGGACTGCATCGGCTACATCGAGACGGACCACCGTGAGTACGCGCTCGACCACGCCGACTGGCTGTTCGGCGAGGTGACGACCAGCGACGACCTCGAGTTTGCGTAGGCAGCCTTCGGTATCCTGTTCGAGGAGCGAGGATTTTTGTCCGTTCCTTCGAAGACTGCGACATGCGTCAGTTCTCCCCGATGGACGGTGAGCGTCGATGAACGAGCGCCGGCTTCAACTGTTTTACGTCGTCGGTATCGCCCTCTGTTCGATCGCACTGGTCTCGGCGGCGATGGGTGGCGATATCCTGTTTGCCGTCACGTTCGGATTCGTCATCCTCTATCTCGGGATTCGATACTGGATGGTCGCTACCGGCTGGCCGTAGACGAGATAAAAAGCGCGAACGCGTACAGGCAGAGACGTATCTCCCGTCGGATCGACACGGGACGTATGGACCCTGTGTCGGTTCCCGCCGTCCCTCCGGCCGTCGAACTGGCAATCTACGGGTACTTCGTTCTCGTCGCGGCGATCGGCTGTTACCTCCAGAGCCGGCTGTGGCTCTCGGCCCGCCGTACCGGGACGAGCGATCCCGTCGCCACGAACCACAGCGATACGTAGTACTACGGCTGTGTCGGTAGTTCGTCCCAGGACCGAACGTCGCCGCCGTGTTCGTCGACGAACGCAGCCGCGTCGTCTTCGTCCGAGAACGGGACGAAGTCCTCACCCATCGCACCTTCGACCGCACTGTCGACGACGTACTCGACCGCCGTCGCGTCGACGAACGTCCCGGCCGCGACGTGGCTCGAGATGTACGTCGTCCCGTCACGTTCGACCAGATCGTAGTCGACCGCCGAGTAGTCGGTGACGAACGCTTCGCGGAGTTCCCAGCCGCGCTCGAGGCGCTCTTCGTGGTAGGTGACGAGTTCCGTGACGCTGTCGAACCAGGCCGGCCCGTCGCGTTCTTCGGGCTCGCCGTCGGCGTAGAACAGCTGTCCGGCGGGGCCGTAGTGGTCGTCGATCACCATCCCGCAGACGTCACAGGCCTGGCCGTCGGTGAGCGCGACTGGGTCGGCGGGAACGTCGGCGGTTTCGTCGTCCTCGAGGCAGCCGGCGAGGCCGACGCTTGCCCCGGCGACGACGGCGACGCTGGCGAGGACGCGACGACGTGGGAGCACGTCGTCTACGCGACCGTGGTCCGGGTGGGCCGGTGAGTCGTGTCTGTGCTCGTGTTCGTGTTCCTGTTCCTGTTCCTGTTCGTACTTCTGCCCGTGCTCGTGCTTGTGCGTGCAACCACAGCGTCGGCCGG
Source organism: Halobiforma nitratireducens JCM 10879 (assembly GCF_000337895.1). Lineage (GTDB taxonomy): Archaea > Halobacteriota > Halobacteria > Halobacteriales > Natrialbaceae > Natronobacterium > Natronobacterium nitratireducens. The sequence continues at coordinate 7,618 of NZ_AOMA01000062.1, forward strand.
CGTGAGCGTGAGCGTGGTCGTGATCGGTCATAGTCGCCTCCGTCGGACGGCGACGGCCGCGAGTGCGATCGGCAGGACGATCCAGGCCAGCAGCGCCCCGGCAAGCACCGAAGTCGACAGTCCTGATTCGGTAAGGACGGCCGCGAAGCCGGCGTCGCCGGCCGCCCCGAGCGAGCCAAGCACCAGCGCCCGGAAGATGCCGGTCGGGTTCGCCAGCAACATCGCCGACACTGCGGCGTCGGTCAGATCGAGCGCGGCGATCACGCCGAGTCCGATCAGGTCGTGGACGAGGACGAACCACGCCCACGCGAGCAAAGAGATGCCCAGTGCGTGGGTCTTCTCGGGAACCAGCGTCGAGACGAGGACGCCGACCGAGAGGAAAGCAAGTCCCAGTCCGACCGTCGCCAGCAGGAAGCCGGCGTAGGCGTCGAAGCCCGCGAGGCCGAACTCCCGCAGCAGGAAGAAGCCGGCGGCCCCGAAGCCGATGATCGCGGCGCTTGCAAATACCACCGCACGGCCGACCGTCGTCCCGACGACGATCAGGGCGCGATCGACCGGTAGTGCAAACAGGGTGTGGAGCCAGCCGCTCTCCTCGCGGCCGACGACGGCGTCGTAGGAGAAGGCAAGCGCCACCAGCGGGACGAGATAGACCGCGAGCACCGCGAGGCTCGCGACCGTCCGCTCGAACCCGTCGGGGCTGACACTCGAGCCGCTGAACGTCGTCAGCCCGAGCGCGAACGCGGCGAAGATGGCGGTCATCGCGATCGCCCACCGACCACGGATCGCGAGGCGGTACTCGGTTTCGGCGACGACCAATAGTTGCCGGTACCACTTGCCGGAACCGAGGCCGTCGACGGGTCCGGTTTCAGTTTCAGTTTCAGTTCCGGCGTCCGTCTCCCCCTCGAGGTCGAGGTCGACATCGGCCTCCTCGGTCGGCGAGACGGTACCGTAGCCGCCGTCCGGCCGGGGGACAGCATCGTCGCTCGTCGCTTCGGGGTCGACGTCGGGGTCGGCTGCGGGGCCCTGTTCGTGTCCGTGTCTGTATTCGCCGTCACCTTCGCCTTCGCGTTCGTACTCGTCGGTCATGGGACGCTCACCTCCGTCGACTCCGCATCCGCGGGTTGCCCGTCGCCCCGTCGATCGTCCCCGTCCGCGAGCGCGTCGTGGAACGCCGCCTCGAGACCGGGTTCCCGAACCTCGAACCGATCGACCAGGGCCGAGTCGACCGCCGAGAGCAGATCGAACGCGGCGTCGCGTTCGCAGGTCACTTCGATCGCGTCACCCACCTCCGTCACCTCGCCGCGTCCCTGCACGGCATCGAGCAATCCGGGCCGGTCGCCGGCCGGATGGAGAACGACGGTGACGCCGTCGCCGCTCGCCGTCCGCAGTTCGTCGACGGGGCCGACGGCACGGAGCTCGCCACCCTCGAGGATGGCGACCTCGTCACAGAGGCGTTCGACCTCGCTCAGGACGTGCGAGGAGAGGACGACGGTGGCGTCGGTCTCGCGGTCGATGCGTTCGACGATCTCGTGGAACGTGGTGACGCCGCGTGGGTCGAGGCCAGCCGTCGGCTCGTCCAAGACGAGGACGGGCGGCTCGCCGAGCAGCGCTGCCGCGAGCCCCAGTCGCCGCCCCATCCCGTTCGAGTAGCCGGAGACGGCTCGGTCGGCTGCTTCCGTGAGTCCGACCGTCTCGAGAGTGTCGTCGATCCGGTCGTCTCTGGCTTCGAGGCCGCGCATTCGGGCGTGGACGTCGAGGACCTCGCGGCCGGTCATTGCGTCGGGGAAACCGGCGTGTTCGGGCAGGAACGCGACGCGTTCGCGAACCTGGTGGCCGGCGGCGTCGACGTCGATACCACCGACCTCGATCCGGCCGCTGTCGGGCCGGTCGTGACCGACCAGTAACTCGAACAGCGTCGTCTTGCCGGCTCCGTTCGTTCCGAGGACGCCGAAGGTCGACCCCGACGGGATGTCGAAGCTCGGCCCGTCGAGTGCGACGACGTCGCCGTACCGTTTGTGGACGTCAGTGATCGTGATCTGCATAGTATTCCTCCCAGTTGTCGTGTGGTGGTTCGGCGAGCGGTCGGTGGTCGACGACGCCGGGCGATTCGATCAGGGGGAAGGAACTTTCCGCCATCCGGACGGCGTCGAACGCCGGGCTCTCGGCGAAGACGGCTGCCTGTGGCTGTTCGTGGACTACCTGCTCGACGGTGCCGGCCGGCTGGTGGCGCACCTCGCTGGTCCCGTCCCCGTCCAGATCGACCGCGCGGGCGTCCGACCAGTAGTTGCCCCGGTCGGATTCGTTCCAGGCGATCTGGGCGTTCGTCGACGCGTAGGCCGACTCGTCGTTCGCGACGAAGCTGTTGCCGGCGACGAGTTCGTCGGAGCTGCCGGCCGTGAAGTGGACCCCCGCCTGGTTCTCGAGGATCAGGTTGTCGACGATCTCGTTGCCGTGGGCGTTGTAGACGTAGAAGCCGTTTCCGTTGGCGACGACGGCGTTGTCCCTGATCTCGGTGTGGTCGACCTCCTTGACGAGGATGCCCTGGCCGCTCGGGCCGGCGTTGTTGACAGCGGTGTTGTTCGTGATCGTCAGGTTCTCCGAGACCATCAACGCGAAGCCGACATCGTTGTCGAAGGCGACGTTGTTCTCGAGGCGGTTGTCGTCGGAGTACATGTAGTGGACGCCATACCGGAGGTCCCAGGCGACGTTGCCCTCGGCGACGACGCCTTCGGACCACGAGAAGTAGATTCCGTCCCGAGCCGTCGTGATGTGGTTGTCGCGAAGCTCCGCGCCGTCGGCCCGGTCGAGATGGACCCCGTTCCCGCGGTTGGTCTCGGCGACCGACTCGCGGCCGGCGATCGTCGTCTCCTCGACCGTGACGTCGTCGGATTCACCGATCCAGATCCCGTAGGTCGTCTCGGTAATTCGCAGGTCGGTCAGCGTCGACTCGTTGCCGTTGACCAACACGCCCGCGTCCTCGTCGCTGCGCTCGTGGCCCGACTCGCGGATCCAGACCCCCTCGAGGGTGACGTCGTCGGCGTCGACGTGGACAACGGTGCCCTCGCCGCCGCCGTCGAGCAGCGCCCGCTCGTCGGCTACGTCGGTCGTCGTGATTGTCAGGCCGGGGGTCTCGATCGTCACGTGCTCCTCGAACAGCCCCTCGAGGGCGACGGTGTCTCCGGGCTCGGCTGCGTCGACGGCGTCCTGGACGGAGTCGTACTCGCGGTCCTCGCCGTCGATCGTCGCGACGCCCGGTTCGGTCGGCGGCTCGGCGTCGTGAACGTCCGGTACGTCCGGCGTCCAGCCGTCGACCGTTCGCTCGAGGTCGGACCCGGAGCCGTCGGCAGCGACGACGGCGGCCGCGCCGGTCGCGACGAGCACGGCGACCGCGAGCGCGACGAACCACAGTTCGCGGCTCATGGACGGTCACCTCGACGGTGGGTGGTGTCCGTCTCGGCCGTCACTGCGGTCGCGTCGGCGGTGTCCTCGAGTTCGCCCGCAGTCGCAGGCTCGCCCGACTCCGTGACCGCGTCCGGTGTGTCGCGATCCGATCGGTCGTCGTCGGCTTCGTCCCCTCCCCGTCCCGATCGGACCCGCTCCCGGAGCCGTCCGAGGACCCCTCGGAGGAGATCGGGCGCGTCGCCGACGGTCGCTGTCGAGTCCCGCAGGAAGAAGGACACGACGAGGAGCGCGAACGCGATCATCGTGAGGTAGCCCCCGGGGCCGAACCAGGCGAGACCGCTGATGTTGGCGATCTCGTACGTGCCCAAAAGCGGCGGGGTAAAGGGATCGACGCCGCGCATCGGTGCGTCGGGGTCGAGCGTGTGGCCCGCCTGGTAGAGCCGGTACTGAATCGCCGCGAACATCACGACGAATACCGTCGCCGTGCCGGCGAGCTGGCAGCTCAGTCCGAACTTGAGCTTGCGGACCGTCGGCGCGAGCGCGACGAAGACGCCCGTCGCAGCGACGGCGACGAATGCCAGCGGGCCGGCCGACCACTCGGGCACCTCGATTGCCCCGGATTGGACCTCGTAGTTCGGCTCGAGGAATACTGGGTCCGGGTAGTAGAATCCGACGTACTGGTTGAGCGCCTGCGTCTCCCCGACGTCGCCCTCGAGGCGCGGGTAGGCGTACAGCTCGACGAACAGCCCGTCGGGGTACTGGGGAGCCTCGAGAGTGATCCGCCACATCGGCAACGCCAGGGCGACGAGCAACAGCGCTGCCGCTGCAAGCGGGAGCGCGCGTCTGAGTTCCGCGAATTTTGTGAGTCGGGACATGGATGACAGGGGAGGGGAATCCGGGGGTGATCAGTCGGCCGGTTCGACCAGCAGTCGCGAGCGCATCTCGAGGTGGAGTGCGCTACAGAAGTACGCACAGTATATCCAGTAGACGCCGGGCTCGTCGGCCGTAAACGTCACTTCTCGGGTCTCCTGTGGCGCAGTCTTGACGTTGACGTCGTGTTGTGGGATGGCAAGCGAGTGGAGGATGTCTTCTTCTTCCTCGATGTTCGTCGTCCGGATCGTCACCTCGTCGCCCTCCTGGACGGTGATGTCCTCGAACCCGAAGTGGTTCCGGGTGTTGTACATCTCGATGTGGACCTCGTCGCCGTCGCGCTCGATGAAGTTGTCCTCGTCGTCGGCCGAGATGTAATCGAGCTCGAGGTCGTCGGGGTCGTAGACGCTGGCTGGATCGAGCCGGTCGGCCCGGACGATCGAGGCGTCGTGGGGCTCGGGGTAAGCGGGCGTGTCTTTGACCAGTTCCATCCCGGCGTCGTCGTCGCCGATGTAGAACAGCTGGTCGTTCTCGGGGAAGACCGGCCCGACCGGGAGGAACCGATCCTTCGAGAGTTTGTTGAGGACGATCAGCCAGTCGCCCTGCGGGCTGCCCGTGTAGGATTCGGCGGCGATCAGGTGGCCCGGACTGTAGTGAACGTCGTGTTTCTCGATGACCGGGTCTTCGGAGCCCATTTCGGCGTCGACGGCGTCCTCGATGTCCCACTTGACGACCTGGGAGTCGACGAACAGGGTGGTGTAGGCGTGGCCACGATCGTCGTAGGCCGTATGCAGCGGGCCGTTGCCGACGTTAACCCGGCCGACGATGGCGTCGTTGGGGTCGTCGACTTCGTTGAGTTGATCGATTTCGATGATCGTACAGGTCGGGTCCAGCTTCCCGGAGGCGATCGCGTACTCGCCGTCGGGCGTGACGCTGACGCCGTGGGGGTTCGTCGGCACGTCGATGTACCGTACCAGCGGTTCGTCGCCGTCGTTGAGCGGGCTGTCTTCGGTGCCGTCGACGACGGGGACGCCGTTTATCTCGTCGTACTCACCGGCTTCGACGGCGTCCTCGATCCGTGGAATGTTGAACGCGACGACGTAGTCGGTGTCGGCCGACGTCATCTCCTCTTCGGTGACGCCCTCCTCGCTGTTGTAGCTCGTCGTGAAGAACCACTCGCCTTCCTTGCCGGAGTCGCCGTTGTCCAGATTACAGTCGACGCGGACGTCCCACTCGTGGTCGAACGGGTCCGGCGACATCGCCGAGAGCGTCGACCCGTACTCGCTGGGGTCGTCGAGGTCCCGACCGTCGTTCGGGATCGGGACGCGCAGTTCGCCGACGCCGAAGACGTACCGCGTGTCCGGCATCAACGCGCAAGCGCCGTGGGTCCCCTGCTGGTTCGGCAGGTCGATGATCGCGTCCGTCTCGAAGTACTCGAGGTCGATACGAGCCATCCGGCCGTTGGCCTTGTCGTTGACGAACAGCCACTCGCCGTCGTACTCGTTGTCGGTCTGGCTCGGCCGCGGGTGATGGGTGTCGCCCCACGTGTAGCCACCCGCTTCCTCGAGCATCTCCTGGGTCTGGTCGTCGAACCCGTATCCACGGGCACTCTCCATGTTGAACACCGGGATACGCATGATCTGGCGCATCGATGGAACGCCGTAGACCCGGATGTCCCCAGTGTGGCCGCCCGAGAGGAACGCGTAGTAGTCGTCGTGCTCCCCGGGGGGAACGGTCGCGTCCACCTCGCCGGCAGTAGGGTGATCGTTGCTGTCGTCGAGCAAGCTCGTACACCCCGCCAGCGATCCCATCGCCCCAGCTGCTGCACCGGCTTTCATGAAGTCTCGCCGTGGAATCCTGGCGAACAGCGGGTCCTTGTCGGCGACGTCCGCTTCGATCGTCTCCTGATCGTTCGAAGGGTTAGTTTCTGTCATTGTTTTATGTTTATATATTATTTATTACTACTGTGCGGTTCTGGCGATCGTTACAGGTACGACTCCATGGGCCGCGGTATTAGGGGCGTCTCGAATTCCTACTTTTCAGTAAGCAGACCGAATCGGTTCGGCGGCCACTTTATATGGGTAACGGGTTCGGTCGGGCCGCCGCGTTCGGACACGAGTCGCCGATACGGAAAACGAGCCGAATCGAATCGGTTCCGGAAAGACGGCGACGCTACTGACGGAAGATTCGGTAGGCTCCCTGTCCGGTCGCGACTTCGCGGGTTTCCCCGTCCGGGGTCGTGCTCTCCACGGTGACCCCGCTGACGCCGACGCTCGTCCCTGAACGGATCACCTCGGCGGTCGCGACGAGGTCGCCAGTTGCCGGCCGCAGATAGTTGACGTTGAGATTGATCGTCGCGATTCTGGCCGCAACCGGGTCCTCGAGTTCGGTTCGGAGGGCGAGACCACCGACGGTATCGATCAACGTCGCGGCGATCCCACCGTGGATGTCCGGCCGTCGGTCGTCCCCATCGTTCGGCCGAGCGTTGGTCAACTTCTCGTCGTAGGGGACCGCGAGGGTCATCGTCCCCGGACCGACGTGTTCGACCGTCGTCCCGATCCAGGAGAGGAACTCCTGGTGTTCGTCGATGTAGTACTGGAGGAACTCCTCGAGGCTGTCGAACGCCTCCAGCCCCGGGTAACCGTCGTCGGTCATGCCCACCCGTCCACCGCCGACCATCTTTATCGCTGTGCTTCCGGGGCGTTGCGTTGGAAACTGTTTCTGGGGAGCGGCGGTAGACCAGCTCGAATCCGCGGGCTCACTGAAACGGACGTTTCAGTCTGGGGAACGCCCTTATCAACCCGCCATGTGTTTCGCGTATGGAAACCGACAGACGGACACTCGTCACACTGACAGGCGCGCTCCTCGCCGGGGCTGCCGGCTGTACGACGGACGACGATAACGACGATCCGGAAGCCGGGACTGGTTCCGGTTCCGAAGAGTCGGAAGCGGGGAACGACGGCGGCAACGGCTTCGACGAGTCCGACACACCCGAGTTCCCCCGAATCGATCCCGTTACCGATCCCGACCTCGAGATCGATCGGCTCGCGGAACAGGTCCGGGGCAACGTCGCCTTCTCGCTCGACGCACTGGGCCAGCTTCGGGACGAACAACCCGACGAGAACGTCTTTTTCTCCCCGTACAGCATCTCGGTCGCGCTCGCGATGACCTACGCTGGCGCTCGCGGCGAGACGGCCACGGAGATGGCAACAGCCTTGCGGTACGAACTCGGCGACGGAGGCGACGCCGACGACCTCCACGCCGCCTTCGGCGCGCTTGAAGACGAGTTCGAGCGGCGCAACGAGGACGGCGAGGAAGTCGCCCCGCCGGTGTGGGAGCAAGACGAGGACGACGAGGACGGAGATGAGCCCGAGAACGAGGACGACGACCTCGGCTTCCAGCTCTCGAGCGCCAACGCCGTCTGGCCCGACGGGACCCTCCCGCTCGACGACGAGTACCTCGAGTTGCTCGAGGCGTATTACGGGGCCGGCGAGCACGTCGTCGACTTCACCGGCGATCCCGAGGGCGCTCGCGAGGAGATCAACGCCTGGGTCGAGGACCGGACGAACGACCGGATCGAGGGGCTCCTCTCCGAGGGCGATGTCGACGCCACGACGCGGCTCGTGCTCACTAACGCCGTCTACTTTCTCGCGGCCTGGGAGCACGACTTCGACCCCGACGCGACCGAGCCCGGGACGTTTACCGGCCTCGACGGGGCCCAAACCGAAGTCGATCTGATGCACCAGCGTACGGAGCTACGGTACGCCGAAATCGGGGGCCACCAGCTCGTCGAACTCCCCTACGCCAACGAGGAGACGAGTATGATCGTCGTTCTGCCCGCCGAGGGCGAGTTCGAATCCTTCGAGGAGTCGCTGACGGTAGACCGGCTCACGACGATGCTCGCGGAGACCGCCCGGCCGGAGGTCGACCTGACGATACCGAAGTTCGGCGTCGAGTCGAAGTTCAGCCTCGTCGAGACCCTCGAGGGGTTGGGCATGGACCGTGCGTTCGGTTCCGGTGCGGACTTCAGCGGGATGGTCGAAGGCGACGACAGCGGTCTCTCCATCGACGATGTCATTCACCAGAGCTTCGTCGAGGTCGACGAAGAGGGGACCGAGGCGGCCGCGGCAACGGCCGTCGTCATGGACGACGCTGGGCCGCCGGATCACGTCGAGATGACCGTCGATCGGCCGTTCCTGTTCTACATTCGGGATCGACCGACCGAGACGCCGCTGTTCGTCGGACGCGTTGTCGACGGCGAGACGCTCCAGGACGACCAACAGTAGCTCACCGTTTCGTTTCCGTCCGTGCTGGATGGGGACAGCAACCACGTGGACGACTCCATCGTAGCCACTGAGACGGATTGCTGTAACTGAGGGTGTCATAGAACTCTTCATAAGGGCGATCGCTCTCGCGTTGAAAGACCCCAAATAACCGCTCGGTCGAGCGTGGATTCAACTGCCAGCGATTCTGCCGGTCCTGGTAGATGTTCTTAGTGGCCTGCTGCATACAGAGGATGGATGCAGCACAGCGCCATCGTTTGTTTCGTGCCCAATTCACTGAACCAGCCGGTCAGTACATCTGCGAACTGATCGACGAAGAAATTGCCAGATAAGAGTAGTATTCCTACTGGTATGCAAGATGGAATCACTCGGTAGAACAAGGCGAGTCCTTTGAGGATTTCCCGAGGGAGCTCAGGTTTTGATCTGCTACTCCAAGTGGAAAGGACCGTGACTCTCCTGTTCACTCATCGGGTCTAAGGGGTTGAGGACGTTATTTCAGTCCCGTCGCAGTACTCGAATTGACTGCCTTCTGGATTCACTCGTTCGCCCCCGACGTTGAAGTCTAAGTCGATTTCTTCGCTTGTATCGAGATACTTAACTATCAGTTTCCCTGGCATCTCATATCCACAGTCGTTTGGATGGTCTGGTATGCCACCAAATTCATTCGTCAAAAAGTCAGGCGCGACGTATTCGCGTTCTTCTCCCGGGTGTAGAATGTTTTCGTTACCGTCTACATTTTCAGTTTCAGGACTGAATGATCCTGTTGTAACGTAAGGATGCTCAGTGGTAATCCCTGAGGCCACGCCATCGGTATCCTCATAATAAAACTCCTCAATGAATACTGAAACGTCCGATGTATTCTCCAGTGTGAATTCAATCCCTAACACGTCCACATCGGCACCGTATTCCGTTGTTTCTTCAGCCCACGTGATATCCACGTCAGTAACTGAGAGTTCAGGATAGTACTCATACACATACGAATCCAACTCTTCGTCTTCGTCATCGTATGCTGTAAAGACGTATTCACCTTCTTCTGGATCAATCCCCGAGCTTATTCCTGGTCGGTAAATATCTGCCTCAATCTCATCAACCCCTGCACGAATGGCTTTTCTATCGTACGCATCTTCGCTGGGCGTATCTATCACAACCTCCGCGATATCCGCTTCATTTTCTAACGAAATCACCAACGTCAATTCGTCTTCTTCGACATCGACAATGTATTCACCCCCAGACTCATCCTCAGACTCTGCCTCAGCGTCACCATCAGCATCATCTTGATCTTCTCCGTTCGCTCCCGGCTGGGAATCTCCATTCAAACAACCAGCCATCCCTGCAACGCCTCCCGCAACCAATGTATTCAAAACCACTCGTCGTGATAGTTTACTTTCCATACACATACTTACCATCACATGTTTAATAAGATTGCTAAAATTCGATCCAGAATCAAACACCTTAGAGATCCTGTCCGACAATTACCCAGACAAGTTTCGTCGAGCCACCCTCTGCATGTTTCACCGGTCTTCTGGCAGATTTCATATGAGACGTCACTCATCACGGTACGTGTGCTCCCTGTACTGACCGATCACTACCGGCGCAAATCGAGGCGAATCCCGTGCGACATTCGCGCCCTGTATTCAGCACGCAATTTCTGACAGCCCTGAGTAAATTTTGCCCCCTCGTGGTACATCGTTCCCCGATACTGCCAGACAGAGAGTCGTGGAGAATGGGGTGTGCGAACTGTTCTATGAGACTCTGGTAACTAGTTACCCCCGATCGCCGACCCCGTTCTGGTGAGCGGCGGTAAGTGACTACAGTAAACCGTCTGACTGTCAGTTTGCACCCGATTGCACGGGAGAAATGCGGCTCGAGCGGTGACGTGGCCGAGAACTGCAAGACAGAACGGGGAAACGTCCCTGCCTTCTCCCACGAGTTCAGTCGTGGGGTTGTGCTGGCCACGGACCAACGCCCGTCACAGACGGGCATTCCCACGTGGACGTTCGCCGGTCGAATGCCGGCGTTCTGAAGTCAGTGTGGCTCCCGGGCGGGACACGCTGGGCTTGCCCGACCTCGGCAGGCCACCCTACGGGCGGCCTGCCACTCGAGCGTACGCGTTTCATCCCAGAGTGAACTCGGGGGCGTTCGCGCTGTTCTCGCTGTAAGCGATCCGCTCGATGTGCGACTGGTTTCAGTTGTGACTACGGCAAGCCAGTTTTATCACGTAATGACAATTCTGACAGAGGGTGTGAAACCCACGGCGACGATCTCCTACGGCAGATTCCCGAGGAGAACTGTATCCCCAGTCAAATGAATTCCGAGCTAACAAATATGGATTTTCAAACAGAAATTTGAGAAGGTATTTATGAGTGACAACTGATCGAAATCACGTCATGGGTGTGTTAAACGCTTTTGGCTCGTTGGCTAGTGCACTGATCGCAGGCCTCGTTATGCTCGCGTTCGCGGTTTTGAGCCTGTTCGTTACCGTCTTTGTCGTAGATATGGCTGCAGCGATCGGAGGACTCGATCCGGATGACAGCTACGTTGTCCTTGGCGCAACGGTTCTCGCTGGCGCGGCCATCGTCGCTGGCGGCGTCGGCTTTTCGTTCCCAGAAGAAGAAGGCTAACAGTCCGACACCGGACTCTCGCTCTGTCGTAACGTGTGGCTGTCGAACATGGATTTTACAGGTTATCGAGGCGAGTGTCACGGGGCTTGACCGGCAAGCTACCGGCTAGCGACCCCGCCACTCGCGCCACCCCTCACTCGTACCACGACGCGCTCGCCGATCGAAAACCGCCGGTCGGGACAGATCAGTTTCGCGCCGAAGTCGCCGTCTCGAGCGCAAAACGTCGACAGGCCCGTGATCGGGTCACCGTTGGCCGTCACCGTACTCTCGTCCCACGCGATCGTTCGCCCGTCGTCGCCGACGGTCCCGAGTCGGTCGTCGTTCAGCGAGACGTGCCGTCCCGGCTCCGCTCGCTCGTGGCCGTCTCGAGCCGCCGGTCCGCGGAGAACGCCGCCACTGTCGTAGTGGGGAATGCCGCCGTCGAGGACTCCGCCGCCGTCCGCGCGAATCCCCACGAACGTCTCGCCGGGATCGGGATGGGTCGGCGCGTCGAGGACGGCGTAGGTCTCGCCCGCCGCTACCACCGTCCCGGTCCCGTCCCACTCGAGCGGACGACAGTCGACCCCGTCACCGATCTCGAGCGGGAGCGAGCCGGACGCGCGCCGGAGGTTCCGGTCGGGCCGGCGAAAGCCGACGTGCAGGTGGTTGTCCACCCAGGGTGCGAAAAACCCAGCCCGGACGAGTTCGCCAAGCGACTCCCCTCGTTCGACGCGGTCGCCGGTCTCGACGGTCGGATCGACGTGGAGGACGCGAGCGACAAGCCCCTCGAGTTCGACGGGCTCGTCGACGTCGACGAGAATCAGGAAGTCGTGTTCGGGCGCGTACGGCTTCGGGGGCGCACGGACGGTCGTCGTCTCGCGAACGGTGCCGGAGACGGGACTCGGAGCCGCGGTCGTTCGTCCGTCCCGTAGCGTTCCCGGGTAACAGTCGATCGCCTGGCCGCCGTCGTGGGCCCGATACGGCGAGTTGTACAGGGAAAAGCGGGCGTACTGGGACACCAACTCGGCGGGCAGCGTCACCGGCTCGGGGGCGGCCGCGGTCATGCTCGTTCGTGTCTCGGTAACGGGAGCGTTTAGTCCCATCGACCCCAACAGCCCCGTATGCGGGTATTTCGCGGCCGCGGGTCGACGATCGAACGTGACCGCGCGGCCAGTGCACGGCTGCTCGAGGTCGCCACCACGGGGGAGCCGGCGGTCCGGGTCTGGCGGCCCCACAGACAGCTAGCCTTCGGGCGGCGGGACTGTCGACGCGACGGCTACGACCGGGCTCGAGCGGCCGCACGCGAGGCGGACTTCCCGCCGGTCGAACGTGACGTCGGCGGTCGGGCGGTCGCCTACGACGGCGAGACGACGATCGCGTTCGCCCGCGCGGAGCCGATCGAGGACTTCCGGCGCGGGACCGACGAGCGCTACGACCGGCTCACGGCCGATCTCGAGCGCGGACTCGCCGCGCTTTCCGGGCTCGATCCCGGAACGCTCGCGCGGGACGAGCCGGCGAACGCGTTTTGCCCGGGGTCGCACTCGTTGTCGACGGGCGACGGCGGTGGGGACGGGGCCCTCGCGAAAATCGCCGGTATCGCCCAGCGCGTTCGCCAGGACGCCGCGGTCACGGCCGGTATCCTCGTCGTCGCCGGCCGCGAGCCGATCGCCGGCGTGCTCGAGGACGTCTACGGCGCGCTCGAGGTGGCGTTCGATCCCGGCTCCGTCGGCTCGCTCGCGGCGGCCGGTGGCCCTGCCGATGCCGAGACCGTGCGAGCAACGCTCGAGGACGCGCTCGTGGGCGAGGCCGAACCGGTGGTCGAACCCGTCCAGCGCCTCGAGACTGGCACGACGGACGGCCCCGGACCCTAAGTTAAGTCACGGCCGCGGCCGTTCGAGCCAACGTTTTCGGTGATCGCTCACGTCGGAGTCCGTATGGACGCGACTGCGACCGGCGATCGCAGCGACGACGACCGCGACGCGAGCGCTCGAAGCGAACGGGAGGAGATTCGATGACCGAGGACGAGAAACTCGATCGTCCCACGGCCGACCCACGGTGGGACGAACTCCGGGCTGACGCGGTCGACCTCGCCGACGACTACCGCGAACACGGCTGGGACGCGATCGTCCTCGACCCCGTCTCGGTGAACCCGATCGCGAACGTGGAAGCCGAACCGGATACACAGGAGGGAAGCGTCGACGCCGGCTCCGGGCCACAGGGTGTCGAACAGCCCGGACTCGAGGCCCGCGTCTCGAAGGCGGAGTACGATCCGCTCGAGGGGATCGTCGACGGCGACGCCGTGACCGTCGGCGACGCGGAGGTCTACTACCGACCGGCGGAACCCGCCGACGACGCGACTGGGGACGATGGCGGCAGCGACGGCGACGACGGCGACGACAGCGACGGGGAGCCCACCCTCGAGGCCCGCCGCTTCGTCATCGTCGTCGAACGCGATGTGGCCAGCGAAACTGCCGTCATCCTCCCGCTTACCTACTCGGTCGACGAGGCACGGCCGGTCTTCGAGCGAGCACTCGTCGACGAGGAACTCCTGATCCGCGTCCGCGGGGACGGGACTGAACCTGATCGCTGGGTCACGTTCTCTCACGACGATCCGTCGCTGTTCCTCGAAGAGGGGGACGTCCGACGCTGGCGAAGCGGCGAGTGACACATCTACGTTTCTTCAGAAACCAACGCCATCAGTGGGTCCCCGTTCCGGGAAGTCGCCTGGACGACGAGGAGCGCCAGCCGGGCTGGACGCCGATTCTACGACTCGAAAGGCATCTCGATCCTCGATCCGGACGATGACCGCGTCCACGTCGTCTCGAACCCGAACGAACGGGACGCCGTCCTCGAGTCGACGTCGACGGCCGCGGAGACAATCGGTCCCGACCCAGACCCGAACGCGGACATGCCCGCGGAGGAGCGTACTGCGCGCATCGCCGCGTTCGTCGACCACAGTGACCGGCGTGTGCCTGTGACGGCTGCTCCGATGTCCCGGTATACCCGTGGCCCGAAGCGGCTGTACCGGAACTGACGGACAGTAAACCGTCCGAGACGCGGAGTCGTCACTCCTCGGTGTCCACGTCCGCTTCTTCGCGTAACTCCTCGCTCGCTTCCCGGACCTCGCGCATCACCGACGAGATCCGCTCTTCGGCCTCGAGTTCTTCCTCGACCGAGAGGTCGACGCCCTCGACCTCGAGGAGGAACTTCGCGACCTCGGTCGACTCGTACATCACGTCGTCGAGCTCTTCGGCGGTGAAGAAGTCACACATCGCGCCATAGAGGAATGTCGCGCCGGCCTTGCGGACCTTCTCTTCGAAGGAGGCACGGGCCTGGTTGACCGCTTGTGGCGTGTAGGTGTCGGTCATAAACGGAACGAGTTCGGGCAGGTTCTCGCCGATCTTGGTCATCTCGACGCCGGTTTCGGTTCGGAAATCAGAACAGAGCCGCGCGATTGCCCACTCGCGGGCGGTGATGTATGTTCGGTCCCGAAGGAACTCGTTGACCCGGTCGTACTGGGCTCCGTCCATCTTCTTGAACCGGGCGTACTTCTGCACGTCCTCCGGAACGTCGGACTCCTCGGGCTCGGGGTCAGGAACGCCTGGCATCGACGACTCGTCGCTGTCCGGTCCGTCGGCGACGCCGTCCTCGTCGCCCTCGCTCGTTTCGGATTGGTCTTTGTTCTCTTGGGCTTCGATGGCGTCGCTGGTCTCCGTCTCAGCGTTCGCGTCGGCGTCACCGTCGGCCCCCGCGACGTTCACTCCGTCGTCGTTCATGGGCGCTTATACCGACAGGTGTGAGATAAGGGTTGTTCTCGCAATCGCCGTGTCCCACGAGCCCGTTGTTCCGCTCGAGCCTGCGACTACTGGGACAACTATAAACACGAAATCCGTTTCCCCTGGTTCTACCGGATTTAAGTCCGTGAAGGATGTTCGACACAATATGACACAGACGCCAGTCGTGGCCAAGGCCGTACGGACTCCCCAGGGGAAAGAAGACGGCGCGTTCGCGGACCTGCGCAGCGAGGACCTCTCGGTGCCGCTGATCGACGAAATCCTGGCCGAAACCGGTCTCTCCGGCGAGGAGATCGACGACCTGATGTGGGGCTGTGCCCAGCAACGCGACGAGCAAGGGAACAACGTCGCTCGCGTCATCGCTTTGCTGTCGGAACTGGGCGAGTCGGTGCCGGCGACGACGATCAATCGCTGGTGTGCCTCCTCGATGCAGGCAGTCATCTCCGCTGCGGACGCCATCGCGGCCGGTAACCGCGACGCTATCATCGCCGGCGGCGTCGAGAACATGAGCCGCGTGGCGATGGGCGAGAACACCCACAACGTCCACCCGAAGATGGCCCAGCTGTACAACATGGGCGAACTCCAGATGGGGATGACTGCCGAGAAGGTCGCCGAGGAGTTCGACATCAGCCGCGAACAGCAAGACGAGTACGCGGCCCGGAGCCAGCAGCGGGCGACCGAAGCGACCGAGGAAGGTCGCTTCGACGACGAGATCGTCCCGATCGAGACCGACGAGGGGACGATCGAGGAAGACGAGGGAATCCGTCCCGGCACGACGCCCGAGAAACTCGGCGAGCTCCCGACGGTCTTCAAATCCGACGGCACCGTCACGCCCGGTAACGCCTCCCAGATCTCCGACGGGGCCTCTGCCTTGCTGGTCACCAGCGAGGCGTTCGCGACCGAACACGACCTCGAGATTCTCGCGGAGGTCGGCATGAACAACGTCGCCGGCGTCGACCCGACCATCATGGGTGTCGGTCCGGTACCGGCGACCGAGGGCCTCCTCGAGCGCAACGGCCGCGAGATCGACGACTACGACCTCGTGGAACTCAACGAGGCGTTCGCGAGCCAGTCGATCTACTCGCGAGACGAGCTCGGTATCGACCCCGAGAGCTTCAACGTCAACGGTGGTGCGATCGCTATCGGCCACCCGCTGGGAGCGTCGGGTGCTCGCCTCCCGGTGACGTTGATCCACGAACTCCAGAAGCGTGGCGGCGGGCTCGGCCTGGCGACGCTTTGTGTCGGCTTCGGGCAGGGTGCGGCGATCGAGTTCGAGGTCAACTAGATACGCTGTACCGATTTCCCGGTGTCACCGCCGTCCGGGTCGTTCGATCGACTTCGGTAGCCGTCTAGTGTCGGCCGTCGTTTGGCCGGTCGTTTTGTGCGTCCGTCCCGTAGCATCGGTATGAGCAGCTTCCTGTTGGCGATCATCGTGGGCGTTCCCCTCGCCTGGCATCTCGGACTGACGGTGTTAACCTACTACGACGCCGGGAACGTCGGCCTCGAGCCGCCCAAAAAGTGGGCGGCGATCACGTTTCTCGTCCCGGTGTTTGGGTTTTTCATCTATCTGTTCGAGCGCAGCGAACTCTCCTACGACCCCGATACGGACCCGTACAGGGGAAACAACTACAACGTCCACCCCTCGAGAGCCGACGACGCGCCGCTTCGCTCCCGCGGCGACGATCGACTGTCACCCGAGGGTACGGACCGGGACCAGGTGCCGACGGACGAGGAACCGGTGGCGGGCGATCGGATGGCGGACCACCCTCGAGACGACCGGAGCCCCGAAGAATCGACTGACAGTCGATAGCGGGCCAACGGTGCCTGACTTCGGACGAGCGTCGAGTCCACGTTCGTCCGGAACGGCTGCCGATAGTATATAAACTTCCTGCCACTTCGCTCTTGTTTTCTGATTTCGAACATTAATCGAGTGCGGTAAGACGACCTAGGTTGTGGCCGTGTCCGAAACCGGTCTCTTGCTGTGTTTGCGGTGGTTGGCCTCACAGTGTTCTTCTGTCTCTCCTCGCGATCCGGCATCTCGTTTCCGAGGTCTACACGATAGCCGCTGACTCACCTCCAAACGACGTGTGAAGCGTCCGAAACTGGGTAGCGGATGGGAAAACCCCGAAAAATCGAGTGAACCGAAGGAACACGCGTGGTATACGAAATATACGAAGACAAACAATTATTTTCCACAGACAATAGTCGTCAGCCGGGATGCTCTGTGTGACTCCGAATCGAGACAACTGTGAACATACATATATCGGAACGTCGTACGCCGGGGTATGGGCCTCTCCGTGCTCGAGGAGCCACGCGCAATCGATATGCACGCACACCAGCCGACCAGCGAGTTCCTCCACGACGCCGGCGGCCAGCTGATGAAAGACGCCGCCGACCGGTTCGGAACCGAACTCGAGACCGACTCCTACGAGAACATGCTCGAGGAGTATCGGGACGCCGGCGTCGACCGTGCCGTGTTGCTCGGCTGGGACGCCGAGACGAACACCGGGAACCCACCCGTCCCCAACGACTACGTCGCCGAGGTGCGCGACGAGTACGACGAGTTCTTCATCGGGTTCGGCTCCGTCGACCCACTCAAGGACGACTGTATCGAGGAGGCGATCCGCTGTGTCGAAGACCTCGACCTCTCGGGGTTCAAATTCCAGCAGATCGCACAGGGGTTCGATCCGTCCGATCCGGACCACGAGGAGCTGTGGGCGACCATCGAGGAACTGGGCGTCCCGGTCGTCTTCCACGGTGGCAACTCGACGCTTGGCGCGTGCTCACCGGGCGGTCGTGGCCTGCAGATCAAGTACGGCAACCCGATGCTGATAGACGACGTGGCCGCGAACTATCCCGACTTGCAGATTCTCATCGCCCATCCCGCCTACCCCTGGGAGAAAGAACAGCTCGCGATCTGCCAGCAGAAGGGCAACGTCTACATGGACCTCTCGGGATGGATGCCCAGGTACATCGACGACCAGGTACTCCACTACGCGAAGACGCTCCTCTCGGAGACGGTCATGTTCGGCACGGACTACCCGATGCTCGAGCCCGAGCCGTGGCTCGAGCAGTTCGCCGAACTCGACTTCGACGAGGAGACCCAGCGAAAGCTCCTCTGGGAGAACGCCCGTGAGTTCTTCGCCGAGTGTGGTATCTCGATCGACTGACGGCGTCGGTTCGTCTCGCTCGAAGTGGAGACTGCGTTGTGGCTGGCCTCCGAGTACGAGCGACGAGCGACGAGCTACGAGCTACGAGTGAGCCAGGTTGATCTCGATCTCGTTGGCCGCTCCGAGCAGGAGATCGGGTAGCTCGTCGGTCAACACCTCTCCCCGAAGGCGGTTAGCGGGACCGGCCACGCTGATCGCACCGACGGCCGTTCCGTCTGCTTCCCTGATCGGCGCACCGACTGCGTGTACGCCAGTCACCGACTCCTCGCGGTTGAACGCGTAACCGCGCTCGCGGACGGTTTCGAGTTGGTCGAACAGCACATCGCGGTCAGTGATCGTCCTGGCCGTCTGACCCGCCACCCCGTGGCGGTCGAGAACCTCGGCGACGCGCTCCTCGCTGAGAAACGCCAGGATCGCTTTCCCGGCGGCGAACTGGTGTAGCGGCGTCCGTCGTCCGATCCTGGCGTGGGTCGTGACCGAGTGTTTCCCCTCCGCACCGTAGACGTGGACGCCCAGACCATGCTCCTCGAGGACGAACCAGACCTTTTCGTCGGTCTCGGCGGCCACCTCGTCTACCTTCGGTCTGGCGACCTCGACGACGGGACGGCGGTCCCGAGCGTGAATCCCGTAGTCCAGAAACCACGTGCTCAGGCGGTACTCGTCCCCTTCACGGACGAGCAGCCCCCGCTTCTCGAGCGTCGTGAGGTGGCGGTGTACCGTGCTCTTGGCGAGCCCGACCTCGTCGGCGAGCGCGGAGACGCCCGCGCTGTCGCGCTCTTTGAGCGCGTCGACGAGGTCGAACGCGGTCTCGACGGTTTCGACCGATCGATGGGTCGACTCGGTTGGCATACGCTACCAGTCATCTCGTCGTTACAAAAGCCTGTTCCCGCTATTCGAACGCAGCACTTGGCGTGCGTTCACTGCTCTTGTGTGTCGCGTCGTGGCTCTGTTCGGCAGCATCACCACTCGTCTTTGACGAGCCGTTCCCGCCCGATGAATCGCGGTCGGTCGTCGATCGCGAGGAAGTTGTCGACGTCCTCGCGGGCGTCCTTCGCTTTCCCCCTGTCGGGGTCGTAGTCTCGCGATCCTTCGCTGCCCAGCGCGTCGTAGAGTTTCTCGAGGTCGTCGAAGTACAATTCCGCGACGCCGTCGAACTCGGCGTTTTCGGGATCGGTCGGCAGGATCGTATTGTACTTTACGACCCCCTCGATTTCGCGGGCGATCGGCGTGTGGTTCTCCTGCCAGTAGTCGACGAACGCCTCGTGGTCCATCCCCTCTTGGCGGACGAGAAACGCCGAGTGCTTGTAGAGGCCGTCGGTATCACCGTCGACCTCGTCCGTCTGGACGATCTCTTCGCCGATGAACCGGGGTCGCTCCTCCACCGCGAGGAAATTGTCGACATCCTCGCGGGCCTCCTTTGCCTTCCCCTTCTGGGGGTCGTAATCCCGTGACCCTTCGCTGCCGAGCGCGGCGTAGAGGGCCTCGAGAGTCTCGAAGTACAGCTCCGCCAGCCCGTCGAACTCGGCGTGTTCCGGCTCGGTCGGGAGCACCTGTTGATAGCGGACCACGCCGTCGATTTCCCGCGCGATCGGCGTGTGCTCGGTCTGCCAGTAGTCGACGAACTCCTCGTGGGACATGCCGTCCTGGCGGACGAGCAATGCGACGTGCTTGTACATTCGAGCGTGGCTATTTCACACAGTTCAATAAACGTCCGGGTGGCCCAGCTATCGCCTCGGTTGCTCCTCCCGGGTCCCGGGACCAGCATTTATAGTCGTCGGTTTGATTGGTAGGCGTACGCATGGCGTTCTACGACCGCGAGTTCATGGATGGAACCCGTGGCACCCAGGCCGTCGACTGGGAACAACGGATCGACACCCAGCGGCTCCGCAGGGAGCGCACGGAGCGAGCGCTCGAGCGACTCCGAGAGACCGACCTCGGGGCGATGCTCCTCCTTTCGGACCCGAACATCCGGTACGTGACCGGACTGGCGATGACCGGCGGCAGCGGAGCCGACCACTACACCTTGCTGACCGAAGACGGCGATGTCGTCCACTGGGATACCGCCGACCACGCGAGCAACCAGCGATACAACTGCCCGTGGCTCCACGATATCCGGTATGCGTGTCCCGGTCTCGGAAACGTCCCCCGAGCGTCCGGCCGGGAGTCCGCCCGCCAGTTCCTCCTCGAGACGATGGCCGAGGGCGTCGCCGAGGCCGCCCACGAGTACGGCGTCGCCGACGAGCGACTCGGCGTCGACGTCGGCAACCGTGGACTGCTCGAGGCGCTCGAGTCACAGGGCCTCGAGCCGGATGTCGAGACCTGTACTGCGGTCATGGAGGACGCTCGCAAGGTCAAGACGGAAGACGAGATCGAGTGTCTTCGACAGGTCGCCGCGATCTGCGAGGCCGGCTTTCAACGGATCGCAGACGCCGCAAAGCCCGGCATGCGGGAAAACGAGCTGTGGGGTGCAGCCGTCGAGGAGCTGTGGCGTCACGGCGCGTTCGTCGGCGGCGGCTACCTCACCTCCGGGCCGAACACCTGGCCGAAACACCAGGCCAACACGACGGATCGTGTCGTCCGTCCCGGTGATCTGGTCTACGCCGACTTCTACAACGTCGGCTACCTCGGCTACCGGTCGTGTTACTACCGCACGTTCTCGATGGGCGAACCCACCCAGGAACAGAAAGCGGCGTACGAAACCGCTCGTGACAACCTCTACGATGTCCTCGAGCGCATCGAGCCGGGCGCGACGACCGACGAGATCGCGGAGGGGTTCCCGGACATGGAAGGCGAGCACGCCGACTACTACGAGGCCGACGACCACTGGCAACTGACGACCAACCACTGGGCCCACGGGCTCGGGCTCCAGCTGTACGAAGTGCCGCTGATCTGGCGGGGGCTCTCGCCCGACCACCCCATCGAGATCGAAGAGGGGATGACGATGGCCGTCGAGACACAGGAGCCAGCCGGTCGGCAGGGCGTTCGCGTCGAGGAGATGGTCGTCGTCCGCGAGAACGGCGTCGAAATCCTGAGCCAGTGGCCCGTCGAGGAGATCACGGTGATCGATCACTGACCCGAACTATTTGGTCGCACGGACCGTACGGCGAGTATGCAGCTCGGGACTGGCCTCTTTACCGCCCAGCAGCGTCCGGACGACGACCGCGAGAGCGCCGACCGGTACGACGAGATTCTCGAGGTGACCCGCGAGATCGACGCCGCGGGACTCGACAGCGCGTGGGTCTCCGAACACCACTTCGCCGACGACGAGTACCTCTCCGGAACGATGCCGACCCTCGGTGCGATGGCAGCCGTCTCCGACGACCTCGAGATCGGAAGCTGCGTCGCGCTCGGCCCGCTGTACGATCCCATTCGGCTAGCCGAGGACGCCGCGACCGTCGACGCGCTCGCGGACGGCCGACTCACGCTCGGACTCGCGATCGGCTCGAACCCCCGGGAGTTCGACATCTTCGGCGTCCCTCGCGAGGAGCGGGCCGAGCGACTCGCCGACCTCGTCCCGTTCCTCCGAGGTGCCTGGAGCGAGGGCGATCTCGCGTACGACTCCGACTTTCACGACGTCCCAACGGACGTTTCGATCACCCCCGGGCCCGTCGAGGGCGACGCGCCGATCATGCTCGGCGGCGCGGCCAAGCCCGCGGTACGCCGGGCGGCCCGGATCGCCGACGGCTGGTGTGCCCCCTCGTCGCTCTCGGTCGAGGGCGTCCGGAAGCGCGTCGAGGACATCCGGCGAGTGCGCGACGAGGAGGGTCTCGCGGACGACTTTACGATCTACGTCCTCCAGCACGGCTGGGTCGGCGACTCCCGCGAGGGGGCCTGGGAGACGATGCGGGACGGTTACTTCTACATCCAGCGCCGCTACGCCGAGATTTTCTCCGGCGAGCCAGTCGACGAACTCGAGGCCGATCGCAAGCAGGAACTCAAAGACCAGGCGATCTTCGGCACGTCCGACCAGGTCCGCGAGGAACTCGAAACCTACCAGGAGGCGCTCGGCGACGATATCCACGTCATCTTCCGGACGTACCATCCGGGCGTCGGGACCGAGGCGATGGTCGACTGCATCCACCGGCTTGGGGACGAGGTCGCGCCGAAGCTGTGATCAGCCGGTCTTGTAGACCCCTCGAGCGTCCGCGACCAGCGTCCCGGCGGCGTCGCCGTCTCCCGGCGGTCCCTCGTCGCCGTCGTCGGCCGCGTAGACGTCCACGTCGACGACGCCGACGTCGCCGCCACAGCGGACGACTTCGCCCTCGGCGTAGAGGTCGCCCGTGCCGCCGCTCAGGTAGTCGATCCGCATGTCGATCGTCGGCACCGGCTGGTCGACCTCCGAGACCAGTGCCGCGCCGCCGACCGTGTCCGCGAGCGTGAACGTGACGCCGCCGTGGGCCAGCAACTCCTCTTCGTTCCAGGACAGTTCCTCCCGCATCTCGAGGTAGCCCTCGGCGTAGCCGTCGGCACAGTCGGTGATCTCGATGCCAAGCAGGGACGCGAACGGCATCCCTTCGAAGAACGCCTCGATGTCCATACGCTCGTTTCAGCGTGGCGACCGATAAAAGTTCAGTCGCTACCGTCCCTGCCACTCCGGTTCTCTATCCTCGAGGAACGCGTCGATCCCCTCGTTTTTGTCCGCGGTCGCGAACAGCTGGGCGAACAGCTCGGCCTCGTACTCGATCCCGCTCTCGATATCCATCCGCGAGCCCGCCTTCACGGCCGCTTTCGCGAACTCGAGGGCCACGGGACTGTTCGAGGCCATCGATTCGGCGAGACCGTACACCTCCTCGTCGAGTTCCTCGTCGCTTTCACAGACGACGTCGACGAGGCCGATCTCGCGGGCCTCCGCGGCGTCGATCAGCTCTCCCGAGAGGATCAGCCGCATCGCCTGTCCTTCGCCGACGAGCCGCGGCAGGCGCTGGGTGCCCCCGCCGCCGGGCATGATTCCGAGGGTGATCTCGGGCTGGCCGAGTGTCGCTCGCTCGTGAGCGATCCGAACGTCACAGGCGGTCGCGAGCTCGCAGCCGCCGCCGAGCGCGTGGCCGTTGAGCCGGGCGATGACGGGCTGGCGAAGGTCGTCGACGACCTCGTACACGCGGGGCCGTTTCGACGCCTCGCGTTGCTCCAGAGCGGTTCGCTCCCGTAGCTCGCGTACGTCCGCGCCGGCGACGAAGGCCTTGGCCTCGTCCGCGCCCGTTAGCACGACGACGCGAACGTCGCTGTCCTCGATCGCCGCGAACACGTCTTTCAGCTCCGCCCGGAGCTGTCCGTTCAACGCGTTGCGTGCGTCGGGACGGCTCATCGTCACCGTCGCGACGGCCTCGACGCGGTCACCGACCGAGAAGTGGACCGTCTCGCAGTCGGCGGCGACGTTCTCGACGGCGTCGGCACCGCCGACTCGAGCGTCCGCTCGCTCCGCCGATGTGTGCTCGTCACCGCTCATCGCCGACACCCCCGTTTCCGTCGCCACTGACGCCGACGATCTCGCCGTCCTCCCAGACGTAGAACCCCTCGCCGGTCTTCCGTCCGAGTTTGCCCGCACGGACCTTCCGTTTGAGGACCTGGGGAGGCCTGAACCGTTCGCCTAACTCCTCCCGGAGGTACTCGAGGATGTCCAGCCGGACATCCAGGCCGACCACGTCGCCGAGTTCGATCGGTCCCATCGGGTGGTTGTATCCCAACTCCATCGCGGTATCGATATCGCGGGGGGCAGCGACGCCTTCCTCGACCATCCGCATCGCCTCGACGCCCAGCGCCACGCCGAGCCGCGAGGAGGCAAACCCCGGCGTGTCGGTCACCTCGATGGCGGTCTTGTCGATCTCCTCGACGAACTCGTGGGCCCTCGCTACCGTCACCTCGTCGGTCTGTTCGGCGACGACGATCTCGACCAGTTCCATGATGTGGACCGGATTGAAGAAGTGCAGGCCGATCACGCGACCAGCGTGGTCGGCCGAACTCGCGATCTCAGTTACGGACAGCGACGACGTGTTGGTCGCGATGATCGCGTCCTCGTCGACCAGTTCCTCGACGTCCTCGAGGGTGTCCCGTTTCAACTCGAGGTCCTCCGGTACCGCCTCGATCACGAGGTCGGCCGTCTCGACGGCCTCCGCGAGGTGGGTCGTGCCGTCGATGCGTGACAGCGTCGCGTCGGCCGCCTCGCGCGAGAGTTCCTCCCGTTCGACCCCGCCCTCGAGGTTCTCCTCGATCGAGTCGATCCCGTCCTGGACGAACTCGGGCTTGACATCCCGGATGACGACCTCGTGGCCGGCCATCGCGGCCACCTGTGCGATTCCGTGACCCATGGTACCGGCACCCAGTACTGCGACGTGCATACGCCACACAACCCGAACGATCCTCAAAGGCGTTACCCTTCGCCGAGTGTGCTATGGGGTAACGGCACAAATATATGGCTTCGGAAGGTACGCGACGAGCATGCGAGACGTCTACCTCGTCGGAGCCGGGCAGACGCCGTTCGGGGCGTTTCCGGACCGGAGTTATCGGGACCTGTTCGCCGAGGCCTATCGGGCCGCCTGCGACGGCGTCGATCACGGGATAGACGCAGCCGACGTCGACGAGGCCGTCGTCGGCACGCTCGGCGTCGGCGGCCGCCAGCTCGGCCTGTCGGGGCCGGCGGTGACCGAACACGTCGGTCTCCACAACGTCCCCTGCTCGAGGGTCGAGAACGCCTGTGCGGCAGGGGGGTTCGCCGTCCGGAACGCCGTCCAGGCGATCAAAAGCGGGTTCGCCGACGTCGTCGTCGCCGGCGGCTACGAGGTGATGACCGACCTCTCGGACGACGTAACGAAGTACTGGCTCGGCGTCAGCGGGGAGACCGAGTGGGAGCGTCTGACCGGGACGACGTTTTCGGGGGTCTACGCCCAGATGGCCAGCGCGTACATGACCGAGTACGAGGCGACGACCGAGGACCTCTCCCGGGTCGCCGTCAAGAACCACGCCAACGGCGCGACGAATCCGAAGGCCCACCTCGATTTTACGTGTTCGCTCGAGGACGCCGTGGAGGCACCGACCGTCGCGGACCCGCTTACCCTCTATCACTGCTGTCCGACGTCCGACGGGGCCGCGGTCGCCATCCTCGCAAGCGAGGACGTGGTCGGTGAGTACACGAACGACCGGGTACGAATCGCCGGCGTCGGTGCGGGCAGCGAGCGGGTGGGGCTGGCGGAACGGGACAGCTACACCGGTATCTCGGCCTCGCAGGTCGCCGCCGAGACGGCCTACGAGCGAGCGGGCGTTACTCCCGACGACCTCGACTTCGCCGAAGTCCACGACTGCTTTGCGATCGCCGAGCTGATCGCCTACGAAGACCTCGGCTTCTGCGAGCCGGGGGCGGCTCCCGGGTTGCTTCGGGACGGAACCACCGAGCCCGACGGTGACCTCCCGGTCAACACGTCCGGCGGGCTCAAGTCGAAGGGCCATCCCATCGGAGCGACTGGAACCGGACAGCTCGTCGAGGCGTTCGAACAACTGACCGGGCGGGCGGGGGATCGACAGCTCGAGAACCCTCAATACGGGCTCACACACAACGTCGGCGGCAGCGGCGGTGCGTCGGTCGTCCACGTCCTCGAGCGCGAGCGGGCAGCCGACGAGACGGGGGTGGCCGGATGACGACGGGGGACCTCCGCGTCGAGGCAGTCGGCGCATACGCCCCGCGGTA
The DNA here is from genome assembly GCF_000337895.1 of Halobiforma nitratireducens JCM 10879. Lineage (GTDB taxonomy): Archaea > Halobacteriota > Halobacteria > Halobacteriales > Natrialbaceae > Natronobacterium > Natronobacterium nitratireducens. The sequence goes on from NZ_AOMA01000062.1 coordinate 33,415, forward strand.
CAGGCTCACGGCTGCGGCCGTCGAAGAGACCTGGGGGCAGTTCCACGGCGCTGGCATCTCCGAGACCGCGGTTCCCGCGGCCGACGAGGACGCGTTGACGATGGCAAGCGACTGTCTCTTATACACATCTCT
>NZ_AOMA01000063.1 GCF_000337895.1 Halobiforma nitratireducens JCM 10879
CGGGGACACGAGCCGGCACGGACGCGCTAGCCACGGGACTCGGGGGTGACGGACCGGCGTTGGTCGTCGCGAGCGACGCGCCCCGTGGCGCGCCGGACGACGAGATCGAACACGCTGGCGGCGCGGGTGCGGCTGCCGTTTTGCTGACCGCCGACGGCGGGGGATCGGTCCGGGATCGAGCCGAACGAACGACGACGGCTCCCGGGACGCGGTTTCGCCCCGCCGGCTCCGACGAGACGACCGGTCTCGGAATCACCGCGTACGACCGGTCGTCGTTTACCGAAGCCGTCACGACTGTCGCCGACGCTCTCGAGTACGACCCCGCGTCCGCCGACGCCGTCGCGCTCCAGTCGCCGAACGGGACGCTCCCCTACCGTGTCGCCGGTCCGCTCGAGGTCGACACGGAGACGATCCGAGCCGGAACGACCGTCCACGACCTCGGCGATACCGGTGCGGCCAGCCCGTTGCTCGGCTTCGCGAGCGCGCTCGAGAGCGGCTGTGACTCCGTCCTCCTGTTAGGTTACGGTGCCGACGGCGCGACGGGGCTCGCGTTCGGACTCGAGGCCGGCGGTGTCGCCGTTTCCACCCGACTCGAGGGCGACGAGACGCTCTCCTACGGGGAGTACCTCCGGAGACGTGGCGATATTACACCGGGCGAACCCGCCGGCGGCGGCGCGTACGTCAGCGTCCCAAACTGGAAGCGAACCCTGCCCCAGCGCCACCGGCTCGTCGCCGGCCGCTGTCCGAAGTGTGGCGAACTGGCCTTCCCACCCGGGGGTGCCTGTCCAGACTGCGGTGCGCTCGAGGCGTTTGACGAAGTCGCCCTTCCGGGGACTGGGACGGTCGAAGCGGCGACGGTCATCGGCCAGGGCGGCGCGCCGCCGGAGTTCGTCGAACAGCAGGCCAGGGAGGGTGCGTACGTCAGTGCCGTCGTCGCACTCGACGGACCCGACAGCGATGGCGATCGTGCGACCGTCTCGACGCCCGCCCAGGTCCTGACCGTCGGCGACGAGTCCGTCTCGCCGGGCGACCGCGTCGAAGCGACGATCCGTCGGATCTACACTCAGGAAGGGGTAACCCGGTACGGGTTCAAGATGCGGCGTCTCGAGTAACGCCCTCGTTCGAGTAACTCGAACGACCACCCCCCCGTCGCCACTCGAGGGGAGGAATCGATGACGACTGTTTCACGCATCGAATTACAGCGGTACGTTTGTATAGTGGGTGCGCGAGCGGGCCGTTCGTCGGCCGATGATCGCCCTGTTCGAGTAACTCGAACGGAGTGCTATAGTAGCAAGCAGTGTGCACCTGATCACCAGACGGATCGGCGATCGGTCTACAAATCGGTGCAGTTGTTACTGTAGATAGCGATGGCCGGTCCGGTGACACGGCATTCCGGTCGTATGGGGTTCTTCGAGACCGATCCGGTCGAGTCGGTTTCGATCGATTTCCATCGCTTCGAGGTGCGGCCGAACGAGTCCGTTCCCGTTGTTCGAACGGGGTTCCGGCCGCCCTGTCAGCGGCGATGCTCTTTCAGGCGGTCTGTGAATACTCGTGGACCCACTCCTGGAGGGTGATCCCCATGGCGGCCTGCGTGATCGCGTTCGACGAGGCGGAGTTGGCGCTCTTGACGAGTTCGGCCTCGAGCGTCCGATCGGGAACCTCGCCGAGGAAGTGCGGTATCGCCCGCTGGACGGCGAGCGGACAGCCGACCTCGTGAGCCAGTGCATACCCAGAGAGGGAGTGGGGAATCGTCTCGCCGCCGTACCGTGGGTTGGGATCGACGAGTTCCTCGTCGACGTGATCGGTGTACTCGTAGCACTTGCCCACGTCGTGGAGCAGACAGGCGGCAACGATCGTGTCGACGTCGGGGTCCGCACCGTGGAACTCCCGCTGTTCGCGGGCGGACTCGAGGGCGATGCGAGTGACGCCCCGGACGTGTTCGACGTTCGTGACCTCGTGGATGTTCCAGGCGTAGGGGATATCGTCGACGTGACGCCAGCCGCCGCGCCGGAGGCCGAGCGTCCACGCCTCGACGACCCGCTCGGTGAGGTCGGGGTCGTCGATGCGCTCGAGTTCGGGAAACGCGTCGCGGACCTGGGTGTCGTAGTCTGGGTCGGGCATGGTTTGGTAGCGGTGGGTCGTCGGTGCGACCGACGCGTGGGTCGTTTTCCGTTCGGGGGCTACTCGGCGTCACAGCCGTTCACACTCGAGACGCGAGGCGTCGTCGATCGATTCGACTGCGAGACCGACGTGGTCGATCCGGGTCGCTGGCATCGCTGGCGACTCGGCCGTACCCGTGGTGTACGACGACCGGTACACATAGCGTTTGTGGGTCGGTTTCACTACTCGAGGGGAAAGGAACCACACCACACCGGTAGAACGAAGTTGAGGGCCGTCGATGGAGGGAGTGTATGACCACGATGGTCGAGTTACTCGTCCGTACGGACGAGTATAGCCACGAGGCGTTCGTCGAACGGTGGCAGGACGACCACGCCGAGATCGGTCGCGAACTCCCCGGCCTGCAGCGATACAGCACCGCCGTTCCGACGAACCCCGAGGCTGTCGACTCCGACGGCGCGCTGGAACTCACGTTCGAGCACGAGACGGCATCGAACGCGGCGTTTAGCTCCAACGTGGGCCAGGACGTTCAGGGGGACCCTGCCGAGTGTCTCGAGGGTGGCGCTGGACCACGGCTGACCGTCGACGAGACCGTCCACGTCGAGGAGACCACCACCGGGACGGAACGATGACGACGACGGCCCACGAACTCGTCGCGATGCTCGAGGAACTGGACGTCGAGTACGTCTTCGGCTACCCGGGCGGCCGTGCGATCGAACTGTTCGAGCACCTCCCCGACTCCGACGTGGAGGTGGTCCGACCCCGTGACGAGCGCGAGGCGAGCGTCATGGCCGAAGCGTACGGCCGGCTCACGGGCCAGCCCGCGGTGCTCACCGGCCAGGGGCCGTGGATCGGCAGTCTCGGTGCGATCGGACAGATGGAGGCGCTGCTCGGCTCCTCGCCGATGGTCGTGCTGACCGAGGCCTCCGAGCGCGGCGAGTATTCGACGCTTGCGCCCTACCAGCAGTCGAGCGGCGACTACGGTGGACTCAGCCTGCCGGACATCTTAGACGGCGTCGCCAAGGAGTGGTGGTTTCCGCGTACCCCGGTCGAGACGCTGCGATCGACGCAGCTCGCGTTCAAACACGCCGTCGCCGGCCGTCCCGGCCCCACCGCGGTGATCCTGGACGGGGACGCGATCACCGACGAGGTACCTGACGAGCCGACCCCGCCGCTCTGGGACGCCGGCGAACAGACGCGGACGTGGGACCCCGCACCGACGCCCGACGACGTCGACGCGGCCGTCGACGCCCTCGAGAACGCTGCACGTCCGGTTATCGTCGCGGGTAACGGCGTTCACGCCGCTGGAGCGTACGACGAGCTCGCAGCCGTCGCCGAAGCCTACGACTGTGCGGTCGTCACCTCGTATCTCGGCAAGTCGACATACCCCGAGACCGACGAGCGGGCGGCCGGCGTCATCGGCTCGTTCGGCCACGAGGGGGCAAACCGGGTCGTCAGCGAGGCGGATACGCTGCTCGTGGTCGGTTGCCGGCTGAACCCGATGGACACCAACTGGCAGGCTCCGGCGTTCGTCCGGCCCGACGACCAGACGATCCTCCACGCCGACGTCGATCCGCGCAACGCCGGCTGGGTCTACCCCGCCGACGTGGGACTGATCGGCGACGCGAAAGCGTCCCTTGCGGCGCTGGTGGACGCGGGCGGCGGCGAGAGCGGGTGGGCACTCGAGCGCGCGGCCGAGGCCCGGGAGTGGTTCACCGCGCCCGAGTGTGCGTCCGACTCGAGCCCGATCAAGCCCCAGCGTGCGGCCACGGAGATACAGCGGGTCGTCGACGCGGAGACGATCGTCACCGCCGACTCCGGAAACAACCGGTTCTGGCTGCTGTACTACCTGCAGACGCCCGCAGTTTGCACGTACTTCGGCAGCGGCGGCGTCGGCGGGATGGGGTGGGCCCAGCCGGCTGCAGTCTCCGCGGCGCTGACGACCGGAAAAGACGTGATCTCGGTCGCCGGCGACGGTGGGTTCGCGATGACGATGAACAGCGTCGAGACCGCCGTCGAGTACGGCGTCGCGCCGACGTTCGTCGTTCTGAACGATACCAGCCTCGGGATGGTCCGGCAGATGGACGCCGAGGCTGAGATCGCCGGGGTCGAGTTCCACGACACCGACTTCGTCAAAGTCGCCGAGGCGTTTGGTGCGGTCGGCCGGCGGGTAACGGAGCCCGACGACTTCGCCGACGCTCTCGCGGACGGGAAAGCGGCGGACGTTCCCGTCGTCGTCGACGCCCGAATCGACCGCGAAGAGGAGATGGCCGAGCAACTGGCCTCCTCGTTCTACGAGTCCGTCGGGGGGCTTCACGAGTGACACCGACGCGGTACACGTCGTGCGAGTAAACACCAACCTATACGTGACCAGTTGGCACAAATTCGAACCATGACGAACACGACAGCCGACGCGACCGTACTGGTAACCGGCGGCACTGGCTTCATCGGTTCCTACGTTGCACAGGACCTGCTCGAGCACGGCCACGAGGTCGTGGCCTACGACCGCTCGACGGAGACGGACGTTCTCGAGAACCTCGGCGTCGCCGCCGAGGTCGAGGTACGGCAGGGTGATGTCTCCGACGCGACGGACCTAATCCGTGCGGTACGGGAGACGGGTGCGACACACGTCGTCCACCTCGCCGCACTGTTGACGACGACGGCGCGGGAGAATCCCCGGAGCACGGCCGAGGTAAACGTCGTGGGGACGAACAACGTCTTCGAGACAGCCCGGATTCTGGACGATCAGGTCGAGCGGGTCGCGTGGGCGTCCTCCGCGGCAGCCTACGCGCCACCGGAGAAGTACGACACGGAGTGGGTCGACGAAGACGAACTGGTCTACCCCGATACGCTCTACGGCGCGACCAAGGAATACAACGAACACCAGGCCCGGGTCTACCACGAGGACTACGGCCTCGACCACGTGGCCCTCCGGCCGACGGTCGCCTACGGCCCCTACCGCGAAACCGGCGGCTCGGCGTTTCTTGCGAACATCGTCGAGAAGCCCGCCCTGGGAGAGCCCTACAGCGTCGAGTACGGCGACCAGTACGTCGACTGGCAACACGTCTCAGATATCGCCCAGGCGTTCCGCAAGGCGGCGTTTACACCCGAAGCGGACCTGTCCCAGCGGGTCTACAACGTCCGGGGCGTCCTCGCGACGATCCGCGAGGCCGCCGACACCGTCGAGTCGATCCTCCCCGAAGCCGAGATCGACGTCTCCGACGACGGCGAACTTCCCTGGACCCAGAACCTAGACATGACGAGAGCACAAGCGGAGCTTGGCTACGATCCCGAGTACGACCTCGAGTCGGGCTTTCGGCAGTACGTCAACGTTCTCCGGGAAGAAGCGGGACTCGAGCCGGTGTAGCCCGTTCTCGGTACACGGTGTGGGACTCGAGTCGGCCGCCCCAGCCTGCCTCGAAAAACCTATTCGAATTTCTCGAAGGGCTGCTCGCAGCCGTGACAGTAGTGCATCGACCGACAGAGCGACGGCCCCTTCGGATGCTCGCGAACGGTGTTCGTCGACTCGCAGTACGGACACGTCGCGCCCGCCTCGTCGCCGCTCGTCTCGACGCTGGGGTCACGAGTCCGTCTCATACGCTCAACCCGAACTCCTGGAGGGCTTGCTCGCCCCGTTCGGTCACCATCTCGACCGTCCACTCCGGACTCCAGACCAGCCGTAGGTCGGTGTCGTCGACGCCGTCGACGGCGGCGACCTCCGCTTTGACTTCCTCGGTGAGCATATCACGTGCCGGACAGCCGGAGTAGGTAAGCGTCATGTCGACGGTCACCGTGTCGTCCTCGAGGTAGACGCCGTAGATCAGTCCGAGATCGACGATGCTGATCGGCATCTCCGGGTCCTCGATCCCGTAGAGGGCGTCCCAGATGTCGGCTTCGAGTCCGGTCGCGTCCTCGCCGGTGGCGGGGAGGTCCTCGGCCGCCGCTCCCTCCCGGTAGTCGGTGTACGCACAGGGCGTCGCGTCGCGATCGCTTGACGTGTTTGCACTCATTGCGGCGTGTCCATGAGCTTCGTCGGCTCGCTGCGCTCGAGTTCGCGATACGTGTGCGTAAACTCGTCGTACAGGTCGTACCAGGCGTCGGTGTGGGTGCCGTCGCGGCCCCGTTCGTCGGGAAGCAGATCGTCGGTCACCGTGAACTCGGGGTCGTCTTCGTCGATGTCGACCGGCACGACCAGACCCAGCGACTCGAGATACGGGAGGACGATCGACAGCCACTCCTCGCCCAGCTCCTCGAGAGTGGCGTCACGGAGTCCGAGTTCGACGATGTCCGCTTCCCGTTCTGGATCGACCGGTTCGAAAAGCGTCAGCGCGTGCGGGAACAGCCGATCGAGTGCGTTCTGCAGGCGTTCGTGGCCGTCCTCGTCCCCGCCCTCGCTCTCGCCGTCCGCCAGCCGTTCCAGCCAGTTCTGGGCGTGCTCGAGGTGGTACTCCTCTTCACTGCGGATCTTGCCGACCCGATCCGCGATTTTGGGGTGTGCGGAGTCCTCGAGGGCCGCGAGCCGGACCGCTTCGGCGGCATCGTAGAAGTACGACCGGAGGACGACGTCGGCCCAGTCGCCCTCTTCGAAGGGACGTTCGACGAGCGTACTGTGCCGGAAGTCGTCCGGGTCCCGCTCGTAGACCAGGTCCTGTTCGTCGAGGCCGATGTCCTCGAGGACGTCGTACCAGAGGCGGGCGTGCCCGAGTTCGTCCTGAGCGTTGTTCGCCAGTGCGAGGTCCGACTCGAGTGTCGGTGCGCGAACCTGCCACTCCGTGTACCGCTCCGCGAGGACGAACTGGTCGTCTGCCAGCCGCGTCACGAGCGTCTCGAGTGCCCGTCGTTCGCGCCCCTCGAGAGTGTCGGGATCGTCGAACGCCATCAGGCGTCACCTCGCTGTTGTTCGGCGGTAGCCTGTTCGTCCTCGGACTCGACGACCTCGCGGGCGTCCTCGCCGGTCGTCCGGTAGGTCGTCGCCCAGCGATAGCTCTTGTCGGTCGTGCCGCCGAACGCGACATCGTCGGCGTCGATCTCGCCGACCTCCGCTTTGGGAACGACCCAGAGGCTGTTGGTCGGTTTGCGCCGGCCGTGTTGGATCGCGGCGAACTGCTTTGCCATCTCCCGGTCGGGCGCGTGAACGTTGCCACAGTGGGTGTGATACTCCCCGGACTCTTCCTGTCGGAACACTTCCCAGATCATGGTCAGTCGGCCGCCTGCGGCGCGTGGCCGTCGGCGGTCGTCGCGTCGTCGTCGATCGTTTCCCGGACCCATTCGACGGCCTCCTGTGCTGCTCTCCGGCCCTCGATCTGGCCGACGCCGGGTTCGTACTCGTTTTTCGCGATGGCGAAGAACTCGTCCCAGTCTAAGTCGTCCTCGACGACCTCGTATGTCCCGTCGTCGCGCTCCCGAATACGGGGCTCGTCTGGAATCTCGAGCCCGTACTTCCGGGCTTTCGGGATGTACTGATCGAGAAACGCATTGCGAAGTTCGTCGTTGGACTTCTGTTTGAGGCCCACGGCGGCCGCGAAGTCGTGGTGTGTGCTCTGGTCGTCAGTGGGTCCGAAAAACTGGATGATACGGGGCCACCACGTCTCGAAGGCCGCCTGGGTTAGCTTCTGTTCCTTTCGCGAGCCGGTCATCAGCGTCCGGAGGATGTCTTCGCCGTGTTTCACGTGAAACCCCTCCTCGAAGCAAACCTTGTCCATGGCGTGGGCGTAGGGCTCCCAACTGGTCCGACGTAGCGTCGCCTGCCGACGCATCGCCGCCCCGTCAACGAAGAAAGCGATCATCGGCGTCTCGACCCAGCTATCCATCGGGTAATGAAAACAGTTGAGGAACTTCCCGTCGCCGTTTGCCAGGTCGTCTAACATCTCCTCTCGAGTTTTGATCCCCAGCGACTCTGCGGCGCGATAGAGCAACTGCCCGTGGCCGATCTCGTCCTGGACCTTCGCGGAGAAGGCCAGTTTTCGGTCGATACTCGGCGCGTGCCGGATGAACGGCCGCTCGAGATACGCCCCCATGATCTCGCTGTTGGCGTGGAACTCGATCATCCGGGTCGCCGCTTCCCGGTACTCCTCGGGAAGGTCGTCCGCGGGGCTGAACTCCCGCGGACCCGCTCGTTCTTTCACCGTGTCCAGGTCCATGGTTTCACTGGAATGAACGACCGTGATGGTCTTAGGGGTTGACCGCTATATGAGGTGGTTTTATATATTGGTGTGGTCTAACATACGACACACCGCTCGATGATCGACGAATGCCTCGTGGTCGAATTTCGGGTGCAAAACGACGACTGTCCGCTCGCGGAGGCGACCGCGGCGGTCGATGTCGGGGTCGACGCTCAGCCGCCCCAGCGGCGGTCGGACGGTTACGACCTCCTGCAGTTCAGTGCTCCGAAGAACGATCGGCTCACCGAGGTACTCGATACGGACGACCGTATCTCCTATCTGCACGTCTCGAAAAGCGACGGTCGCCACCGGTATCGGTGTCTGTCGAAACACCCCTGTATCGTCCACGAACTGATCGACAACGGGCTCATCGTCGAGACGCTGCGCTACCGCGAGGGTGCGACGATGATCTTCGGTGCCGTCGTCGGTCGCGACGTGCTCAAGGGAGTGATGGAGGCCGCAGGCGAAACCGTCGGCGTCACACTCGAGCGTATCTGCCCGCTAGAGTCCGAGGCCGAGGAGGTGCCCAGCCAGCGGTGGAACCTCACGCCGGCCCAGGAGGAGTGTCTCCGCACGGCCCTGGAGCAGGGGTACTTCGAAATCCCGCGGGGCGTATCGACCGAGGCGGTCGCCGCCGAACTCGGGGTCAGCAAGTCCGCGTTTCTCGAACGACTGCGACGTGGCGAGCGGGCGCTGTTCCAGCAAATTTTCGACTGACCTCGCCGGAGCCGAGACGTTCTTCTCTCCCGACGTTGGCCCGAGACAGCATGACAGATAGCGGGACCGTCAGGGAACGGATCGAGAGCGACGCCTACTGCGAGACCCTCGAAATCGACTTCTAGACCTCGTCGGCCTCGAGTGCGGGTCTGTGACGACGCGTCTCGAGGTGATCGACGACCTGACGAACCACGGCGGAGCGTCTAGGTCTACTCCGGGGTGTCGGGTCGATTCGACGACGAGGTCGTCCCGGTCGAAACCGACGATGGTCGCCTCGCGCGCCACGAGGGTCCTCGCCCCGATACCGACCTCGAGAGCCCGAGCGAGTTACCGACCGTCTTTGCCGGCGGCGAGGACGCGACCGTCACGCCCGGCAACGCCTCGCCGCTGACCGACGGGGCCGCGGGGTTGCTCGTGACCAGCGCGATACGCCGCCGAGTACGGGCTCGAGCCGCTGGCTCGAGTGCGTTCACGCGCCGTCGCTGGCGTCGACCCGCTGGGCTGTTCCGGCACGCGAATCACGACGACGCTGCTGTACGAACTCGAGCGCTGGGACGGCCGGTACGGGCTCGCGACGATGTGTGTCGGCTTCGGCCAGGGGATCGCGGCAGTGTTCGAACGGACCGGCACAGTCTAGTCTCCCGTCCCCTGTGGCCGGCTCGAGCCGCCGTCGAACCGACCGACTCCGCGTTCACAGGGGTTGTGTACACACCACATGATTTTTTGCGGGGGACAAAGGAGTGTGGTGCGAGGATGAGCTATACGCAGATCGAAACGGCACCACGGGAAGAGATACGAGAGCTACAGGCTGAACGGCTCCGTGAGACGGTCCGGCGGGCCTACGAGAACGTCGAGTTCTACCGGAAGGCGTTCGACGAGGCCGGAATCGTTCCCGAAGATATCCAGACTCTCGAGGACGTCCATCAGCTCCCGTTTACGACGAAAGAGGACTTCCGCGACGAGTACCCGGACGGCCTCTTCGCCGTCGACGACGACGAAATCTACCGTCTCCACGCGTCCTCGGGGACGACGGGGAAGCCGAAGATCGTCTCCTACACGGAAGCGGACCTGTCGGTCTGGAGCGAGGTCGTCGCCCGTTGTCTCGACGCGTCGGGCGTCGAGCCGGGCGATACGGTCCAGAACGGCTACGGTTATGGCCTCTTTACGGGTGGGCTCGGGCTCCACTACGGGATCGAGGAGCTTGGGGCGACGGTCGTTCCGATCGGCGGCGGGCAAACACGGCGACAGGTCGAACTCCTCGAGGACCTCGAGAGCGACGTGCTCGCTTGCACGCCGTCGTACTCGCTGCACCTGGCCGAGACGGCCGAAGAGATGGATGTCGACCTCTCGGAGCTTCCGGTGTCGACGGTGCTTTTCGGCGCGGAACCCTGCACCGACCCGATGCGTGAGGCGATCGAGGAGCGACTCGACGTCACGGGGATCGACATCTACGGTCTCTCGGAGATCATCGGCCCCGGGGTTTCCAACGAGTGCCACGAGGCACAGGACGGGCTGCACGTCTGGGAAGATCACTTCTACCCCGAGGTGATCGACCCACGAACTGGCGAGGTCCTGCCGGAAGGTGAGGAGGGGGAACTCGTGTTGACTACGCTGACGAAGGAAGCCCTCCCGGCGATCCGGTACCGGACCGGCGATCTGACGACGCTGACTTACGAGGAGTGTGACTGTGGCCGGACGATGGTCCGCATGGACAACGTCACCGGCCGAACCGACGACCTGCTGATCGTCCGCGGAGTCAACCTCTACCCCAGCGAGATCGAGGCTGTCGTCCTCGAGTTCGACGACATCGCGCCACACTACCGGATCGACCTTTACCGCGAGGACACCCTGGATCGCCTCGAGTTGACTCTCGAACTCGCGGCCGGAGTCGACGGCGATCGGCCGGAACTGCGGGACCGCGTGCTGACGCGACTCGAGACCGTCCTCTCGTTCACGCCGGACGAGTTGGAACTGACGGACCCGGGAACCATCGAGCGAACGGAAGTGGGGAAGGTAAAGCGGGTCTACGACCACCGGTAACCGTCGTCGATCGGGAGCCGTCGAGAGCCGTGTCCCGAGTCGCCGCGAGCCCACGGCGAGCGACGGCTCTCTCCACATCAATCCTCGGTCCCGTCGCCGATTCCCGTAAGCGAGGTAACTTATTTGTATCGCGATTGGAATGTTCTCGTATGGCATACAGCTACGAGCCACATCACTTCGAGGAGTTCGACGTGGGACAGGAGTTCCAGAGCGTCGGTCGAACGGTCACGGAGGCCGATTTCGTCGCACACTCCGCGCTGTCGGGCGACTGGACGGAGCTGCACACGAACGCGGAGTACGCCGAGGACGGCCCGTTCGACGGTCGGATCGCCCACGGGCCGATGACGTTCGTCCACGCGACTGGCTTCGTCTACCGTACCGGAATCGTCGAGCGCACGGCCTACGCCTTCCTCGGGATGAACTACATGGATCTCCCGAACCCCGTCTACATCGGCGACACGCTCTCGCTCGAGATGGAAGTGGCCGACAAAAAAGACGTCGAACACGAGGACGCGGGCATCGTCGTTCTCGACACCGAGATGACCAACCAGGAGGACACGGTCGTCTTCCAGGGAGACATGAAGTTCCTGATCAAGCGCAAGGAGTAATCCGCCCTGCGAGTCATGCACGTCCACGACGAGAACTCGGTCCGCTACGTCACGTTCGACCGACCGGAGGTCCGGAACGCGTTCACCGCCGGGACCGCCCGCGAACTCGCGACGGCACTCGAGGGGCTCGATCCCGCGTCCCTGGACGCAGTGGTCATCGCCGGCGAGGGCGAGGCGTTTAGCGCCGGCGGCGATATCGAGGCGATGGCCGACCGCGAGGAGACGACGGCAGCAGCCTACGAACGCGTTCGCGAGACGCTCGGTCGCGTAGCCGAGCGGGTGTTGGCGAGCCCCGTGCCCGTCGTCGCGGCCGTCGACGGCGACGCCGTCGGGGCAGGACTCTCGCTGGTCGCGGCCGCCGACTTCGCGTACGCGGCCGAGTCGGCCCGGTTCGGTGCCTCGTTCATCAACGTCGGGCTCGTCCCCGACATGGGCGGGACCGTGACCCTGCCCCGCCTCGTCGGGCTCCGAACGGCGAAGGAACTCGCGTTCACGGGACGGCTCGTCGATGCCGCGGCGGCCGACGACCTCGACCTCGTCAACGAGACTGTCCCCGACGACGAACTCGAGGCCCGGATCGACGATTTGCTTGAGACGCTCGCCGACCGGCCAACCGAGAACCTCGGGTTAGCGAAACGGGCCATCCACGATAATCTCGGTCGGTCCTGGCGTGACGGCCTCGAGCGTGAAGCATCCATCCAGTCGCTGGCGTACGACACCTCGGCACACCACGAGGGGGTCGATGCGTTCCTGACCGATCGACCCCCGGAGTTCGAGTGAGTCGCTGATCGGCCACCCCTCTCTTCCGAAGAACGATCACTTTCGTTACTTACTAACATAATTTATGTTTGCCGGACTACCTGTTTTTCATCTACTCGATTAGAGCCGGTCAAACCCGTGTACGGCGTGTGTATGTGTAGAATCCAATAAACGCCGTGTACTGGATTTCTGTGTCTTTCCATCGCCTCTCTTGGATGGAGAAGCTCTATTCTGTGCTATCAATAGACATATCAGTGCTCTTCTGCGGAAATGATGCCTTTATTATGGTATCAGTAAATGAAAATCATACAAACACTTTTACATCGGTAAGCCCCGTTTCCGGACCCACGGTTCGCCTCTCGAGGAACCGTCCTCGACTCAGTCCCGGACCGGCTTTGCTCCCCGTGGCTCCGGCGTCGGAGACGCGTCGATCACTCGAGTGCCCCAGGCGGATCGGGCAGTTTCCGCTGTTCCTCGGGATCGTGGTGGACGATCACGGTTCCGTCCGTCGTCCGCGAGCGGTCTCGTACCCGCTGGATCGACTCGAGCGAGTCCTCGAGCGACCAGACGAAGGAGGGGACACGCTCGCGTTCGTATCCTTCGCGGCTGTTGGCGACGTCGGCCGCGAGAACGACGCTACTGGACTCGAGTTCGACTGCGAGCGACTGGTGGCCCGGCGTGTGTCCTGGCGTCGGAAACGCGACGACGCTGCCGTCGCCGAAGAGGTCGTATTCGCCCGTCACTGCCGTCACGTCGACCGACTGGTCTCGCAGCGGGGAGAAGTCCCCCTCGAGGTAGAACACCCGCTGTACCCCGTCGGGCCAGAACGCGTACCGCAACTCCGACTTCTGGACGATGACCTCGGCGTCGGGAAACGAATCGACGTTGCCCGCGTGATCGACGTGCAGATGCGAGAGCACGACGTAGTCGATGTCTTCGGGTTCGTACCCCAGCGCGGCGAGGTGGTCGGTCGGCGACTGGCCAACCGAGAGGTCGAGCGTCTCGAGAAACGCGGTCATGTGGGCCGCGCCGTTCGGGCCGTAGCCCTCTGGATCGGCCGCCATCTCGCGGCTGATGCCGGTATCGAACAGGACCAGTCCCTCGGGGTGCTCGAGCAGGTAACACGGACACCAGCCGGCGTACGGTTCCCCCGGGTTCTCGAGTTGGACCGCGACGCTGTGATCGAAGGTCCACTCGGCGGTGTTGAGTCGGTAGAGACGGCGGACTGACATACTGGGACTCGGGGCCGATGGGTCAAAGAAGGAACGCCTAACTGGGTGTCGGGCTCTCGTCGCTCGCCGTCGCCGCCCACCAGATGGGTTGCTGTCCCGATCTCCCGGTGTAACCGCGATCCGAAACGGGTACACCGGAACTGACGGACAGTAGAACGTCTCAGGCAGTCTGTCGCTGTTCGGTTTCGTCCTCGGCGTAGATCGACTCGATCTCTGCTTCGAACTCGTCGAGGATCGCCCGGCGCTTTTTCTTCATCGTCGGCGTCAACAGGTCGTTGTCCTCGGTAAACTCGATCGGAACGAGCCGGTACTCCTTGATCGTCTCGTGGGCTTCGAAGTTCTCGTTGACCGCTTGGACCTCTCGGTCGATTCGTTCTTCGACCCACTCGTGATCACAGATCGCCGCGGCGCTGTCGGGGAGGTCGATCCCCTCGTCCTCGGCCAGCCGTCGGAGCGCGTCCACGTTGGGGACGATGAGCGCGCCGACGAACTTCTCGCCGTCGCCGACGACCATACACTGCTCGACGGGTTCGCGGGCCGCAAACGAGTCCTCGATCGGGGCCGGCGCGACGTTCTTCCCGGTCGAGAGCACGAGCAGTTGTTTCCGGCGCTCGTGGAAGACGATGTAGTCGTCGGGCCGGATCGTGACGATGTCGCCGGTCCGGAACCATCCGTCCGCCGTGAACGCTCGATCCGTCGCCCCGGGCTTTTCCCAGTATCCTTCGGCTACGTTCGGTCCCCTGACCAGTAGTTCGCCGGTTTCGCCGGCCGTGTCGGCGGCTTCGCCGTCGGGGACCACCGAGTCGTCGACCCTGACCTCGCAGCCGACGACCGGCGGACCGACCGTGCCGATCTGGGGTCTTTCGGGCGGGTTCGTGGTGACGACGGGAGCAGTCTCGGTCAGCCCGTACCCCTCGAATATCGGTAGCCCCATCCCGTGATAGAGCGTACAGAGATCGGGCGAGAGGGTGCCGCCGCCGCTGACGAGCATCTCGATGTTACCGCCCAGCGCGTCTTTCACCTGGCCGAAAACGAGCTTGTCCGCGATCGAGAGCTTCGCCTCGAGGATCGGCCCCGGATCGTCGGCTCGCTGGTACGCCCGCCCGACGTCGGTCGCCCAGTTGAAGATCCGTTCTTTGATCGGTGATTCGGTGGCCTGCTCGCGGATGGCGTCGTAGATCTTCTCGTAGACGCGCGGGACGCTCGTCGCGCCGGTCGGCTGCACGGCGCTGAAGTCTTCTTTGAGCGTATCGGAGCTCTCGGCGTAGGCGACGGTCGCCCCGGCTGCAAACGGCAGGAAGTGCCCGGCCGTCCGTTCGAAGACGTGTGCCAGCGGCAGG
Source organism: Halobiforma nitratireducens JCM 10879 (assembly GCF_000337895.1). GTDB lineage: Archaea > Halobacteriota > Halobacteria > Halobacteriales > Natrialbaceae > Natronobacterium > Natronobacterium nitratireducens. Next base: position 14,976 of record NZ_AOMA01000063.1, read on the forward strand.
TACGAGACCATCCGGCTGTCGCCGTCGATCGTCGGTGTGTCCGTGTCCTTGTCCGGCCGGGGGCCGACGCGGCGATAGACCTGGTTGACGTTCGCACGGAAGTTCCGGTGGGTGAGTTTTACCCCCTTCGGCTGCCCCGTCGTCCCGCTGGTGTAGATCAGGCTCGCCAGATCGTCCACGTCGGGCTCGTCGACCCACTCCTGGTAGGCCTCCTCGTCGAATGCCTCGTCGCCGAGGGTGTACACGTCCGCGAGGGTGTAGACGTCGTCGCGGTCGTCGTACCCGCTTCCCTCGTCGATCGAGACGATAAACTCGAGATCGAGGTCGTCCTCGACCTCGAGGATGCGCTCGAGTAGGTCCGCGTTCTCGACGACGACCCCATCCGCGTCGGGATCGTCGAGCAGGTACCGTGCCTTGTCCGGGGACGAACTCTTGTAGACGGTCGTGACGACCGCACCGGCCGACAGCAGAGCGAAGTCGGTCTGGGCCCACTCCAGGCGTGTCTGTGCGAAGATACCGACGCGATCCCCGGTTTCGACCCCGAGCTCCCGGAACCCGGCCGCCAGCGCGCGGACGACCTCGCGCATTTCCGCGTACGTCAGGCTGGCGTACTCCCCGTCCGGTGCGGGGTCGAACGCCGTTCCGGCCAGGCTCCGATCGTAGATGCCGCCCTGGTACTGCTGGGCGACTGTGTCGGCGTTTCGCTCGACGCTGTTCTCGAACATCCGCCCGAGCGTCTCCGTTCCCAGCACCTCGCTCTCGAACTCCCGTTCCGCGGTTTGCCAGTCCATGGTTTACCGTACCATGAACCCGGTCCTACATGAAAGATGGGTATAGTGCACCGTTACTTGACCAAAATAAAATTATCTCAGCGGAACGGAACCGGTGGTTTTCTATACGACTTCTTTAGTTTTCGTCGTAAATCCGGTCCACGCGACCCTCGAACCGCTCGAGGATGACTCGTCGCTTCTTTTTCATCGTCGGGGTCACCATGTCGTTTTCTTCCGTGAACTCCTGTGGGACGAGTTCGAACTGTTTGATCTGTTCGTACGATTCGAACCCCTCGTTTACCTGGTCTACCTCCTCCTGAATGTAGTCGTGGACGCGTTCGTGGTCACAGAGTGTCTCGAGGTCGTCGGGGAGGTCGATCCCTTCCTCGTCGGCCCACTCACGGAGGTGATCGAAGTTCGGAACGAGCAACGCGCCGACGAACTTCTCGTTGTCGCCGACGACCATCGCTTGTTCGACGATTTCGCTGGCGGCGAAGGCGTCTTCGATCGGTCCGGGGGCGACGTTTTTCCCCGTCGAGAGGACGAGAATCTGTTTGACCCGATCGCGGAACTCGACGTAGCCGTCGGGGCGCATGTGGACGATGTCGCCGGTCCGGAACCACTTTCCGGACGTCGAGCCGTCCGTTTCGCTCGCGGGAGCACTCTCCGTAAAGGACCGATCCGTCGCGCTCGGTTTCTCCCAGTAGCCGTCGGTGACGTTCGGCCCCCTCACGAGGAGTTCGCCGACATCGCCGGGATCATCGAAGGCGCTCTGGTCGGCGACCGACTCGTCGACTTGCAACTCGACGTCGGGCAGCGCCGGGCCGATCGTCCCGATCTTGGGCTCTTCGGGCGGGTTGACGGTCAGTACGGGCGCGGTTTCGGTCAACCCGTACCCCTCGAAGATCGGTAGCCCCATCGCGTGATACAGCGTACACAACTCCGGCGAGAGGCTTCCGCCGCCGCTGATCAGAATCTCGATCTCGCCACCGAGCGCGTCGCGGACGGTCGAGAAGACGAGTTTGTCGGCGAGTGCCTGCTTGGCCGAGAGCACTGCTCCAGGATCGTCGGTCTCCTGGTACTCTTTTCCGACGTCCGTCGCCCACTCGAAAATCCGTTTCTTGACCGGCGACTCGCTTGCCTGTTCGCGGATGGCATCGTAGATCTTCTCGTAGACGCGAGGAACGCTCGTGGCCGTGTTCGGCTGGACCGTACTGAAGTCTTCCTGAAGCGTGTCGGGGTCTTCGGCGTAGGCCACGCAGCCGCCGCTGGCGAACATCAGGAAGTGGCCTGCGGTGCGCTCGAAGACGTGTGCCAACGGCAGGTACGAGACCGTCTGTGCGTCCTCGTCGATCGACGGGAGGTCGTCGTCCCTGTCCGGTCGCGGAGCCATCCGCTTTCGGATCTGATTGACGTTCGCCCGGAAGTTCCAGTGGGTGAGTTTTACGCCTTTGGGCTGGCCCGTCGTTCCGCTGGTGTAGATCAGGCTCGCCAGATCGTCCAGATCGGGCTCGTCGACCCACTCCTCGTAGGCCTCCTCGTCGAACGTTTCCTCGCCACGGTGGTAGATGTCGGCCAGCGTATAGACATCGTCTCGATCGGCCCCATCGTGCTCGAGTTCGTCGATCGAGACGATAAACTCGAGGTCGAGGTCGTCTTCGACCTCGAGAACGCGTTCGAAGGCTTCGTCGTTCTCGACGACGACGCCGTCGGCGTCCGGGTCGTCGAGCAGGTATCGTACCTGGTCGGGCGAGGAACTCTTGTAGACGGTCGTGATGACCGCACCTGCGGACAGCAGGGCGAAGTCGGTCTGGGCCCACTCCATGCGCGTGTTCGAAAAGAGACCGACGCGGTCCCCACCCTCGACGCCGAGGTCGCGGAAGCCGGCGGCGAGGTTGCGAACGATGTCCCGCATCTCGGCGTACGAGAGGGTCCGGAACTCGCCTGGTTTGGCGGCGCTCACCACGGAGTCGGTCAGCGACCGCTCGTAGACCCCTCCCTTGTACTTCTGGGCCGGTTGGTTGACGTTTCGCTCGGCCGTCTCCTCGAACATCCGACCGAGCGTCGTCTCCCCGATCACCTCGTCGTCGTATTCGCGTTCGGCGTCCCGCCAGTCCATACGTGTGTGAGGAAACCTCCCGTGCGATAAAACGTGATGAAACTTGTTTCACCTGTCGCTACGTTTATTCGACGATCTACCATGACATCGTTCCCGCTGGGAGGTAGCTTTTCCCGGGACTGCCGCCCTCTCGCGTTCGAAATCGACCGAACGCGAGGACTACTCCGCGTCGAGAGCGCCTAGTACGCCGCGAACGTTCATCGCCGCTTCCGCACTGGCCTTGCGCTTTCCCCACGTACCGGCTCGCTCGCTGCCGATCGTCTCCGCGAAGTGATCGATCAGCGCGTCGTCGTCCTCGAGTTCGTGGCGCTTCTCTTCGACGGATTCGACCCACGACGAGAGCACGTCGCCGTAGGTTTCGAGCACGGTCTCGAGGTCGTCGCCGACGTACCGTGGCCCGAAGTGGGTGTAGAGCAACACGTCCGGGTCGATCGCGGCGATCGTTTCCAGATCGTCGAGACACTGCTGGAGGTCGAAGTCGGAGGGTGGTGAGGTCTCGACGATTTCCTCCCGGTCGGGGAGCCAGATGCCTGCCGCGTCGCCGGTGAAGACCGCGTCGTTTTCGGGGTTCTCGAAGACGACCTGGTGGAAAGCGTGCCCCGGAGCTTCGTGGACGCGCAGTTCGTAGTCGCCGAGATCGATCACGTCGCCGTCCTCGAGTTCGCGGATGCGTTTTTCGGGAATCGGCTTCGGCTCGGTGTAAAACTCCCACTGGTCGCCGACTGCGGCTTTCGTGCCGTCGACGAGACGGCCCGGATCGGCAAGCAGGCTCGCACCTGCGGCCGGAATGCAGACATCGGCGTTCGGACACTCCTCGGCGAGAAAGCCCGCGCCACCGGCGTGATCGAGGTGGATGTGGGTGACGGCGATCGCCGCGAGTTCCTCGCGGGCGATCCCGATCTCCTCGAGCGCTTCGAGAATCCGCTCGTGGTTGGTCCCGATTCCGGTCTCGACGACGGCAGGGCGCTCGGCATCGAGGACGTACGCGGCACCGTAGCCGTCGGTGTCGTACATGCCGGTGTCGACGTAGTAGCAGTCGTTACAGCCGTCGATGGTAACCTCCGTGACTGTTCCCGGGGTCATCGTCCGGAAATAGTGTCGGCCACACCTATAGTAACCACTGAACCGGCGGAGTCCAGACGGATCGTCTCGAACCCAACCGTGTGCGACGACAGCCCGGGGCCGTTACGTCCTTTTGGGAGGATTCCGTCGGGACGATTATGGGCTCGAGTAGCCCCGGCGTAGGTGAGAGCGCAGGAGGAAGTGGGTCCCCATCGGTGAGACAGGCATGACTGCCGACGACGCCCGGCCTCGCTCTCGCTGGACGGTCGTCCCGCGACTCGTCATCGCCACTGGGATCGGGCTGTTCCTGTGCGTACTCGCGTGGGCCGCCGTCTTCCGGGAGTCGCTCGCGCCAATCGATACCGCCGTCGTGATCGTACTCACCGGCGTCCCGGCGCTCGGGATAGCCTGGGCCGGTCGCCGTCTCGCGCGCAGCGACGTGTCCGACGATCGGTATCGCCGGATCGCCGGCTGGACGGCCGGGGTCTGTCTGGTCTTTCTGCTGGTGAACCTGGCGTCGATGGTGATCTACCCGATAACGCTCGCTGGAAACGTCATCTGGATGCTCTGGTCGATCGTGTTCGGCACGCTGGGCGGTTTCGCCGTCGGCTACGTCGAGGCACGCGCCATCCAGCGGGAGGTCGAGGCGGCGGCCGCGCGGGCTCGGGCCGAGCAACTCGAGGAGGAACGCGAGATGCTCGGCTACCTGAACGACCTCTTGCGTCACGAGGTGTTCAACAGCACCCAGATCATCGGCGGTCACGCCTCGCTGTTGCTCGAGGACGATCACGACGACCGTTCACGCGACCGCCTCGAAACGATCCGTCGCGAGAGCGAGTCGCTCGGGGACGTCATCGACGACGTGCGGGCGATGCTCGGGGCCAACCTGAACGCCACCGACTCGCACGTCGATCTCTCGGCACTGATCGACGAGGTCGCCGCCGACCTGCGGTCGACCTATCCCGAAGCGACGATCGATGTCCAGGGACCCGAGTCGGTCCTGGTCGTGGGCAACGATGGCCTCAAATGGGTCGTCTCGAACGTCGTCGAGAACGGGATCGAACACGACGACGACGACCCACACGTCACGGTCACCCTCGAGCGGCGCGACGGCGAGGTAGTCGTCACCGTCTCGGACGACGGGCCAGGGATACCGCCCGAGACCCGCGAGCGGCTGTTCGAACGTAAATCACGCAACCACGGGCTCGGTCTCTACCTGACGCGCATCCTCGGCGAACGATACGGCGGAACCGTCGAACTCGCCGAGACCGGACCCGAGGGCTCTATCTTCACCGTTCGGTTGCCACTGGCCGCGACCGACGACCGCGGCGACGGCACCCACGACGCCGGCGAGCGCTCGAGCGACCGTGACGGGATGTCGAACAGACCTCCCGCATCGTGAACGGGACGTTCGGCACCGAATGCGTTTCCGTATCGATCTACAGGCTGAGCAGGCCGAGGCAGTGCACGTGTAACCGCCTTCGGGTCGCGGTTGCACCGAGCACCGAAACTGATAGACAGGAAACCGTATGAGACGACAGTCTGTATCGAACCGCCAACTCGAGTGATTCCATCGCGTCTCGATCGGCGGTGCGGTCACCCCTCCCCGGATCGGGCCTTCCACTCGCCGATGCCCGACGGGTCGAGGTGGACGTGTGCGTCGCCGACGTCCTCTATCCGCCGCAGCCGGTCGACGAGCTCCGACTCGATGTCGTGGGCCCGTCGGAACGGCATGTCGCCGTCGACCTCGACGTGGACCTCGACCTCGAGGACGGTGCCGTCGTAGAAGACCGTCAGGTCGTGGACCCCCTCGACGTCCGGATGGGCCCGTAGGGTCCGCGTAATCGCCGTCCGCTTTTCGGGACCGGGCGCGGCACCGACGAGGTAGTCGACGTTCTCGCGGCCGATCTCGACGCCCTGGTAGACGACCAGCAAGCTCACCAGGCCGCCGGCGATGGGGTCGAGAAGCGGCTGGCCGAACAACACTCCGACGACCCCGACGACCGCCGCGATCGTGGTGTAGATATCGTTCAGACAGTCGACGGCCAGGGCCTCGAGGGCGGGCGATCCGAGATCGGCGTTGACGTACTCGGTGTAGCGGTAGACGAGGTACATGTCGACGATCGCGAAGGCAAGCGCAGCGAGCAAGAGGGGGTTCGCCGCGGGCGGATCGAGGACGAGGAGACCCTGCAGCGATTCGTACAGCAACGAGAGCCCGAGCACGGCGAGGACGGCCCCGACGAAAAGCGCCGTCAGCGGCTCGATCCTGTCGTGTCCGTGCGGGTGGGTGTCGTCGGGCTCCTGGAACGAACTCCCGCCCCAGGCGAGGACGACGATACTCGAGATCAGGTCCGCGACGGAGTGGGCCGCGTCGGCGATCAGGGCGACGCTGCCGAACGCCAGCCCTGCGGCACCCTCCACGACGATCTTCGCCGCGTTCCCGAGGACGTTCACCCACGACGCCCGCGCGAACTTGCGTCTGTCGTCCCCGTCTGTCATGTCTTGGTTTAGAGCGAGTCTAAACTTGAGCCTTTTCCTTCCGCGTGGTCTCGAGCGAGGTCGTCGCGGATAGCTGCGTCCGGCACTGTCGCTCCAACCGCCCTTTCGCAACCCTGATACGGGTTCTGTGTCAATCCAGCCGTAGCCAGAGGTGGGTTCTGCCCGCCCGACCGTCGATTCCCGCACCCGAGTTGCGGCCGACTGGCGGTCTTTCGGTTTCGGTCAGCCATGACATCCGATCACCCCCTCGTTCGACTCGAGACACTCGCGTTGATCGCTATCGGCGGATTCGCCGGTTCGAACCTCCGGTTTTTCGCAGTGGAACTGTTTGCGGAGGTGCCGGCGGTCCTGTTGGTCAACGTCCTCGGGAGCTTCGCGCTCGGCTTTCTGGTCTACGAGGCCGAGTACGCCGGACTCGTCGGAAGGCAGTCCCGAATCGTCTTCACCACGGGATTTCTCTCGTCGCTGACGACGTACAGCACGTTCGCGGTCCAGACCGCCGTCGCCGGCGACCCACTGCTCCTGTTTGGTATCGTCGCCGCAAACTACGGACTCGGGTTCGCGGGGGTACTCGCCAGCCGATCGCTCGCCCGATGGGTCGGTGACGGCTCGCAACCGACGCCGGGGGGTGAGACGGCGTGAGACACGCCACCCTCGAGTCGATCGTCGTCCTCGCACCGCTTTTCGTCGACGCACTCGTAGTCTCGTTCGACCCCCGGCCCGCACACCTCGTCGGTACCGGCGGCGCGATCGGTGCCGTGTTCCGACACTGGGTGTACCTGCGGTTCTCGAGCGAGGGATTCCCCTGGCCGACGCTCCTGGTGAACGTCCTCGGAAGCTTCGTCTTCGGGCTCGCGGTCTTTGCCGGTGCTGGCGAGTCGACGATCCAGTTGCTCGGGATCGGTGCCTGTGGTTCCGTTACGACGTTCTCGTCGTTCTCGGTCGAGACCGTCCAGTTGTACGAGCGCGGCGACCGACTGCGTGCGGTCGCCAACGCGGCCGGAAACCTCGTGCTCTCGCTTGCCGGCATCGCGCTTGCGTGGGGTATCGTCGCCTGGATGGGACTCCCAGCTTAGTCGTCGAACCGGTCCCCCGTCACCGTTCGCTGCTCGTGTTCTCCGTCGGCGAACCTCTCGACTTCCGCAGCGATGTCTTCGACCAGGTCGGACTGGCGATCCGTCGCCGAGCCGATCGCGTCGGAGCGATCGGATACGTCCCGCGTGTCCTCGAGTGCACCGTCGATCGCCGTCGCGACCTCCTCGGTACTCGCCGCCTGGTCGTCGGTGGCGTCGGCGACCTCGTCGGTGCCGGCGTTGGCCTCCTCGATCGTGGCTTCGATCCGTCGCAGCCCGTCGACGGTCTCCGCGACGTCGTCGACGGCCGACGAAACCGCTTCGTTGGCCGTCCGGAGCGTCGAAACTGTTTCCTCCGTGTCGGTCTGAATCCGCTCGACCAGCGATTCGATCGTCGAGGCCTCTTCCTGTGACTCTTCGGCCAAGGATTTGACTTCGTTGGCGACGACCGCGAACCCGTCGCCGTCACCGCCGGCGTGTGCGGCCTCGATCGACGCGTTCAACGCGAGCAGGTTCGTCTGATCGGCGATCTGGTTGATAACATCGACGATCTCGTCGATCCGCTCGACGCTCTCCCGGAGCTTCTCGATGTCGTCGGTCGCGTCGCCGGTCACCGACTCGACGCGCTCCATCTCCTCGATGGCGTTTTCGGCCGTTTCCGTCGCCCGTGTGGCAGTCCGCTCTGCCTCTTCGGTCGTCGCACTGACTTCCTCTGCCGTGGAGGCGATCTCTTCGATGGTCGCCGAGAGATCCGACACCTCACCGGCCGTCTCCTCCATCGTCTCCGTCTGGTCGTCCGTCAGCTCCCTGATCTCCGCGGCCTGTGTGTCGACGTCGTCCGTGATCTCCTCGAGTTCGTCGACGGCCTCGGCGACGCGCTCCGCGGCCGCTTGCTGTTCTTCGGCGGATTCGATTCGCTCGCTGTAAGAGTGCAGGTAGGTGTCGTTGATCACCTGCATGTCGAGATTGGTCCCCCTGATCGTCGCCGTCGCGTCCGCGAACCCGTCGTCGATCGCGTCCGCGACCGCATCGCGGGCTTCCTCGAGACCGTCGACGCCGGCCCGGGTTCCGTCCGTCGCCGTGTCGTCGGCGTCCTCGTCCACGTTCGCGTCCGCATTGGCGTCCGTGTCCGTCACTGCCACCTCGTCGAGCGCCGCCATCGCCTCTCGTTTCGTCGCCTCCCGGATCTCTTCGAGGAAGATCGCGTTGAGGTTCGCGAACATCCCGCCGAAGTAATGGAGCGGCATTTCGAGGCGATCGTGTAGCCGACCGATCCGCGTCCGGTGGGTGAAGTACCGTCTGTCGTAACTGCCGCCGGTCAACGTCTCGAGATACCCCACGACGATCCGTCGCAGTTCCCGATCGGTCCGTGGGGATCGCTCGAGGACGGCTCGCGTTCGACGATGCGATTGGATGGGCTCGAGAAACGCGGTGACGAGGTCTTCCCGTCGCTGTTCGACGACATCGTGTAGTGCGGCCAGGCGACGCTCGTCGTTCTCGTCGAACCCGACGAACTCCTTTCGCCACTCGATGTTCGACTCCGTAAGACCGATCTCGTCCGCGAGGTCGTCGGCGTCTCGTTCCATTCCGATCGAATCCCCGGCTGCGACTGATTCTCCCGGCGCTGGCGTCTCCATGTGAACATGTGCCAACGAAACCGGAATAAGCGTAGTGGCCTCCTGAGAGAAATCTGTCGCGTACAGCCGGAGAGTTCCCGCCGTCGAACGAGGTGATCCAGGCTCCCAGCGGATCGAAAAACTGAATCGGCCGTCGTCGCCGAACTCTGTCGGCCGACCGGTCGCTACAGGAGTTCGGCCAGCAGCACCGCCGCGAGGCCGAAGTAGATCAGCAGCGCCGTTACGTCCTTGACGGTCGTGATCAGCGGGTCGGAGGCCGCGGCCGGGTCGAACCCGAGCTTGTTCATGATCCAGGGGATCACGTAGCCGACGACCGACGCGACCACACAGACTGCGACGAGACCGGCGAAGACGACGATCGCTAACTCGGCCGCGTACGGTTCGTCTATCTGCCAGACGTACGCCGCCGCAGCACCGATGGCACCGATGATCAGGCCGATCAGAAGCCCGATAAGCCCTTCACGAGCGAAGTAACGCATCGCGTTACGGTCGTCGATCTGGCCGAGCGCCAGCCCCCGGACGAAGATCGTCGACGCCTGGGTGCCGACGTTCCCACCCATGTCCATGATGACCGGGACGAAGAAAGCCAGCGCGACGACGCCCTCGAGGGTCTCCTCGTGGTAGTCGATGACGCCGCCGGCGAGCAGGCCGCCAGCGAGCGCGACGATCAACCACGGGAGCCGAAGCCGAAGGATACGCGGGATCGACGACTCGAGGATCGCCGAACTTCGGGACTCCTCGATGTCGGCAAAGGAGAAGCCGGCCGATTTGAGGATGTCTTCGGTAGCTTCCTCCTCGACAACCTCGATCATATCGTCGGTCCGGAGGACCCCGACCAGCACACCGTCGTCGTCGACAACTGGCATCGCGGGGAAGTCCCGCTCGACGATCTCGTCGGCGGCGAACTCGGGGTCTGCACCGGCGTTGATCGTCACCAGGTCGGTGACCATGTGCTCCTCGACGACATCGTCCTCGGGCGCGTTGAGCAACTCCCGCAGGGACATCACGCCGACGAGGCGGTTCGAGTTGTCCGTGATGTACAGGTAATAAACGGTCGTCTCTTCCTCTTCTGGATCGAACTTGCGGAACTTCTCGATGGCGGGTCCGACGAACGTATCCTGGGTTACGGCGACGTACTCGTCGTCGGTGATCTCGCCGGCCCGGTCGGCATGCAGTTCGAGGTCGCGGCCGCTAGCAGCCCCCATAGACCTCACCCCGTACGTGTGATCGAATGACCCCTGCGAACTCGCCCTCGAGCAGGTCGAGAATCAACTCCTCGAGCGTCGGTAGCCGCTCGGTGTCGGTCCCGATGGCGATCGCCTCGTCGATTCGAACTCCACTGCTGTGGTTGGTGCGCAGCATACGCGAGAGAGACTTTAGAGAAGACTAAAGAAGGTTCTCCTTTGGGACTAATAATGAGGCCAATTCACATGCTGTGGTCACTCTTCACGCCGACGGCTGCCTCTCGGGACCGTCCGGAGTGTTCGACCCCGCTTTAGTCTCAATACTGACAGTATGACTGTGGAACCGCCCCGCGAAAACCCGCCGGATCCCCGATACGTTTAACAGGCGACTGAGTGATGCACTGATATGAGCGTTCGGCGCGACTTCTGGTCGATCTATCGCGAGGCACTCCCCATCCTGTTGATCGCGCTCGGCGGCGGGCTCTTCGCCGGACTGGTGCTCGAAGGTATCCTCGAGAGCGTCGAACGGTTCCCCGGGTTGCTGGTGATGGTCCCCGTCTTCCTCGCCACACGGGGGAACGTCTACGGCGCGCTGGGAGGACGTATCTCGAGTGGCCTCCACCAGGGGCTGCTCGAGCCACGTTTCGAGTGGAACGAACGGCTGGTCAACGCTGTCCTCGCCTCGTTTATCAACGGTATCGGTATTTCGATCGTCATCGGCGTCATCACCTGGATCGCACTGCTGGTGATCGGTTGGGAGGTCGCCGCGCTGTACGAACTGGTCGGAATCATGCTGATCGCCGGCGTGTTGACGTCTGTCGTCCTGATTTTCGGCCTGCTCGCGTTGATCTTCGCGGGTTACAAGTACGGCTACGATCCCGACAACCTGGTCGGTCCGATCGTCACCACGCTCGGCGACATCTTCGGGATGCTCTTTATGCTGCTCTCGATCAGCCTCGTGGAGGTGCTCGTCTGAATGGTCGTTCCGCAGGGCTCGCTCGGGACGTGGGACTGGAAGTCGATCGTCAGCAACATGTTTCCGTTGCTCGTCGTCCTCTCGGTCATCGTCCTCTGGGCCGGGATCACTCTCGAGGACGCCGAGGAAATGTTAACCGAGTACGCCATCCTCGCAGTGATGGTGCCGACGATGGTCGACATGGGAGGGAACCTCGGTGCGATCCTCTCCTCGCGACTGACGACTCGGTTCCACCTGGGGACGACCGAACTCGACCCGACCGACCGCGTGCTGTGGGCGAACGTGGCGGCGATCCTCGCGCTCGCGGCGACGATCTTCACGGCGTTGGCGATCGGTGCCTACGCGCTGGGGATCGTCATCGGGTCGCCGCTGCCGCTGTCGACACTACTTCTCATCTCGCTGGTCAGCGGGATGTCCGTCGCCGTCATCGCGATCGTCTTCAGCTTCCTCGCGACGTACGGCTCCTACCGACTGGGGATCGATCCCGACGACACGACGATCCCGATCGTCACCAACGTCGTCGACGTCTTCGGGATGGTCATCTTCATCGGCGTCTCGGCGCTCGTGCTCGGGTTCTGAGACGGAGCGGGGCCGGTGTTTCGGTAACCGACAGGCGATAGCCGACGGCAAGACAAAATCACCAGCAGAGAACTCCGTCATTCGTCCGTCTTCCCTCCGTATGACGCCATCTCAGCGATCGATTGTCTGACTGAGATTCAAGTGGGATGCTGTTGGCTCCGTGGGTATGCCAACAGTCACACCAGTTCGCGAACGTGGACGACGATTCCGCCGGCCATCCGCGACGCTCGAGCGGGGTGATCGACGGTGACGACCACGATGACGATCGCTGCGACGGTGGCACTGACCCTGTTCGACCTCATCCGGGCGCTCCCGGTTCGATCCCGCGTCCAGCGTCGAGACCGGGACCGGCTCCGGAGGATCGTGCCGTTCCTCCTCGCAATCGCGATCGTGGGGGCGGGAACACTGCTGTACCTCGAGCTCGTCGGCGTCATGGTGACGGCACTCGAGTGAGTCGAGAAGACGTCCCGCCGGTCTCCGTGGCAACCCCTAGACTGTCGCTAGCTCCTCGAACGCGGCGGCTGCCGTTCGCGTGCCCTTCGAGATGAGCACGTCGCCGCCGTGGATTTCGGCGTCGTCGTCGCCGACGAGGAGCCACCCCTCGTCCGGCCGACGGATCGCGATCACCGACATCGTGGTGTCGGTGTCGGGAACGCCCCCGACGATCGACGTTCCGTCGAGTTCGCTGTCGGAGTCGATCCCGACGCGGATGATGATCTCGTCGCTCTCCTCGACTGCCAGCTGAACGACCGGGTGGACGTCGATATCCCGGAGTACGCCCTCGCTGATGTCGATCGCGGCGTCGCTGATGACCTCCGTGGCGCTGCCCAGATGGATCAACCCACGCAGGGCGACCGGATCGGGAGCGTCTTCTGCTGCCCGGAGCGTCCAGGCTTCGAAGCGCGACTCGAGGGCGTCGACTTCGATCTCCAAGTTACGGACCTCCTCGGCAAGCGGTTCGCTGTCGAAGAGGACGGCGCTGTAAGCCAGGTCGACGGCCAGCTCCGAGAGGTTCTTCATGTGGACGATGGTGTCGACCGCCCGCTCGAGATCTTCGACGTCCGGTGTGTCCGCGGTCGGTGGCTCGTAGCCAGTACCAGTCAGCGTCTCGCAAACGTCGCCGATAGCCACGTCCGGCCCGCGGAGCAAGGCGACGTCGTCGGCCGTGATGGTCGTCGTCGGTCCGGGATTGAGCAGCCACTCCTCGCCGCGTCGCAGCGCGATCACGCGAACGCCCGTCTCGGACTCGAGGTCGATCTCCGCGAGCGTCCGGTCGACGTAGGACGAATCGGCATCGACGACGCCGCGGACGAGCGTCTCGACGGCGTCGGGCAGCGCCGTCCGCATCGCCTCCGGAAGCCCGATGTCCTCGAGTACGACTTTCGCGATGTCGCCGGCCGCGTCGCTGATGTCGTCCGCGGCGGTGACGATCCCCAGCACTGGCGCGAGCTGCTCGGCGTCCGTCGGGTTGCGGACGGCCATCATCAGTCCCATTCGGGCTCGCATCTCGAGGACGTCCATTCGCTCCTCGAGTCGCAACACCTCGCGGGCGATCTCCTCGCTCGAGTGAAGTACCGCGGAATACGAGAGGTCGATCAACAGCTCTGCGGTGTCTTTCATCTCGACGAGCACGTCCTTGACGTTGACCGGCTCGTACTCGATCGGTGCCGACGACGCCTCTCCCTCGAGCGGATCCATACCTATGCCAACACAGCGGGCGCAAAAAACGTTTTCCGCTCGTTTCCCCCTCTCGCCGTTCGTGGCGCTTGCCGTCGGTCGGCGGGCTCGTCGATCACAGACGAAGAACACTTCCGATACGGTTTTGGACGGCCGTACTGAACCCTTCGGTAATGCTCGACCGGACGTACGTACGCGAGAATCCCGACGAGGTACGCGAGGCTCTCGACGATCGAGGGGCCGACGTCAACCTCGACGAGATTCTCGACCTCGACGAGCGGTGGCGGGAGCTGAAAGCACGCGGCGACGAACTGCGCCACGAGCGCAACGAGATCACCGAGCGGATCGGCACACTCGTCGCCAACGGCAAACAGGACGAGAAAGACGAGGCCATCGAGGAGTCACGGGAGCTCAAGTCCCAGATCGAAGAGGTCGAAGCCGAAGCCGCGGACCTCCAGGCGGAGCTTCAGGACCGCATGCTCGAGGTCCCTCAAATACCCCACGAGAGCGTTCCGCTGGGGGTCGACGAACGTCACAACGTCGAGGACCGCCGCTGGGGCTTCGACGATCTGCGTGTCGACGCCGACGAGATCACACCCCACTACGAGCTCGGCGAGGAACTCGACGTTATCGACGAGCAACGCGGTGCCAAGACCACTGGCTCCGGCTTCTACTTCCTCAAGGGCGACGGTGCACGCCTCGAGCACGCGCTGATCCAGTTTATGATGGACGTCCACCGCGAACAGGGGTACGTCGACCTCGTCCCGCCGGTGCCGGTCAAGAGTGCGTCGATGCGTGGCACCGGCCAGTTCCCGAAGTTCACCGACGACGCCTACCGGCTCGGCGGCAGCAACGACGAGGAGTACGAGGACGACGACCTCTGGCTCTGTCCCACCGCGGAGGTGCCGGTCACCAACATGTACGCCGGTGACATCCTCCTGCAAGACGACCTCCCGCTGAAACATCAGGCCTACTCGCCGAACTTCCGGCGCGAAGCCGGCGAACACGGCACCGAAACCCGCGGGATCGTCCGTGTTCACCAGTTCAACAAGGTCGAACTGGTCAACTTCGTCGAACCCGAAGACAGCTACGACCGACTCGAGGAACTTCTCGAGGAGGCCGAGGAAGTGTTGCGCCGACTCGATCTCCCCTATCGCATCCTCGAGCTCTGTACCGGCGATCTCACCTTCGCGAGCGCGAAGACCTACGACATCGAAGTCTGGGCTCCGGGGGACGACATGGACGACGGCCCCGAGGAGGGGGGCCGCTGGCTCGAGGTCTCGTCGGCCTCGAACTTCGAGGACTACCAGGCTCGACGCGCCGGCCTGCGTTACCGGCCCGAGCGCCACGAGTCGGCCGAGTACCTCCACACCCTGAACGCCTCGGGGCTGGCCCTGCCCCGCGTGATGGTCGCCATCCTCGAGTACTACCAGAACGAGGACGGCACCGTCACGGTACCGGAGCCGCTGCGACCGTACATGGGCGGCCAGGAGGTCATCGAGGGCCACGAGAAAGTCGGCGAAGCGGCGCTCGGTGCCGGCGAACGGGAGTGAGAACTGTCTCCGTCTCCGTCGGCCGAGCGTCTCGAACGTTGTCTGACTCCTTCGAGTCCGCGAGTCCGGTTTGCACCGGTTTCGTCGAACGAACCTCCGATAGTGCCAACTGCAACGATCTGTACACTGATCGCCGATCCATCTGTCGATCGGGTGCGCACTGACTTGCAGTGGCCACGATAGTTCTGTTCGTAGCGATACCGAACCAGCGACCGAAGAGAAAAACGAGAAGATCGATCGCCCTTCAGTCCTCGAGAACGCGGGCGACACCGTCGAACACGCCGTGATCGATTCGAAGCGTTGGGTGGGAGGTGATGGGATTTTGGGATCGGTGGGTGACTCCGTCTCGAGTGACAGCACTTCTCCCCAGTTTCACTGACCGGAGTTCGTAGCGTGCGAACGGAGCCGGTGAAGCCGGCGCTGGTGTCACCCGATACAGCGACGGTGGGAGCTACCGTCGACGTTGCGGTTGCTCCGTTACTTACCGAGTTCTTCGACCGAGATCGTGTAGGAGCCGCTTCCTCTGAATCGATCGACCAGGATACCGATCTCCTCGTCGCCGTCGAGGTCGATCTCGATCTCTTCGTCAGCGCCCCAGTCGGCGGACGCCTCGTCGTAATCGAAGGTCGACGGCTGGCGTCCGTCGAAGGTTACGTACAGATCGAACGTCGCGTTCGATGGGCCTTCGAGCGTCACGGTGGCGCTACAGGGGTCGCTCGTCGAGAGCTCGTAGATGTAGCTGTCGCTCGGGTTGCCCCACCAGCCGCCGCTGAGCGATCCGTCGGCGCTCGCGGTGTTTTCTTCGTCACCGCACTCGCCCGGATCGGGGTCCGGATCGGGGTCCGGGTCCGGGTCCGGGTCGGGGTCCGGATCGGTTCCTGGAGCGGATTTTACCGCGTTCTCAGCGTCGACACGACCGTACCCTTGCTCGTTTTCCGAAAGGCCGATGTCGACGGCAGTCTCGTGGAGGTGGGTCCGTAGCTCCTCGTTCGAGAGCGAGGGGGACGCCGACAACACGAGACCCGCGACGCCGGCGACGACCGGCGACGCCATCGACGTGCCCGAGTAGGAGTCGTAGTCGTCCCAGTTGACTGCCGAGAGGACGTCGCCGCCTGGCGCAGCCAGTTCGATCTCCGGGCCGACGTTCGAGAACGACGACAGGGTCTCGCCTTCATCGAGCGAGGAGACGGCCATCACGGTGTCGTACGCCGCCGGATAGGAGACGCTGCTGCCGAAGTCGTTGCCAGCCGCAGCGACTAGCAGCGAACCCTGCTCCTGTGCGTAGGCACACGCGTCCGCGAGCAGTTGCGTGTATCCACCGCCACCCAGCGACATGTTGATGACGTCGGCTCCCTGGTCGGCCGACCACTGGATCGCGTCGGCGATGTCAGTCAGTGACCCGCCGCCGCTGTCGCCCAACGCTCGGGCCGACAGCATCGAACAGTCCGAGATGCCGGCGTGGCCCGTGCCGTTGTTGGTCCCGCCGGCCGCGATGCCGCCGACGTGAGTCCCGTGGTCCTCGCTAGCACTGACGGGGTACGGATCGCCGTCTCCGCCGACGAAGTCGTAGCCGGAGTTCGAAACGCTCCCGTCCATGTTCTCCGCGAGGTTCTCGTGATCGTACTGGATGCCCTGGTCGACGATCGCGATCGTCACGTCCGAATCGCCTTCGGTTACCTCCCAGGCACCGGGACAGTTGACCTGCTGGGGTGCGTACTGGTTACCGAAAAACGGATCGTCGACGACGCTCGCGCTGACGTCTTCCGTACCGACGGTAGCTTCGTCTGCGTCTTCGTCGTCGTCGCTCTCGAGAGCCTCCATCTCGAGGGCCTCGTAGGTGACGTTCTCCTCTGCGTAAGCGATCCCGTCACTGTCGAGAATACCTGCCTTGAAACTCTCTACCTCCGCCTCAGCCGTTTTCTCCGGCATCTCGACGGTGGCGTATCCCAGCGTCTCGTTCGTGTGGACGACCTCCGCGTCCGCCGGGAGTTGTGACTTCACCGTATGCTCGGCGCTCGAGACCGACGGCTCGACCCCGACGACGAGTTCGTCCTTTTTTGGACCCGGTTCCCGTCCGGGTGTCGCAGCCGTGACCCCGCTGAACCCGAACAACGCACCGAGTCCACCAGCCGCCTGGAGTACTGATCGTCGATCGACCGTATTGTTATTATCTTTCGGCATCTGCAAATAAGTGGAATCAGCCCAGAAGTTAAATTCTTTCTAAACACCATAGAATTTAGAACTTAATTGAACGTATACCATGCGTTGCAGAATATTCGTCGATAGAGACTGCGACTGGAACAGCTTCCACCGGTGAATCACATCGGAAAAGTAAACTCTAACAACGTTTCTTCTTCACTCCGGCTATTGCGACGTTTGTTTGTCGACCCAGTTCGGCGTCCGTCTCCAGTTGTCGGCTGGATTCCTTGGTCCCGAGCAGGAACCACTCTCGTTTCAGTCGCCGACTGAACGGTTCGGTCGCCGGTCGACACTAACTCGAGACGGCGTAACCACATCTGTTCGCAATATTTACATTACCGAACTATAATTTTCCACTGTGTATCTTAGCATCCGACAAAAAGGGACCGCTGCAGTCGTCGGTGTTCTATTTGTGGTCGGGACCGCAGCTCTCTTCCCGTGGACGCTCGTGCTCGTCGCCCTTGCAGTGATGTTTCCCTTTTTCTATGCAGTTCTTACGGCTTGAAGTGGCTGATTTACGTCGACTGGTCAGACCCACTCAGGAGACGCTCTCGTCGTCGTCAACGAGGATACCGGAGCGTGGGGCTGTCGGAACGACCTCGTAATTACCTGGAAAGCGCTCCGGTTGGGACTGCAACTCGGATGGCTCTCCGGCAGGGCTCCTGCCGAACACAGTTCGCGGCCCCGAGATGGTTCTCGACAGCCCGAAGCCTCCTGTCCCACGAAGAAAAACGACCGCAGTGAGCTAGATTTAGATGTAGTCGATGTGCTCGGGCAGCTCGAGCTTCATGCCCTTGCGCTCACGGATCTCCATGATCTTCTCACGCTGGAGCGAGTCGGACATGACCTCGAAGCCGGCGTTCTCGGTGTTCCAGGAGGCACGACCCTCGGTCGCCGAGCGGATGTCGGAAGCGAATCCGATCATCTCGCCGACCGGGGCGATCCCTTCGACGACCATCAGATCGCCTTCCTGGTACATGTCGTCGACGCGGCCACGGCGGCCCTGAATCTCACCCGAAGCAGCGCCCATGTGGTCGTTGGGCACGTCGATGCGGACGTCCTGCATCGGCTCGAGCATCTTGATCTTGCCGTCGATCAGGGCGTTGTGGACCGCTTCACGGACTGCAGGGATGACCTGCGCGGGACCACGGTGGATGGTGTCCTCGTGGAGTCGTGCGTCGTGCAGTCGCATGAGCGTCCCTTCGACTGGCTCGTTGGCGAGCGGACCGTTGTCCAGTGCCTCCTCGAGCCCTTCGACGACCAGTTCCATCGTCTCGTTTAGGTGCTGGATACCCTTCGTGTCGTCGATGAGGACGTTGGTCCCGTGGATGTTCTCGACGTTCTGGGACGTCTCCTTTTCCATGCCGGCCTCCTGCAGGGCCTCACGCCGTTCCTGCTCGGGCATGTCCATCGACGCCTCGCCGAGCTTGATCGTCTCGACGAGTTCGTCGCTCATCGGTTCGATGGAGATGTAGAAGCGGTTGTGGCGGTTCGGCGAAATCCCCTCGACCTCGTCGCTTGGCTGCTGGGGCTGCTCGCGGAAGACGACGATCGGCTCACCGGTGTTGACCGGAATGCCCTGGTTCTTCTCGATACGCTGGGTGATGACTTCCAGGTGGAGTTCACCCTGTCCGGAGATCAGGTGTTCGCCGGTGTCCTCGTTGATGTCGATCTGGATCGTCGGGTCTTCCTTGGAGACCTGGCGCAGCGTCTCGATCAGCTTCGGCAGGTCGTCCATGTTCTGTGCCTCGACGGACTTCGTAATGACCGGCTCGGAGATGTGCTCGATCGACTCGAACGGCGTCATCTCGACGCTCGAGACGGTCGAACCGGCGATGGCGTCTTTCAGACCCGTCACCGCAGCGATGTTCCCCGCAGGGACCTCGTCGACTTCCTCGCGTTCGCCACCCATGAAGACACCGACGGACTGAATGCGGTTCTTGCCCGCCGTGCCGGAGACGTACAGCTCCTGGCCCTTCTCGAGGCTCCCCGAGAAGACACGGCCGGAAGCAATCTCGCCGGCGTGAGGGTCCATCGAGATGTCGGTGACCATGAAGACGACCTCGCCGTCCTCGTTGACCAGGCGCATGCCCTCCGCGAGGTCGGTGTCGTCGTCGCCCCGCCAGATACGCGGGATACGTCGGGGCTGGGCGTCGACGGGGTTGGGGAAGTGCTCACAGACCATGTCGAGCACGACGTCAGACAGCGGCGTCTTCTCGTGAAGCTCCTGGCGCTTGTCCGACCGCTCGAGTTCCATGATCTCGGCGAAGTCCATCCCGGTACGCTGCATCGAGGGCATCGAGACGCCCCACTTGTACAGTGCGGACCCGAAACCGACGGTGCCGTCTTCGACGGAGACGGTCCAGTCCTCGACGTCGTCCATGTCTTCGGTCATGCCGCGAATGAGTTCGTTGACGTCGCGGATGACCGAGAGGAGACGTTCCTGCATCTCTTCGGGACCTTCCTGCAGTTCGGAGATCAGGCGGTCGACCTTGTTGATGAACAGGGTCGGCTTGACGCCTTCGCGCAGCGCCTGGCGCAGGACGGTCTCGGTCTGGGGCATCGCGCCCTCGACGGCGTCGACGACGACCAGCGCGCCGTCGACGGCACGCATCGCACGAGTCACGTCACCGCCGAAGTCGACGTGGCCCGGCGTGTCGATGAGGTTGATGAGGTGGTTGGTGCCCTCGTACTCGTGGGTCATCGAGACGTTCGCCGCGTCGATGGTGATCCCACGTTCCTGCTCGTCCTCTTCCGTGTCCATCGCGAGCTGCTCGCCGGCAGTCTCGTCGGAGATCATGCCGGCACCGGCCAGCAGGTTGTCAGAAAGGGTCGTTTTCCCGTGGTCGACGTGAGCGGCGATGGCGATGTTCCGGATGTTCTCCGGTTCGTCCATCAGCCGTTCACACTCTTGGACGATCTTCTTGCGTCGGCCCATATACCCCCCATTACCGCTAGCGGGGTCAAAAGGGTAGTGTTTCGTCGGCGTCGGAATTTGACCGCTTCTCCCGCTTACGGTCCGGAATATATAGTTTACGTGAGTTAATACCACGCAACGGCTGGCGGCGAGCCGAGCACCCTCCCACGCTACAACTCGTCCTCGCGGCTCGCGAAAGTGGGCGTAAGAGACATACCGTCTCCTCCCTTGGTAGATATCAGCATGGATATACGCGTCCAGGGTCCCGGCCCCACGTCTCCGTTTCTCGGCGCTCGCGACCTTTTCGAGACCGAGCACGATCTCTCGTTGCCGGTGTACGTCCAGCTACAGGACGACCCGGACGAGCGTACCTGGGCCGGCCACTACGGCGACCGCCACGTTCTCAACATCTCCAGACAGGCCGCCTCGAGCGCGATGGCTCGAGAACTCGCTCTCCACGAGTTCGCCCACATGGCCAGGTACGAACAGGAACACCCGTCCCACACGCAGTCGACCGACGAAGTCCTCTTCCTGGCGCTGGCCGGCAAGAGCGTCGAACAGCGCAAACTCGCCCACTGCCACCAGATCGCCAACCACATGAAAGACATCTACGCCGACGACATCACCCTCTCGGTCGGCCCCGGCGAGAAGTTGCTCGCCTATCTCGAGTCCAGTCTCGCAGCGGCAGTCGCGGACCGTCCGGACCCCTCCTCGCGGCCGGAGCACCAACGCCTCTCGCCGACCGCCGATCCCGAAATCACGGCCGTCAATGCGGCCTTCGCGCTCGCGCTCGCGGAGCGACACGACCTCGTCGACGACGACCACCGGCTGTACGATCTCGCTCGCGTGGCCGCGATGGACGCACCCACCGTCGACTTCGAGGGGTTCAAACGTCGATTCCGTGAGCTAACGCAGGACCCCGACTCGAGCAGTTACCGGCAGGTACTCGTCGACGCGACTCGGGACTACGTCGGTGGAAAAAGTCCTGCGGCGGACTGACTCGAGAACCCAATAGCCCCAGGACGACTCTGTTTTCATCGATCCGTAGGGACTGGCTTGGGGAGCCAGTAGACTTTCCGTTACTGGGAGAGCATCAGAAGTCCGGCCAGTCCTAAAAAAGTGACAGTCCCTGTCTCTGTATTATCTGCTGTCGTGCGTCGACTATCGACATTCGCCACGAATTATCTTTATTATAGTGATGACTTTTATGGAAAATGTAATGTCCGATGATAATCACGAACGGTTCAGTATGGACCGACGAACACTGCTTAAACGAACGAGCGCCGCATCTGCCGTTGCACTTCTCGGGGCGACTGGAGGTGCTGTCGCAACGGACGACTTGCAGAAGGGCGTAGTAAACAAAATCACACTCGATACGGCGGAGTACGACGATCTAAAAGAAGCGTCAGTGGTCTTTCTGAGGCGTAACAAGCGCGAGATCGTCCGAACTAAGATACACTCGGCACACGAAGTAAACCCCGAAAGAGCTGCCGGAGATGCCAATCCGACGAAAGTTAGTTACAGTCTCTCCTACGACGAATCGGGCGGAGTTGAAGTCACTGAATCGCAAGACGTAGCTCGGTTAACAAACGGTGATTTCACGCTCGACCGAACCGAGACCACGGCGACTCTGGCGAACCACTTCCGTGATAACTCGCTACACCAGAACAATGACGCCGAGATAAACATCCCTGACGAGCCGGAACTCGGCAACCTCGGTGACGCTGCGACGTGGGTTCAAACCGAATCGAGCGAGTGCGGTCCTCTTGCTCGAACGAACCTCGCGGTCGAGTATACGCCGACTAGCGGTGATTTCGATATCGACGACTCTATTGGCATCTTTGAAACAGCCGATGGGGAGACCTGTGACGGCGAAGAGTTCGGTGACCGGTTCCCTTGTAGTGACCTTCCACCAGGAATCGACTGTGATATTCCAGACGCGTTCAACACGACGTGGCACGTCGATAGTTCCGACTACTCTCTTACGTCCGCGGAAGGCGATTACTACAACAATGACTTCCCCATCATTCCAGAATCGACCGCGGACCACAGTCAAGATACGTGGTTCGATGAGAACGAACTGAACGTAGAAGGAACAGTTGATCACTCAGGCACCTTCGGGTTCCGTACGATCATTGACTTCCTCTTGGGGAGTGATGCTGGCGTGATCTTTTACTGATCCAACTCCCTCCTTTCGAGAAGCCACCAGATCACGCCAGACGTGCTGTGTCCCGTTGCTGATGGATCAGACGTCGTTTCTGATTGAAAGTACAGGCGAAGACCGCGGGTTTGCAGTAGTTGCTGAGGCGGCCAACTGACGATGTCGCGGTCCTGTTTCGATGTAATCGAGGCAACCAAGACAACGCAGGCAAGCAGCATCGTCGCTACTATCCGGAGCTCGGCTCGTTACGTGCTTTCCGTATCCGCGTACGCAGCGAACACATCTTCAAGCGATGCACGTTCGGTTTCGAAATCGATGACTTCGATTCCGGCTTCTTCGAAAGCCACGAGTACGTCGGTTCGGACGCTCGCGGATTCGCAGTTTACCATCATTCGATTTTCATCGATCCACGCATCTTCGACGCCCTTGATTGCCATTACGGCGTCGGGTACTGATGTCGGCTCATCTTCTAACGTGATCGCAAGACGTGGTCCGCCATCGATACGGGCCTGGAGCTCCGAGACGGATGCTTCGGCGACCATTGTTCCTTCAGAGATGATGCCGGCTCGATCACAAATGGTCTCGACTTGGGCAAGCTGATGCGACGAAACGAAGACAGTAGCTCCGCGTTCGTTCTGCTCGTGGATCAGTTCTCGGATACGGCCTGCACCGCCCGGATCAAGTCCAGCGATGGGTTCGTCCAGAATTAGTAGGTCGGGCTCGCCGACGAGCGCCATCGCAAATCCGAGCCGACGGGTCATGCCCTGTGAGTACTCGCCTGCCTTTTGTTCTGCAGCATCTGATAATCCGACACGTTCAAGGAAGTTGTCAGGGTCAGTATCAACTTCACGAACAGAACACGCGAATTCGAGATGCTCACGACCCGTGAGATTCGGATATGGCGTAAAACCCTGTGGGAGTGCCCCCGTTCGAGACTTCACACCGAGTTCGTTTGACTGTACGTTTTGACCGAATACGCGAACTGTTCCATCAGTTGGACGGAGGAAGTTCAATAACAAGCCGATGGCTGTCGTTTTCCCGGCCCCGTTTGGTCCAAGAAAGCCGTACTTTTCTCCGGACCGAACCTCGAGCGAGAGGTTTGAGAGGGCAGTGATGCGACCGAACGTTTGAGTCACCGAGTCGAATTCGATTGCGGGTGTATCGTCTGTCATTGAATTACGTGAGTGATAGGCGTCGGAGTCTGTTGTACGTGATTATCAGCGGGAGGAGAATCCACAGCCCGAGGACGAAGACGGCGATCGGCCAAGAAAGATGTAGCGGTACCGCGGCCATGTCCGCAATCTGTGTCCCGACAACGGTGATGCCGAAGCTATCGATATCCTCGTGCGGTGCGAGGTGAACTTTCGGGATTATTTCTTCGTAGGGGGCCGAAGCGAGTACCAGGTACGCCTGTCGTGGGTCGACGCTGTACGCGTCGGGGAATAGCCCAAGAGCGTCAACGGCGGCTTCGTGCCAATTGAACGTAAATCCGATAAACACCGTGAACACTGCAGCTGCCACTTGTCGTGGCGTCGCCAACAGAGACGACAGAGCAAACCCAATACTCAACCAGACGAATCCGTATCCGACGGTCGCTGCGGAGAACACGACGAAAGATACCGTCTGTGCTGTCTCGAACTGAACGAGAACTGTTATCCAGCCAACGAGGAGACCGACGCCAATCACCGCTGTGAGAACGATTCCTCTGCCGAGAAGTTTGCCCAGTAGTATGGCCCCGCGCGAACACGGAAGCGCGAGTAGTGTTTTGAGTTGTCCAGTTGCCCGAGGGGTGACGATCGCTCCGTATCCGAGTATCAAGCCGAGTAGCGGAACGAGGAATACGAAAGAATTCACATGGAACGTATAACTTATGAAGCCGTTCACGGCGTAGACAGCATCGAACGTCTCCGGATATTCGAGGAAGGTATACCGACTGCCCCTTCCACCTTCGGCTTCCACGGGTTGGACACTGCTTGCGATTCGCCACGCGGAGAACCCGAAGAAAGCAGTGAACAGAATCACTAACCGCGACCATCGAAAGTTGCGGAGTTCTGATTTGGCGATTGCTGCCGTTATTCGTGCTTGTGTGGCTGTGTCTGTCTGTGCTGTTTTACCAGAGCCGTCGGATAGTTCGACTGAGCGTATTGATCTCACGAGAGAAACACCTCATTCCGAAACCCAAGGTATCCCACTGCGAGCGGACAGCAGACCCATACGAAGAGAACGAGGACGGCAACCGGAGCCGTTACGACCCACAACAGTGTCTCGGCTGATTGACTCCCACTCGAAAGAGTAATCTCGAGTGACGGATACATGGTATCGAAGACTCCTGCAATCAGCACCGAATACCCGTGAAACGGATGCCCGACGATTGCTATCGGTGCGATACCGAGCGTCCATACTGCACCAAATACCAGTCCGAAATAGCCTGCGATTGCGCCGCTCAATGCGTGCAGCCGACTCGAAAGAAGTGCAGACAGAGTGACAGCGATGGAGACAAGCGCGGCGCTGAAAAGCGCACTCCAAACAGCCCCTAGCAGGTGAGAAAACGATACTGCCGCCACCGAAGTCGTTATGACTAGTCCGAACGACCCGGCGAGAACGCCCACGAAACTGACTCCCATAAAGACGAGTACTCGTGCCAACGCCTTTCCGATGTAGATGTCAAACCGAGTTACCGGCAGTGATCCGAGTATCGAGAGTGTCCCTTCATCTCGTTCCGTGGCAATTGTCCCGTAACCGAAAAGAAACGCCAAAAGCGGGAGAAACACGACGTAAATATCGATACCGAGAAACCAGTAGGCGGCTGAAACCGTGTGTCCCTCCTCGAGGGTGACGAAGGTGGCAACTTCGGAAGACCCGGTCATACCGCTTGCTGTCCATAAGGAGGGTGCAACGAAAACAACGAATACGGCGGCGGCAATAGCGCGATTTGTCGTCGACCGACCGATCAAACGGCACTCGAGTAGAAACACTTGATATGGACGACGGGGATCGTAGGTCCTCGACCAAAACTGCCGGCAACTCCCTCTCAAACTGTTTTGCCTTTTCCGGTCTGTCATTAGGTGTCGTTCGTTTGAATTTATAGAGATAAAGTTATTAGGGATACAATTTCGTCTCGAGACGAGACACTGAACGAGTGGTATCGTCAACGATCAGTCTGTGAAACGACAGATGCGTTTTTGCGATACTTTTCATAGAGCGATGTGCCCCACGCCAGGAATTGTTCGTGATTCCCAAAGACAATTCCGTGAACTGTGCTGTGTTCGTCATAAACTATCACAACTACGTGATCGTCCGTACGGACGAGACCGATCGGCTCCGTGAACTCGTCGTATGCGTATATCACATCGCCAAACGTAGTCGAAAGATCGACCAAGTTGCTGGATCGAATGCCTTCTAGTCCGGCTGAGCCGATAATTAACTCGACTTGCTGGTCTCGTTCCAAGACTGTTCGATGTGCATCGAGGAATTGCTGTGTAACGGCCGGTACGAACGTGTGTACCTCGGTTGCGGATCGAATAATCTCGATAACTTTCTCGAGTGGTCCGTTCGGATAGCTTGGCTCGCGAAGATTTACGTCACATTCGATGAGAATATCTGTAGAGACATCTTCGAAGTAGCCTGGCGCATATCTAGCGATAGTAGTTAACTCTTGAAGCTTTTCTGCACGCTCGATCTCTCCTACAAAATCAGTGACCGCCGTTTCTACGAGAGGCGCAAGGTACATTCGATCATTTGACTGTCGAATCCACCCTTCTTTTTCGAGTTGGTTCAGATTCCGCAGAACTGTCCGTCGTGTCGCACTGACTGTCTCCTCGAGTTCTGAAACAGTCTTTGGAGACTGTGTGAGCTCGCGCAGAATCTCGTATCGCGCTGATGAAGCAAATAGTTCTGCAAGTACGACACCATCGGCCATGTCTACAAACAATATTGAAACGTGTGTATATATGTTAACCCTAATTGAATACCCATCGTACGTTTCCCGTCACTGTACAAATTATCAGCACTGATCTCCGCGTCTATAGGCTGGACCTCGACTCGGGCAGTTACCAGCAGGTACTCGTCGACGCGACGCGGGACTACGTGGGTGGAAAAATCCTGCGGCGGACTGAAAACGAACGAGAGCCGGTCACTCGGGAAGCAACATCACGACCGACGTCGTGTTGTGGTATCCGCTCAACTGCCCTCGCTCCATGCAAAGTTCGCCGTAGGTTTCGAACCCAGTAAACGGGACCTCGAGTTCGTCGGCCATCGCATCGACCGCCTCGCCGAACTCGTCTTCGAGGATGATCGACCGACAGGCACAGTCGTAGACGAAGCCACCGGCGATCTCACTCGAGCCGGCGTTCTCGACGGCGTCACGTGCGGTGTCGCGTGCCGACTCGATCTGATCGGACTTCGGACTGTGCATTACGCGCAGTTCGGTTCCCTCCGGGACGCCGACCGGGAAGTCGAGATACCCCTCGGTCGTCAGGGACAGTCCCGGCCAGCGGATCTTGTACCCGTCGTCGCTTGCACCCCGTCCTTCTTCGATACCGAACTCGAACTCGGTCAACAGGCCGAACAGCTCGAGGCTCCCGTCCTCGAGTGCGTCGAAGTCGACGGTTCGACCACGCTCCTCGAGGTAGGGCTCGACGACCTCTCGCCAGGCTTCGAAGGCGGGCTTGCCGTCGAGTTCGAGGATCCGTCCGCCCTCCGATTTCGTCACCGTCATCGGCTCGGAGATCGGCGAGTGGCCGTGATCGACGCTGATCGTGATCGGTTCCTTCGACGCCAGCAGGCCAACGACGACTGCGTCGGATTCGACCGTCTCGTTGTGGAACACGTGGGTCGCTTCCATCGACAGATCGTCGGCCGCGGACCCGCCGACGAAGCTCGTCTCGTGACCGAGGTTGCGCTGGGTCGCCACCGCGACCTGGTCGCCGACGCCCGCCAGTCCATCGTGGAGCACGATCGCCGACAGGTGTGGATACCCGGCAACCGAGCCGGGTAGCGATTCGACGGCCTCGTTGACCGCGGCCGCGACGCCGTCCGAGAGGTCCGTCCCGAGCCCGCTGAAGAACTGGACCGTATCACTCGCAGCGAGTGCGACCGCAACGCTTCCCTCGGTACTGGTCTCTTCCGTGAACTCGCCCGACGACGAGGCACCGATCAACTCGGCCTCGTCGCCGACGACCGACCGGATTCCGTCGAGCACCGCTTCGTAATCGTACTCCGCCGCACAGAACACCTGTCCGAAGTCGACGCGGCCGTCCGTCTCGAGACCGTCGGCCGCCTGGGTCGCTGCCGCTTTCCCGACCTCGAACCCGTCGTCGCCGACGGCGACGCCGCTCCCAAACTGTGTCGGCAACCCGTCGGTTGCGGGTTCCTCGCTTGCCTCCGACTCGAGATCACTGAACTCGAACGTCGTGTCGTCGGCGTCCTCTTCCGTCCGATCCGCAGGACCCGTCACAGACGCAGCGACCTCATCCGTGCTGCCTTCCGTGATCGTGTTCGGCTCTGATCCCCCGCTGGTCGCGTCCTCGCGTCCGCTCGTTTCCGTGCTCGCTGTTACACGCGAGTCGTTCGCGGCGGCCACCGCAGGTGCGCGTTCCTGTCCCGGTACCTCCTGGCGTGCTTTGTACATATCGAGCGTATCGCGGAGCCACGCCGCGTTCTCCGCAAGCTCGGCCGCGCTGTCGGAGACGCTCGTGAGTGCGGTCGTCTGCTCCTCGGCCGAGGCCGCCACGTTCTCCGCGAGCGCGGACGTTCGGTCGCTGATCGTCGCAGTCTCGTCGACCAACGCGACCGCCTGCTGGGTCGATTCGGCCTGCTGGTCGGCCGCCATCGAAATCTCCTGGACGCCGTCGTTGGTCTCCTCGGCGTACTCGGCGATCTCTTCGAGCGCCGACAGTGCGTTCTCGACGGAGTCGGTGTGAGCCGCGATCTTCTCCTCGGTCTCGGTGACCGTCTCGGTTGCCGTCTCGGTTCGTTCCTGAATCCGCTCGAGTCGCGTTTCGATCTCCTCGGCGGCCGACTGGACCTCGTTGGCGAGCTCTTTGACCTCCGAGGCGACGACGGCGAACCCCTCGCCGTCGTCCCCGTCCTCGGTCGTCCCTCGCGAGGCCTCGATGTTCGCGTTCAGTGCGAGCATGTTCGTCTGCCGGGCGATGTCGGAGATCATCTCGACCAGTTCGTCGATCGCCTCCACGTCCTCGTGGAGCGTTTCGATCGCTTCGACTGCCTCCGTCGATCCGGATTCGATCTCCTCGATGCCGTCGACCGCGGTTCGTGCCGCTTCCCGCCCTTCCCGTCCGGTTTCGGCGGTCTCAGCGGCAATCGTCGCGACTTTTTCCGAACGACTCGCGATCTCCTCGATGTTCGCGGAGAGGTGGTCCATCTCGGCGTTGACTGACTCGAGACGCTCGGACTGGACCGACGCGCCGTCGGCGATCTCCTGGATATCCTCGCTGATCTCCGTGCTCGCCGTCGTCACCTCGTCGGTGCCGGCCATGAGTTCGTCGCTCGAGGTGACCACGAGCCGCACGAAGTCCTTGAGATGACGGATCGTCCCCTCGAGTTCGTCCATCATCGCGTTGAACTCCTCGGCGACGGACAGCGGCGCGTTCTCGTCGGGCTCGATTCGGTGTGCGAGCCGTCCGGCCGCACACAGCCCCATCGCTTCCTCGAGTTCGGCTGCCTGGGCTTCGATCCGCTCGTTGCGGGTTTCGAGGGACTCGAGTTCGTCCTCGAGTGTCCCGGCCCGGTCACGGAGGCGACGGTTCTCGCGCAGCGTCGCCTCGACGGCATCACCGATGTCCTCTACGTCGGTCATCGACTCGAAGTCGAAATCGACCGCGTCGGCGTCGCCCATCGTCGTCTCGGTTTGCACTCGTTCGATCGTCCCGTCGATTCGTCCGCCGGCCCAGTGGCCCACGACGATCCCGGCGACAACGATCAACGCCCCACCACCGAGCAGTCCCGGTAGCCCGGCGACTACCCCAGCACCGACGACGGCAGCCGCGACGACGGCCGAGAGGACGCCGAACCGGAGCGCGGATGCGGTCGCCGATGATCCGAATACTACACTCATACTCCGACTATGATACCGATCGTACAAGAATGGCGGTGGTACCCCTCCTGACGCTTACGTCTCCACACCGTACTCCCGGCTGTAACGGGAGAACTGTTGGAGACGCGTTTCGCCTCGAGTCGTTTGCCGGGGGCCACCGAATCGACCCGGTTCGTGAGGGCAAAGCAACCGAACGCGAAACCGGGGAAACGACAGTACGCTGGGACTGATCGCAGACTGCCCGCACAGCTGTCGGGTGGTCAGATGCTACTGGAGCGATAGTACCAACTGCAACGATTTGCACACTGATCGCCGATCCGTTTGGCGATCAGGTCCGCACTGACTTGCAGTGGCTACTAGAGAGAGCGACTGTGGCCGTCGCTGTCCGATCGTTCGTCGAGCGCGATCGTCGAAAAGCGAGAGACAGCGATCGACCGCGCAGGTAAAGAGCGACCGTCGTTAGCGGGCAGCCGCCGCGACGCGCTCTTTCTCTTCTTTCTGACTGACTGCGTAGGTGCCGACGTCGTTGTTGGCCGCGCCGACGAGCTGGTTGGCGATGGCCTCTTCGACGGACGTCGTGGTCTTGAACGAGTCGTTGTGGACGCCCTCGGCGAGGAACTTCAGGGCCTGATCGACGCGACGCTGGGGAGCGACGTCGACGGCCTTCGGGACCGAGATCCCTCCGTATTTCAGGCGGACCGTCTCCTCCCGCGGGGCCGCGTTCTCGACTGCGGTCACGAGCACTTGCACCGGGTTCTCCTCGGTGCGCTCGTGGATGAGATCGAACGCGTCACGGACGTAGTTGAGGGTTTTCTGCTTTTTGCCCGTGTTGTCCTCGGTCTGCATCAGGCGGTTGATAAACCGCTCGACGATGGAGATCTGGGACTTCTTGAACTGCTTGCTTGCGTGACGGCCAGCCGTGTGAGCGACCGGCGTCACCGTGATGTAGCGTTCGGTCGACGGATCGGCGTACTCGATTTCGCCGATCTCCCACTCGCCGAACAGCTTCGCCGAAACGTCAGCGCCGCCCGCGGGGGCGTCCGGATCGGGTTGGTCTTCTGCAGACATGGTTATCGAACCGGCTTCTCAGCGTTTCCGCGAACGAGTTCCTTCAGCGCGACGCCGTTTACCTTGTCGACCTTGTAGTTGACGCCGGAGAGGTCACCCATCGCACGACCCTTCGCCCCACCGATACCGGCGATGGTGACTTCGTCGTGTTCGTCGATGAACGAGATGGCACCGTCACCGGGACAGAACGCGGTGACCTGCTTTCCGTTCTTGATCAGCTGAACTCGGACACACTTTCGGATCGCCGAGTTGGGCTGTTTGGCTTCGATGCCGACCTTTTCGAGTACGATACCTCGACCCTGCGGAGCGCCCTCGAGGGGATCGGACTTCTCGCGAAGCCCACGGGCGCGGCGCGCGTAGTCAGAGTCGGACCACCGCTGCTCCTGGCGGTCCTTCTTGAGCTTGCGCGCGGCGTACTTGCCGTTTGCCATGCGCGTCGATATCCGACGGAGGCACTTAAGCAACCCGTTTCGAATCGGCGTTACGGCCCGAGAGCGCCCGATTGGGGTCGACGAGGCAATCTGAGACCGTTTCGGCACCGAACGATCGTTCTCGGGGCGTCCACACGAGCCGATGTCGGTGCGGGACGATCATGCTCCTCGGACGAACCCGGGTGCGATCATCTCTAGAAGTGTCCGACCGAAATAATCGCCCGAGACCTATATTTCTACCATGCCTACATAATAGAGACAATTTTGAAGAAGAAATAATATTTCTCGCCCATATCTACGGGCAACAAACCGATATTACCCTCGTAGATTGCCGCTTTCGACATCAATCACTAGAAGTTATCAGTCAGCTCTACTAAGAGCCAACTCGAGATGACGACGTTCGCTACGATACTCGTTAATACGTCCTGGTTCAAGCGGCTGGTCGGCCGCTCCGACGGTGATGTCCAGTCCGACGAGGACCAGTTACCGACGGTCGAGGACCGAATCGGATACGACGGCTCCCTCGACGACGCGGCAGTGATCGGACGCAGCCCGCTCTCGTACGTCGCCGCGGGTGAGTCGGTTTCCCCCTTCGTCGGTAAACAGATCGAGAACAAACTCGCTGAGTACGGCCTCGAGGAGATCGAGCCCGAGGAGTGGTACTCGCTCAAAATCCCGCTGGCGATGCTCTACGACATGCGCGACGAATACGGTGACGTCAGGATGCGAAACATGGGCCAAAACGTACCGGAACACGTCGAGTTCCCACCCGAACTGTCGGCAGTCGACGCAGCGTTACACGGGATCGCCGAGGCGTACCAACAGAACCACGACGGTAGCGAGATCGGCTTCTACGAGTTCGAGCAGGAGGGGCCGAACGAGGGTGTGATGACCTGCGAAAACCCCTACCCCTGCGAGTTCGACAAGGGACTCATCAGAGGCGTCGCGAAAAAGTTCGCCGACAATCCGATCACGGTCGAGGAAGTCGGCGATCAGTGTCGTGCCGAGGGCGGCCAGCGATGTGAGTATCGTATCGATTGGATCTGACTGCTCTCGCTTCGAACCGAGACAGCGGGACAATCGAATCCATCCTCGCTGTGGGCTCTGCCGTCAGTACGGGTACTCGCGTGGTTCGCGCTGGATCGATATCCACTTCGTCGTCGTCAGCGTCTCCAGAATCCAGTCGTCGTTGTACCGACCCATTCCCGACGCGCCGACGCCGCCGAACGGGACGTGTGGCTCCTCGTTCAGCGGCTGATCGTTGATGTGGACCATCCCCGTCTCCATCGCGTCGGCAACGTCGCGCGCTCGCTGGAGATCCGTCGAGTGAACCGATCCGGAGAGCCCGTACTCGGTGTCGTTGGCGATCCGAACCGCCTCCTCGTCGGTCTCGAACGGGATAACCGGGGCAACCGGTCCGAAGTGTTCGTTACAGGCGACCGGCATGTCACTGTCGACGCCGGACAGCACCGTCGGTTCGACGAACAGCCCGTCGTGATTCCCGCCGGCTTCGACCGTCGCACCGCGTTCGGTCGACTCCTCGATGAAGCCGACGATCTTGTCGCGCTGGCTCTCGTTGATCACCGGCCCCACGAGAGTCCCCTCCTCGAGTGGGTTGCCGATCGGGAGCGACGCGGCACGATCCGCGAGCTTCGCCACGTACTCGTCGTACAGCGACTCGTGAACCAAGTGCCGGTTGATCGAGATACACTCCTGTCCCTGGTGTGTGAACGAGCCGAACGCGCCGGCGTCGACCGCACGCTCGAGGTCGGCGTCCTCGAGGACGATGTGAGCATTGTTGCCGCCCAGCTCGAGTGCGG
Source organism: Halobiforma nitratireducens JCM 10879 (assembly GCF_000337895.1). Classification (GTDB taxonomy): domain Archaea; phylum Halobacteriota; class Halobacteria; order Halobacteriales; family Natrialbaceae; genus Natronobacterium; species Natronobacterium nitratireducens. Next base: position 47,755 of record NZ_AOMA01000063.1, read on the forward strand.
GCTCCGCGTACGAGCCGACGGCGCGCTGTCCGACCCGGCGGCCGATCTCCGAGGAGCCGGTAAAGGACATCACCGACGGGACCGGGTGCCCGGAGAAGTGGTCGCCGATCTCGTCCCCGTAGCCCGGGACGACGTTCAGGACGCCGTCCGGGAGGCCGGCCTCCTCGAAGGCTTTTGCGAGTACGAGCCCACCGGTCATCGGCGTGTGCTCGTCGGGCTTGACGACGACGCTGTTGCCCAGCGCGATCGCGGGTGCGATCACTCGGTTAGTGAGATGGAGCGGGAAGTTCCAGGGGGTGATGACGCCGACGACGCCAGCCGGTTCGCGTACGACGAGGTTCTCTTTCCCCGGCGTAACCGACTCTTTGTGACGACCGTTCGCTCGCGTCGCCAGTCCGGCACTGACCTCGCTCATTCGTTGTGCGAGCTGAACCTCGAAATCAGCCTTCAGCTGGACGCCGCCACATTCGACCGCGAACAGCGTCGCGAGATCGTCGGCGTATTCGCCCAGTAGCTCGCCCGCCTTGGAGACGATCGCGGCCCGCTCCTGTGGCGGTCGCTGTGCCCACTCCTCCTGGGCCGCCGCTGCGGTAGCGAACGCGTCGTCGACGTCGTCTTCTGTTCCCGAGGGCACCGTCGTCACGGTCGATCGTGTCGCCGGATTCTCGACCGGGATCGCGTCCCGATCGCCACGCGGGACCCACTCCCCGTCGAGATACAGGGCGTCCCATCCGGTCTCGGGCGCGACCTCGAGTTCGTCGACGGGTTTAGGTTCTGTCGATGACATGCTGTCGTCCGTCATATTCGATTCCTATCACGGAATCCGTATATCCATTTTGTTGTGACTATTGGTTTCGAAACCAACATTCGTCCCGATGGCTCGAGCGGACATCGAGGATCGATCGACCCCGTCTCGGTCCGTGCCACTCGAGTGAGGCATTTCCCATGCGTGGGAACCCTCGCCGTTTACGCCGAGGAGGATGTCACAGAAGAACGAGACTCGTCCGGTACCGGGTGCCGGAAGGGGCTATATCAACTGCACGTCGTCGACGTCGAAGTGCCGCTCGGCGAGTCGCCGAGCGGCCTCGATCGTTCGCCCGTTCGAGCCGATAGCGACGCCGCGGTCCTCGTCGGCGACCTCGACGTAGGCGACGGTGTCTTCGTTTTCGCTGATGGTCACGTTGTAGACGGCGGCCGGCGCGAGCGCGTTCGCGACGAACGTCGCCGGATCGTCGGCGTCCTCGACGAGCCGAACGGGCATCCCGACCCGGTCCTCGAACCGTTTGACCGTCCGGCCGTCGGGACCGATCGCTTCGCCCATCCGTCCGTTCGCCACGACGATTAGCAGACGCTTCTCGGACGCGGCCGACGCCGCTCCGTTCCGGCGGTCGCGTTCGCCCGAGCCCGAATTCGAATTCGAGTTCGAGTTCGAGCGCGACTGTGACCGCGAGACGGCTACGTTCGAGCGTGCGTGACGATCGTCGTCACCGTCTCCGCCGGTGACGAGACAGTCCCGGCCGTCGACTCCCGTCACGTCCTCGAACGCCGCGAGGTACTGCCGGGCATCGTCGTCGAGGGTGACGCCCATCGATTAGTCTGCCTGACTCTCGCTGCTGGAATCGATCGATCCCATCCGGAGGTCGACGTCGCCGGTCCCGAGCTTGATCGGCTTGCCGACGATGACGTTCTCCGTGACGCCCTGGAGCGTGTCGACCTCGCCGTGGATCGCGGCGTTGAGCAGGTGGTTGACGGTCACCTCGAACGCTGCGCGGGCGAGCACCGAGTCCTTCGAGCCGGAGATACCGTGGCGGCCGATCGACTCGATCTCGCCGTTGTTGGTCATGATGTCCGCCACCAGCATGAGGTGTCGGACGTTGACGTCGTCCAGCCCCTGCTCGGCCAGCGTGTTGTTCGTCTCCTCGATGATGGCCTCACGAGCGGCCTCGATGCCGAGGTTGCGGTGGATCTCGTGGATGTTGTTACACGTGGTCCGAGAGGCGTCGACGCCCTCGATCTCGAGGACGTCGCCGAACGCCGACCCCTCGGTGTAGAGGACGAACTCCTCGCTGCCGTCGTCCATCTCTTCGCGACGAATGACGACCCGGGAGATGTCCTCGATCCCTTTGAACGTGATGTCACGCAGCTCTTCGACCAGTTGCAGCAGGTCCCGGTAGGACGGTTCCTCGGGGCCGAACTGGATCTCGGTCCCCTGCTGGACCGTGCTCACGCCGAGTTCGTCTTCGATGATCTCGGCGACCTCTTCGGGCGTGATCATCCGCTCCTCTAGGGTGTCGCGGTTCAACGATATCTGGACGCGCATGTCCGCGACGTTCGTCGAAACGTCACCCAGCGCGAGTATCTTGGTCGCCTCGATGTTCCAGACCACTTCGTGGGCTCGCTCGCGCTCGGTGGCGTACTCGTCCTCGAGGTGGACGGTCATCATCGGCGTGTCTGGGGTCTTCCGGGCGTCGACCAGTTCGATCAGCCGCGGCAGCCCCTGGGTCACGTCGATCTCTGCGACCCCCGCGTAGTGGAACGTGTTCATCGTCAGCTGCGTCCCCGGTTCCCCGATCGACTGCGCCGAGACGGTCCCGACGGGGTCGAGCGGATCGACGCGGGTGTCGACGTAGCGGGTCTCGACGGCTTTCGCCAGTTCGTCGGCGTCCTCGACGGTCGCGTCCGGGCGGGTCTCGAGTTCCTCGTAGACCTCGTTTTTCAGCCGTCGCGGGAGATCGGTATCCTCGACGACCGCGATCGTGTCGTCGTCGACGTCGTACTCGACTTCAGTCATCGGAGCTCACCTCCGTGCTCTCGATGGAGAGGCGATCGTCTGCGTGTTCAGAGAGGTTCGTCGGCCGGGGCCGTCGTCCGAGGAACTCCTGTTTGTCCTGCTCGGAGTCGAACTCGGAGTCGAGCACGCGGTCGGCGATATGTTCGACGTCGATCTCGTTGTCCTCGCCCGAGGACACCTTCACTGGCGAGGTACCGTCCTCGCCGAACTCGAACTGGACGATCGTGTCCGAGGTGTCCCGGACGGTCCCGTCGTACTGAGTCTCGAGTTCCGACAGCGCGTTGATCAGCCGGCGCTGCAGGTAGCCGGACTTGGAGGTACGGACTGCAGTGTCGACAAGCCCCTCGCGGCCACCCATCGCGTGGAAGAAGAACTCCCGTGGGGTCAGCCCGCTGGTGTAGGAGTTCTCGACGAAGCCATGGGCTTCCGCGGAGAGGTCGTTCTCCTTGTAGTGGGAAAGGGTACGGTTCTCGTACCCGCGGTTGATGCGTTCCCCTCGAACCGCCTGCTGGCCGACACAGCCGGCCATCTGGGTCAGGTTCAGCATCGAACCACGCGCCCCGGATTCGGCCATGACGACCGCCGGGTTCTCCTCGGTGAAGTGCTCGTCCGCGATGTTCCCGGCGTTGTCACGCGCACGGGAGAGCGTCTGCATAATCTTCATTTCGAGGGTCTCGTCGACCGTTCGACCCGGCAGCGACTCGAGTTCGCCCCGCTCGTAGGCCTCGATGAGTTCTTCGACGCGGTCGTAGGCGTCGTCGATCGTCTCGTCGATGCGGGCCTGGGCCTCTTCGGGAATGGTCTCGTCGTCGATACCGATCGAGAACCCGAAGTGCATGATCGATCGCATCGCAAGCGACGCGACCTCGTTGATGAAGACCCGGGCGCGGGTCTTGCCGTGGATTTTCGTGATGGTGTCGACGATCTCACCGCCGAACTCGCCGACTTCGTCCTCGGCGATCGTCCCCTCGATCAGCTGGCCGTCCTCGATGGCGACTTTCTCGCCGACGGTACCCGTAAACTCGAGGTTCAGATCGTCGGGCAGCAGTTCGGAGAAGACGTCGTAGCCGGTCCAGAACGGCTCGCCCTGGTCGTCGACCCCGCTGGGCTCGGGTAGCTCGTCGATCCGGGTCGCCCGCAGGAGGTCGAGTGCCTGGGTCTCGTTGAACCGCGGGTTGTTGTGGGTAAGCAGGAACGTACCGGAGATGTGGTCCTGGATGGCCCCGATAATGTTCTCACCGAACCGCGGCGAGAGAATCTGTTCCTGCACGCGCATGAGGACGCGCGCCTCGGCGCGGGCCTCCTCGTTCTGGAGCGCGTGCATGTTCATCTCGTCGCCGTCGAAGTCGGCGTTGTACGGCGGACAGACGACGGTGTTGAGTCGGAACGTCTTGTACGGCATGACCACGACTTCGTGGGCCATGATCGACATCCGGTGCAGCGACGGCTGTCGGTTGAAGATGACGATGTCGCCGTCGATGAGGTGTCGGTTGACCTCCCAGCCGGGTTTGACTTTCTCAGCGAGCTGTTCGCAGTTTTTCTCGGTCACCTTCAGTCGGCGACCGTCGGGTCGGCGGACGTAGTTCGCACCGGGGTGGCCCTCGGGCCCGTTGGAGACGAACCGACGGGCCTTCTCTACGTTCCGCTCGGTGACGTTCATGGTCTGGGTCATCTCCTTTGCCACGCGGTCGGGAACGCCGACCTCGTTCAGCGAGAGAGTGGGGTCCGGCGAGATGACGGTACGTGCCGAGAAGTTCACGCGCTTCCCGGACAGCGAGCCACGGAAACGGCCCTCCTTCCCCTTGAGACGCTGGGAGAGAGTCTTCAGCGGCCGGCCCGACCGGTGTCGTGCCGGCGGTGTGCCCGAAATCTCGTTGTCCATGAAGGTGGTGACGTGGTACTGTAGCAGCTCCCAGAGGTCCTCGATGATCAGCTGGGGTGCGCCGGCCTCGCGGTTCTCCATGAACCGCTGGTTGATCCGGATGATGTCGACAAGCTTGTGAGTGAGGTCGTCCTCGCTGCGCTGGCCGTTGTCGAGCGTAATCGACGGACGTGCCGTCACCGGCGGGACCGGGAGCACAGTCAGGATCATCCACTCCGGCCGCGAGCGATCGGGGTCGATCCCGAGCACTTCGATGTCCTCGTCCGGAATCGCCTCGAACCAGTCCCGGATGTCCGAGGGCATCAACTTGTTCGTGTCTTCCTCGGTGAGATCGATATCCAGGGCTTTCTCGATCGCCTTGCGCTGGCTCTCGCGTGGACGGAACGACCCCGAGAGGATCTCGTTGATCCGCGAGAGATCGATCTCGGTCTCCGCGGCGAGTTCGTCGGGTGACATCCGCTCGGCGTCTTCGTCCTGTCCCTGCATCGCACCCGCGATTCGCTGGGAGTACTCGCTGGTGAGTACCTGCTGGACCTCGTAGTAGGTCGTCGGCTTCTCGTGGTCGATGTCGTACTGGACCTCGCCACAGTGGGGACAGCGATCCTTCTTGCGGGCCTGGCGGATCGCGGCCTTCGTGACGTCGTTCAAGTCCCGCCCGAGTTTCTGGGCCTCGTCGATCTGCCCGTGGAACTCCTCTTTCTCGTCCTCGGTCAACAGCAGTCGGGAGCACTCACGGCACGTGCCACGGAGGAGCCGCCGGATAAGCTTCGTAAAGCCGACGTGGATCACCGGCGCGGCCAGTTCGATGTGGCCGAAGTGACCGTTACACGACCCCGAGTGCTTCCCGCAGGTCTTGCACTCGAGGCCGGGGTCGATGACGCCGAGCCGCGGGTCCATCAGCCCCATGTCGATGGGGAAGCCGTCGTCGTCGTAGGTGTCCGCGGTGATGATCTTCGTCGCGCTCATCTCCCGGTACTCTTCGGGCTCCATCAGCCCGAAGTTGATCGATCCGATGTCTTTGGGTGTACTGTTTCGCATTGTTGACGTTAGACGGCGTCTTCCAGTTCCAGTCGCGGTGCGATGCCAAGCGCCTTCATCTCGTCGAGCAGGAGCTTGAACGCGTAGCTCATCTCGATCTCGTGGATGTCGGTCTCCTCGTCACAGTTCGGACAGTAGACCCGGCGCTGCTCGACGTTCTCGACTGCGCTCATCCCACACTGCCCACAGATTGGGATGTACTCGCGGTCGGACTCGTCGAGCAGGCGCTCCTTCAGGGTCATCGCCGCACCGTGACCGATGAACACGTCCCGCTCCATCTCCCCGATACGGAGGCCACCCTCGCGGGCACGACCCTCCGTGGGCTGGCGGGTAAGCACCTGCACGGGACCGCGAGAGCGAGCGTGCAGTTTGTTCGAGACCATGTGGTAGAGCTTCTGGTAGAAGATCACGCCCGAGAAGATTTCGGCCTCGATCTTCTCCCCGGTGATGCCGGAGTACATCGTCTCCTTGCCCGAGGGTTCGAAGCCGGCCTCCTCGAGGCCCTTGCGGAGGTCCTCCTCGTCCTCGCCGAGGAACGGCGTCCCGTCGACGCGTCGGCCCTCGAGCGAGCCGAGTTTGCCGCCGATCATCTCGAGGATGTGCCCGACGGTCATCCGCGATGGCAGGGCGTGGGGGTTCAAGACGAGGTCGGGCACGACGCCCTCCTCGGTAAAGGGCATGTCTTCCTGGGGTGCGAGGTGGCCGATGACCCCCTTCTGGCCGTGTCGCGACGCGAACTTGTCCCCGAGTTCGGGGATGCGCTCGTCGCGCACGGAGACTTTCGAGAGCTTCGAGCCGTCCTCGCCTTCCATGAGGGTGACGGTGTCGACGACCCCGCTCTCACCCGATCGCATCGTGACGGAGGTCTCGCGGCGCTTCTGTGGCGAGAGACCACCCATGTCGTCGGGCTCCTCGAGGAACCGAGGTGGACTCGTCTTCCCGAGCAGGACGGAGTTCTCGTCGACCGTCGTCTCGGGGTTGACGAGGCCGTCCTCGTCGAGGTGGGCGTACGCCTCCTCGCCGCGGGCTCCACGGACGTCCTGGGAGGGAATCTCGAAGCGATCCTCCTGGCCGCCGGGGTAGCGACGTTCCTCGCCCTCGTAGGTCCGGAAGAAGTGCGACCGGGCGAGGGCTCGTTCGACGCTTGCTTTGTTCATAACCAGCGCGTCCTCGATGTTGAACCCCTCGTAGCTCATCACGGCGACGACGAAGTTCTGGGCTGCGGGACGGTCGTCGAAGCCGATCTGCTCGGTCGTTTGGGTCTTGACCATCGACAGCTGCGGGTAGTGCAGCAGGTGCTGGCGCGTGTCCGGCCGGATGCGGTAGTTCGCACTCGGGAGCCCCAGCGACTGCTTGATCATCCCTGCCCCCATCGTAATGCGCGGGCTGGCGTTGTGCTCGGGGTAGGGGATCATCCCCGCACCGATCCCGAAGATCAGCTGCGGATCGATCTCGAGGTGGGTGTGATCGTCGGTGACGTCGTCTTCGTCGACGGCGACGAGGATGTCCTCTTCCTCCTCGGCGTCGATGAACTCGACGTAGCCGTGCTCGACGAGGTCCTCGAACTCGAGGTCACCGTTTCGGAGCGCCTCGATCTCCTCGTCGGAGATGCGCGGTTCGCCGTCCTCGACGACCAACAGGGGTCGCCGGGCGCGGCCGGCGTCGGCGTTGATGATCACTTCTCGCGTGCGCTCCTTGACGGAGACGTTGACCATCTCGCTGACGTCACCGATGCGTCGCGCTTCGCGGATCTGTTCGGCTAGCTCGTGCGGATCGGGGTGTGTTCCCACCAGCGACCCGTTCACGTAGACTTTGGCTTCGCGTTGTTGACTGCTCATTGTTTAGTCGTCTGCCGGCGTCGATCGTTCGATCCCTTCGATACCCGGAATGCCCTCGACACCCATCGAGGCGAGTTCTCGCTTGAGCGCCTGTTCGTCTTCGATGTTCTGGGACAGCTCCATCGCCTGTGCGAAGTTCTTCACCAGGCCACAGTTCGGCCCTTCGGGGGTCTCGGAGGGACAGATGCGGCCCCACTGGGTCGCGTGCAGGTCCCGTGCCTCGAAGTGAGGCTGGCTGCGCGACAGCGGGCTGCGCAGTCGGCGCAGGTGCGAGAGCACGCCCATGAAGTCGGTGCGGTCGACCAGCTGGCTCACGCCGGAACGGCCACCGACCCAGTTACCCGTCGCGATCGGGTGCTCGAGCCGTTCCGTGAGCACGTCGGATCGAACGACCGTCGAGACCGACAGGCTCCGGTTTCGCATGTTCGCACGCTCGAGCTGATACTTGACGTCCCGGGCGAGCTTGTTCAGTGCCGTCCGGAACAGGTCTTTCATCAGGTCGCCGCTGACTTTCAGCCGCTTGTTCGCGTAGTGGTCCTTGTCGTCGGCTTCGCGTCGGCCCAGGGCGAGTTCGAAACAGGCCTCGGCCATCCGACAGAGGTAGTGGGCTTTGTTGATCCGAACGTCCTCCTCGTCGACACCGTCCTCGTGGAGGTGTGGCAGGAGGTACCGATCGATGACGTAGTTCGCTCGTTTGAGCTGGTAGTTCTTGCCCTGGCCGGAGGCGACCCGCTGACCGAGCTTCTCGATGGCCTCCTGTTCGGTCTGGACGTCCGCTTCCTCCAGGTTCTCGAGCATGTACTTGACGACCTCCGGATCGTTGGAGACCTTGTGGACGATCTCCTCGTCGCTCTCGAGGCCCAGCGCACGCACGAGGGTGACGAAGTTGATCGAGCCGGAGACCGAGGGGAACGACACCTCGAGCAGGCCGTCGCGGGTCCGCTCACAGAGTACGAGCGCGCGGTAGCCACGGCGCTGCGAGAAGGTCTTGGCGACCTGAATCTCGTCGCCGTACTTGGTGTCGTACTCCGCGAGAATCTTGTTCGGCGCGAGGTCCTCGCTCGTCATCAGGACTCGCTCGGAGCCGTTGACGATGAAGTAGCCGCCCGGATCGGCGGGGTCCTCGCCGATCTCGATCAGTTCCTCGTCGGAGAAGCCGGCGATGTTACACTTGTCCGAGCCGACCATGATCGGCATCCGACCGATCTTGGTCTCCGTCGAGTCGACGACCCGTTCGTCGCCCTCTTCGCCCTTGACGATCGACATCTCCATGAAAACGGGCGCGGAGTAGGTGATGTTCCGGAGACGAGCTTCCTGTGGATAGAGGAGTTCTTCGGACCCGTCGGCCTCTCGAACTCGAGGCGTGACGACACGGACGTCGCCGAGTTCGACGTGGACCGGCTCTTCGCCTTCCTTGTCGCCGATGTCCGTATCGATCGTCTCTTTCTCGTCGACGACCTCCTGCATCCCCCGGTTGAGGAAGGCGTTGAACGAGCGGAAGTGGTGTTCTGCGAGTCGTTCCCTCGAGAAATATTCGCGTGAAATGTCCCGTCGTTTGTCGCGGTTCAGTTCCATCGTTATTCCACCACGAGTCGATATACGACTGCCTGATCGGTTGTTCGTGAGTCCCGGACGATCTTGATGACGTTTCCGACCGCCGCGTCATCCGGGAGTGCGGGGTCGTTGCGTTTGATTTTCGGCAGGTCTGTACGATCGATATCGTACTCGGTGAGCACCTCCTCGAGTGTCTCCTCCTCGAGGACGGTGTGCTCCGGCACGAGTTCGTGTTGGCTTACGTCTACCATGTTGAGTGAGTGTGGGTGTGCGTGTGGGCTATCCGGAGAGAAGCGGCTGTCACGAGATACTACAGCCAGGTAGCGCCGGCAGGCATTTAACCGTTACTAACTCGTCTCAAAAGCGCAGCTAACCGGTCGGGCGAACCTGACCGGAGCGGACGATCACACGCGACAGTTGCCGGTTATCGGTTAAATTCCTTGGGGTGGTCCCCGCTGTTCGAAGGACGGCGATACCGATCGAGGGTCCCGCGTGCCGGCCGCTCACCCCTCACAGATAGCCAAACAGCGTTCCGAGCAGGACCACCGCCCACAGGCCGACCCCGACCAGCAACAGGTCGTTGAGACGCGATTCCCGAGTCGCGCGCTGGGCCGCGCCAGCGGCGACGAGTCCGAGCGCGACGACCACGAGCACTCGTTGAACGACGACGTCGAGAGGCAACACGTCGACGCCGAGCAGCGAGTAGTCGAGCCAGATCGCCGCCGCCAGCGAAACCGACGCCGCGACGGCCGCGTCGAGCCGCCGCTCGAGTCCGCTCGCGATACCGTAGGTCGCGACCGGCAGTCCGACCGCGATAAACGGGTACAGGAGGCCGGCGATCATGTGCACGGTGAGCCCGTCGACGGTTCTGTCGAGCGCGATGCCGGCGATTCGGACGCCGAGAACGATCGCGAGAACCGTCATCGCGAGGCAGAGGTGTCGTGCCTCGAGGCGATCGGCGGCCGCAGCGAGTCGCCGGCGGTCCGCGTCGGAGAGTTGCTCGTCGAGCCGCCGGAAGAGCGGAGCGAGCGACCTGTTCTCGTCTGCGTCTGTGTCGCCGTCGCTGGCGTCGTCCCCGCGTCCCCGCGAGCGCCCCGCGGCAAGCGCCACCGCGATCGAGGCCGTCGCTGCGGCCCCGGTGAGGTCTACTTTCGTCGCCCAGCCGTCGGCGTCCGAAGGACCGCTATTCCCGAGGTAGAGCCGCCGAACGTCCTCCTGGATGTCGACCCCAGGAATCGCCATCAGGTCGTTCTCGAGCCGGTACTGTGCCGCTTCGACTCCATCGACGCGGTGCCGGAGTGTTAGCCAGTCGAAGTGTTCGGAGTGGGTCTGCATCACGACCCACTCGTCGTCCGGGTTCGGGCTCTCGTAGGCCCTGATGTGATAGCGGTAGCCGTAGTACTCGCCGTCCTCGAGCTGGAGGGTTTCGGTGGTCCAGAACCCGTCCTCTCCGGGGCCGGGATCGAGGTATGCATAGCGGGTCGCGCCGTCGGCCTGGGACCATGGGATGTCGGTCGGCGAGATCGGACGGATGGGATCGTCGATCTCGGTACCGACGCCGTCGCCGTCAGCGGTGGCGTTGGTTTCGTTCATGCCGTCGGCCGTCCTGTCGTCGTCTTCGTCCGCCACCTCGGCCTCGTCCTCGTCCTCGGCCTCGGCCTCGAGACCCACGAGTTCGTCGGCGTCGAAGTGATCGTGGTCCGCTTCTTCCCACTCGCCATCGCCGTGTTCGGCCAGCAACTGGAGGGTTCGCTCGGCATCGCAACGGACGACGACGTTTAGCGGACTGCGTTTCTCGTGGCTCTGGCGCTGGTTGAGATACGGCCAGAACCCGCTGTCGCTGTCCTCGAAGGTGACGAGTTCGGGTTCGGGTCGATCCGCTTCGTCGGGGGTGACACGGTCCGCCGAGGGCGAGAACAACAGTGACGACCCGCCGACGAAGAGAAACGCGATAGCCAGAACGACGAGTCCAATACTCACCGAACGACGCATTTCCGCTGTACTAGCGGTCCATCGGATATAGTACTGGTGATAGGTTCGCTGTCACGACGGTCGTGTTCCGGCAGCAGCGAGAGACTCTCGCGGTCAGCCCCGAATCTCGGTCGCGAAACCGGATCGTGAAAGCAGAGAGCAACGGTGTGTCCCGATGTCCGGGGATCGACGAGCGGTCGACTCGAGTCGACACGTAGTCCCGTCAGTCGTCGACGTCCGGCCCGACCGTCAGTACGGGGACGGGAGCCTGCCGAACGACTCGCTGGGAGACGCTTCCGACGACGTTGTTCTCGTAATCGTCGCCGCTGGTGCCCATCACGATCAGGTCGACGTCGTTCTCGTCGGCGTACGTGACGATACACTCGGCCGGATGGCCGGTATCGACTGCGGTCTCGACCGTGAGGCCGCTGTCGGCTGCTTTCGTCGCCGCTTCGTCGGTCGCTTCGTGGGCGTTCTCCTCGAGGTCGGCCCGAACCTGTTCGACACGCTCCTCGTCTAAGACGAGAAACGAGCGGTCGTCGACGACCGACAGGACGTGGACCGTCGCGTCCCGCGTCGCCGCGACGTCGAGCGCGTGCTCGGACACGGTCTCGGCGTGGTCGCTCCCGTCGGTTGGAAAGAGGATCGTCTCGTACATCTAGTCGAACCACTGGTGCGGGGGGAAAAAGGCCTTCTCAATTTCCGGCCGCGATCCGCCGGGAGATCACTGTCGTTCCGGCTTCGTCCTTTCTCTCGGTCACTGTCCCTCCGAGCGCGCCGTTTTCCAGGTAACCTCGATCTGGATCGTCTCGCGGGGCCCCCGAAACATCGGGGAGCGTTCGACGACATCGACCGACAGGTCGATGGCGTCCGGCGGATCGAGCTGCACCGTCTTGTTCCCGACCTGCACCTGTACGCCGCGCTCGTGTGCGTCGGCATCGTCGGCGAACTCCGTGCCCAGATGGTCGAAGTACGCCGCGAGCTCGTCCCGCGTGAGCGTCTCCTCGGCCGAGGTCCGGTCCGCCATGGTGACCGGTCGCGACTGCGTCGGTAAAAGTATGGACGGGAAACAGCGTCCTAATTCCGGTTTACTGTCCTGAAACCGTCCGCCGCGAGGACGAAGGGGCTGCCTATCCACGCGGCCGACTAAAACAGGTTCGCCTGCTGGTACACCGAAATCCCTTCGTCGGTGATCTCGTACGGTTTCTTGTCCCGGGAGTGGTTCGCGTCCCGGATCTTCTGAATCTCGACTGCCAGCCGCGTCTCTCGGAAATCTTCCGGGCGAACGTACTGCATGACGAACACCGCATCGGTGAGGTACTCTACGATCCCGTGGCGTGACGCGTACGGGTTGTTCTCCGCGGCCTCGCTGGTCAACAGCGCGGTCACGCCGGCTTCCTTCAGCCCTTTCGTGAAGTCGTAGACCTCGTTGCGTCGCTTGGCCCGATCGTCGTACATCATCTCGAGCAGCGACACGGAGTCGAGCACGAGCCGCGAGGCACCGAAGTCCTCGACCAACTGCGGAAGCTCGTTACGGATCGACGCCAGGCTGTTGGCCATCTCTACGGGGTCGAGATCGACGACTGCCAGCCGGCCGTCTTCGGCGTACTCGTCGAAGCGGAACCCCTTCTCGGTGGCGCTGTTTATCACTCGCTGGCGGCTCTCCTCGAGGGTGATGTAGACTGCACGCTCTCCCTGTTGGAGGCCGTGATGGAGAAACTGCAGTCCCAGGGTGGTCTTGCCCGTGCCGGCACTGCCGATGGCGACCATCAGCGACCGTTCCGGAACCCCGCCCTGAATCATCCGGTCCAGTCCCTCGACGCCCAGTTCGATCCGTGGGAGGTCCGTCTCGAGTTCGTCGTCGTCCTCGAACGTCTCCTCTCCGGGGCCGCCGAAGCCGAAGTCGACATCGGTTCTGGGATCGCCGTCTACGGCTGTGGCACTCGTCCCCGCGTCCGTTTCCGAGAACGAGCCCGACTCCTCGTATCCGCCGAGATCGCCGGCCCCGGCTCCTGCTCCCGCTCCGGTTTCGGTCCCACTACTGGCTCCGGGCTCGAGCCCCCCAAATTCGGAACTCGACCCCGAAGCCGGATCGTCGCTGCCTACCGCAGGCATCGCCGCGCCCTCGAGGGCGTCACCGAAACTCTCGTCGAATAACGATCCATCGTCCGAGTCAGTGTCGTCACTCGAGTCAGTGTCGTCGGACAAACCGGGCGCGTCGTCCGGGACGATGCCCTGACCCGAGTCGCTGTCAGTATCGAAACCGAGGTCGGTCTCCGGCTCCGAACCTGGCGAGGGTTCGGTTTCCCCGTCGCTCATCGGTTCGTGAGGGGTGGCCATCTCTTCCGTCTCACTCCCGGCTTTCCCGCTCGCCCCGTCGTCGGCCCCGTCCTCGCCGGCCGTCTCCTGTGTGACGTGTGGCTCCGGTTCGAACGGACCCATGGACGCACCCGTCGTCTCATCGTCGCTCCCCTCCCCTCTTTCTCTCTCCTCGTCGTCGACTGTCGCCCCGCTCGTGCTCGTGTCGGTCCCCTCGTCCCGATTCGACTCGTCCCGACTCGAGCCGATGCGGTCGACGCTGTGTGCGCTGTCGTCTCCGGGCTCCTCATCGTCTTCCGCCAGCGCGCGCTCGAACCAGTCGCCGGAGTCGTCACTCACGACCATCACCGCCGACCGGCAACGGCTCATACTGCCGGACAAACCACTCCACACATCGACCGCACTCGAGACGCGATCGGGTGTGTCCTGACTGTTGTCCAGGAGTATCACTCGCTCGCTGCTGGAGTGACGGCTCACGGAGCGGCGACCGACGAGCCGGTCGGTCGCGGGTCGTCGGCCTCGAGCACTGCGCAAGGCGAGAGGGAGAGTGCGTCATTGTCTGCGACGGATCGCCGCGGCGTCCCGTACTATCCGCGCCGCTCACCTACTCCGAGTGGGTCCACTCGCATTAATGTTGTTGCCCGGAGAACTGTCCGAACGCGACGGAGGTGGCTTTTTGCCGACGGGTGCGGTAGCCGCTGGGGATGAGCGGTGATGTCGCGGTCGGGATCGTCGCCCAGCGTGACAACGATCGTGCACACGAACTCGCCGCACTGCTGGTCGCGGAACTGGAACGGGCCTTCGACGCGGCGGTCGCGGTCGACGAACTCACGGGCGAGACGATCGACGCCAACGGGGTCCCGGTCGCCGAGATAGCCGACCGCGACCTCGCGGTGAGCATCGGCGGCGACGGCACGCTGCTGTTCGTCGCCCGCGAGATCGGGTCCACGCCGCTCGTCGGCGTCAACCTCGGCGAAGTCGGCTTCCTCAACGCCGTTTCGCCCGCCGACGCCGACGGCGTCGTCACCGACCTCGTTCGGGAACTCCGGGACGCCGGCTCCCTCGAGGCCCGCGTGCTCGATCGACTGACGGCGACCGGCCGCGACGCCGACTGGACGCTCGAACCCGCACTCAACGAGGTACTGGTCCACGGTCCGCGTCGCGGCCCGGGTGGCGGGGCGACGATCGAGATCAGCATCGACGGGGAGCCGTACGCCGAGAGCCACACCGACGGCGTTCTCGTCGCGACGCCGACGGGATCGACCGCCTACAACCTCAGCGAGGGCGGGCCGCTCGTTCGACCGGCAGCCGACTCGCTGGTCGTCACACAGATGGCCGCCGCGGACGGCCTCCCCTCCCTGGTCGTCGATGCCGACACCGAGATCGAACTGTCGGTTTCGGACGCCGATGGGGCCTACGCGATCGGCGACGGGCGCAACCGGCAGCCACTCGAGCCGCCCGCGACGGTCACGGTCTCGCTCGCGGACGAACCAGTTCGACTCGTCGGACCCGACCCGGACTTCTTCGACGGGCTCGAGAACCTCGACTGACGGGGCCGATCGCCCTCACTGCCCGACCAGTTGCTCGAGTTGCTCCGGCGGCACCGCGCCGCGGGCCGCGTGCCCCTGGGAGACGAACGTCGGAACGCCAGTCACGCCCTGCCTTCTGGCGTCGTCGAACCGTTCCTCGAGCGTCGCCCGAAGCCCGTCGTCCTCGAGAGCGTCGGTCACGACATCGCCGGGGAGGCCAGCGTCGGTCGCGAGGTCGGCCAACACGTCGGTATCGTCGATCTCCCGACCGTCCTCCCACAGCGCGGCGTAGATCGCCTCGTCGAAGGACGCCCACCGATCGGAGTACTCCCGCTTGACGTGCAGCGAGACCTGCTGTGCCGGAAGCGAGTCGACCTCGATCGCGAGCTCCTGGGCCATCTCCACGTCGTAGCGCTCCTGCAACCGGCGGACGTTCTCTCTGGCCTGGGCGAAGTAGTCGTCGTCTTTCCCGTCGTCCGCGTCGTGATCGATCGTCCCGTCGGGGTTTCGCTTCCCGCGTCGCAAGTCGTAGGGCTGCCAGTCGACCTCCAGGGGCTGGTCCCGGCGCTCGCGATACCGCTCGAGCGATCGCTTTCCGAGGAAACAGAACGGACAGACGTAGTCGGCGTACAGCTCGAGTCGGTCGATCGTGTCGCCGGCACCGTCGGACGCGGGTTCGGACATGGACGGTCGGTAGCATCCGGGGACGGAAAAGCCGTCGGCCCTGCCGCCGGGACGGCCGGTTTCGGTTACCGACCGCTGGCGTCGAGGTTGTCGGTTCCGTCATCCGTCTCGCCGTTACCGTCGCTGTCGCCCTCGCTGGATGGGGCGGACTCGGTTTCGTCGGCCTCCGAGTCGACCGCGCCCGGCAGGTTCGGGTCCCGGTAAGGGTTCCGACCGTAGGCCGGAAGCTCCTCGTCGAGTTGGGACTTCAGGACGCGGCGAAGTCGGTTCAGGCTCGTCGTGTCGAGCCCGTACTCGGCCGCTAGCCGTTCGAACGTCGCCTCGTCGGTGATGTCGTGGGCGCGGTACTGTCCGAACAGTTCTTCCATCCGGTCGGCCGACAGCTCCTGGGCGTCGACGTCGTCCAGCCCGAAGTACGTCCGGCGGTCGACGTCGACGACGTGTCGAATCACCACGAGTGCGACCTTCGGGATCGCCCGCTGGCTCCCGAACTCCGTCAGGTCGATCTCGTCCATGACGCCCAGGGCCAGGTCCCGCTGCCACGGGGTCAGATCGAGGGCGTTACACAGCGCCTGCGTGGTCCGGAGGCGATCGAGTCGATGGGCGCGCTCGCTGTACCCCGGCGTCGCGGCGTGCTGTTCGTCGTGAAGGCGGCGGACGCTTTCCGAAACGTCGGCGTCCGGTGATTCCGCTCGCCCGATCACCGTCGCACTCGGCGTGACGACCCCCCAGCGCCGGACGGTCGAATCCCGTTGAACGTCCGCGCGGGAGAGCGCGCCGGAACCGGGTTTGGTCTCGAGGCGACGATCGGCATCCGGATCGCGGTCCCGCCCGCGGCGACCGCGGACCTCGAGGCCGCCGCCCGCACTGCCGGAGCCGTCCGCGACCGGTCTCGATCGGCCTCGCGAACGGGAGTCGGCACCGTCGTCTCTCATCTCGTGTGTCGGTGAGAGGGGAAGACGGAAAAAGGCTCGCACCCGTCGCAGCGTCGGATATCGGAACTGTTAGCTCCGCTAACCGGTCGGTGATCCCGACCGGTGGTAGGTCTCGAGCGACGGTCACTATGCTGTCGATACCAGTCGCTGGACGAACGAAACGTGCGGCGAGAATCCCGTCGTATCTTCATCTTGTGACCAGAGACACTTAAACGGGAACGGCGGTCGACCGAAGCCCGCCGACTTCCGATCGGCGATCGAACTGCGCTGAGCCGCTCTGTCTCGGCATCAGTTAGTGTCGATCCCGGAAGCGGCGATCAGTTCATCGACGAACTCGTCCAGCCGCGCCGGGTCAGGACCGCTTCGGGCGTGAATATCCGGATCGATCTCGCGGGGCGGGTGAGCGAACTCGCGACCGACTGCATCGCCGATCGTCTCGTCGCCTTCGCCCGCTCGCTTTCGCTCGAGGAGGTCGCGGGCGCACTCGACTCGATCGGACTCGAACACCGCGGGTGCCTGGTCGTCGAGGAACCGTTCGAACGAACAGAGAGGAAGGTCGTGGTCGCCACGTACTCCAGTCGTCCGGAGGTAGCGGGCGTACATCGCCGCGCGATAGATCGTGAGGGTTCGCTTTACCGTTCGTCGCGTCTTCGTCTCGGAAAAACGCTCGTCGTCGGCCGGAACCGTTCGCGGTCCGTCGTCAGTGTGGACGACGTAGGCGTCGCCGTCCTCGAGTTCGCTTTCGGCCCCGGCCCCGCTCTCGTCACCATCCGCGACGAGCGGGTAGACCTCTCCGTCCCGAACCAGATGCTTCGAGACGTACTTCCGGTAGTTGGTCGCTGCGATCGAGCGCCAGTCGTGGTAGAGGTCCATCGGATCGTACGTCACCTCGAGGTACGCCCGCAGCGGCTCGGGATCGAACGCCGTCCGGTAGCGGATCGGACTCCGGAGGAGATCGATCGCGCCCTCGTTCGAGTCGGCGAGCAGTTCGGCGAACCGGTGGACGCCGACCCCCTCGAACTCGATCTCGCCGCGGTCGGCGACGATCGTCTTCGTGGGCTCTTCGAGGTGTGCGTATCGCCGCAGGTCCGCGGGAACGAAGACGAACGCGACGTCGTAGTCGCTTCCCGGGCCGGCCCCGCCCCAGGCGTGACTGCCGCGTGCGACCGCCAGCGGCACGGCGACCTCGTGGCTGCGCTCGAGTTTCCCGAGGTGCTGATCGACGAGGTCGAAGACGCGTTGTGGGACGGTACTCACGGCTGTAGGTGGATAGCGACGCGCGAAAAGCCCTTCGTAGCTTTACCTTGTGACCAGAGGTACTTAAAGGGGAGAGAGATTCGAGATGGCGACGACGGCTACAGTCGGGACTGGCAATCGAACAGTTCTGGAAAATTTCCCGTCGTATCTTCATCTTGTGACCAGAACCACTTAAAGAACTACGGCGGCGAACGGTCACCCCACCTCCCGACGACAGTAGAACTCGAGCGGGTTTCCACGGCGAAGTGACTCGAGGGTGCGAATGTCTCGAGAATCTCCCGTCGTATCTCCACCTTGTGACCAGAACCACTTAAACGAGGACGGCTGCCGAGCTCCGACTCCTCGTTGCCCGCGGGGCCAGTGCGGAAAGTTCGTGTTCCGAAAGGTCTAATCACACCCTCCCCTGAATGCGCCCAATGAGTCACCAGCTGCCCGACGTGCAGGCGACCTCGCCCGACGTTACCGTCGGCCTGAGTCAGGTCGGCGTCACTGGCGTCGAAAAGCTCGTCAAGATCGCCCGCGAGGACGACCGCCCCATCGTCCTCACCGCCGAGTTCGAAGTCTTCGTCGACCTCCCTTCCTGGCGGAAAGGAGCCGATATGAGCCGTAATATGGAGGTCATCGACGAGATTCTCGAGGACGCAACCCGCGACGAGGCCTACCGCGTCGAAGAGGTCTGTGGGGAGGCAGCCGAACGACTCCTCGAGAAACACGAGTACACCTCCTGTGCGGAAGTGTCGATGGAGGCGGAGTTCATGCGCCGCGAGCAGACGCCCGCAAGCGACCGCGAGACCCAACACACCGTCGACATCATCGCTTCCGCGACGGCGACCGACGAGGGGACCCGCGAAGAGATCGGAGCCGAAGTGACGGGAATGACTGTCTGTCCCTGTTCGCAAGGGATGTCCGCCGCGCGAGCGAAACAGACACTCGAGGACCTGGGCGTCGAGGAAGGGACGATCACGCAGTTCCTGGAGGAGGTTCCACAGCCGGGCCACTCCCAGCGCGGACACGCGACGCTGACCGTCGAAGCGGGGGGTGACCCCGACATCGACCTCAACGACGTGATCGACATCGCGCGCGATTCGATGAGCGCGCGGATCTACAACCTCGCGAAACGGCCCGACGAGGACCACATGACCTACGAGGCGCACGCGGACGCGAAGTTCGTCGAGGACTGCGTGCGGTCGATGGCCGAGGGCGTCGTCGACGAGTTCGATCACCTGCCCAACGACGCGGTGATCACGATGAAACAGTCAAACGACGAGTCGATTCACCAGCACAACGCCCACGCCGAGCGAGTCGTCGAGATGGCGACGCTGCGCGGGGAAGTAAACGGCGACGGAAAGTAGCCCAACCCGGAGCGAAACCACCTTCGGGTGGGCTCTTCGACTCGCGTTCGGCGTTCGGCGCGGGCCCGAGCACGATCCACGTTCTATTACTTTCGTATCCGTCAATAATAAAAGAACGCTCGACCAAGCGGACAGTAATCGAGAATGGTCCCAATTCTCGCAGGTACAGGTCGTGGTCACGTAACTGAGTGGCTATCGCCGGGCGCGATCGAATCGGCGGTCGTCACCGCGATCGTCGTGTTGGTCGGCGGGCTGATCCTCACCGCCGAGTCCGAACGTGGTCGCCGAGTGACCGATCGGGTCCGGTACAACCTTTTCGAGACGGCCCTCTATGGGGTCGGTATCACCGTCACGGTGGTCCTGGTCGTGCTCGTTCTCGTCCTCCTGAGGCTTGGGATTCTCGCGCTCCCGTTGTTGATCGGATATCTCGTGGCCCTGGTGCCCGCGACGGTTGTCGGCTACCTGGTCGTCGGACGGCTGGTTTCCGGAAACTGGTTGATCGTCGTCGCTGTGGGCACGGTTGCCGCCGCGATCGCCGCCACGATCCCGTATCTCGGTATCGTGGTCGGGTTCACCGCCACGAGCATCGGCCTCGGGTCGCTGGTCCTGGAGTACGTCCGGACCCACGACCGGGAGTTTACGAGCGAGTTGGTCGACCCCGCGGCGATGAAAGCCCGGATCGGCGTCAGCAGCGACGAGGGAGCCGTCACGCGGTTTCGGATCAGCATCACCTACTGGACGGGAACGTCCCACGAGACGGTCGTGCGATACGTCCACGACCCGACCGAAGACGGGGCAGACGTTACCGAAGACGGGCTGCGAATGTGGGTTCACGGCAACGCGGGCAGTATCGACGTCGAAACCCTCACCGAACCGACGACGCCCCACGACGCCCTGTGGCAGGCCTTCGAGCACCTCGAGACGAACCTCGACGAACTCGTCCGCGAGTTCGAACGCGAACACGGGATCGACGGCGAGGACGCGGAGTGGGACCACGAGGAGCCCCTCGAGGCGGCCCAACTACAAGCGGCACGCGAGACCCTCCGCGAGCAACGAGAGGAAACCGACGCCTACCTGTCGGCTGTCTCCGACGGGCTCCAAGCCGGGTGGGTGCTTGATGTCAGTCGCTAACCGCTAGGGCACCGCTGGGCACAACCCCTAGAACGTCAGGGGCTCGGCTTCCTCCCACCGCGGTACGAACTCCTCCTGTACGTTCGCTGCGAACTCCGGATCTTTCAGGTCGATCATCCCGAACGGATCACCCGACGCGAGGGGGTTCGGAATCTGGATACAGACTTCGACGCCGTCGATGACGTTGAACGATCCCGTCACGTTGTCGCTCGTGCGGACCCTGAAGTCCTCCCGTTCCTGCAGCGACGTACGGTACCGCTCCCCGACGGTCTCCGACAGCGCGTCGACCAGATCGCGACTCATCAGGACATCGACTGCAACACCCCGATCCAGCGCGTTCTCGAGTTCCCGGAGGACGTCTTCGCCCGCGGTCTGCATATCACGCTGTGGAACGGGGTTTGCGGCGATCATCACGATGTCACGATCGGCGGCTGCGAGCCGCTCGAGCAGGAGGTCTTTCGTCTCGTTGGGGCCGACGGCGGCGGTCCAGAACTGTTCTTCGACCGGCTCGGCGGCGTCGAGTTCGTCCGAGAGTTCGTCGACGATCGATTCGTACTGGTCGGCTTTCTCCTCGAGTTCGCGCTTCTTGTCCTCCAGCAGGCGATCGAGAGCGGTCGAGGGTTCGACCGCGACGTACTTTTTCGGTCGACTGGCGGTCTGGCTCCGGACGAGGTTGTACTGCTCGATGCTGTTTAACACGTCGTAGATCCGTCCCATCGGCACGTCGCTCGCGCGTGACAACTCCTTGGCCGTTGTGGGGCCGGTGTTCAGCAGCGATCGGTACGCTCGAGCCTCGTACTCCGAGAGCCCGAGATCCCTGAGACTGGCCATGTTCGAAAGCAACCGGTCGAAGAAACATAAACGCTGTGGTAGTTTGACCCGGTCGGCGCTCGGCCGCGTTCAGTCCGTGAACCTACTCGAGAACGGATTGGACCCGTTCGCTCAACTCGTCCGGAGTTTCGGCCGGCATGGACAGCTCGCTGCCTCGCTCGACCCGGGCCGTTCCGGGCCCACACTCGAGGCCGTCGCGTTCCCCGGCGTCGGGAACGACGACCTTCTCGTGATCGGCCATCCGCAACGCGGCCCGATGGAGGTCCGAGCCTGGCTCGTCGGCGACGTAAATCGCCAGTGGCCCCTCGAGCAGCCGCGAAACGGCCGTCGCGTAGCGGGCGATCTGGACGCCGATCCGATCGCTCGCGCCGGCGAAGTCCTCGAGGGTCTCTCGGGCGCGGGTTCGGTACGCGTCGTCGCCGGTCAGAACCGCGAGCTCGAGCAGGGCGTCGGCGGTGGCGACGTTCGCGTCCAGCGGTCGCAACGGTCGCTCGACCAGCCCGACGCCGTTTGTTGGTCCGTCGTGGAACGAGTCGCCGTCCTGTAGCCGGTCGATCGTCGCGTCGGCGACCGTACGCGCGTCCTCCAGGACCCCTGGATCGAGCGTGCTGGCCGCGGTCGTCAGCGCCGCCAGGGTGCGGGCCTGCGTCGACAGCAGCGGGACGGGGTCGTCCCCTGTCGAGAGCGTCTCCTCGAGTCGGTGTGCGACGACGCCGTCCTCGATCAGTTCGTCCCGAAGCGTGGCGAGCGTCCGCTCGGCATACCGGCGCGCACGCTCGTCGTCGGTGTAGGCGTAGTAGGTACACAGCCCCTCGACGGCGAGGGCGTTCGGGCCGGCGAAGACGCCCTCGTCGATCGGCGGTTCGCCGGCGGCTTCGCGGTCGGTCGCGTCGATCCCGTGAGCACCAGGCTCGCCGGGTGCCTGGCTGTTGGCGAACGCTTCGTGGTCGCCGTTCCACAGCGTCGAGGTGAGATACTCGATGGTCCGCTCGGCGGGGTCGCGGTACTCGTCGCTGCCCGTGTGGAGGTAGGCGTTCGCGAACGCCCGCACGAGGGCGGCGTTCGAGTCGAGCAGCTTCTCCCGCTGGAGCCCCGACCAGTCCCGGTCGCTCGCGAAGCGATGGAAGCCGCCGTCGTACTCGTCGAGCAGGTTCGCACTGACCGCATCGAACGAGCGAAGCGCCATCTCTCGGTCACGTTTCAGCGCAAACTCGAGGGCGTCGGGCAGAGGGAACTTCGGGCTCTCGCCCCAGCCACCGGCGACCTCGTCGTAGGTGTCGGTGAGGTGGCCGAGCATACCGGATTCGATCTCCTCGGTGAGTTCGCCGGCGGGTGGTTCGTCCTCCCGGAGCGGTCGGGGGACGCGGGCCGCGCCGCTGCCTTTCGTCTGCCACATGGTGCGGACGCTGTCGAGCACCTGGCGCATGCCGTCGGGGCCCAGATAGCCCGCTCCGGTTAGCACCTTTCCGTCGGGGGCGAGGAAGACGGTCGACGGGAACCCGCCCATGTTGTATCGATCCCGCACGCGGGGATGGCGGTCGACGTCGACTCGTACGGGGACGAAACTGTCGTTGACGTTCGCCGCGATGCGTGGCTCCGCGTACGTTTCCTCGTCCATCTCGTGGCAGTGATCACACCACGTCGCGGTCAGCGAGAGCAACACGGGAACGTCGGCCTCGCTCGCCTCGTCGAAGGCCGCTTGCCCCCACTCGCGCCACTCGACGCGCGTCGTATCGTCCATACTCGACCCTGGTCTGTCGTGGGGGTAAGCCCTTCGTTCGGTCCCGGTTTCGGTGCTCTGTCGACCTCGAGGCTCCTGGAGGCCAGTCGGACGTGGCCTTCGAGTGAAGCGACTGGAGGTGGATCGATACCGCTCGAACGAGCCGAGAGTAAAGGGTTTTCACCCTCGGTCGGCTATATCGGGGCATGCTCCGGTGGATCTTCGCGCTGTTGCTCATCCCGTTTCTCGATGCCGTCTTGCTGGCGGTCGTCGTCAGCCAGACCGGCGTCATTGGCTGGGCCGGGATGGTGCTTCTGGTCGTCCTGACCGGGCTCGTCGGGATGCTCCTCGTCCGTGCGGAAGGCCGGCGGACGATCCGCAAGATGCAACGCTCGCTGGCCCAGGGGACCCCTCCGACGAACGAACTGCTCGACGGCGGGCTACTGATCGCGTCCGGTGCCTTCCTGCTCACGCCGGGGCTGGTGACTGATCTCATCGGCTTCCTGCTGGTGGTGCCGCTCACCCGAATTCCGATTCGGATGGTGCTCAAGCGATACGTGATCGTCCCGCAGTTGGACAAGAAGACCGGCGGCTTCGCGAGCGGCGTCGTCTGGACCCACGGCTTCCCCGACGACGAGGCTGCCAAGCAAGCCGGTTTCGGCGGAGCCAGCGGTAAACAGGGGGGTCAGGATCGAACCCGAAGCCGAACCGCCGATGGCACCTACGACCTCGGAAGCGACGCCTACACGGTGGATACTGGCTCGAGCGCCAGCACGGATGCCGACGTCCAGTCCGGCACCGGCACCGCCGGAAGCGTAGACGGCACGTCGATCGATCTCGAGGACGACTCGAGCGACTCCGACGACGGGGACGATCCGGCTGCCCGGTAGCGGTTCGCACGGCGTCGCCGGAAAGAAACGTTTAAACATACGACCCGGTAACTACAGAGTGCAGCGAGGAAGCGCGGGCCGGTAGCTCAATTAGGTTGAGCGCCACTCTGATAAGGTGGAGGTTCTCGGTTCAAATCCGAGCCGGCCCACTGAGCACGTACACTTTTCCGGAAGGTTCTGACAGACAGCGACGGCTCTACTGGGTGGTCGGTGACGGTCGTCGCGGCTGTCGGCTGGCACTTGATTGACCTGTAACACTGCGCCAGCCATGTCGTCGACCGATTCGAACGGATGTCAGTGACGATCGTCAAAGCTACCAGTTTCAAACTCACTGCCAAACTGCTGCAAAAGCTAATTCGGTCAGAGTAATGGAAGAAACTAATGACTGAGGGAATAACTGGCGTTACTTATCCCCAGTCTCCGTCAGTTTCGTGCTCCTGAAGAATTGCTTCTTCTCCTTCGTAGACACCGATAACTTGAACTGTATCTCCCCAACTGCCTTCAGACTCAATATTTAGCGTGTCTGCACTGTTGTCGTCGTCGATTACGACTGTATCGCCAACTGACTCAAGACGATCCGTGGAACCACCGGCATCCTCAGTCTCAAGCTCGGCTCCGTCAATTGCGACGTATGCTTCATCAAGCCGTTCAATAGTTCTCAGTTCGACTTCGACCTCCTCGTCGGTATTGTCAGCGCCGATATCAATCCCCGCCATGGGGTTTGCGGTCGTGTCACCGAGGTCCAGAACAAATGTTGCAATCACGGCTGCCAGTATGACAGTGATTGCAACCATTAGGATAACTCTTATTACTGGGGACACTGCCCTCTCGTTTTCGGGATCAGTTGATTCGTTATTATCTATCATATTTGCCGTATTAGCTTAGGACGGCTTCTTCGCCATCGTAGGTTCCGATAATCTGAATGTCGTCCCTGTCACAATCCTCTACATCGTCTTGATCAATCGTTTGTCCAACTTCTGCAGGGTCTTCTTCGTGTTCGCTAGACCCAGCACAGCTAACTTCCCAGGAATCGAGCCGCTCAATATTGTTCAGAGTGACTGACCAGTCGTCATCGTCTGAATAGTCATATTGAATTCCTGCCGAGGGATTAGCGCTCGTGTCACCGAGGTCTAAAACGAACGCCGCAATCACAGCTGCCAAGATCACAGTAATGGCAACCATTAGGATAACACCAATCACAGGCGATACAGCGCGTTCGTCTTTCGATCCGACCAGTTTGTCACGGATTTTCGTTGCGTCGAACATTGATTCTCACAGCACCACTTTCAGCGTGGCCGGAAGGTCTATCCCCCCGCGTCTGGTAGCACGGACCTGCGCGGGGATTGGGGTGCGCCACACACGATCGCCCCGCCACTCCCTTCCTGCCGTCCGGTTTGGTGCTGGTAACAACGAGTTGACTACGGGTACATATATTTACCCCATAGTGTATCTCGATAGTGAAAAAGACAGTTACTACGGTTTCAGGTTTGAGAATCAAGCGGATATAGAACCGTTACAGCACCGGCTTGAAGCAACGCTGTCTGTCGGTTTCCGATTGTGCTTTACTCTGCAACCGACGTGATCTTCGCGTTCTGAATTCACCAGACGACTGGCCGCAAACCGTTCGTCACTGAGGCGGAACCTCACAGCAACCGACGACAGTGGGACCTACACCGACGCCGACGAAGCGCCCAGGAGGTAATACTACTGAACCGATCCCATCCTCCGGGCACCACCCGAAAGCATAGTTCCCGGGCCCGCCAACTTTCGACGATGAACTCCCGTAACGGCTCCGGGACGAACGAGGAAGGCGGGGCAGACGAAACCGACGAAACCGACGGGAGCAACGGAACGAACTGGCGCGAGGCGATCGACGACGTCGACGCTGCACTTATCGACGGCTACCAGAGCGGTATCCCCCTCGAGGAGCGTCCGCTCCGCCGGATCGGCGATCGACTCGAGATCGACGAAACCGCGGTGCGGGATCGGATCGACCGACTCCTCGAGATGGGCGTCTTCCGCCGGTTCGGAGCCGTACTCAACCCGCCGGTGATCGGCTCCTCGACGCTCGCTGCGATCCGGGCACCTGACGCCGACGAGGCGTTCGCCGATGTCGCCGAGATCGTCAACGGCTATCGGCAGGTCAACCACAACTACGCCCGCGACCACGAGTGGAACATGTGGTTCGTCGTCACCGCGGCATCGCGGGCCAAGCGGGACGAAGTGCTCGAGGAGATCGAACGGCGAACCGGCCGGGACGTGCTCGAACTCCCGATGGTCACCGACTACTACGTCGACCTCGAGTTCCCGGTGGTCAACGCCGACCGGTTCGCCCGGGAGTCGGGCGCGGACGGGGTCGACGCCTCGGCGACCCGGATCGGCGAGGACGCCGTCGGCGACCTCTCGGCGTTCGAGGCGGACCTGCTGCTTGCGATTCAGGACGGGTTTCCGGTGTCGACGACGCCGTACCGTGATCTCGCGACGCGACTCGAGGGGGCCGACGACGCCGCCGACGTTATCGATGCCCTCGAGCGACTGCGCGAACGAGGCTGTCTCAAGCGGATCGGCTGTGTCGTCAATCACGTCGTGACGGGGTTCGACGCGAACTGCATGGTCGTCTGGAACGTCCCCGACGACGATCGTGACGAACGGGGCGAGGCTGTCGGCGAGCTGCCGTACGTGACGCTCTGTTACCACCGGCCGCGACGGCCCGAGTACGATTGGCCGTACAACCTGTTCACGATGATCCACGGCCGCGATCCCGACGCGGTCGACGTGAAGATCGACGAGTTGTCGTCCGACCACCTTCCGTACGATCACGAGCGGCTGTACTCGACCGCGACGCTGAAACAGACCGGAGCACGCTACGAGGACCTCGTCGCCGCAAGCGGAGCAAACAACAGGTAGGCAGCTACGCCTCGAACGGTCGGAACCGAAACCTGAGTGTCCCCGTGCCGGGACTCTCGCCAGCCGTCAGCTTCGCAGGAAGGCGTCGACTTCGGCGACGACCGTTTCGGGGGCTTCGCTCGGCCCACCGTGGCTGATGCCGTCGAACTCGACCAGTCGACTGTGTGGAAGCGCCTCGTGGACCGCCCTGGCGCTCTCCCGCAGGAAGTCGGGCCCGTCCGTACCGGTCAGGACGAGAACGGACTCCTCGACGGCGAGGTGGTCGGGGAGTCGGTACCGCTCGACGGCACGGTTCATCCTGAGTACCTCTTCTGCGAGGTCGACACACGCCGGCCAGACCGGCCACTCGTTCAGCCACGCCGCGAGTTCGGCGTCGTCGATTCCGTCCGGGTGAAGCACTTGCTCTACGTATCGTTTGACCGCCTCGCGGCGCTCGCCTCGGTCGAGGTGGGCCGCCATTCGATCGGCGAGGTCGGCCTGTCGTCGGAACTCGTCCGGGAGTATCGCGGGTTCGTAAGCGACGACCGCATCGACCGTCGCGTCCCGCGCGGCTTCGACCGCGGTCAGCGCGCCGTAGGAGTGACCGAAGAGGATCGGCGCTTTATCTCCGTCCAGATCGTCGACGAGCGACTGAACGACGGCGACCTCACGCTCGAGTACGTCGCCGGCACTCGTCTCGGTCGGTGCGTCGAGACAGGTACCGAACCCGGGGCGCTGGGGGACGACGGCGGCGAACTCCTCGTCCAGTAGAGGGACGACTGGCTCCCAGTAGTCCGGCGGAGCCATCCCGCCGTGGAGCAAGACGAGCGGGTGGCCCTCGCCTCGACGTTCGTACGCTATCTCCGTTCCGTCTTCGGATCGCGTCGTTTGCATGGATCGTCCCGTTCGAACGGCATCGGACTAAGTCGCTCTCTCAGTGGTTCGGCAGTTTAAGTGGTGGATGCTACTGCGTGATCGATGCGATGCTCGTCGGCTGCCGGCAACGGACGGACTGGCCCGAGCTCGATAGGCCTCGAGTCGTCGTTTCGACGCGTCCATTATCGTCGGTTGGAACGTCACCGTATGGGACTCGTCGCCGAGTTCGAGATTCGCTGTGATGCGCTTCCGTTGGTCGACATCGCGTCCGTGGTGCCGAACGCGACGATCGTGCTCGACTTGCAGTTCGCCCACGACGAGCGGCCGATGTTCATCGTTACCGCAACTGACGGTCCACGGGCCGTGCTCGAGCAGTCCTTCGACGAGGCCGCCGATGTCGGCGAGTGGTGCCTGATCGGTCGGGCCGGTACGACCCGCCGATATCAACTCGTTCCGGGTCTAAGCCTGGAGGAACAACTCGGGAACCGGGTCAACGACCTCGAGCGACTCGAGGCCCTCGCCACAGCCGAAGCCGTCATCGAACGAATCGAGGTCGAACCGGGCGGCTGGCGACAGACGGGGTGGTTCGCGGATCGAGACGCCTTCGATTCGTTCTCGTCGTTCTGGCAGGACAACGCCGGCTTCCGGCTGCACCGCCTCACCCGTGCACAAGAACCGGAGCCGCCCGGAGAGGGACTCACCGATCCGCAACGCGAGGCGCTCCGAACGGCGTACGAACTGGGTTACTTCGAGATTCCACGACGGGCGTCGCTCGAAGCGGTCGCCGCCGAGCTAGACGTTGCCCCTTCTTCGGCGTCCGAACGACTCCGCAGGGCACAAACGCAACTCATTCGCGAGACGGTCGCGACGACGTGGCCGCCGCTGCCGGACTGAGAGCACGGGTGGTCAGGAGTCGCGCTCCTCGAGGTGCAGATCGCTTCGGGTAGAACTGGTGCCGAACTCGGCGACCAGCCCTGGCCCGTCGATGTCGGCGACCAGATACTCGTCGGTCGATCGTCGGTCGACGACCGGATGACGCTCGGCTCGAGTAATCGCACTTTCGACTTCCGATAGGAACAACTGAAACGCTTCATACACCGATCGACAGCTGTCGTGCGATCGGGTGTGCGATGACTTGCGGTGGCTAGTATACCCTCTCCACTGTGAGACCGGTCGGGCCGTAAGACATCGCACGCAACGAAAATCGCCCGCCGTCTTGGCGTCCGCCCTCGGGGACGCCCGTCCGTGTGGGACGGCATTTCTCGTAGGCCCCCTGATCGGACGAAACTCTTCCCTAACTAGTTTGGCCCGAATACAGCAAACATATATCGAAAAGATTATAATTATATAATAATTTTATAACGACTGTTTTTTATAGAGTGATTGGTGATTAGAGTGCGTTTCAAGTCGTCTCTGCGACTATAAATAGCATGGTCGGAATGGCAAAAATCCGTCTAATCCTATTTCATAGTGGATATAAATCATGTTGGCAATCGAGTGGGTTTGAGTTCGGGCCAGTGGTACCACCTCGGCTGCCAGTCGGAGCTTCGCCGTTCTGGTTCGGCGACGAACACTGCCTATCGTTCGCTCCTGACCGCAGCGAGAGCCACCGGGCCGTTTTCGAGCCGGGACGACTCGCGAACTGACGACCCGCGTTCGAGAGCCTCCACGGGGCTCGCTAAGGGTAGGTACCGCAATACCTATTGTGTGGTTCCCGTAGTATCACGTATGCTGGATTTCGTTCAGCTAGAGCAGGATCTGGACCAGGAAGAGCGGATGATCCGGGACACGGCCCGGGAATTCGTCGAGGAACACGTCAAGCCCGACATCGCCGAGCACTTTGAGGAGGGAACCTTCCCGACCGAACTGATCCCCGAGATGGGCGAACTCGGGTTCTACGCCCCCAATCTCGAGGGGTACGGCTCGCCGAACGTCTCCGAGACCGCGTACGGGCTGCTCATGCAGGAACTCGAGGCGGGCGACTCGGGGCTTCGTTCGATGGCCTCCGTCCAGGGGGCGCTGGTGATGTACCCGATCCACGCCTACGGCAGCGAAGAGCAGAAAGAGGAGTGGCTC
The DNA here is from genome assembly GCF_000337895.1 of Halobiforma nitratireducens JCM 10879. Taxonomy (GTDB): domain Archaea; phylum Halobacteriota; class Halobacteria; order Halobacteriales; family Natrialbaceae; genus Natronobacterium; species Natronobacterium nitratireducens. The sequence goes on from NZ_AOMA01000063.1 coordinate 77,315, forward strand.
CCGAAGCTGGGGCGGGGTGAGGCCGTCGGCTGTTTCGGTCTGACCGAACCGGAACACGGGTCGAACCCGTCGGGGATGGAAACCCACGCCGAACGCGACGCCGACGGCTACGTGCTCAACGGCTCGAAGACCTGGATCACGAACTCGCCGGTCGCAGACGTCGCCGTCGTCTGGGCCCGAGACCGCTCTGCCGACGGCGATCCGGTCCGTGGGTTCCTCGTCGAAACCGATCGCGACGGCGTGACGACCAACAAGATCACCGAAAAACTCTCGCTGCGAGCCTCGATCACCGGAGAGATCGGTCTCAACAACGTTCACGTACCCGAGGAGAACGTCCTCCCCGGCGTCGAGGGAATGAAGGGACCGCTGTCCTGTCTCACGCAGGCCCGCTACGGGATCGCCTGGGGTGCGGTGGGCGCGGCTCGAGACTGCTTCGAGGAGGCTCGCCAGTATGCCCAGGATCGCGAGCAGTTCGGCGGCCCGATCGGCCGGTTCCAACTCCAACAGGAGAAACTCGCCGAGATGGCGACCCAGATCACGCTGGCACAGCTGCTGGCCTACCGCGTGGCCGAACTGAAAGAGCGCGGCGACCTCGAGCCCGCGCACATCTCGCTGGCCAAGCGTAACAACGTCCGCATGGCCCGCGACCAGTCCCGCATCGCCCGCGAGATGCTCGGTGGTAACGGCATCACGACCGATTACTCCCCGATGCGACACATGGCCAACATGGAGACGGTCTACACCTACGAGGGCACCCACGATATCCACACTCTCGTGCTCGGCGAGGAACTGACCGGCATCCCGGCCTATCAGTAGTCCGCCGACGAGCAAAACCGGAGCGTGACCGCTTTCGCTCCGCGTCTGTCGACAGTACGCTCGTCTCACCGTTACCTTCGCTCGAGGGGCCTGGGGCGTTCGATTCGACAGCCACTTCGGTCCAGTCTGCCGCTCCGTTTCTGCCGATCGAGCCTTTCGTTTCGACACTGCCGATCCCGTTTCTCGGCGCTCGCTCGTTCGAAGCGCCACGAACCGGGGACAGGGAACGCCTGACCTGCGAAACACGCGTTTCGATGATGGCGAAACAGCTACGTCCATCGAAATCGATTTGAACGGCCCGTCGGAACTACGACCGAATGGCCGATCCGAACGCGAGTCCCGGCCCCAAACCGAAAGTCGCGCGACTCATCGAGAAGTACGACCTCGAGGGCGTCGGTGCCGACCTCGAGCAGCGGTGGACCCGCGCCGAGAACCGAGAGAGTCTGCGGTCGCTCGCCGACTCGTTCAACGAGCGGTTGGTCCGGACCGCGCTCGCCGAGGTCGGCATCGACACGATCGCCGAAGACGTTTCCCGCGTCTACGCGCTTCTCGCTGGCGAGGCGGGAAGCCGCGGCGAGCGAACCCAACTCGAGCGCCGCCTCGAACGCGAGGGCGTCGACGTCGAGACGTTGACCGACGAGTTCGTCTCCTACGGAGCCGTCAGGTCGTATCTCACTGGTTACCGGGACGTGACGCCACCGTCGTCCGACGACGAGACGGGAGGCGACCGGGAGAACGTCGCTCGAACAATCGAAGGGTTGCGCCAGCGTGCGCTTTCCGTCACGGAGAGCAAACTCGAGCGACTCCGCGAGACCGACCGACTCGAGGTCGGCCCCCATCGCGTGCTCGCCGACGTACAGGTCCTCTGTGAACGCTGTGGCAAGCAGTACGATGTGGCCGACCTGCTCGAGTCCGGCGCGTGTGACTGTTTCGGTGACGGCTCCGGGGAGTAGGGGAAACGTGTAACAGTGGTACTGGTGTTATGGGTATGGAACGGCGACGTTCGTCCGGTCAGATTTCGGTGATCCGATCGTGTTCGTCGTCGATGGCGTTGGCGTCTTCGGGGAGCAACGCGACGACGAGGAAGTCGGTGTACTCGCGGAAGTACTCCACGAGTGCGGCGATCCGGTTCGAGTCCACCGCCTCGAGGGAGTCGAGTAGCATGAACGGCATCTCCTCGTAGACATCGTGGACGAGATAGCCCGCGAGCGCGAAGATCAGACCGGTGACCTCCCGTTCGCTCTCGCTGAGGTGGTCGATCGTATCCTCGTAGGTTCCCTCGTCGGTGCTGCGAACGATGTGGAGATCGAACGCCGTCTGTTCGACCGTGCGGCGGCCTTCACGGACCGTCTCGCCGACCCGTTCGATCCAGATGCGGTCGATGTTGTCGTACTCGAGCACCTCGAGAACGGCGTCCATGTGCTCGTTGAACGAGTCGACCGCCTCGCGTTCGATGCGATCGATCCGGGTTCGAAGCTCCTCGAGTTCGTCACGGATCTCCTCGCGACGCTTCTCGAGTCGCTCTTGCTTCGCCAGCGCGGATTCGATCTCCTCGATCCGCTCGGTCGTCGTCTCGAGATCACGTTCCAGCCGCCCCAGCGAGAACTCGAGGTCGTTCGCGCGCCGATTGAGTTCGAGCAGGCTCTCGTCGTCTTCGGCGGACGTCCCGTCGTCTCCGTCGTCGGCACTGCCCTCGGACTCCGCTTCCAGGTCGGCCGCCTGGGCCTCGAGGTCGTCTATCTCGGTCTCGAGTTCGTCACGGCGCTCGGTCAGCTCCTCGAGTCGGGCCTCCCGGCGTTCGATCTCGGCGGAAACGTCCCCGAGGCGATCGTCGATACGGTCGCGCTCGCGTCGTGTCTCGTCGATCTCGCGGCGATCCGACCGCAGTGATCTGATTCGCTCCTCGAGATCGTCACGTTCGGCGAGTTTGTCCTCCTGAAAGGAGCGCAGTCGATCGATCGTGTCTTCGATCTCGCCGCGCCGAACCTCGCTGCCACAGGTCCAACACTGGACGGTCTCCTCGTCTTCTAAGAGTCGTTCGGTCACCGCGGCGGCGTCGGCACCGCGGTCGTCCCCGTCTTCGCCGGCGAGCAGCGAGCGAATCTCGGGGTGAGACCCCTCGAGCATCTCTTCGTTGAACTGGACGATGCTCTGAAGTTGGCTGACGACGCCGTCGATCTCCTGGGACTGGCGCTGGAGGCGGTCGATCTCCTCGTCGATCGCCTCCCGGTCCAGTGACTCCAGGTCCGGCAGCTCCTCCCGGTCGGCTTCGAGCTCCTCGCGTTCCTCACGCAACGCGCTCAGGCTCTCACGTTCGGTCTCGAGGTCGAACCGGACGTCCTCGAGATCGGACCGGCGTTCGCGGAGTTCGCTCAACTTCGCTTCGAGTTCGTTCTGGTCGTCTTGCCGGCGCTCGATTTCGGACTCGGCCCGCTCGATCGCGTCTTTGACCTCCTGGAGGGCCGTACGTTTCTCGTCGATCCGCTCCTCGAGATCGGTTCGCTCGCGCTCGAGTTGGGGGAGGTCGCCGCTCAACGAGTCGAGACGTTCGAGTTCGTCGGCGATCTGGTCTTTTTCGGCGGTGAGACGGGTGATCTCGGCCTCGATCTCGTCGGTGTCGACGGGCCGCAGGATGATTTCACGGAGGTCGTCGCCGGTCGTGACCGCTCGGCGGGCAGGGTTCGACTCGAGCAAGAACGCGAAGAGGTCCGCGAGTTCTGCGTCTTCGAGGAAGGGCTCGCCGCCCATGACCGTCGTCCCGCCACTGCGGCGTAGCGTCCGTCGGTAGACGTCGTCGCCGATCTCGAGGACGGCTTCACCTTCGTCGGCGTCGGCCTTCAGCGAGGCGTACTCGCCGCCGAGCGCAGCCATAAACGCCTGCAGTAGCGACGTTCGGTTCGTCGCGTTGCGGCCGGCCAGAACGGTAACGCCGGGCTCGAGTTCGACCGTCGTCTCGTCGATCCCCCCGATATTACGGGCTCGCAACGTCGCTTCTCGAGTGATACGCTCCTGTGTCGCCATTGTTCCCATAACCTCCCAGGCAAGTGATAAACCTTTGGTGTAGACCGACTCGAGGGCATCGATTTCTCGGCTTCCGGATATCTGCACTGCTTAGCTGGCACCCGAATTGATAGAATAAACATCACACAACTCAGGTTATGAATGTTTGGTTATAAATTGGAAACATGGATCATATGTGCCTAAAGCCTACTAAATGACATCTACTGGAAGTAGTGGGAGAAATTGGCCTATGTAAATTTTAAGTGTGTTTGTAGAATATGTCTACTCTAAAATGTGTATGAGTATTTACTAACTTCGTTGTTTATTCCGATCGTGACTGGAGTTTATATACCATACCGGAGCCAACGGGGGTATGTCGGACGACTCATCGAGGGCCCGACGTACCGTCTTCGATCGGCCGCTTCACTCGCGACGGCAGCAGTCGTTGTAAGCGGAGTGACGACCGCAAAAGCCGACGACCCAACGGACCACGGCTCCCTGGGCGAGGGGCTCTCTCCCTCGGGTGGTCGGAGATACGTCGCAGTGGTCGACCGCATCGTCGACGGTCAACACGTCGTTCTCTTGCTCGAGGAAGACTGCGAACTCGTCGATCAACTCGTCGTTTCGGTCGACGAGTTCGAAACGGTCGAGGAGGGGGATATCATGGTCGTTCGCGTCGACGACGGCGAGTTGCTAGCTTACCGGATCGTGCCGGAACGTCCGTGCGGGGAGTGAGCGACCTCACGGAGAGTTGCTGGCAACTATTTACCACTGTTTGCCCAACACACCTCTGCGAAAACATCTTGTGTCTAATGGCGTATATTAATGAACGAATTTATATGCGATACGATCGATGGGGGATGCATGCGACTCGAGGACGAGACGGTTCTGATCACAGGTGCAGCGTCGGGGATCGGACGAGCGACCGCCCAACGGTGCGCGACCGAAGGCGCGCGGGTGGTCGTAACGGATATCGACGGCGACGGTGGACAGTCGCTGACCGACTCGATCGAGGCAGACGGCGGCGAGGCAGTGTTCTACGATCTCGATGTGACCGACAGCGACCAGTTTCACGCGGTCGTCGAGGAAGTCGCCGACAGCTACGGGCTGGACGTGCTGATCAACAACGCCGGTACCGGCCACCCCGGTGCCAGCCTCGAGGACATCGACGACTCGATCCGCGACTTCGTCATCGACGTGAACCTGAAGGGAGTCTGGAACGGCTGTCACGCTGCACTGCCCCGGATGAAAGAACAGGGACACGGCTCCATCGTCAACGTCGGCTCGCTGGCGAGCGTTCTGGGGCTGCCAAAGCAGTCGGCCTACTCGATGACCAAGGGCGCGGTGCTGAACCTGACCCGTGCGGTCGCCGCCGAGGCGGGTCCCTACGGCGTCCGGGCGAACACGGTCTGTCCGGGCTTTACCGACACCCAGTTGCTCGAGCAGTACCTCGCCCAGCGGGACGATCCCGAACAGGCTCGCGAGGAGATGGCCGAGGAGTACCCGCTGAAGCGACTCGCCGAACCCGAGGAGATCGCCGACGCGATCCTGTTTCTGGCCAGCGACGACGCGTCGTTCGTCAGCGGCCACGGGCTGGTCGTCGACGGCGGATTCTCGACGTGCTGACCGGGAACGGCTGTCCTGTGACTGTTCCTGCCGGCTACCGGCCAACCGATCACTCCTCGAGAAGCAGCCCGACGTTCGCCAGCTTGTCGCCCGCGATCACCGTCGCCTCGCGGGTAAGCGCGTACAACACCCCGTCGCGATCCGCGACGGCCTCCTGTAACGGTTCGTAGGTCGTCGGCTCGTACACCGTTCCGATCCGGTCGCCGTCCTCGACGCGATCACCGACTGCGAGTGACAGTTCCGGGCGGAACAGTCCCGAATGCTCGGCCGTAACCTGGCCCAGGTGGTTTCTCGCCACCGGTGGCGTTTCGTCGGGCGGGTCGCCCGGGAGCACGTCCACGTATCGGAGGACGTTCAACAGCCCCTCGACGCCCAACTCGACTGCGTCCTCGAGGATCTGTTTGTTGTGTGCGAGCTCGGGCGTGATCGATGGAATACCCTCTTCGGCAGCCCCAACGCGGAGCTTGCCGGCGAATCCGCGCTGGTGCCACTCCTCGGAGGCGTCGTCGTCGGCCTGCTCGGCCAGAAGGAGGTCGGTGCCGTACGCTTCGGCGAGCCCGCGGGATCGTTCGTCACCCTCGCGGAAGACGACGTGTGGAAGCATATCCGGGCTCCCGGTATGCAGGTCGACGATGGCGTCGGCCGTGCCCGCGTACTCCCAGAGGGTATCGGCCATGCGCTGGTGAAGACTCCCCTCCGGATCACCGGGCCAGACCCGGTTCATGTTCGGATTGACGCTGTCGAGCGCTTCCGGTGTCGTGTAGGAGACGCGATCGAACGTCAACGGATTCGCCACCGGAACCGCAACGACGGTCCCCGACAGCGACTCGAGCGACAGCCGATCGTGGAACCGACGCAGGACTTCCGTACCGTTTATTTCACGGCCGTGCTGGGCCGCCTGTACGTAGACCGTCGGGGCGTCATCGCCGTCGTCGCCACGGTACGTGTGTACGGTCGTCGTGAGTTCGACGCCAGAGGGGAGCCGCGCGAGGGTCACCGTCTCGGCCGTGTGGGTCCCGTCCATGCCCGTGGGTTTTCGCTCCGGCCGTTTGTACCTGCGGGGGAGTTTCGGTGCGTGTTCACGAGCGATTACTCGAGGGCGCACGGAGAGACCACCACGGTTTTGACCCCTGCTGTCGTCGGCGAGCATATGGGAGACCTTACTGCAACCCTGCACACGAGCGAGGGTGACATCGATGTCGAACTCTACGACGAGCGTGCCCCCCGAACCGTCGAGAACTTCGTCGGTCTCGCGACCGGCGAGAAGACCTGGACCGATCCCGAGACGAGCAACGAGGTCGACGGTGAACCGCTGTACGACGACGTGCTCTTCCACCGCGTCATCGAGGACTTTATGATCCAGACCGGCGATCCGACCGGCACCGGTCGCGGCGGTCCCGGCTACCAGTTCGACGACGAGTTCCACGACGAACTCCGTCACGACGACGAAGGCATCCTGAGTATGGCCAACTCCGGACCCGACACCAACGGCTCGCAGTTTTTCATCACGCTCGGCGCTCAACCACACCTCGACGACCGCCACGCCGTCTTCGGCAAGGTGACCGACGGGATGGACGTCGTCCGCGAGATCGGTACTGTCTCCACGGACGGAAACGACCGTCCGCGTGACGACGTGCTGCTCGAGTCCGTGACCATCCACGACGAGTAGCGTCGCCTCGTGTCGGCCGGAGTCGATGCGGAACCGTCGTCACCGTAGCAAAATTTCGGTCGGTTCTTCGTGGGTGTCGGGCTCCTCCGCTGCCGAATCGAATTCCAGCCGTCAGCACCGTTCTCAAATCTTCTCGATGCTGTCCTCGAGCAGCGACTCGAGGTTTCGAATTCGCTCTTTGAGGAATTCGACGTCCGGCTCCCGGCCGGTCTCGGAGTCGGATGTCGGGTCCGACTCGGGAGAACTCGCTTCCCGGTCGGCCTCCTCCGGCGACACGACCGCCTGCTCTAGAATGTCCTCGAAGGCCTCGTCGACCTCCTGTAACTCGATGGCCATCTGTATCCCGTCGCGAACGAATTCGCTGCGGGTTTGACCCTGTTGTTCGGCCGCGGAGTCCGCACTTTCGATCAACGCTCGAGGGACCCGAACCGTCACTTTGCGCGTCTCCTGGAGGTCGTAATCCGTCGCGTGAGAATCGAGGTATCGAGAGCCGCCCAACATCGCGGCGACCTGATAGTGGGTCGAACACAGGACGATCGTCCCGTCGTCTTCGTCGACCGACGAGCCGAGGGTGTACTCTCGAAGGGACTCCCCGGAGCCACACACTTCGCACCCGCCTTGCGGACCCGCCGGCTGCTCCCCGTCGGGATACTCGATGTACGCGTCCGGTTCCGATTGTTGGGGTTCGGGGTCGGATTCTGGTTCGGATTCTGGTTCGGGTTCGGGTGCCATGATCGATCGTCTCAGTCCGTGCTGTCGTCTCCTTTCTCCACCATCATAATAGTAGGTTCTCTGGAATTTTCGGCGGGTGGTTCCGAGAGTGGAACCGGTTAGATGGGACAGCCCGCCGGCTGTGGTCGCTCTCCGTGGACCGATCGGCGTGCGCTCCGCTCTGCCGTGACCGGTTGGACCTGCTGAGTTCTCTGGGGAGTGATACTACTGGCCAACAATCAGTACACACTCGATCCCGTCTCGAGTACGATCGGTCTCTGCAGTGTTTGCCCGGCAGTGTGAACGAATCTGGTCTCGAAGGGAGCCTCGCGGCCGCGTATCGGCTCACGGATCAGTCGGATCACATCGGTGCGACCGAGCGGAAATCGGGGGACAGCCGTCGACCGACACCGAAACGCACATCCCCAACCGGACACAACTGGCGTCTGCCTTCTGTGCGAGGGTAGCCAAGCAGGCCAACGGCGGTGGGCTTAAGACCCGCTCCCGTAGGGGTCCGAGGGTTCAAATCCCTTCCCTCGCATCCTGTCACGAGCAGTTCTGAGCGACGAGTGGGGAGTGCGAACTGTGAACTGTGGCTGTGGATTGACGACTGCGATCGACGACCCCGCGCCACCTAACGACCACCACGGAACGTGTAAGTGCCAACGACTGTCAGAACAGTTGGTTTGTTCCTCGAGACCGTCAGTACGGACGACCACCATGGATCGTCGGGAGGCGTTTCACGTCCTCGCCAGCGTCGATCACCGGCTCGTCCACCACGAACTGCTGGAACGGGACGGGACGACTGCGATCGACGCCCTCTCGTACGGGTTCTGTAACGATTTACCGGTGTGACTGCTTCCGGGTCGCGGTTGCACTGGAAATGACTTACAGTGAACCGTATCACGCCAGGTGGCCGCTCGTCGACACCAGCTCCCGCCGTCGAAGGGTAGCAAGACGCCGGCTCTCGATACGTTCCTCTACAGGCTGAACAGGCCGAGTGCCTCGGGGTCGTACGGAAATCAAAGATTTCCGTGATGACGAGACGCCGTTGGCGTCTCGAACCACGTGACGCCGAGGCTGTTCACTCGAGAGGCAACTGATCGATGTCGACTGGGAGGAGGACGGTTTCGCTCGACGACGAGGAAACCGTCACCGAAGTCCTCGCGGCTGCGGATACACTGGAAAACTGGCCGTCGCTCGATCCGTTAGACTGCCCCTAGCGGAGCGCGCTTTTCCGCTTCCGATCGGTGGGGCTGCCTCGAGACGCTACGAGTGGCGGTTCACGGTCTACGGTTTGTCATTTGGGGTAGGTGTCTCCGTTCGACCGGGAGCGTCCCCTCCGAAACAGTGAGTTACTGTGGAAGTTGTGCGTTCGGCATCACGAACCCAGCGCCGAGATAGACGACGACTCCCGCCAGGAGTGCAGCCGGGAGGCCGACGAGGAGTTCCAACTCGGCGAACCCGGTCGCGAGCAGCACCATACCCGCAGCGGAGAACCCGAATCCGCCAGCGAGCCGGTGGAACTCTCGGAGCGGTGTGCCGTCGGTAGCAGGGGCTAACTCGGAAAATTCACCGTCCTCGTCGACAGCCATGAAAAGCGGGAGAAACAGGAAGACGCCGATACCGACCAGGAGGCCGGAAATACCGCCGGTCGCCACGTCCTCGAGTGCGATGTAGCCGACGGCGGCGAAGACGACCACGTCCATCATGCCCGCAACCAGTCCGATTCGCGTCGGCGTTATCGGTCCTTCCTCGAACGCTGCCGCGTCCTGTTTCCGTGTTTCTGCCATACCACACGCCTAGCGAACCGAACTATTATAATACCCACTATTCCAGGATGAAAGCAGATCGGCCGAAGCTACCCGTCCGGACGGGAGAGATACTTCGGGGGTACCCGATCGGTCGTGTACGTCTCCCGCCCTCGCTTCGCGATTCGACGACCGTCCACGAGCATCGATCCGGCGTCGACGACGAGAACGACAGGATCGCTCGTGTGACGCTGTCCGACTCGCCGTGCAGCCTCGAGGCTTCCCGAGAGGTGGACCTGTTGGCGCGACATCGGCCGCAAGCCGTCCTCGCGAATGGACGGCAGGGTTTCGGGAGCGGTCCCGTGGTAGAGTTCGTCCGGGACTGGCGCGTCGGTCGGTTCGAGGTCGACGTCGACGGAGTGGCCGTAGGACGCACGGACCCGTCGTCTCGCCTCGTCGTCCGTGCGTTCGAACCGGCCGTTCGGATCGGCCGCGATCACGGCGTCGACGGCCTCCTCGTCGGCCCAGTCGTACGTGCGTTCGACCGCCACCAGAAGATCGCCATACTCCGCCCAGCCACGGTCGTCCAACTCGAGGTCGACGTCGTCGGGAAAGTGTCGCAACGCACCGCTGAGGAACGTCGAGAGTCGTCGTCGCCGATCGGTCTCCAGGAGCAACGCGCCGGTCTCGCCACAGACGGGGCAGTCCTCACTGCGTGTCGCAAACGGCCCGTGTTCCTCGCAGGTTCGAAGCGGTGCGGTCACGGTCGCGACTGGGTGTTCGAGCGGCAAAGATCCCTCGCTCGTCGCTGCTACTCCCCGTCTCCCGTCCGGAAGGAGAGGTCAAGCGACGGCGCGGAGTGTGTCAGCGATCCCATCGAGATCACGTCGACGCCCGTCGCGGCGTAATCGGCGACGGTCTCGAGGGTGATTCCGCCGCTTGCCTCCGCCAGTACGCCGTCGTAGTCGGCGAGTTCGTCGACGGCGGCCCGGGTCTCTGCGGGCGTCATGTTGTCCAGCAAGACGACGTCGGCACCGGCCTCGGCCGCACGCGGTGCGTCGGCCACGCGCTCGACTTCGACGTCGAGTTTCGTCGCGAACGATGTCCGATCCTGGAACTGCTCGATCGCACCCTCGAGGCCCAGCTCGGCGACGTGGTTGTCCTTGACCATCACCATATGGGAGAGGTCGAGCCGGTGGGTGTCGCCGCCGCCGGCGACGACGGCTCGCTTCTCGAGTCCGCGGAGACCGGGGGTGGTCTTGCGGGTCGCGGCAATGTACACGTCGTCGGATTCGGTTCGAGCGCGTCGTGTGGCCTCGCTCGTTCGGCTGGCGATTCCCGAGGCGTGGCCCGCGAGGTTCACCGCGACGCGTTCGCCACGGAGGACCTCGCGAGCCGGCCCCTCGACGCGAAAGACGACCTCACCGGGGTCGATGGCCGTCCCGTTTTCGAGTCGCTCGGTCACGTCAACGTCGAGATAGTCGAAGACGGCCGCCGCGGCCTCGAGACCGGCGACGACGCCCGCTTCTTTCGCGACGAGTCGGCCGGTCGTCTCGCCGGGAACGTCGTTGGTCACGTCGTGGTGGCCGAGGTCTTCGCGGAGCCAGCGTTCGACCTGCGTATCGGAGATCATCGTCAGTCGTCCGCGGTTTCTCCCGTCGGTTGCGTCTCCTCGACGTAGTGACAGCCGACCGACTCCTCGTTCTCGCTTGCCGCTCGAGCGATCAGCAACGCCACGACGGTCGCGTTGCGCAGTTCGTAGAGGTCCCGGGCCGTTCGCGTCCGGACGTAGGCGTCGACCTCGCCTTTGAGCCGCCGGAGAACGGCGCTTGCACGGGCGATCTCGTCGGGGGTACGCTCGAGGCCGAGGTACTCGTCCATCGTTTGCCGAAGTCGGGTGAACTTCTCGGCGGCGAACCGGTCGGGAAGATCGGGGTCGCTGTTACGGAGGTCGGGGGCCTCGACGACGGTCGGCTCGTGGTCACTGGCGGCGGCGTCCTCGCCCGCTCGAAGGCCCCAGACCAGCCCCTCGAGCAGGCTGGTACTCGCCAGCCGGTTCGCGCCGTGGACGCCCGTGCGAGCACATTCGCCGACGGCGTACAGCCTCTCGAGACTGGCGCGGCCGCGGTCGTCGACGTCGACGCCGCCACAGAGAAAGTGTTCGCAGGGCGCGACCGGAATCGCGTCCCCGTCGATCCCGCGGTCGCGACACTTCTCGGCGATGCCGGGGAACTCGTCCTCGAACTCACCCTCGAGAGGACTCACGTCTAAGACGACTCCACCGGTTTCCTCGCGTTCGGCGTCGACTGCACGGGCGACCACGTCTCGCGGAGCGAGTTCGGCGTCGGGGTGGTAGTCGTCCATGAAGCGGTCGCCGTTCGCGTTCCGGAGGACTGCGCCCTCGCCGCGTAGGGCTTCCGAAAGCAAGAACGGGTCGTCACCAGCGTAGGCCGTCGGATGGAACTGTACGTACTCGAGGTCCGCGACGTCTGCACCAGCCAGCGCGGCCATCGCGATCCCGTCGCCGGTCGCGTCGTCGGGGTTGGTCGACCGTTCGTAGAGCGCCCCGATGCCGCCGGTGGCGAGGACGGTCGCGCCGGCGTAGATCGGTTTGCCCGTCGTTTCTTCGTCCGTGAGGATGCCACGGACTCGACCCTCGTCGGTGAGCAACTCGAGCGCGGCAGTGTCCTGGCGGACCTCGATCCGTTCGTGGTCGTCGACGTAGTTCAGGAACGGCCGCAGGATGTGTGTTCCCGTCGCGGCGTCGACGTGGAGGATGCGACGCTTCGAGTGGGCGGCCTCGCGAGTGTAGTCGAACTCGCCGCCGTCGGTCTCGTCGAAGGGAATCTCGAGGGTCTCGACGAGGACGTCCTCGACCGCGTCGTCGGCGTGTTCGACGAGTGTCTCGACGGCTTCGCGGTCGGCGGTGCCGTCGCTGGCCTCGAGGATGTCTTCCTCGAGGCTCTCCGGATCGTCGCGGGTCGTCGAGATGCCGCCCTGTGCCCAGTCGGTGCTCGCGCCGTCCGGCCGTGCTGCTTTGGTAACGAGTAGTACCTCGCTGCCTTCGCGTGCGGCGGCCAGCGCGGCCGCACAGCCGGCGATACCGCTGCCGACGACGAGAACGTCCGTCGTGTCGTGTTCGGTAGTCGTAGTCATCGTCACAGTTAGATATCGAGCATGCGGTCGAGTGCGACTTCCGCGAGTTCTTTCTCTTCGGGCGCGACTTCGATCACGTTGCGTTCTCGGCCCTCGACGAGCTCCTCGAGTACCCACGTGAGGTAGTTCGGATCGATCTGTCGCATGGCGTTACAGTCCATGCAGGCGTCGCCACACAGCGGCAGGACATCGACCTCGGGATGCCAGCGCTGGAGGTGGTTCGTGAGGTGGATCTCGGTGCCGATCGCCCACGTCTCGCCGGGGTCGGCGTTTGCGACGGTCTCACAGATGGTGCTCGTCGAGCCGACGACGTCTGCGGCCTCGACGACCTCGCGGCGACACTCGGGGTGGACGACGACCTGTGCGTCGGGGTGGTCTGCCCGGATCTCCTCGATGTGTGTTTCGCGGAACCGTTCGTGGACCTGACAGTAGCCGTCCCACAGAATGATGTCACTCTCGGCGACCTCCTCGGCGTCCTTGCCGTCGGGGTCCCAGGGGTCCCACTTGGCGATCTCGTCTTCCATCCCCAACCGGTATGCCGTGTTCTCCCCGAGGTGTTTGTCCGGCAGGAAAAGCACCTTGTCGCCACGTTCGAAGGCGTACTCGAACGCGCGGTGAGCGTTCGAGGACGTACAGACGAGTCCCCCGTGGCTCGCACAGAAGGCTTTCAGGTCGGCATAGGAGTTCATGTACGTGATCGGGACGATGTCCTCGTCGGGCGCGGCCGCAGTGATCTCGGCCCACGCGCTGTCGACCTGTAACGCTTCGGCCATCCCGGCCATCGGACAGGAGGCCTCCATTGACGGGAGGATCACCGTCTGGTCGTCGTCGGTGATGATGTCCGCGCTCTCGGCCATGAACGTCACGCCGCCGAAGACGACGTACTCGGCGTCGGCCTCGGCCGCCTCCTTCGAGAGCTGGTAGGAGTCGCCGATGAAATCGGCGTGTTCGACGATCTCCCGTCGCTGGTAGTTGTGCCCGAGGACGACGACGTCGTCGCCGAGCTCCTCGAGTGCCGCTTCGATGCGTTCGGTCCGTTCGTCCTCCTCGAGGTCCCGGTAGTGGGGCGGCAACTGCTCGAGGTTGTCGTATTTGAACAGACTCAGATCAGTGTCGAGCTCCGCGGTTTCCATCGTTACCATTTCACGGCACCTGTGGTTGCTCAGGGATCATACCCGAGTATTGAATAACTTTTTCCTTCGATACTGGCTACCGGGGAGATACCACCCGCTGATACGCCAGGCGAAAATAAATCGTTCGTAATTCGTCTTCGCTGTCCAGTCGAACACCGTGACCGTCGCTGTCTCGTGAATTGGACCCTTTTCGCTCCACCCCGTAGGAGGCCTATGGCACTCGAGGACGCCTTCGCCGGGTTCACCCGTCGCGACTGGGAACGCGACTCGCCGGACGGTATCGTCCGGCTCGCGATCGTCGGGATCGGTGGGTTCGCCCGCAACCGTGCGTTGCCGGCCGTCGCCGAGGGGCAGTACTGTACCACGACGACGCTGGTAACCGGCTCGCCGGATCGCGCGCGGTCGCTCGCCGAGACCTACGACGTCGAGCACGTCGTCGGCTACGACCGGTTCCGCGAGGGAGAACACGCCGACGCCTACGACGCGGCGTACGTCGCGACGCCGAACGCGACCCACGGCGAGTACGCGATCGCCGCGGCCGAGCACGGGAAACACGTCATCTGCGAGAAGCCCCTGGAGACGACGGTCGAGCGCGCTCGAGATGTCGTCGACGCTTGCGAGGACGCCGACGTAATTCTGATGACGGCTTACCGCCTGCAGACCGAACCCGCGGTTCGCCGGAGCCGCGAACTCGTCCGTGACGGTGTGATCGGAACGGTGGTCCAGGTACACGGGGCGTTCTCGCACCCGCTACTGGACCACGCCGGTCCAGACACCTGGCGGCTCGACCCCGAACTCGCCGGCGGCGGGGCCCTCGTCGATCTCGGCGTCTACCCGCTCAACACGATCCGATATCTGCTCGGGTGTGATCCGACCGGTGTCTACGCGTCGACACACTCCTCGGGCGGCCCGTTCGCCACAGTCGACGAACACGTCGCCTTCCAGCTCGAGTTCCCGACCGACGCGACGGCCTCGTGTACGGCCAGCTTCGACGCCCACGCGAGCAGCCAGCTCGAACTGGTCGGTACCGACGGGAAGGTCGCGATCTCGTCGCCGTTCGGCGGTGTCGTTCCCCAGGAGATGGTCGTCGAGAGCGGCGACGTGCGCTCGGAGTACACCGGGCCGCCGACCGACGAGGTCCGCGAGCAGTTCGATTACTTCGGCTACTGCGTTCTGACGGGGACGGAACCGGGGCCCGACGGCGAGGACGGGGTCGCCGACCTCGAGGCGATCGAGGCTGCCTACGAGTCGGCCGAGACGGCGCGTCGCGTCTCGATTGGGGAGCGTGACCGCGATTTCGACGGCGAGCCCTCGGTGTAACGGACGCCACACGCGGCACACACGTCACGCGTCGTCTCCGTCCTCGCTCAACGCGTCGTGGGCCTCGACGGCTCCTCGCAGTAGTCACAATACGGAGAGTCGACGGTCGTCCGAGCCCCGCATACCGAACAGTTCGTCTTCGACTCCCCGGAACTCGACGCGGGTCTCGAGAAAAGCGCCTGGAAGATGCCCCAGTTAAACACGGACAGGACCACGACGATCACGAGAATCGCAAGCAGGAAGACGGCCCACTCCCGGACGGCGTCTCCCGCCACCGACAGAACGCCATCGCTGTATCCTCGCCCGAGAACGTGGTCGCTTTCTCTCAGTGCCGTATTGTGTTTTCCGACTCGAGGACTCGTCGCTCGTTTCGAACCCAGTCAGGGGACTGTTCACTGTGCGATCCCCGGAGCTGTGCCCAGAACCCGACAAAAACGATGGAATGTGCCCGAAGGGGGCCACGCGAAACGGTGGCTCGAGTCCCCGGTTCTCGCTGCGTGCCGTTCACTGGGGATGCGTGACCCGCGTCGTCGCGCTCGGTTCGCACGCGATGCGCTGCCCGGACGCCGGACTTGCTATCGTCCGCCGACGTGTTCCACTACCGACGCCCACAGGCATAAATCATGTGCCTAGATACCATTGTACAATCAGAGTGGGACGACTCACAGTCGATCAGTATTCCGTCCCGGTTTCTCCCTCGAGCCCCTCGTAGTGTTCGTCGACGACCTCGAGGACGGCCAGCAGGGCACCGACGACGACGGGGCCGAAGAACAGCCCCATGATGCCGAACGCGTAGATTCCGCCGAGGACGCCGAGGATGATGACGGCCGGACTGATCTCGGCGTAGCGGTCGACGACGATCGGTCGCAGATAGTCGTCCGCGATGCCGACCACGATGGCACTGTAGACGGCGAGCCCGACGGCGAGGAGCGGCTCGCCAGTGACAGCGAGATAGATCGAAGCGGGGAGCCAGACCAGCGGTGCACCGATCAACGGCACGAGCGAGAGGATGACCATCACGAACGTCCAGAACGCGGCGTTGGGGATTCCGGTCGCGAACAGTCCCAGCCCCGCGATCACGCCCTCGATGATCGCGATCAACACGTGGCCCGCGAGGACGGCCCAGGTGACCTCCTCGAGTTCGTCGTAGAGGTCGTCCTGTACGTCGTCGGGGAGAGGCGTTATCTGGCGGACCCAGCCGAGCAGCCGATCGCCGTCCTTGAGCAGGTAGTACAGCAGGAACAGCGCCAGTCCGATTCCGATCAGAGTGTGTGTGAAGACGCCGAACCAGGCCGCCGTCTGTTCGACGAGTGCCGTCCCGACCTGCTCGGCGGAGTCGGCCAGCGTCCCGACGATGTCGACCTCGACGCCGACCTCCTCCTCGATTCGGTCTTCGACCTCGGCGACGCCGATAGCTTCGGGGTCGACCTCCTGTAAAATGGTGGCCGCATCGTCGGCCACGACGACCGCGACGAGGAGAAAGGGAACGATAAACGCCACGAGCGCGAACGCCACGAGCGCGAACGCCGCAATCGTCGGCGAGGTCCGGTCCTCGAGGCGTCGTTGTACCGGGGACAGCAGGAACGCGACCAGCACGGCAGCGAGGACGTACTGGAGAAACGGCGTTACGAGCTGCCAGGTGAGGTACGCGAAGATCAGCGTCAGCGCGAGGAGATAGCCCCTGCTGAGGTTCACGATCACCGTGACCACGTTCGCTCCGATAAAACCGCCCCAGACGTGTTCGTCGGACGGACTGTCGTATTCAGCCGTCACACGGCTTCAAGGGTGTGGTGCGCTTATGTACGAACGGATGCCCACCCAGCTCGACCCCCTCTCGCTGGCGGGCGATTTGCTCTACGCCGTCAAGACGGCAGGCGAACCCGGCGTCGAGAGCCGGAGTACGGCAAGTGCCGATGGGGCTCCCGGGTCCGGCACTGGCTCCGGAACCGGGTCCGATCTCGGCGGCGACGACGCGGATCGCCTCCGTGAGCGGCTGGCGACACTCGAGCGGTCCCGGCTGTCACGGGCGCTCTCGACCCGCGAGCGGACACTCTCTTTCTGGCTCAACTGCTACAACGCCTACGCCCAGCTTCGTCTCGAGGAAGAACCCGACGTCCTCGAGGGCGGCGTCCTCGAGCGATGGAAGTTCTTCGGCCGGGATCGGGTCCCGGTCGCCGGCTGCTGGCTGAGTCTCACCGACATCGAGCACGGGCTCTTGCGAAGCTCGAAACACCCCTGGGGCTTCGGTTACCTCCCGCGGCCGTTCCCTTCTACGTTCGAGCGGGAGTTTCGCCTCGAGCAGTGTGACCCACGGATTCACTTCGCACTGTGTCGCGGTGCCGAGAACAGCCCCCCGATCGCGATCTATTCCCCCGACGACGTCGACGAGGAGCTAGACATCGCCATCGAGTGGTTTCTGGAGGAGAACGCCGACTACGACCCGGAAGCGAACGTCGCGACGATCCCGCGGTTTTTCCGGCGGTATCGCGGCGACTTCGGCGGAAGGCGAGGGATCGTGGACTTCCTCCGGAAGTACAACGCGATCCCGGGCGACGCGGCCCCGGCGCTCGAGTACGAGGCGTCGGCGAACGCACCCGACTTCGACGGCGACCTGGATCTCGAGATGGACGAGTTGCGGCGGTAGGTGGGGAGTTCGTCGCAGTCGATTCCCGTCCCCCGTGTCACCCAGTTCTGTCCTCGTCACCGTCCCCACCCTCGCCGTCGTGTTTCCCGTTGTCATCGTCCCGTCTCCCGTCGCCGTCGTCTCGCTTCCTGTCGCTGCCGGCCCGCATGACGGCGGCCGTCGACGCCGTCCGAATCACGCTCCGGACGGCTCGCTCCGCGTTGCTCCGTGAGGCGTATCCCTCGCCGCTGTCCGCGACGATATTCCCGTTCCAGTGGACCAGTCGCCAGCGCCACTCGCCGGCCTGATCCTGGTACACCTCGAACCGGCTTCGACGCCTGCCGGGTTCGGTCCGGTCACACGAGGTCTCACCGGCGGTGCGGGCGGTCCGTTCGGTTCGATCAGCCCCGCCGGCCGCTCCAGGGGTCCAGCCACTCGAGTCGCGATCCCTGACGACACCTTCGGGCGGCATCGTCGCCATGGCTGAGTCGGCGGGGGCCTCGTTCTCGTCTTCGGCTTCATCCTCGTCCTCGCCTTCGCCCTCTCCCTCACCCTCGTCGTCATCACCCTTGCGCTTCCCTTCTCTCCCGTCATCCAACTGCCTCACAGCCGTGAGAACGCCGTCAATGCCGGTGTCGGCGTCGACATCCGTGCGGACGCTCGATCCATCCGGATCGTCCCACTCGAGGGAGAGTACGAGCCTGCCGGTCGACGGCACGTTCTCCGGATCGGTCCCATCGCGTCGCCCGTCCACGCCGGCCTCGACGCCGAGGGTTACCTGTCGGCCGACCGTCGCACTGACGGCCCCGTCATCACCGACGATCCGAACCGGGACGCCGTCCTCAAGCCGGTCGGCCAGCGACCGGAGAGCACGTGCGACGTTCTCGCGGGCGACCGTGTCTTCGACCGTGTGCCCGCCGCCACTAGAATGGTTCTTGTTCACAGTAATCGGTGAGTCGTACGACGGCTGGGACGTAGTGGTTAGGGGAGGACGGAAGCCGGGAGCCGGAGCGCTTTTGTCGCCGCGCTGTCTTCGCTCGCCCGTGACTTCCCGCGAGTGGCGCGGCGACCGAGACGCCGTATTCGATCGAGACGACCGCACCTGCAGACGCTGCGGGACGACCGACAGCGACGCCGACGGGCCGGGGCTCCGGCTCTACCCCGTCGGTGACGTTCCCCTCGAGGGGACGGTACACGAGAGCGCACTCGTCACCGTTTGCGACGCCTGTTTCGCGTCGCTGGGACGGACGCCGACCGCCGATTCGGTCCGACTCGAGGCTGCGGAACTCTTCGATCTCGTCCGTGAGATGACTCAGCGCCAGGGTGTGACGGTGTCTGCCGCCGCGTCCTTCGCGTCGCTTGCAACCTCGTTACCGGGAGAGATCGACGACGACCCCGAGACCGAGTCGAACGCCGAAACGGAAGCCGAGTACGTCCAGGCCCGACGTGAGGTCCTGCTGGCGATCGATTCCGTCCCCTCGCGACTCGAGCGACTCTCGGCCGTCGAAACCGACCACCTCGAGGACGCCACAGCCGACGGTGAACTCGCACAGGCTCTCGAGGCGCTCACCGACGCCGCAATGGGCTTGCAGTCGGAACTGCAGGAACTGGTCGCGCTCGCCGAATCGGTCGCTGCGGGGCTGGATCGCTGCCAGGGCTGTCTCGAGCCGCTGGACATCGACGGAAACGAGGACGGCCGTTGCCCGACCTGCGGTCTCGAACACCGTGACGTGGACCGCTGGCGGGGGCGTGAAGCCGACGAAACGGATCGGCGCGACGAACTCCTCTTCCAGCGTCTCTACGAGGAGATCAATGCTACCCTTCAGGACGCCTCCGACACCACCGAGGAGTTGACTGAGGGCGCAGCCGGGGTCGCCGAACTGCTCGGTGGGACGGTGCCCGATAGCCGAGAGGGTCCCGACGAGGACGACACCGGTCGCGCCTGATAGTGTCTAGGGAAGTGCTTTACCTGTAGAGACGCTGGAAGTGGTAATGGGACGGCTCGATGACATCACACTCGAGGAACTCTACNTAGTGTCTAGGGAAGTGCTTTACCTGTAGAGACGCTGGAAGTGGTAATGGGACGGCTCGATGACATCACACTCGAGGAACTCTACGAGCTAAAGGACCAGATCGACGAAGGGAAGCCACGAGAACGTGTTCTCGCGGCGATTGGGCGCAAGCAAGGCGATCAACTTGATACGCTGGCTGCCCGCCACGGTGTTGTCGAGAAAACGATTCGTAATTGGCTCGATCGGTTCGAAGAAGAACCGATCGAGCAGGCACCTTACGACGCTCCTCGACCAGGAGGGCCAGCAAAAATTGAGGGTGAAGACCGTAAGCAACTGTTCGAGCAGCTGCAACAGCCACCGACCGAACTCGGCTACGACCAGCAAGCGTGGTCAGCGAAACTCTTGCTTCATCACGTCAAAGAGGAGTACGGCGTTGAGTACCACGAAACCTACGCGTACGACTTGCTGAAAGAGGCCGGGCTGTCCTTGCGGACAGCGCGGCCTCGCCATCACGAAGCTGACCCAGAGGAGAAGGCCGAGTTCCAAGAGACAGTTGAAAAAAACGAGCCGAACTGACCGAGAAAACCGTCGTTGTTGTCGATCAGTTCACCAAGCACGTCGGGACCGTTCAGCGACGTGGTTGGTACCCGATTGGTTCAAGTCCGACAATAGAGGTTGCAACGTCGTGGAAGTCGGTGACAGTGCTGGGCGCTGTCACCGACGACG
This sequence comes from Halobiforma nitratireducens JCM 10879, assembly GCF_000337895.1. GTDB lineage: Archaea > Halobacteriota > Halobacteria > Halobacteriales > Natrialbaceae > Natronobacterium > Natronobacterium nitratireducens. The sequence continues at coordinate 97,858 of NZ_AOMA01000063.1, forward strand.
GTGACAGCTTCTACAGCTGGACAGAAGAGAACCTCACACGCCACCACGGGATTCGGCTGTTAGAAGCGTTGACCGAACGGTTCGGTGACGAGTTAGTGGTGTTTTTAGACCGAGCAGGCTACTTCTATGCGAAGGATCTCTGGGAGCACGTGAGTGGTGAGCGCGAGACCGAAACTGTCGGAGACAGTTCGGTCTCGTGCGTGCGCGGGGACGATCTCGAAGTCTGGTACTTTCCGTCAAAACTCCCCGAACTGAACGCCGTCGAAGGCTGTTGGGACCAGCTCCAAGAGTGGTTCAAGTACCGACTTGTCCCTGATCTCTCGGCGCTGAAAGACTACATCTCACGAGGAGTGAACACGATCAACGAACCAAACATTTGGCCGTCTCTTACCGGTAAAGATTCGACCTAAACACTANGTCCCTGATCTCTCGGCGCTGAAAGACTACATCTCACGAGGAGTGAACACGATCAACGAACCAAACATTTGGCCGTCTCTTACCGGTAAAGATTCGACCTAAACACTATCAGAGGAACCAGTAAGGGCTACAGAGGTAACTGAAGATGCTATTGAAGAGAATCTGAGAGCGTTAGGATATGTTGATTGACTACAATTCAATTCAAATAATATATCAGTGAATATTCCATAGTATATCATGGAAGAGGAGAATCAGCAGGGATGGTCGTTGGCTCTACACTTTGTTTCTAAGGCGGATATATTTCTCTCCTCGTCCATGCTTCCCGCTTGTAAGAAATCGTCGGTACAACCGTCGTTCCGTGGAACCTTTGTACGACCGTACAACAGTGATGTTCTCAGACAAGGGACCTGATGGTATCCAGACCGTCAATACTAGTTCGCGGATAAACACTTTCGCACTGTCCGTGAACTCTCGCGAACGAAGTGAGCGAGTGGGTTGGGGCAGATTTGAACTGCCGACTTCCTCCGTGTGAAGGAGGTATCATAACCGGACTAGATCACCAACCCGCAGACGATCGTACCCGCGCGTTCGACTTAAGACTTCCTTTCGCTGGTCGGGCGGAATCTATCGCTCCAGCAGTGACACCCGTCCACGACCGAGATCGAGTCGTTCCGTGCTTCCGACACGCGGCTCTACCAGTATCGAAACGACCCGCCACCGGCCGGAACGACACCACGCTCGCCCCCGTCGGACGAGAGCGTCCCCCCGCAGATCGCCTCTAGAGACCGCATCTCGAGCGGTCAGCAACCCCATTGGCCGACAGATTCCTGCTGCGATGACCGTGGAACCTCATTGTTGTGAGGAACTGACGCTCTTTCGAGACGATCATAACCCCACAGTCGCGGGATAAAGAAAGGGGGTAATGGATTAGGTATGCTAGTTGCCAGGTACGTCGTTTCCGCTACGGTACTCCACAGTACCCTGGCCGAGTTTCCCGACATCTTGCTCCAACACGAGGCACAATACCTCACCAGTGATGGGACGGTTCGACTGCTGTGTTGGGTCTCCGGTGTCGACTGCGATCGGTTCGAGGACGCTCTCGAGGGGGACACAACCGTCGCGGCGTTCGATAAAATGGCAACGGGGGAAAATCGGGACTTCTACCGGATCGATTTCACCGAAGCGGGGCGTCGAAAGTCGACGTTTCCGCGGTGGAACGAGGATGGCGTCGTCTTGCTCGAGGCCCGTGGCACGAACGACGGGTGGCGCGTTCGAATGCAGTTTCCCGATCGCTCGACGCTCGTCACGTATCGACGACAGTACGTCGATAACGGGTGTTCGTTCACGCTGCTGTCGTTGCAGGAGGGTCGGAGCGAAGAGACGGGCGTGGAAGCGATGCTTTCTCCGAGTCAGCGGGAAGCGCTGTCGCTGGCGTACGAGGCCGGCTATTTCGAGGTTCCGCGGGGAATCACCCAAACCGAACTCGGGAATCGACTGGGGATCACCTCACAATCGGTGTCCGAACGACTGCGCCGTGCGGTATCGACGTTGCTCGAGGTGGTGTTTCCGGACGGTCGCACTTGAAAGCCTGATCTGCAAGGGCCCGCCCTTACGGAAATCACTGTCGGAAATTCGTACGGATGTCACGTCCTGAAACTATCGATACGCTGTTCGAAGCGTTGGCGGACTATCGACGTCGAAAAGTCTGTGAGTATCTCGCACGGGAACAAACATGTATCACGACCGGAGACCTCGTGATACAACTCTCCGAGGAACTGTCTATGTCTGCCCCACAGCCGGCGTCGAAACAGCGGCTCGAGATCAGTCTCATCCACGTTCATCTCCCGCTGCTAGACGACGCCAACGTCATCGAGTACGACCAGCAGACGGATCGTATCGAACCGAGCCACAATCTTGAGGTAGTCGAGTCGGTTCTCGAGGCAACCCCGGAAGGTTCGGTCGAAGCTGTCTGAGCTACCCACGGCTGAAGCCGTGGGTTTTCGCCCCGCACGTCGTATAACTCCGACCCCCGTTCGACTCTTCTTTTTCGCCTCATACTGGCGGACAAAAGTGCACATACCGATCGTACTCGAGACGCCGTCGCCTTCCGGGACGGGCGTCGAAACGCGATCGGGTGTGTCCTGACTGTTGGCCAGTAGTATCAGTACTGGGGCTGTTCTTCCGTCTCGCCGTCGCGCTGGTTGACCAACCGTGCGAAGGTAAAGAGCCCGTCCGAGAGGCGGTTCAGGTACTGGACGGCGAGTTCGTTGATCTCCTCGTTCTCCGCGAGGTCGACGGCTCGTCGTTCCGCCCGCCGACAGACCGCTCGAGCGTGGTGTAATCGCGCACCACGTTCACTCCCCGTCGGGAGGATAAACGAGGTCAGCGGCTCGAGTTCTTCGTCGCAGTCGTCGATCCAGGCCTCGACGGTTTCGACGTGCTCGGTCTCGATCGTCGGGGCGTCCTCGTCGGCATCGGAATCGGGGTTGGCGAACTCCGCCTGGACGACGTGGAGGTGGTTCTGGATCGTTCGCAACCGCTCGTCGACATCGTCGTACCCCGTCGGTCGAACGGTCCCGATCAGGGCGTTGAGTTCGTCGACCGTGCCGTAGGCCTCGATACGAGGGTCGGTCTTCGAAACGCGACTCATGTCCCGCAGGTCCGTGTCACCGTCGTCGCCGCGGCCGGTGTAGATCGACATGTCAGTGTCAGGGTCGACGGGGGGAATACACTTAATCCCTATCGGGAAGCCAGCCCCGACTGACAGACACGCTCGAGGCTCGAGTGTCGCGACGGTCGATCGTCGATTCCGGCCGCGGACTGCGGTCGATGACGAAAACGTAAAACCGCTCGGTCCGAAATCCTCGCGTAGAGCCATGGAACTCGATCATCACTGCCCCGATTGCGGGGAAGAGCGGACGTTCTACCGCGCGGCGAGTACGACTCTGCACCTCGGGGAGAAGATCAAGTGGCACTGCCCGGAGTGTGACTACGGATTCGTTCGCATCAGCGACAACGACACTGCAGTCGACACGAGCGCCGCGGAAGCCTGAGACCCACTGAGCACCGTCGTCTCTGAACGATTGCGGTCGCGGTCGCATCTTCGGTTTCACGGGCTCTCGCTCGCCCGAGCCCCGCGTCGACGGCCGACCGTCCGTGTGGGCGTGATTCGACGGCTACCTTCGATTCTCCTCCCTTTCCCGTTCTTCTCCGGTTTGTCGGCGGCTTCGTCCGGACTGCTCGCTTGGCCGACCGTGACCGTGATCGTGACTCTGACCGTAACCCACTACCGAACACCAACACCCTTTGTGCCGGCGTTCCTACCGGGACTCGAGAACCGATGCAAGGACGGAGACTCGCGACGACGGACGCGATCGTCGCGATCGTCAGCCCGGGTGAGGACAGCGCGGCCGCCCTCGCTCAACTCGAGGCCTGGACCACCGACCGCGGGATCGACCTCGCGACGGTCGACGTGGGTGAGGACATCGCCGACGTCTACGACGAGAACCGGGCCACACTGGGCGTGACGATCGGCGGCGACGGGACCTTCCTCGAGGGGATCAAGACGTTCGCGCCGCGGAACGTCCCGCAACTGGGTATCAACACCGGCACGCTCGCCTTTCTCTCTCGCGTCGAGCCCGAAGATCTCGAGGCAGCCCTGGACGAGGTGATCCGCGGCCGGGCCGAGGTCGACAGTCGCCAGCAGGTGGCCGTCGATGCGCCCGGTATCGAGGCGACCGGGATCAACGATGTCATGCTCGAGCACGTCCCGCCGGAGGACCCGATCGATCGAAAGATTACCACGCTCGACGTGTACGCCGACGACGAGTACGTCGGCGAGTTCGAGGGGACCGGCATCGCGGTCGCGACGCCGACCGGATCGACGGGGATATCGCTGTCGGCCAACGGGCCGATCCACTACCCGGTGAACAATCACACGCTCCAGTTGGTGCCGCTGCACACCCACAAACTCGGCGTTCGGCCCGTCATCGTCTCGCCGTCGACGGAACTGCGGCTCGTCACTCGCGGCGAGGCGAGCCTGCTGGTCGACGGCGGCCGTTCGCACACGACCCTCGAGAGTGGCAGTGAGGTGCGCGTAACGGGGGCCGACCAGCTCGCACACGTCGTCCGGACGAGCTACGACGATCACTTCTTTTCGGCGATCTCCGAAAAGCTCGGCTGGGACATCCGTGATCCCGACCCCGACCCTGGGCCACCCGTAAGCGCGGAATCGGACTTCGATCGTCGCCTCGAAGTCGCAGCTGGCTCCGGTCCCGCACCGAACGAGGGGCCGTTTTCGGCCTCCGTGAGCGGAGACGACGAGGCCGGAGACGACGAGGACGTTCGGAAGCGTGCGCTCACGATCGCCACGGAAGCCGCAGAGGCCGCGGGCGAGCCGCTCCGAGAACTCCACGGGCAGGTCGAGACGATCACTGTCAAAACCGACAAGTCCGATCTCGTCACTGAGGCCGACCACCAGGCCGATCGGATCATCACGACGGTCATCAGAAACGAGTTTCCCGACCACCGAATTCTCTCGGAAGAGGGACCACCCTGGGATCACTCGACCGACTCCGCCCCCGAATCGCCGGCCGACGACGACCGTCCACCGGTCGCCGCGGACGGCTACACCTGGGTCGTCGATCCTCTCGATGGGACCGGCAACTTCGCGCACGGCAACCCCAACTACTCCGTGTCTATCGCACTTCTCGAGGAGGGCGAGCCCGTGGTCGGTGTCGTCTACGTCCCCGAAACCGACGAGGTGTTCAGTGCGATCGCGGGTCGGGAAGCTCGGCGCAACGGCGATCCGATCGAAACGACCGACCGGGATCGACTCAGAGAGAGCATGCTCATCTCGGGGTACGACCCGGATGGCTCGTTCCTCTCGCAGTTCTACCAGAAGTCCCGCGGCGTCCGCCGGCTGGGATCGGCGGCGCTCAACCTCTGTTATCTCGCGAGCGGCAGCGCCGACGCCACCTGGGAACACGACACCCACCCGTGGGACGTCGCGGCCGGGCTGGTGATCGCTCGTGCCGCCGGCGCGACGATCACCGACGAACGTGGGGAGCCGTTCGAACTCACCCTCGCGGACGACGGCCGCGCGGCGCTGCTGGGCTCGAACGGACCGCTTCATCCGGCGCTGCTCGAGCATCTCGAAGCGGGTCGCAGGGCAAACGACGATTCGGACTCGAGTCCGCCGAGTTCGGATCAGGGGGCCGATATCGACGCCGACGACTGAGACGGATTGCTGCGATATTCCGGTGTAAACCGCTTGGACCGCGATCGTGGTTGCACCGGAACTGACCTACAGCGAACCGTCTGTGTCGCGATTCGTTTGCGAACTCGTCTGATGTCCGACCGTTTCGCGGTCGACTCGAGCGCGAGCATCCTGACCTCGAGCGACAGCTCGAGCCGTCGCTCGAAGAGTCGTTACGACTCGTCCTCGCCGAGCGCCTGCCAGGACAGTCGCGGGCTCCGGGCCGCGCTGGTCTGGTCGATCCGGCGGGCAGTCGTCCGTTCCGGGGCGGCCTCGAGGGTCTCGTCGTCGTCCTCGGCGACGGCGTTGAACGCCGCGGCGAGCCGGTCGAGGGTGTCCTTGCTCTCGACTTCGGTCGGCTCGGTCATCAGCGCCTCGGGGACGATCTCGGGCCACTTTGTCGTGGGCGGATGGACGCCGTAGTCGAGCATCCGCTTTGCGACGTCGGCGGCGTCTTGCTCGCCCGCGCTGGCGACGAACTCGTGGTGGAACGGCTCGTAGGGCACCTCGTAGTCGATCCGATTCGCGAGGTAGTTCGCGTTGAGTACCGCCTTGGCGCTGGCATCGAGCAGTCCCTCGTCGCCGAGGCGAGCGATATAGGCGAAGGTCTTGACCAACACGAGCCAGTTGCCCTGGTAGCCGTGAACCTTGCCGATCGTGTGGTCGGGATCGAACAGCTCGTAGCCCGCGTCGCCGTCGCCTGCACGAACCCGCGGCGCGGGCAGGAACGGCGCGAGTTCGTCGACGACGCCGACCGGCCCGGCACCGGGACCGCCGCCACCGTGTGGCGTCGCGAACGTCTTGTGGACGTTGTAGTGCATCACGTCGAAGCCCATGTCGCCGGGCCGGGCACGTCCGAGCAGGGCGTTCAGGTTCGCGCCGTCGTAGTACAGTAGCCCGCCCACGTCGTGGACCATCTCGGCGATCTCCTCGATATCGCGCTCGAAGAGGCCGAGCGTGTTCGGGTTCGTCAGCATCAGCGCCGCCGTATCCTCGGAGAGTGCGGCCTCGAGTGCCTCGAGATCGACTCGCCCCTCGTCGTTACTTGGCAACGAGACGACGTCGTAGCCCCCGAGGGCGGCGGTCGCGAAGTTGGTCCCGTGTGCGCTTTCGGGGACGATAACTTCGTCGCGGTGGCCCTCGCCGTTGTGCTCGTGGTAGGCCGCTGCGATGCGGATGCCGACGAACTCGCCGGCTGCGCCTGCCGGCGGCTGGAGCGTGACGGCGTCCATGCCACCGATCCGGCCCAGGTAGTCCTGCAGCCGGTACATAAGCTCGAGAGTGCCCTGAACGGACGACTCGGAGCGGTCGGGGTGGACCGCGCCAGACGACAGCGCCGCCACGTCCTCGGTGAACTTGGGATTGTACTTCATCGTACACGACCCCAGCGGGTACGGACCGCTATCGATCCCGTAGATCATCTGGGAGAGTCGCGTGTAGTGGCGGACGAGTTCGGGCTCGGAGAGCTCCGGGAGTTCGACGGAGTCTCGGGTGAGATCGTCGGGTAACGGCGAATCGTCGTCTTCGTCGTCGATCTCGACTCGGGTCAGGTCCTTCTCCGAGAGCAGCGGCTCGTACTGGTCGCCCTCGACGTAGCGGGCCTGGTCGTAGCGTGCTCGGTCGTTCGCATCGCCGTCGGCTCCGGTACTGGGTCCGCTCATCGTCCCACCTCCGAGAACGCCTCGACGAACCCGTCGATCTCCTCGTCGCTCACACCCGCGACGCAAATCTGGAGTTCGTGGTCGCCGAGGGCGTGGACTGCGTACCCACGCTCCTCGAGATCGGCGACGATCGCCTGTGCCGACCCGTCGACGCGGGCGACGAACTCCCGGACGTGTCGCCGGTCGTGGATCGGCGCTTCGACGCCCGGTAGCTCGTCGATACGCTCGGCGAGAGTCTCGGCGCGACGTACCCCGCGTTTCGCGAGTTCGACCATGCCGCTGGGGCCGAGCGAGGCGGCGTGCATCGCCGTTCGCAAGGCGACCCAGGCCTGGTTCGTACAGATGTTACTCGTCGCCCGCTCGCGACGAATGTGCTGTTCGCGGGTCTGGAGCGTCAGCGTGTACGCCCGGCGATCGGTCGCGTCCTCGCTTGCACCGACCAGGCGACCGGGAACTTGCCGGAGGTAGTCCTCTCGACAAGCGAAAAGCCCCAGCCCCATCCCGTAGCTCGTCGGCAGACCCAGCACGCTCGCGTCGCCGACGACGACGTCCGCGCCGACATCGACGGGACGTTGGAGCAGCGACAGCGCGACCGGGTCCGAGCCCAGCACGAACAGTGCGTCGGTTTCCGTCGCGAGATCGCCGATCTCACCGAGTCGCTCCTCGATCGTCCCCCGAACCGTGGGGTTCTCGGCGTAGATCATCACGGTCTCCTCCCCGGCGGCCTCCTCGAGTGCTTCGTAGTCGACTCCACCGTCTTCGGTCGGGTACTCCTCGACGACGAGGTCGGTGCCTGCGACGTAGTTCTCGAGTGTGCTACGTCGCCCCTCTCGGAGGAGATCGGGCACGAGCACGCGCGATCCGCTGACCGACCGGACACGGTCGGCGAGCGTCGCAGCCTCCCCAAGGGCCGTCGCGGCGTCGTACATCGAACAGTTGGCAATCTCGAGACCGGTGAGTTCGACCAACAGCGACTGGTACTCGAACAGGACCTGGAGGAACCCCTGAGAGACCTCGGGCTGGTACTGCGTGTACGAGGTCAAAAACTCCGATCGGTCCGCGAGGTGGTCGACCAGCGACGGGACGTAGTAGCCGTAGTGGCCCCGGCCGAGCAGTTCCGTGAGGTCGTCGTTGCGCTCGAGAATCGATCGTACCAGGGCTCTGGTCTCGCGTTCGCTTCGGGCGTCGATCCCGAACTCGCCGTCGAACTGGACCGGTTCCGGAATGTCGAACAGTTGCTCGACGCTCTCGGCACCGATCGCCTCGAGCATCGCGGTGCGTTCCTCGTCCGTGTGGGGAGCGTATGGACTCCCCGCCGCCTGTGAGTGTAGGTCTGATCCGGTCATTGGTCGTAATCAGCGTTCGCGTTCTCGTTCGCGTCCGTGTCTGGGTTTCGCTCCGCCTCGCCGCCCGAGTGCCCGCCGACGGGTGTGCCCGTCCCGTCGCGCGCGCCGCCCCCTCGAGCGGGTTCGATCCTCCCGTCGCCGGTGTCAGCCGCCGGCTCGTCGCTGACCGCGGTCGTTCCTCCCCGCCCGCACCGAACGCGGGTATCGATTCGAGACACGATATGCGAAGGTAACGGCCAGGGGGTAATTAACGCACCCGTTCCGGCGGAGCGTTCGGGCAGTTTCCGCGGCCGTCAGGTTGCGGGTTCGTTATCGGTCGTCCGGTCGAGCGTCCGAACGGTCGGTTTCTGCGGCGTCGACCGAATCGTCTCCGTCGGAATCGCCGCCCTCGTCGCCGGCGACCGGCACGTCGACCGTCGTTCTCGACGGGGTATCGTCTTCACCACTGCCTCCGCCCTCCGGTTCGCCTCCAGCAGGATCGGAACCGCCGCCGGGGTCAGTGTCGGGGTCGGGGTCGGGGTTGGGGTCGCGATCCACGCGGCTGCCGGACCGTCGGCCGGTCTCGGCCGCGCTAATCCCGACGAGTGGCATCGGTCGCCGTCCGTCCTCCCCCGCAGTCGCTCCGAGTGCCGCGTCCCGCTCCCTGGCGTAGACGTCGATCGCGATCTTCGCGCCCCCGAGGACGACGGGCCCGACGAACAGTCCGACCGCCCCGAAGGCGACGATCCCACCGAAGATACCGACGACTACGATCGCCGAGTTGAACGCGCTGGTGCGGCCGATAAGCGCCGGCCGAAGGTACGTATCGGACGCGCTGACGATCGAGCCGTAGACGACGAGCGCCGCCGCCGGGAAGAACTGCCCGGTGACGATCAGATACACCGAGATCGGAACCCACACCCCGAACGCGCCGATCAGCGGGAGCAACGCGAAGACGAAGGTCACGACCGACAGGAAAACGACCGCCGGCAGGTCGAGCACGGCGAGCCCGATCCCGAGCGCGATCGCCTGGATCGCCGCTACGGCGACGTTGCCGACGACCGACGCCCACATCAGCTGATCGAGTTCCGACAACAGCTCCCGTTGGATCTCGTCCTCGACCGGGACGACGTTCCGAATCCACCCGATCAGTCGTCCGCCGTCCCGCAAGAGCGCGAACAACACGAACAGCGTCACCGTCAGTCCGATGAGGATGCCCGGCAGCCCGCCGACGATCTCGAGTCCGCTCGTCGCCAGCCCCTGTACCCCCGTCGCGATCGGTTCCTGGTACGTCTCGTACATCTCGACGAGGTCGACGGTATAGCCCGTCGCCTCGAGTCGAGACTCGATCTCCGCCACGTCGAGGCTACCCTCCTGGACCGCCGAGACCACCTCGAGGGCTTCCCGGAAGGCGATCGCCAGGACGTACGCGATCGGCAGCAAGATCGCGAGAACCGCGACGCCGACGAGAACGGCGGCGGCGAACATCGGCCGGAGCAACTCCTCGAGTCGGTGCTGGGCCGGCTGCAGAACGTACGCGAGGACGACACCCAGCAAGACGTACTGGATGTAAGGCAACACGACGAGCGCCGCGAGAACGACGCTCACGAGCGCGAGTGCGCCGAGGACCGGTCGCTCGAGGTCCCAGGACGAGGGGCTGGGACGATCACTCATGGAACGGGATACGAGACCCACCCCAATGACTCCGTTGCCGGTTTTCACTCGCGGTGACGTGAATCGGTCACGACAGGCGGGATCGATAGAGCCAGCACAGAGACGACGGTCATGTCCCTGTCCGTCTCGTGGTGCCGGACAACGGACTCACACACCGATCGGACTCGAGACGCGATCGGGTGTGTCCTGACGGCCAGTAGTATCAGTCCTCGAGCAGCGCTCGCGAGGAGTTCGTGACGACCAGGAGACTGCTCGCGCCCATGGCGAGTGCCGCGAACAGCGGGTTGAGTAGCCCGGTCACGGCCAGCGGAATCGCCACCGCGTTGTAGAAGAACGCCCAGCCGATGTTGCCCTTTACGCGGCGGTCGGTGGCCCGGGCGAGTTCGAACACCGTCTCGACGGACGTGAGGTCATCGTCGACCAGCGCGACGTCGGCCGCGTCGGCGGCCATCGCAGTACCGCCGCCCAGCGAGACCCCCAGGTCGGCGGCTGCAAGCGCCGGGGCGTCGTTGGTGCCGTCGCCGACCATGACGGTTCGGCCACGCTGCTTGAGTCGGTCGACGGTTTCGGCTTTCCCTTCGGGCGGGACACCCGCGAAGACTCGATCGATAGCGTCGTCGTCGCGGAATCGGTCGGCTGCACGCGGGTCGTCGCCGGTGAGGACGACGACCTCGAGGTCGGCGTCGGAGACCGCTGCCAGCGTCTCGTCCCACTCCTCGCGGAGCTCATCGCCGACGACGATCGTGCCCTCGGCGCGCCCGTTCCGTCCGACCGCGACGGGGACCTGTCCCGTCTCGCGGGCGTCGTCGATTCGGTCTGCGACGGCGTCGGGCACGTCCCAGCCCCAATCCCGGAACAGGTCGGGGTGGCCGACGAGGAGTTCTTCGCCATCGACGACTCCCGAGACGCCGTTACGGTGGCTCTCGAAGGTGTCGATTCGGTCGGTTTCCATATCGGCGTCACCGTCACTGTCACCGTCGCCATCACCGTCACCGGCCCCACTCGAGTCCCCACTCGACGCCGTCCCTGTCTCGACCGTCCCGCCGTCGGCGACCGGCTGCACCGCAGCGATAGCCTGCCCGACCGGGTGAGCCGACCGACGCTCGAGCAGCGCCGCGCGCTCGAGCAAGTCGTCGTCGCAGTCGGCGTCGACGAGAGTCATCTCGCCGGTGGTCAGCGTCCCGGTCTTGTCGAAGACCACGGTGTCGGCGTTGCGGATTCGCTCGAAGACGGTATCGTCGAAGACGACGATCGAGTTTTGCAGCGCGTCCCGGATTCCCGCCGCGACGGCAAGCGGCGTGGCAAGTCCCAGTGCGCACGGACAGGAGACGATCAGTACCGTGAGGCCGACAAGCAGCGCCGTCGCGATGCCGGACCCCGTGACGAGATAAAGCGCCGTGACGACGACCGCGAGGACGAGCACCACCGGGACGAAGATCGTCGCGAGTTTGTCCGCGAGCTTCTGAATTCCGCTGGTCCCGCTCTGGAGGTCCCAGACGAGTTCGGTAATCCGATCGAGCGTGCTCGTCGCGTCCTCGCCGACCCGAACCGTCACTACCCCATCCGAGACCAACGAGCCGCCGACGACCTCGTCGCCGCTTTCCTTCGTGACTGGCAGCGACTCGCCGGTGACGACCGCCTCGTCGATCGCGGCCGCGCCGTCGACGATCTCGCCGTCGATCGGCACCCGCTCGCCGGTCCGAACGAGCACCCGGTCGCCCGGCTCGAGGTCCGCGAGTGCTACCTCCTCGTGGTCGTCGTCCTCGCGTACGCGACGGGCGTCGTCGACCTGGACCGTCGTCAGATCGGAGAGTCGCTCGGTCGCCTCGCGTTTGAGTTCGGACTCGTAGTAGTTCCCGACCGAGACGACCACGACGATGGCGACGGTCACGTCGTAGTACAGCTCCGGCTCGCCGACGACGATCGAGAGCGTACTGTAGACGTACGCGCTGAGCGCCGCGATCGTGACAAGCAGGTCCATGTTCGGCGTCCGTGTCGTGATGGCGACGTACGCTCCCTGCAGGATCGGTTTGCCCGTCACCACCAGGATGACCGTCGTGAGCGCCGCGATCATCAGATAGAACGGCGTCGCGAGGTCGCTCGCGAGCGTTTCCTGGAAGAACTCGTAGGTATGTTCGTCGTAGAAGAGCCCGCCAAAGTAGGTCGGGTAGATGATGACCAGATACTGGAGCATCACCATCATCCCCATCAGGACGCCGACGGCGATTCGGGCCATCTCCCAGTTGGCCGCCTGGCGTCGGCTAAACGTATCCTCACGGTCGTAGGCGCTGTACCCCAGCCCGCTGATGACATCCCGGAGGTCGTCGACCGAGACCATCTCGGGATCGTGGTCGATCCGCACCGTGTCCGTGACGTAACTCGAGTTGGCCGCGCTGACGCCGTCGGTCTCCGTAGCGACCGATTCGATAAACGCCTCGCAGGTCGCACAGTACATCCCGTCGACCTCGAGGTAGGTCGCCTCGTGGTGGTCTGGAACGTCGGCGGTGTGCTGGTCGGTGTCCTCGTTGTCGGCGTCCGTCCGACGACGAACGTCCGTTGGGTCGACGTCGTCGACATCGCCGAGCGCGTCGAAGACCTCTCGGCAGCCGACACAACAGAAGGCGTTCCCGTCGGCAGTGACACCGCTTCCCTCTACCGGGAGGTCACAGAGCGTACAGCCGTCGGTCCGTGTCGTCGTCTCGTCCGTCATTAGTGGTGGTCGTGACCGTGTCCGCCCTCACCCTCGAGACCGGGCACCTCGATCCCGTCGTAGAACGGCAACTCGGGGTGGGGGACAGGGACGCCAAGTGCCATCAGGCCGTGAGCGAACAGGACGTAGCCGAGCACGACGAATGCGAGCCCGAGTAGCCGATGAATCCGTCGCCGGTGGGCGACGTCGACGGCTTCGATGACCGTCCCGTAGGCGAACACGGCCGGCACTGTTCCAAGTCCCAGCGCCGCGAGCGCGAGCGCCCCGCTCGCGGGCGACCCAGTCGCGAACGCATAGAGGAAGGCGGGGTAGAGGACGGGACAGGGGAGTAACCCGTGCATCGCACCCAGTCCAACGATCCCCGGCCCGTTCGCGAGCCGATCGACGCGGGACGTGAGCCAGCCGGTGATCCGAGCGAGCCCCGGCAGCTGGATGCCGCCGGTCGTCCGCCCAAGCAGGTAGTAGACGCCGGTGGCGATCACGAACGCGCCGACGATCAGTCCAACGGCACCCCTCGCGACGTCGACGAGCGGAGTCAGCTCCGACGCCGTCAGGAACAACAGCCCGCCGAGTGCGCCGAAGAAGGCACCCAGAAGAGTGTAGCTGGCCGTGCGGCCGAGGTTGAAGAGAGCGTGTTGGCGGACCTCGTAGGTCGTGAGATGCCCCGTTCGCCCCGAGCCGGTCGTCCCGACGCCGTCCGTGGCTCCGGACCCGTCCGCTCGTGTCCCGCCCTCGCCGTCCATCCGGCTCGCATACACCGTCACGAGCGGCCCGCACATCCCGATACAGTGAGCACCGGCCAACAGGCCGATGACGAAGAACAACAGAACGTCGATTCCGAGGAGCGTGAGCGGATCCATGTGTGACTCGACCTCGAGGCGTTCGAAACGCTGTCAACCGATCTATCCGCCCGACGGGGTAATGGGTTTCGCATCGCTCGAGCCGTCGCTGGCAGTGTGGACGAGGGGCAGCGACGACCGGCGAGCGAAAGGTGACAGTCGGTCGAGTCGGCAGAAACGAGAGAGGGTTCGGTGGCCGGGACCGGACGTTACTCGACGTAGCGGTACTTCCGCTCGCCCATCCGTCCCCACCCGTCGAAGACGAACTCCGCCTCGGGCGTGGTGAGTTCCTCGACGTCGACGTCCATCTCGTGGTTGTGCGCGTCGTGAATCTCCTCGTAATCCTCCCAGTCGAGGTCGTAGCGCTCCTCGAGCTGTTCGTCGACGTTCAGGGCCTCGATCTCCTCTTTCCAGCCGTCCTGGACAGTCTCGGCGTGAATCTCGGCCTGTGCACCGCTACCGTAGGAGCCGACCAGCAACCGTTTGCCCGCGACGTCGTGGCCCTCCTCGAGGGCGTGTTTCAGCGCGCTGACGCGGGCGACGTGGACGGAGCCGGTGTACCAGTTGCCGACGTTACGCGAAACGGTGAGCGTCGGATCGATCGTGGCGTCGTACCACTCCTGATATCGGTCGGTCTCTTTGAGCGCGTCCATGTACTCCCGAACCGCGTCGCGGTACGCCTCCTCGTCGTCGAACGCTTCGGAACGGGGCTGGCGTCCGATCTCGTCTGCGAGTTCGTCTTCGATGCTCGTGTCCCGGACCATGTTCCGGTAGCCGAGCAGCGCGGCCTTCCGGACCATCCCGGGGAACGGGGTGTGGAACGGAACGTACGCGAAGTCGTCCGGGTGCAGCGGCTCCGTGACCGACTTGAAGTCCTCGAGGGCCTCGCGCATGCGGGCGAGGTAGACCTGCACCGAGCGTTTGCCGTCGACGGAGGGGAACTGCTGGTTGGGCTTGAGAAAGTCCGTCTCGTCGGCCGAGCCGTACCCCTGCTCGCCGGAGAGTTCGACCAGATCGGGGTCCTCGGAGATGTACATCGCGACGGCACCGGCACCCTGGGTGGCCTCGCCGGCGTCGCCACGGGCGTACAGGGCCGTGTCGGTCGCGATCACGAGCGCGCCGCGACCACGATTACGGCCCGCCTTGATCCAGTTGTACGCGTCATCCAGGCTCTGTGTCCCCGCGATACAGGCGAACTTCCGCTCGCCTTTGTTCGCGTGATGGAAGTCGCCGTCGAAGACCTGCTCGAGACAGCCAGCGACGTACGTCGAAACCGGCTTCGAGTTGTCGAAGGCGCTCTCGGTGGCGACGTCGATCCGGCCGATATCGTCGGGCTCGAGGCCCTTGCGTTCCATCAGCCGGTGGGCGGCGTTTGCGCCCATCGTGACGATGTCCTCGTAGCTGTCGGGGAAGGAACTGCTGTGGAGGCCGAGGCCTTTCGTGTATTTTTCGGGGTCTTCGCCCTTCTGCGGGGCGAACGTGCCGGGAAGGTCGAGTTTGAGATTCCCGGTCCATATCTCGACGGCGTCGATACCGACTGCAGTCATATGTGAATACTGTTGGAGGAGATATATGATATTGTCGTTCGAGGTTTCGACGCATGTCGAACAAATTTACACTCCGAAACACCGTAGCTCACCCTGGGACCGAGCTACTAGTGTCCGGTCCAGCCCACTCAGTAACGGGGAAGAAAAGTCAATATCTTGGTTGTTCAGGTCAACTTTCTTCGACGACGACGGTCGTTGTATCGGTATCGTCTCCGCTCTGAACGTCCGCATCGTACGTTCCAGCGTCGCCTGGGAAGAACCAGAAGCCGGGGACCGTGTCCCACTCGAGTATCACAGTCGTCGATTCACCTGGTTCCAACTCGACACCGACAGCATCACGAACCTCGTCGTCCGTCTCGAGTTCGACGGTCCGATCCCCGGTCTCGTCACCAGTATTCTCGATCGTTGCGTCCACCTCGAGCGTCTGCCCTTCTACGACCGGTGAGTTCGTCTCTTCGATCGAAACGTCGAAGAAGGCAGGGTCAGGTTCCGCTTCGACGGTTACCTGGACGGTATCACTATCATCCTCACTCGAAACAGTCGCGTCGATGTCGGTATCGGCGTCTCCGTCATCGGTCTCCCAGGCTACCGTAATCGGTTCCGACTCACCTGATTCGAGAGAGAGTTCCGTACTGTCAACGATACCGTGATCCTCGATCTCGAGTTCGACTGTCTGTGTGTCATCTTTGTCACCGGTGTTTTCTACAATCGTTTCGACTTCGACCGTTTCACCCTCGACGACCGGTTCGTTCGTATCGTCGATAGCAGTCGAGAACTCCGAATCGGCGGTGTCGCTCGTACAATCGATACCGCCGTCTTCGATCGAGATTTCGTCCGTGTTATCGGTTATTGTTCCGGTACAGACAACGTCCACGTTGTCATCCGTCAGAACAACCTCGATCGTCACCGGCGGATCGGTATCCGAACTACTGAAGCCGTCCAGTTCGAGGATATTCTCCGAATCCACATCGGGATTCGAATCGGTGCCGGAATCGAGTTCGGTTCCCGAGACATCCTCCCCGTCGTATACCGCGAAGTCAATTGAGGGATCAGTGAGACCACCGGTCGGAGTGTACGCGAACTCGATAGCATTGATATTGCCACCGGCAGTGGCTTCCAACGCGGAAAAACCGGGTTCTTGCCCGGATTCCTCGATCTCTAAACTGAGTCCCGTCGAGGAATCACCGCTCGAGCCGTAGATCGTCGTCGATCCGCTTGACACTGCGTCGACGACGGCAGTTGCTTCCCCGACTTCGTCCGTACGCTCGTCGGACCTCGGGCGGTCGATGTGTATTTTGCCGTTATTCTGCTTGGAAAAGTCGACGGATGCGTTCTCGATCTGCTCGTCGGTTTCGTTATCAGTAACTGTTGTTATCAGTTCGACACCCTCGTCACCTTCAGTTATGGGGGGAGGATCGTCGAACTCGACAGCGAACGTTTGGGTCGGGTCCGGTTGGGATTTGGATTCCCCGAAGTCACCGAGTTGGTCCTCTCCGTATTCACCGCCAACGCCGACTCGAGCGATCGAAACTTCGTCGAAAACGTCACCATCGAGCGTAATAGTAACGTGGCCAGTATCCGGATTCGGTGAAACGGTCGCACCCGCCGGTAGATCAGTCCCACTAGTCCACATCTCCGTATCAGTTGTCGGGAGTTCGATAACGACATCTTGGTCTATCGTCTCCGTCTGCGGTCCCTCGAGCGACTCAACGTCCACAGCGGTGGTGCCTGACCCAGACTCAGACAGGTCACCGTCAACGAGAGGAATAAACACGCTGTTGTCGCCAATCATCATCTGATCTGCCACTGAGAGATTTGTCCCCTCGAAATCGTTGTACAAGAGCGTATGCTCGAGGACTGTCGTTGGAGCACCAGTGTACTCGTTGTAATGTGGCTCGTATACGAGATAGTGAGTCTCGAGGTCGTCGAGATCGGTAATGTCGTTCCCACTGATCGAAACCGCCCCGTCTGCAGGAACCGACTCGATCGTTCCCCTCGGATGTGGAGGATTCACCGTGAACGTCCTGGTTTCGTACTGTGACCCAAGCGCTATCGAGACAGGACGTGGCGTGTTCGTCTCCCCACTCGTTGCGATCGCGGACCGGAGATCGATCAGGTCTCCGGTGACCCGTTCGTTGTGATTGTACTCGATCTGCTGGTTCTCCGCCGGGACGACGTTTAGCTGGTACATTACCAGCGCCGTCATGAGGATCGCGAGTAATAATACCGCTCCCACCTGGACGGTAACTCCCCGCTCGTCCCCCCAACGCATCATATAAGAAGGTAGTCGTAACTACGTAAACGCTTGTTGGCTCGAGTTCGACGGAACGGAGAATCGACCTCGACCGAAACCGCCGAATCCGCTGGAAAATCCGTTATTCGTCCTCTTCTTCGACGACTTCCGGATCGCTCATCGCA
This sequence comes from Halobiforma nitratireducens JCM 10879, assembly GCF_000337895.1. Lineage (GTDB taxonomy): Archaea > Halobacteriota > Halobacteria > Halobacteriales > Natrialbaceae > Natronobacterium > Natronobacterium nitratireducens. Next base: position 115,706 of record NZ_AOMA01000063.1, read on the forward strand.
CTCTGGAGCGAGTCCAGTCCGTTGATCCACTCAGTGACGAGCCCGTACTCGAGGTCTTCGGCGACTTCCATATCGAGGGCCTCGCCGTCGACGATCAGCGTCCCGGCCTGGGCCGCGAAGCCGAGCGCAGCGTCGAGGTCTTCTTCGGCCTCCGCATCCGCGGCGGCGCTCAGGTACTCGCCGACCGTGCCCTCCTCGGCGGGACCGTTCGCGACGTACTCTTCGGCCGCGAAGAACACGCAAACGAGACTCGTCTGGACGCCGTCGACGAGGATCAGCTTCTCTTCGTCTTCGACGTCGACTTCGTCGAGGACGATCTCGCGAACGTCGTCGATCTCCTCGAGCGCGTCCTCCTGGTCGAGTTCCCCGTCGTCGTAGGCGGCGACGATCTTCGCGATCGCGATCGCCGTGTCGTCCTGCAGGTTCAACAGCAGGCGGGCCGAGTCCTCGTCTTCGGGATCGATGTCTTCGTCTTTGATGCGGTCGATCCAGTTCTGCCAGCGTTCCTCCGAGTAGAACTCGGTCGGGGGATTGCTCATACAGACACCTACACCGGCCGCTTGAAATGCCTTTCTCTACAGGGGGGACGATCGCTCACGCCGCCATACATCTGTCTCCCAGTGCCGTTGTCCGGGATTTTCGCCGATCGATCGGCAGCAACACAACTACTCGAGCGTCGCTTCTGTGTCGATGCCGTAGACGTACTCGGGCGTCTCGACGTGAGCGTTCCGAACCGCCGCGTCGTACCCCTCCTCGAGCAGCCAGCGGACTCGGCGAGGGACCGTCTTCGGACCAAGTACCGCGCCCGGACGGTCGGGGTCGTCCACGTAGTCGGTCTCCATCAGGAACGGCTCGCCGCGTTCGGCCGCACGCTCGAGTCGCTCTTTGTCGCTCATCACGCTCGGCGTCGGGCCCTCGAGTCGGCCAGCGGCGTAGTGTTTGACTACCTGGTGGCGCTCCATCCCGGCCGTGTCGGCCCACTCGGCTACCTCGGTGAGGTCTTCGCTTGCCTCCGTGTGGAGCTGTACCGCACAGTCCAGGTCGGCACCCCGTTCGAACGCGTGGCGCATGACGGCGTTCGAAGCGTCCCAGACCGCGTCGTCGACGTCGTAGTGCGGGCGACCGGATTTCAGCGCCAACGCCTCGCCGTCGGCGACGTACTCCGCCGCGACGTCGATCCCGCCCTGCATGATCTCGCGGGCCTGCTCGGGACTGTAGCCGCGGTCGTCGACCAGCCGCGAGATCAGTCCCGGATGGACGCCCAGGACGGGCCAGGCACGCCCCTCGAGGACCTCGGAGGCGTCCTCGACGACCTCGATGGTACGTTCGAAGACCGGCCGGAAATCCTCGCCCTCCTCGGCCTCGACGCCCAGGTGCCAGGAAGGTTTGTTGACCACGAGCAGGTGTGTCCCGCCGACTCGAGCGAAGTCCTCGACGGCGTCGATCCCGCGGTGGTTGTCCGGGTCGAGGTGGAGATGGTCGTCCAACACCGGCGTCTCGTCGATCATACCCGTCAGTGGGTGATCGTGGCGTGAAAAGTCTCCGTTTCGCTGCCGTCGTTTCTCGAACCCGTGTGTGAACTACGAACAGCGGACTATTTCGATACCCCTTCGCCTTCTTTCGTTTCGTCGGAGAAAGATTTATATACTAGAGGTGCTTACGTAGAGTTAGTACCAACATGACTCTCGAGCAATTCACCGATAGCCAGGAACGGCCGGCCCGTCGGTACGAATACGACGACGGTGCGATCCTGGCCGTCGACTTCGGCCACGAGGTCGGAGACGCCGCGGTCGACCTCGTCGATGGAACCGTCATCGTCGTGATCGGAGACGAGCAGTACGAGCTCGAGCTCCCCGACGGTGCAGACGACGCGCATACGTTTATCAAAAACGGCGTTCTCACTGTCGAACTGGAGGGCGATCTATGAAACTTACCGTCAAACCGCTCAAACAGAAGGACGCGGGCCGTGGACTGGCCGCGATCGACCGCGTTTCCATGCGCGAGCTCGATCTCGAGAACGGCGACTACGTCGTCATCGACGGCGGCGGAGAGGGCCAAGCCGTGGCCCGCGTCTGGCCCGGATATCCCGAAGACGAGGGACGGGGGATCGTCCGCATCGACGGCCGCCTGCGACAGGAGGCCGGCGTCGGCATCGACGACAGCGTGACGATCGAGCCGGCAGACGTCAAGCCCGCCAAGTCGGTGACGGTCGCGCTTCCACAGAACCTCCGCATTCGCGGTGACATCGGCCCGCTCGTCCGCGACAAGCTTTCCGGACAGGCGGTCACGGAAGGGCAGACGGTACCGTTCTCGCTGTCGTTTGGCCCGATGGCCAGCTCCGGCCAGTCGGTGCCGCTGAAGATCGCGAGCACGTCGCCGTCCGGGACGGTCGTCATCACGGACTCGACGAGTATCGAAATCTCCGAGACGCCCGCCGAACAGGTGAGTTCGGGCGGCGCTGGTGCCTCCCCTGAAGGCGTTCCCGAGGTCACCTACGAGGACATCGGTGGCCTGGACGACGAGCTCGATCAGGTCCGTGAGATGATCGAACTACCGATGCGGCATCCCGAACTGTTTCAACAGTTGGGGATCGAGCCGCCGAAGGGCGTTCTGCTGCACGGCCCCCCGGGAACCGGCAAGACGCTGATGGCCAAGGCCGTCGCAAACGAGATCGACGCCCACTTCGAGACGATCTCCGGCCCGGAGATCATGTCGAAGTACTACGGCGAGAGCGAGGAGCAACTCCGCGAGGTCTTCGAGGAAGCCGAGGAGAACGCCCCCGCGATCATCTTCATCGACGAACTCGACTCCATCGCGGCCAAGCGCGAAGAGGCCGGCGGCGACGTCGAGCGTCGCGTGGTCGCACAGCTGCTCTCGCTGATGGACGGCCTCGAGGAGCGCGGTCGGGTCACCGTCATCGCGGCGACCAACCGCCTCGACGACATCGACCCGGCGCTCCGTCGTGGCGGTCGGTTCGACCGCGAGATCGAGATCGGCGTCCCGGACAAGGAGGGTCGCAAGGAAATCCTGCAGGTTCACACCCGAGGGATGCCCCTCGAAGAGGCCGTCGACCTCGAGCACTACGCCGCCAACACCCACGGGTTCGTCGGTGCTGACCTCGAGAGTCTCGCCCGCGAGGGTGCGATGAACGCACTTCGCCGGATTCGGCCGGACCTCGACCTCGAAACCGAGGAGATCGACGCCGACGTGCTCGAGTCGCTGCAGGTCACCGAGGATGATTTCAAGGACGCGCTTAAGGGTATCCAACCCTCCGCGATGCGGGAGGTCTTCGTCGAAGTGCCCGACACGACCTGGGAGGACGTCGGCGGCCTCGGGGACACTAAAGAGCGGCTGCGCGAGACGATCCAGTGGCCGCTGGACTACCCCGAAGTCTTCGAGCAGATGGACATGGAGGCCGCGAAGGGTGTGCTCATGTACGGTCCACCGGGGACCGGGAAGACGCTGCTCGCGAAGGCCGTCGCCAACGAGGCCGAGTCGAACTTCATCTCGATCAAGGGCCCCGAGCTCCTGAACAAGTACGTCGGCGAGTCCGAGAAAGGCGTTCGCGAGGTCTTCGAGAAGGCCCGCTCGAACGCCCCGACCGTGATCTTCTTCGACGAGATCGACTCGATCGCGGGCGAACGCGGCCAGCGCCAGGCCGACTCCGGCGTCGGCGAGCGAGTCGTTTCCCAACTGCTGACCGAACTCGACGGCCTCGAGGAGCTCGAGGACGTGGTCGTCATCGCTACGACCAACCGTCCCGACCTGATCGACAACGCTCTCCTCCGGCCTGGACGGCTGGATCGCCACGTCCACGTCCCCGTCCCCGACGAGGACGCACGCAAGAAGATATTCGAGGTTCACACCCGTGACAAGCCGCTGGCCGACGCAGTCGATCTCGACTGGCTGGCCGCGGAGACGGAAGGGTACGTCGGTGCCGACATCGAGGCGGTCTGTCGCGAAGCGTCGATGGCTGCCAGCCGCGAGTTCATCAATTCGGTCGATCCCGAGGAGATGGGCGACACCATCGAGAACGTCCGTATCAGCAAGGACCACTTCGAGCACGCACTCGAGGAGGTCAACCCGAGCGTCACGCCCGAGACGCGCGAGCGCTACGAGGAGATCGAAGAGGAGTTCGACTCGGCCGAACCGGCCGGGGAAGAGGACCAGCTCGGGCGGACGTTCCAGTAGCGAGACGACGGGTCCGGGCTCAGTCGGCGCTTGCAACGTCGGCCGACTCGAGGGCTGCGAGCACGTCCGCCGCGTGGCCGTCAGGCGAGACGTTTTCGTAGACCGCCTCGATTCGACCGTCCGGCCCGACGACGTACGTGTTCCGGAAGACGCCGTCGAACGTGTTCCCGAACAGCTGCTTCTCGCCGTAGGACTCGTACAGCGTCGCGACCTCGCCGTGCTCGTCCGAGAGGAGGTCGAACGTCAGCCCGTGGTCGGTGGCGAACGTCTCGAGGTCCGAAACCGGGTCGTCGCTGATCCCGACCACGGCAGTGTCTCGTTGTGCGAACGTCGACAGCGCGTCTTCGAACCCCTTCGCTTCGGTCGTACAGCCGTCGGTGTTCGCGCGGGGGAAAAAGTAGACGACGAGCCGTTGCCCGTCGAAATCCGACCGTCGTACCGTCTCGCCGTGCTGATTGTGCAGTTCGAACTCGGGGGCCGGGTCGCCGATGTCGATCATAGGAACGGGTTCGCGACGCCCGTTGTATGTATTGTGTTCTGGGATTGCGCAGCGACTGAACGGAATGGGAGCGCGGAAAACGGGACGGAGCGATACCGATAGCGAGAGACCGGAAACGTACACTGGGCGACGACGAACGACTACTCGAGTGGTTCTGCGGCTTCCCGATCGACCAGCGGCGTCGCGTTCTGCTCCGGGAGGGTGACCACGTCGTCGCTCGAGAGCGTGTACTCGCGGTCGTCGACGCCGAGGATGGAGCCGACATCTCGCGTGATCCGGACCGTCACTCGCTCGAGGTCGTCGGTGTCGTCGGAACCGGAGTCGGGTGTGGTGTGTGTCCTGTCTGTGGTTGACGCCGCGTCCGTCGCGTCCCCGCTGGCTCGATCGGACCGTTCCGCAGCCGTGGCAGATGGCACGGCCGACGGGTCTTCATCGCCGCCGTTGGCCCGGGAGGCCGGCTCGGAGTCGGCGTCGGGACCGAACTCGGAACCGTGTTCCTGGCCGTCGCCGATCGGGGGGCCGTCACCCATGACGTCCGCGGCCGGGACGCCGCTCGAGACGTCGCTCGAGTCGCCGTCGGGACTGGCAGACGTGTCCGATGGCGGCTCGTGTGGCGGGGCCGGCGGTGCGTCGTCGGCGTCTCGAGTCGACGAGTCCTGATCTGGGTTCGGCCCAGCCTCGGTACCCGGGCCGGACTCGAGACCCGGCTCGGGAGCCGAATCGGGTGGCACCTCGCTCGAGGGAGTTGGTTCTCGGCCCGAATCTGTGGCCAGTTCCGGGTCAGCGTCCGGCTCTCTGTCCGGGGTCCCCGGGGCCGCCACGCTCGAGGGCGCGTCCGTCCCCGTTCCTGTCTCCGGGCCCGCGTTCGTCTCGGGTGGTTCTTCGCCTTCACCCTCGAGTACGTCGAGGACGCGCCCCTTGTTCGACTCGATACGGTCGACGAGGTCCGCAAAGAGGTCGGCTTCCTCGGCAGTGAGGCCTTCGTCGTCGGCTGCCATCCCTGCGGCGGCGAGGCTAGCCTGCTTGACGAGTTTCCCCATGCGGCGCTCGTAGATCGCCTCGACGACATCTTTGGCGGTCTCGATCTCGTCGGTGAGGCGGCTGACCTCCGGCGAGGAGAACGGATCGTCGGCACGCTCGGCCGCGCGGTCCCGCTCGTCCTCTAGCTCGGAGATGTACTCGCCGACCTCCTGGTAGAACGAGGGGCGCAGGTTCTGGAGGCTATCTTTCTGGCGCTCCTTGCTCTGGACCGAGCGTAGTTCGTCGAGATTCATTCTTTTTCCTTCTCTGCTCTGCCGCGGCACATCAGAAAGACCGCAACGTACTCCGGAAGTGACTGGTCACCCTCCGAGACCGTAAAGCTATCTCCTCCGAGTTCGACCTCGCCGCCATCGGTGACATCGACCGCGATTTCCTGTCCCTCGAACGTCTCCGGGACAGCATCGACGAGCGGATCGAACTCCTCGAGTTCGTCACGCTCCAGGCGAACCGTCTCGAGGCCGCTGCCGCCGTGGAGCGTGCCGGGGAGTCGGATGAGCCGGTTCGTGTCGGTGGTGACGGGTTCGTCGATCGGCGCGTTATCCCGCTCGACGGCTTTCGATGCGAACCGTTCGGCGAGCTGTGCGACCGCGGTGTGGACGGTGACGTTGCCCGACTCGAGACCCTCGCGGTTGTTCCGGGCGGCGTTGAGGGTGGCCTGTGCCTTCCCCTCGCCGATGCCGTCGAACTCCTGGAGGCGCTCGAGGGCGGCGTCTTCCTCCATCTCGAGGAGGTCGTCTACGAACGCCATGAAGTGGCTGTGAACCCGCCGGCCCCAGCCTCCTTCGATCCGGAGCGTGCGGCGTTCGGTCGGCGTCTTCCGGCCGAGTCCCGCGACGGTCTCGGTCTCGATCAGTTCCTCGAAGTCCAGTCCGATGCCACGGACGTAATCGACGATCTCGCGTCGGTGTTCCCGCTCGAGGTGGCGGACGTTGTCGTCGCGGACGTGGACGTGATAGCCACGACCGCCCGAGAAGACGATCTCCAACTCCTCGAAGGCAAAGTCGTCTTCCAGAAAGTCAAGGAGGCGAAAGAGGGCATCCTTACACGTCGCGAGCATCTCGGCGTAGGAGTCCTCGCCCAGCGTCACGTTCGGCAGGTGGTCGGCGTCGAGGTCGAAGACCAGGTCGGCCGACTGCCAGTCTTTCTCGTTCATCGACCCCGCGCCGGGGTCACGAAAGCGGCCGGCCGAGAAGTAGACGTGGCGCGGCCGCTTGCGGACGAGAAACTCGGAGAGGTTCCCTAACTCGAGCAGCGAACGATGGCGGACCATGGTCGTATCGGGTCCCTCGGTCCAGGGGATGTAGCCCCACTCGCGTTCGTTGGCCGCGGGCGGCGGAGATATCTCCGTCCGTCGGTAGTGGTCCCGAAATCGCCCGCGAAGATAGGCCCTCGTTCGCTCCTCCATGCGCCTCGGGTAGTCGTGGGTGGGAGAGTATAATCCTGCCGAAAGTGACGGTCGTCGTGGGTGGGTAGCGTGCGAACGGGTCGCGGACGTCGTCACCGTCAGTGACGGCGGCCAGGGCCGCCGGAACCGCAGGCTTTAGTCGGCAAGATGCGCTGGATCGACCATGAGCCACCCACAGTTCACGTCGCTCGCGGACCTCCGCGAGACCCTCGCGGAGCAGTCGTTCGATCGGCCGCCAGCGATCGTCGCCAACGCCCACATCACGGGGGTGAGTGTCGCCCGCGCGCTCGCCGCTCACGACGTGCCGGTCGTCGCTCTGGATCGGGTCGGCGACGGGGCAGCACCGCCTTCCGAGGCCGTCGTCGCCGCCGGCGAAGTGACCTTCCCGCTCGACGATCCCGACGGGTTCCGCAAGGACGTGGCGTCGGTCGCCGACGTGCTGGATCACGAGCCTGTCGCGTTCCCCTGTATGGACGAGTGGGTCCACGCGTTCGCCGAGACCGAACCCGACGGCGTCCGGCTTCCCTTCGCGAAACAGGACGTGATTGCCGACGTCCTCGACAAGGAGTCGCTGTACGCGACCGCCGAGGAACTCGAGGTGCCCTACCCAGAGACCTACCGCCTCTCCGAGGTCGACCTCGAGGTGGCGGCCGAACGACTCGGGTTCCCGCTGGTCGTCAAACCCGCACGCAAGCGGGAGTTCGAGGAACTGCTCGGGACGAACGTCGTGGAGGTCGCCGACCGCGAGGAGTTCCACGAGGTCGTCGCCGAGGCCCGGGACGCCGGCGTCCGGGTGATGGCCCAGGAGAAGGTCCCGGTCGCGACGGGCGAGGACCGATCGCTCGCCTCCTACCGCTCGCCCGACGGCGACGTCCTGAGCGTCGTCGGCAACGCCCGCGTTCGCTACCCGCAAGGGTACGGCACCTCCTGCGTCGTCGACACGGTCGAGGACCCCGAACTCGAGGCCCGTGCCCGATCCGTACTCGAGGACAGCGGCTACTACGGCATCAGCGAGGCCGAGTTCGTCTACGATAGCGACCGCGAGGAGTACGTCCTCCTCGATGTCAACACACGACCCTGGAAGTGGATATCGATGCCCGTCGAGGCAGGCGCAAACCTGCCGTACGCGGCCTACGCCGACGCCGTCGGACTCGAGTACGAGCCCTCGGAACCGCGGGACGCCCGCTGGCTCTCTCTCCCCGACTATCTCTCCCTGCTCGCGAGTTCGCCGTCGTTCCCGGACGTGCTCTCGACCGACGAGTGGACTGCCCTGCTGTCCGGCGAGTTCGAGTCGTCCCGCGGGCTGACGACGGGTGTCTATCGTCCGTCCGATCCCGGACCGGCGCTGCAGATACTCGAGACGGAGTTCGGCGGCCCGGACTACTACTGTTCTTGCTGATCGATCAGGGCCTCGGGTCGCGTACTCGAGTGTGACTCCGGGTCCAGTCCCGGTTTTGATCTCGGTCTCGGTCTCGGTCCCGGTCTCGGTCCCGGTCCCGGTCTCGGTCTCGGTCCCGGTCTCGGTCTCGGTCCCGGCTCCTCACCCCTGCGTACTCGAGGGACCCGACGCGTCGTCGATCCCACCCGAATTTCTCCGGAGCCGGTTTCCTTTTTCCCGGACAGGAGAACCTGCAGATGATGAGCGACCGCCTACACTTCAACCTCTTCACGATGAACTCGGTGGAACACGTCTCGCCGGGGACCTGGACGATTCCCGGGGACCAATCCCACCGATACACCGACCGCGAGTACTGGACGGACGTCGCACGAACCGCCGAGAGCGCCGGTTTCGACGCTATCTTCTTCGCCGACGTACGTGGAATCTACGATGTCTACGACGACGACCGCGATCCCGCGATCCAGCGTGGGATTCAGACCCCGTCGAACGCCCCACAGGCACTGGTCCCCGCGATGGCCGAGGTAACCGACGATATCGGGTTCGCGATTACGCGTTCGACGAGCTACGTCCATCCCTACCAGCTCGCTCGCGAACTCTCGACGCTCGATCACGTCTCCGACGGTCGTATCGCGTTCAACGTCGTCACCTCCTACCTCGAGAGCGCCGCCGAGAACCTCGGACTGGGCGATCGGATGGAACACGACGAACGGTACGACCGCGCCGACGAGTTCATGGATGTCTGCTACCGCCTCTGGGAGGACTCCTGGGACGACGATGCCGTCGTTCGCGACGCGGAAGCCGGCACCTACACCGATCCCGACAAGGTCCGTGCGATCGATTACGAGGGCGAGTACTTCTCGATTCCCGGTCCCCACGGCTGTGAACCCTCGCCCCAGCGAACGCCGGTCATCTACCAGGCCGGCTCCTCGGATCGCGGCCGCGAGTTCGCGGCGAAAAACGCCGAAGGCGTGTTCGTCTCCCAGCCGACGAAGGAGGCGACTCACGACTACATCGAGGACATGCGCGACCGCGTCAGCGAACACGGCCGTGACCCCGATTCGCTGAAGTTCTTCCCCGGCATCGTCGTCGTCACAGCCGAGACCGACGAGATTGCCCAGGAGAAGTACGAGACCTACACGGACCACATCAGCGTCGAAGGCACCCTCTCGCTACTGTCGGGCTTCATCGATATGGACCTCTCCGAACTCGAGCCCGACCAAGCGGTCGAACACATCGAAACCGACGCCATCCGCGGGACGATCAACGCCTTCACGAAGAACGACCCCGACCGCGAGTGGACCGTCGAGGAAGTCGCACAGTTCGCCGGCCTCGGCACTACCTCGCCCGTGATCGTCGGCGGTCCCGAGACGGTCGTCGACGAACTCGAGGCCTGGCGTGACGAGGTCGGCGTCGACGGCTTCAACCTCAAAGAAGTCACGCGCCCCGGGACGCTGCGTGACTTCGCTGAGTACGTCGTTCCGGTGCTTCGCGAGCGCGGGCTGATCCGGGAGGGGTACGAGGGCGACACCCTCCGGGAGAACATGTTCGGACGCACCGGGCTCCCGGCGGGACATCCCGGCGTGGACTCCTGACGGGATCGACGGTTCCGGCCGTTTCTCGACGACCGACGACACGATCGCAGCCGGACGAAAACTCAGCGTCGTGGTCGTTCCACGAGCACTCGCGCGTCTTCGGTCCAGTCACAACGAACGGTCGCCGTCCTACTACGGCTCTTTTTCCGTCCACCATCGCCTCGAAATCGCACGACGGAAGCAGGCACGCCGAAACTTTCTCCAGGGATCACGCCGTACGTCCGAACGGTGGTCGCCGATGACCCGAGCACGAACGGGAGCCGAAACGGGAACCGATGCGGCCCCGGTCGAAGACGCTGTTCTGGCGATGAAACAGACCAACCCGGAGCTGTCTCCGGCGGAGCTGGCGTCGCGCGTCGACTGTTCGATCGACCGCGTCGAGACGATTCTCGAACAGCGGGGCCGTCTCGAGGTTGACCCCGACGACTCCCTCGAGGCGGCCGATCGAGAGTGGGACGACCCCCGTCGGTGTCCGTTCTGCGGTGACCCGATCGCCGACGGCGGTCCCGGGTTCGTCGACCACGTCGACGAGACCGACGAGTGCGCCGTCGCGTTCTCGCGGTGGCGCGAAGGGATCGCCGGCGACGTCGCCGAGGAGTGGGTCGCCTGAGAGGGATGCGGCGTCCATCGTCCACCCTATGAGAGAGCCCTGGATCGACCTCGAGTGTCCGTCCTGTCACGAGCAGTGGGAGAGCGACCCGGCCGACCTGCCGGAGCCGGGCAAGGAGTTCGGCTGCGAGCACTGTGACGATCGGCGTCCGGTCTCGGAGTTCGTCAAGACGTCGGAAGGACTCGAGATTCACGAGAGCTTCCACGTCTAGCTCCGTCGGTTTCTTTTTCGGCCACCGCTCCGGAGCCTTCGAACCGGACTGCAGGGTGTCGCTTGCACCCGTCAGTTTCGACCCTCGTCTTCCGGTGCTCCGTCTCCACTACACGATCTGGCGGATCGGGACTCCGCTCTGTCCTCCCCGACTACCCGTTCTTCTCGGTTTCGAGGAACCACCGTTATCGCATATCGGATAGTCCACCCAAACAGTACCATGACCCCATTGTCCCGATCGATCCGGCCGGCCCTTCAGATCGGCGTCGCGGGCATCGGCGCGTTCGTGATACTTGGGAGTCTGGTCGGGTTCGGAGCAGTGTTCGTCGAGATGGCTGGGAGCGAGAGCGGGTTCGTCCACGGGCTGTCGATCGTCGTCTTCGGGCTGTACGTGATGGCGGGATTCGTGGTCCTGGCAGTCGGCTTGTTTCCCTCAGCGCGACGACCACGGGATTCAGTTTTCCCGGGGACAGCGAACCATGCTCGCGTACGGGGCGGTAGCGCCGGTCGTCGGCGTACTCTGTGTTCCGGTCGGGACACTGCTGGCTCCGCCGCTCCCTGGCCCGATCGTCTCGGCCCTCGTCGTCGGGTTGGTCGTGTTCTCCTGACCGGTCCTTTCGCGACCGTGCTCGCGATGGGACTGAACTTCCGAGAGCGGCTGTCGTAGTCGATCGTCCGTGCTCCAGTTCGTGCTGACGTGATCGTTGCTCGTGGCGTTAGTACCGCAGCAGCCGCATGCCGTTGAGGATGACCAGCAACACGCTACCGATGTGGACGAGCATACCGCTTGCCATGTGGACGTAGCCCGCGAAGACGCCCGCGAGCAGCAGGACGACCGTCGCCACGGCGATGGTAACGTTCTCGGCGATGTTCCAGCGGGTCGCCTTGCTAAGTCCGACAGCGTAGGGAATCCGTCTCAAGTCGTCGGCCATCAGCGCCATATCCGCAGTCTCGATAGCAGTGTCGGTCCCGGCAGCGCCCATCGCGATTCCGACGTCGGCGGTCGCAAGCGAGGGAGCGTCGTTGATCCCGTCGCCGACCATCGCGACGACGTGGCCCGACTCCCGGAACGCCTCGATCGCATCCTGTTTCTCCTCGGGCAACAGGGCAGCCCGGTAGTCGTCGATTCCGACGGCTTCCGCGACCGCACGCGCGGTGCGTTCGTTGTCGCCGGTCAGCATCACCGTGCGGACACCAGCGTCCTGTAGCGCGGCGACGACGGCTGCCGCGTCGTCACGAAGGCCGTCCCGCATCGAGACGACACCGACTATTTCGTCCTCGAGAGCGACGTAGACGGCTGTTTCACCCTCTTTCTCTCGGTCGTGGGCGTATGCTGTGGCCGTCTCGGCAGGTTCGATTTCGCGGTCCGCGAGCAGTGTTCGGTTACCGACGACGAGACGATGTCCGTCGTAGTGTGCCACCACGCCTTTCCCAGGGACGACCTCGAACGTGTCCGGGTTCGGAATCCCCGAGGCCACGTGGTCGTCGCCGTTCGACGGTGACTCGAGTCCCGAAGCGACACCGCCGTCGGTCACGTACGCTCGACTCGACCCGCCGCCGCGGTCTCGAGCGGCCTCGACGATCGCGTCCGCGAGGTGGTGTTCGCTCCGTTTCTCGGCGATCGCAGCGTACCGAATCACGTCGTCTTCGGTGACGCCGAACCCCTCGACGTCCGCGACGGTCGTCTCGCCTTTCGTCAGCGTCCCGGTCTTGTCGAACGCGACGAGGTCGATCTTGCCCGCGGTTTCGAGGTGCTCGCCACCTTTCATCAGGACGCCCGAGCGAGCGGCGTTCCCGATGGCGCTCACGATACTAACCGGGGGCCCGATGACCAGCGCACCGGGACAACCGATGACCAACAGCGTCAGCGCGAGGATCGCGTTTCCGGTGACGGCGTATGCAAGGACCGCCAACACGACGATCGCGGGCGTGTAGTACGTCGCGAACCGCTCGATGATCGTCTCCGTCGGTGCCTGGGCCTCCTGGGCCTCTTCGACGCGACGGATGATCCGCTCGAGGGTCGTATCCCGACCCGTGTCGGTGGCGACGACCTCGAGTGCACCCTCCTGGTTGATCGTGCCGGCGTAGACCGCGTCGCCTGTCGCCTTGTGGACGGGTGCGCTTTCACCGGTGACGGGTGACTGATCGATCGCGCTCTCGCCGTCGTCGACCTCGCCGTCGACGGGCACCTTCGCGCCGGGCTCGACGACGACCGTCTCGCCTTCCTCCACCTCACGTGCAGGGATTTTCGTCTCTTCCCCACCGCGGCGAACGATCGCCGTGTCGGGGCTCATCTCGAGCAACTCCTCGAGCGCCGATCGAGTTTTCCCCATCGTCCTGGCTTCGAGGTAGTTGCCGAGCGCGAACAGGAAGACGACGGCCGCGGCCTCCCAGTATTCGCCGATGACGATCGCGCCGATGGCGGCCAGGGTGACGAGCGTATTGATCCCGACTGTCCGGACCCGCAACGTATAGTAGGCCTTCTTCACGACGTCGTAGCCGCCGACGACGGCCGCAAGGACCAGCAGGGTCGCGCTGGCTCGCTCGAGGCCGAGCCCGTAGCCGAGCCCCCAGCCGACAACGAACAGCAGGCCGCTGGCGACGACGATCGCTGGCTTCCGGCGGGCCCGGACCCAGCCCCCGAGGGCACTGATGCGACTCACGATCGGTCACCGGGGCCGAGGCGTGTATCCCTGGTTCGAAATCGTTCGCTCGAACGACTCGCGGTCGGCGGTCCCGGCGTCGTACTCGAGTTCGACTCGGCCGGTAGTGTAGTGAACGTCGGCCCGTTCGACGCCGTCGGTCCGTTCTAATGCCCGCTCGAGGTTGTTCGCACAGGTCGGACACTCGAAGTCAGTGACGCGGTATTCGACGAGTTGGGTCATACTCGAGTCGTGCTACGGCGCGCTCGCCCAAATATATCACTCAAATTATCTGTTTTGGCGTAGGGACGACGACGCCAGCCGGTGAAACGAGTCGTCTAGCCGGTCGGCCGGACGACTACGACTTATACGGCCCGACGGACAACCTTCGGCAACGAATGACCGAATTCACGTCGGACGTGACACTCGAGGACGTGGTCGTCCGCGATACGAACGTCTCGAACGCCGTCGACGAACCCGTGCGAGCGATGCTCCTCGATATGCTCGCCGACCGCGAGCGTACTGTCTCGGAGCTCGACAGCGCCCTCGAACGGCGGGGATACGATCGCACCGAGAACACGATCCGCCACCACGTCAACCAGTTGCGCGACGCCGGCCTCGTCGAAGTCGCCCGTCTCGAGGAGCGGGGTGGCGCGACGATCAAGTACTACCGGGCGAACACGATCGTGCTCTCGTACGGGGTTCCGGACGACCGGCGCGAGGACGTGGCGGCGATGGCCGCCGATATCGCGCCCGAGATCACAGGGATCGTCGCGGATCTCGAGGACGAGTACGGCGACCACATCGAGCGGATCGCCGACGAGATGGCACCGTGCGAACACTGTCGGGGCCAGAAGTACGAGACGTATCTGCTGTTGACGATCCTCCGACGTGGATTCGTCGAGGGAGTCGTCCGGGAGCAGAACGGAGCAGCCGACGCTGGAGAGAAAAAATAACAGCGACCCGGAGCCGGAGCGTTTCGGTTGGGCGAGCGACGACGCGTGAGCGATGCGGGCTCAGCGCCGCATCAACTCGGATATTTTGTCGGTGATTCCGACATCGCTACCGAGTTTCAGGTAGTAGGCGTCGCCACCGTCCTCGTAGTAGTCGTCGATTCGCCGTTTGATCTCGAACCCGAGGTGTTCGTAGAACTGGAGGGCGTTTTCGTTGCTCGTCCGAGCGTGGCAGGTGATCGAATCGTGGTCGTCGGCGACGCGGGCGACCAGTCGTTTGCCGATCCCTTCGCCTCGACACTTGGGTGCGACCGCGAGAAAGAGAATGTAGCCGTCGCGACGGACGGCCGCGAACCCGATGAGTTCGTCGTTCCGAACGTAGCAGTGGACCTTCGAGCGGCGATAAGCGTCGGTGAAGAAATCGTGGCGCTGCTTGAGCACGCCCTCCCGGCGGCTGATCTCCTCTTTGAGCTGCCAGGCTTCGTCGACGTAGTCGTCGCTCCCCGGGGCGACGACCCGACTGTCGATGTTGACGCTCACTACCACACCCTAACATCGTGGCCAATATAATTCCTCCGGCACCAGTCCCACGCCACGTCGGTCCAGTACCGACGCATTCGACCGATCTCTGCCGGTCTCTGACGCCCGGTCCGACCCTCGGTTTCCCCCATCTCGAGCCCAGCGGCGAGTCGATCTCGAGCCGAAAAACGGAGACGGCACGTGGTCCCCTTCTGGAAAACGACGGGCATACCACCCGGGCCGTCGTACCACCGATGAATGTCGTTCGAACTGCGCGATCACACGGCAGACATCGCCGTCGCCGCCACCGGCGAGACCCTCGAGGGAGTTTTCGCTGCCGTCGCCGACGGACTCGCGGCCGCGTCGGTCGACGACGCGCCCGACGACGGAGCGCGGTTCTCGGTCTCCGTCTCGGCCGAGAGCCGCGAGGCGTTGCTGTTCGACTACCTCGACGAGTTGATCTATCTCCGGGACGTGCGCGCCGAACTCCCGGTCGACCACGAGGTAGCTGCGATCGAAGGGCCCGGTCGATCCGACGACAAGGGAGATACCTGGTCGCTCGAGGCCAGCGCCCGCGGCGTCCCTCTGGCCGAGATCGACGCCAGGGAGGTCAAGGCCGTGACCTACTCGGAGATGCGTCTCGAGCGGATCGACGACGGCTGGGAGGCGTACGTCGTCTTCGACGTGTGAGCGGCCCGGAGAGTACGGATCGCTGTAATGGGGCCGATTGAGCTACCCCAGCCCGTCTACCGTCGTCGCGTACGTCTCGCCGAAGACGTGGTGTTCGGTCACTGCGACGCGACGGAACCCGCCGCTAACGGTCGCTTCGAGGCGATACCCCGACCCGACGAGATCGTCAGAACAGGCCATCCGGAGCCCCGAATCGTCGGCCGCGACGACGAGCAGGTCCAGCCGCTCCTGGGACAGTTCGTACTCGGCGTGAGCCAACTCGACGGTCCCACACTCGCTCGAGCCGAACTTCGCTCGAGCCGAACTCGACCGTGCCGCGGACGGTGACGGTCGTGCCGTCCTCGTCGACGGTCACGTCCGGTGGATCGTGGACGGCGAGGTCCGTCGCCGTGCGCTCGAAGTCGGTACTGACCCTCGAGCCGACGATGGGCAGTCCCGACAGACAGCCAACGGTCGCGACGGTTCCGAGAGTGGCGGTCCCAGCGAGGAGGTGTCTGCGGCTCACACGCTCTCCAGCGGTCATACTCGAGGAGACACGAGCCCCACCCTACCCTCTCCCGGTAGCTCAAACGGCGATTTCACCTCTCCGTCGACTGCTCGGTCGACCAATCGTTCGCCCGGACTGTCCGTGCTCACGACCGAAGAGACGAACATCTTTCATCGTTGCGAACGGAGTGTCGCGTATGAGCAACCCCACGTTCGACGCCGACGGCATCACGCTCGAGCAGGTGCGTGAGTACGTCTGGGAGGTCCCACAAGAAGGAGACATGCGTACCCCCGCGCGGGTACTGGCAAGCGAAGCCTTACTCGAGGAGATCGCCGACGACAAGACCTTAGAGCAGATCACGAACACGACCCATCTGCCGGGGATCACCAACTACGCGATCTGTATGCCCGACGGCCACCAGGGGTATGGCTTCCCCGTCGGGGGAGTCGGCGCACTCGACGCCGAAAACGGCTGTATTTCGCCCGGTGCGGTCGGCTACGACATCAACTGCGGTGTCCGGATGATGCGGACGAACCTGACCTACGACGACCTGCGGGGCCGCGAGGAGGAACTCGTCGACTCCCTGTTCGCGAACGTCCCGTCGGGGCTGGGTGGGGGCGGCATCGTCGAAGCCGGCGTCGACACCGTCGACGAGATCCTCGAGCGTGGCGTCGAGTGGGCCGTCGAGAACGGCCACGGCGTCGAGGAAGACCTGCTGCACTGCGAGGATGAAGGCATCCGGACGGAGGCCGACGCCTCGAAGATCAGCCAGAAAGCGAAAGACCGCGGCAAGAACCAGATCGGGTCGCTGGGCTCGGGCAACCACTTCCTCGAGGTCCAGCGTGTCACCGACGTCTTCGACGACGAGGTCGGCGACGCCTACGGACTCGAGGAAGACCAGATCGTCGTCCTCATTCACTGTGGCTCCCGCGGGCTGGGTCACCAGACCTGCAACGACTACCTGCGCAAGATCGAACAGCAACATCAGGGCCTGCTGGACCAGTTGCCGGACAAGGAACTCGCGGCCGCGCCGGCGGGCTCACAGCTCGCGGAAGACTACTACAAGGCGATGAACGCGGCGATCAACTTCGCGTGGGTCAACCGCCAGCTGATCATGCACCGCACGCGACAGGTCTTCGAGCGGGTGTTCGATCGCACCTGGGAGGAGATGGAGATGGAATTGCTGTACGACGTGGCCCACAATATCGCGAAGAAGGAGACCCACGAAGTCGGGGTCGGGCCGGAGGGTCGACCGGTGCGAGACGGCGAAGCCGTCGAGCGAGAAGAGCGGGAACTGTTCGTTCACCGGAAGGGTGCAACTCGAGCCTTCCCCGCCGGCCACCCCGAGGTGCCCGACGCCTACCGCGACGTCGGGCAGCCGGTCATCATCCCAGGCAGCATGGGTGCCGGCAACTACGTCCTTCGGGGCGGCGAGAACTCGATGGACCTCACGTTCGGCTCGACGGCCCACGGCGCGGGCCGGCTGATGAGTCGCACCCAGGCGAAAAACGAGTACTGGGGCGGTGACGTCCAGCAGGAACTCGAAGAGCAAGACCAGATATACGTCAAGGCACAGTCCGGCGCGACGGTCGCCGAGGAGGCACCCGGCGTCTACAAGGACGTCGACGAGGTCGTCCGTGTTTCGGACGCGCTGGGCATCGGCGACAAGGTCGCACGGACGTTCCCGGTCTGTAACATCAAGGGCTGACGAACGCTCGAGGCAGTCTCGGCTTGGCCGACGGGAGCATCACGGGACACGGGCTCACGAGTCGCGAAGCGACTGCCGTGCGATCGTCCGGGCTGTCGAGACGTCGAGTTCGTCGAAGGTGTCGTCCTCCTCGAGCGTCTCGAGGACCGCTTCGACCGGTTCGGTGAACGTGAACGTGAGGTGGACGCCGCTTTTGAAGCCGCCGCTTGTCCGTTCGCTCTCGAGGACGCCGTAGGTACCGGCCTTGTTGATGTGGCTGTTGACGGTCTCCTGGGTGTAGACGTCTCGATCGGTTCGCTGGCATATCTCGCGGTACAGTGCGTAGACCGCCGGACTCGGTGCCGCGCCGTCGTTGACGTCCGCGACGACTGCGGCGGCGTACAGCGAGAGTTTCTTCTGGAGGGTCATTCCACCGACCATCTCGAGTACGCGGTTCTTGACGACCGAATCGTTGGCCGCGTGGACGTGTTGTTCCGTGACGACTGTCTCCCCGTTTCGGTTCGCGATCTCGCCGGCGTCTCGCAGCAGGTCGATCGCTCGCCGCGCGTCGCCTTCGTTTTTCGCGCCGTAGGCGGCAACCAGTTCGATGACGCCGGCCTCGAGTGCGCCCTCCTTGAACGCGTCGCGCCGACGGTTGAGAATCTCGATGAGTTCGTTGGCGTCGTAATCCGAGAAGTGGATGCCGGTCGGGTTGTACGAGCTGTCGGTGCGACTATCGAGGTTCTCGCGGAACTTGGGGTGGTTGGTGATTACGACCGTCGAGACGAGGGTGTCGACGTGCTGTTCGGCCATCACTCGGCTCAGGCTGTAGAGCAGCCTGGAGTAGGCGGGCTCGTCCTCGCCGACGCGGCCGGTCAGCGCGTCGATCTCGTCGAGGATGAACACGAGCGCGTCGAAGTGTCGATCGACGATCTCGTAGAGCCGAACGTACTTCGCGTCGGTTGAGACGCCTTTCCGCGGGATGTCCCACGCGACGCCGGCTTTCTTCGCCGTCTGGTGGCCGAGCTTCCAGACGGCACGATCCAGCGAGTGAGACTCCATCGTCTTGAAGTTGACCGCGACGAAGTCGAAGTCGATGTCGTTCTGTGTGGCCCGTTCCGCGACCTTCTCGGCGACTGCCTTTACGGTGAGACTCTTTCCGGTGCCGCTTGGACCATAGAGGAGGAGGTCCGGCGGCCGTTCGCCGTCGAGGGTGTCACGAAACGCCCGCGCTTCGGCGGCCAGTTGTTCGTCCCGACCGTAGATCCGGTTGTGATCGACGATCGTGTTGGAATCGACGAGTTGCTTGTTCTCGAAGACCGTCTTCCGTTCGCCATCGAGGATGCTGTCGACGATCGATCCGTCGGGGGAGTCCGCCGTCCCGTCGTCGTCCCCTCCTCGAGCGTTAGAGGACTCCCGTTTCATTGTCGGCACTGGCCGCCGGGCCACAATACCTCTTTCGAAATGAAGGAACCGCGGTCGAAATGAAGGCTCCGTGCTCGAAATGAACCGAGACGGCCGCCGACCCGCCGACGACGAATCGAGAGACCGTTGTCGAAATGAAACCCGGATGGACCGCCGTCGGGGGAAGCGGGTTCCCGTCTCGGACGCGACGCTCGAGATCGAGCGGGACCGCCGTCGAAATGAGGGCACCGTTAGCGAAATGAAATCGCCGGTGTCGAAACAGCGGGTGCGGTGGAGCCGACGAGTGTCTGGTAGCAACGAGAACAGGAGTCCCACACCGTTGTCGAAATGAAACGGGAAAATGGAGGCCCGGCAACCATGGAGGGGACCGTTATCGAAATGAAACTCGCTCTTGTCGAGTCAGATCGATATTATTCGGGCCTTACCGCTCATATACCTGCCTATGCCGGAAACAGCGCACAGATTTCATTTCGACAACGGTGTGAGAGGGTACTCACTCTAGTTCGTCTTTCGAGGGATTTCATTTCGAATGCAGTGTGAGCGACCTCGGTAGAAGACCTAGAAAAGCAACCCGAGATCGTACAGCCACGTCCCGTCTCGGCTGGGCTCGACTGGACTCGGCCAACTCGACTGATCGGGCCCAAACCGTCGCACGATATCCACTCACTTCAGTCGAAACGGGTTCTCGTCGTCTCCCTCTCCGTTACTCTCGTCTCCCTCGTCAGTCTCGTACGGCTTCCGGGCCGTTATCGTCACCGTCGCCTCCGGATCGTCCTCGTCGGCCCACGGGCTATCGTAGGCCGATATCTCGAGGTCGGTAACATCCCAGCCTTCGTCTTCGATGAGTTCGACCAACTGCCGCTGGTCCGCGAGCATTTCCTCGTCCATATCCGGCGTTGGCCGTCCGGCGGGGTAGCTGTTGTGCCTCACTCACGGCTCGCGAGAACTAGAAACCAAAAGCGGTTAACGCTCGCCGGAAATTGCCGGCGAATTTAAGCGGATCCACCTGCAAGCAGATCGTATGCTCACCGACGAGTTCGGGCGCGAGGTTACAGGGGTCCGCGTCTCTCTTACGGACCGGTGTAACTTCGACTGTATCTACTGTCACAACGAGGGGCTCGGGGACACGCGGGGGCCGATGGACCCACAGGACGACGAGATGGGGACCGACGGCGTCGTCCGCTTTCTCGAGGTCGCAGCCGAGTTCGGCGTCGACGCCGTCAAGTTCACCGGCGGAGAACCGATGCTGCGCCAGGACCTAGAGGAGATCATCAGGCGTACGCCGGACGACCTCGAGACCTCGCTGACGACCAACGGAACCTTTCTCCCTGGCCGCGCCGACGCCCTGGTCGACGCCGGCCTCGAGCGGGTCAACGTCTCGCAGGATGCGCTCGATCCCGACGACTTCGCGGCGGTCACGAAAAGCGGTGCCTACGAGAAGGTCCTCGAGGGTGTCGACGCTGCACTCGCGGCCGGCCTGGACCCGGTCAAACTCAATATGGTCGTCTTCGAGCACACCGCGGGGTACGTCCCCGAGATGGTCGATCACGTCGCAGAAAACGAGGGACTTCAGCTCCAGTTGATCCAGTACATGCCCGAGCTCACCGGCCGCCCGGAGTGGAATATCGACATCCAGCGCGTCCACGACTGGCTCGCCGACCAGGCCGCGGAGATCGAACACCGCGAGATGCACGACCGGAAGCGCTACTGGGTCGAGAGCGACGACGGCGAAGGTCGGGGGATGGTGGAGATCGTCGACCCGGTCGAGAACCCTACCTTCTGTGCGAACTGCCACCGCGTGCGCGTCACGCACGAGGGGCATCTGAAAGGCTGTCTCAACCGCAACGACGATCTCCGATCGATGGGCGAGATGACCAAACCCGAAATCCGCGAGGCGTTCCGCGAGACCGTCGAGAACCGGGTTCCGTACTACGGCGAGTACATGATCGAAAACGGCGACGGCGAGTGGGAACTCAACGAGAAATACATCGAGGATTCGATCCGCGCGTGAGCCTCAGCGCCGACGCGAACCCCACCGTCCCCCCGACTGCTTCTCCCTTCCGAGCCCGACTGTAATCAGAAACGCCGCGAGCAACAGCAAGACCAGCGCCGACACCGGCTGTCCGCCCCCGGCCACGACGTAGATCGTGTAGCCCACGGTCGCCGCGATCAGTCCCACCACCAGACTCGAGGCGAGGCCGACGGCCTCGAGTCGCAGCGTCTCGGACTCCCGGCCGAGCTGTTCGCCGATATCGATCGCGGCGTGGGCCCGGTCCCAGGCGAGGACAGTCGTGACCGTGGCGATCAGTGTCGGCTCGACTGCGGCGATCCCACCCTCGAAGCCGGCCAGGAGGACGCCGCCGAAGACGAGCACGGCACCCGCATCGGCTGCGCTGCGGTGTCCGACGGCGAGAGCGACCGACAGGAGCACGACACCGGCGGCACCGACCGTGACGGCGGTCGCGGTGAAGAGTCCGGAGAGGACGACGGCAACGACTGCGGCGGCGACGGCGACCAGACTCGAGGCGATGGCGGGCTTGCGCGTGAGCTCGACGCCTGCCCCTGCCTCGAGGTCGGTACCGTCGCGCTCGACGGCAGCGTCGGTGTCGGATGCAGGGTCGGTTCCGGTTTGCGAGTCCGACCCGGGCTCCGAGTTCGAGGCGGGCGTATCGGAATCGGGTTCCAGGTCCGCGGGCTCACGGCCGCCGGTCTCGTCGGCCGCCGGCTCGGTCGCGTCGGCGGACCGCGTCTCGACGCGTTCGCTCATCGGGAGCCACCTCCGCTCGCGTCGACGGCGGTTCCCGTTCCGGCTCCGGCCTGCCGAGCGAACACCTCGTCGATCGACGTCCCATCCGGCCAGTCGATCACTCGTATCCCGGCCCGTTCGAGGTCGAACCGGCGGACTCGGCGTGCGACCTGTGCCAGCCGTCCGCCCGCGGTCGCGTCGACCGTCGGATCGGGACTGACGACCGTCACTGGGTGGCCCCGCGCTTCGAGGCGACGGGCGATATCGGCCGATCCGGCGTCACAGAGCGGCGTCAACAGAACGATCTGGGTCTCGGCGGAGAGACGCCGGCGGAGGGTCCGAAGCTGGGTCAACCACGGCGTCTCCTGCTCGGGAGCGACGGCGTCGAACTGCGGGTGAGTCGCGAGCAACTCCCGGAACTCGAGTTCGTGGTGCCGACCGGAAGCGGGCGCGAGCCAGCAGGGGTCGGTCCCACGCTGCGGATCGCCGTCGCGTCCGACGGGCCCGATGCCGGCGAGCCCGACCGAGTGGCCGGCCTCGAGGAGGCTTGCACCGATCCGACCGGCCGCGGCGATCGAGCGGTCGACCGCGTGGGTCGCGTCCGGGGCGGGAGCGAGGTACGCCCCTTTTCGCGCGTCGACGAGGACGACCGCGCGGGCCGAGCGCTCCGCGTGGAACTCGAGGGTCGCGAGTTCGCCAGTCTTGGCCCGGCGGTTCCAGTCGATCCGCGAGAGGGGATCGTTCGGCCGATACTCCCGGACCGAGTGGAACGTCGTCCCAGCGCCGCCCTCGGTCGTGGTCAGCCGGCCGGCAAAGGACGTCGCCGTCGTCCGAAGCGGGACCGGCGCGGCGACCGGGCGCATCTCGGGTTCGCAGACGACGGCCGTCTCACTCTCGATGCGGAACTCTCGCTCGGTCGACCGCGAGAGATCACGGGTGATCGCGAGCGCGGGGTCGAACTCGTGGCTGCCGCGTTTGACCGCCGCGGTATACTCGAGCGAGACGGATTCGCCGGGTCGAAGCGCGGTGCCCAGCCGACTCGAACCCTCGGTGACGACGAGGCCGGGCGGGACGCCGTCGACGAACCGCAAGTCAGGGACGAAACCGCCGCTCTCGTTCGTGATCGCGACGGTGACGTCGATCTCGTCGCCCGGCTCGGGTGTCTCGTCGCTGACGGTTCGGTCGATCGAGAGCTCGAGGACTGGCGGCTCGAACGCTCGGGCGAAGCCGGCGTAGCCGATGCCGACGACGCCGGCGAGAAGGACCGCCGGGGACTCGACGGCGGCCCCGATGCCGACGGCAAACAGTGCGACGACGCCGATGCCGGACCAGTACTCCGTCGCGGCGCTGCGGACCGTTTCGATGCCGTCTACCGACTCCGTCGTCGTCCGTCGTCCGTCGATCTCTCGCTGTGGAGTCCGGTCGTAGTCGTACGCGGGAAGCACCCGTTCGGTCTCGTCGGAATCGTCACTGTCGGCCTCCGGACCGCGTTCGTACCCGATCGAAGCGATCGCAGCGACGACGTGGCGGACGCCACGTTGAAACTCCGTCTCGTATCCTCGGTCGAAGACGCGGCCGACCCGCGAGCGAAGCGACCGTTCGGGCGGTTCGAGCTGCTCGGAGAGGAAAGCAGCGGCGACCGGGTCGTCCGTCCAGTCTCCGTCCTCGAGTCGCTTCGTTGCGGTTTCGGGGTCGTCGCCCTCGAATCGGGTGAGAACCGCGACGACAGCGTCCTGGAGCCCGTCGCCGAGTCGTCTGCCTCGCGTTCTGTACCCGCTGTCGACCCGGCGAAACGACGAAACCGTCTCCGAGAGGCTCTCGCCAGGGACCGGGACCTCGATCGTTCGTTCGGTCTCCGGCGTGTCGAACTGTGAGCGAACGCCCCGCCGTCGAGAGAGGGTCCGGACGCCGACGATGGAAACGAGAAACGCGAGGAGAACGACGGTGGCGTCGGTCAGGCTGAGCGTCAACGCCCCCGCGCTGACCGCGAGCGCGGCGACGAACGCGGTGATGCCTGCAGCCAGGGCGGCGGTACGGCGGTCCGGAGTCATCGTCCTAGCCTCCACCAGCCCCCACCGGCTTCCTCGTCGGCGTCGGCTTCCGCTTCAGTGGGGTCCGCGCTCGCGTTCGCGTCCCGCTCACGTTCGGCGTAGGCGTCCTCGATACGACGGAGCACGGTCGTCGCCCGCTTTTCACGTTCCGGCGTCGCGTCGGCGTCGCCGTACCGGACGTCCTCGAACAGCCCGGTAAGCTCCTCGACGTGATCGCGGTCGATTCCGGCGTCGACCGCGGCCCGGGCGAACTCCCGCGGCGTACTCGAGTCCGGTCGATTCACCTCGAGTGGACGGGTCATCTCCCGCCAGGCGCGATAGATTTCGTTGTCCACGTCGGTCGCCGACTCGAGACGATCGGCCGCTCGCCCTGCCGCGTTGCCGACGGCGGCCGCGTGCCCGCTAGGGCTGTCGCGGTCGTCGGGGAGTTCCTCGGAGTCCGCGGCCGAACTGCGATCGTCGTCTCCGCCGCGAGCGAGGAGTAACCCGCCCACGACGATGGCGAGAAGCAAAGCGAGCAGTCCCAACAGCGGTTCGACTGTGGGGCCGCCGGAGTCTCCCTCGCCGAAACCGTCGCTGCCGCCCTCGCGCATCCCTTCGGTGGCCTCCTCCCCCGGGAGAGCCACCGGATCGGTGAACTGGATGATGACGTAAACGACGAGCAAGAAGCCAAGGAAGAGCGCGAGTGCAAACAGCGCGTCCCGTCGGTGTGTCAGGAGGTACCAGACGATGATGACGGCGGCCACGAGCAACAGTGCATAGAGGAGGTACTCGAGAAACGGCGGAAACCCGACGGGTTCGACCGGCTGTTGCTCGGGAGGGCTCGTGATGATCCCGCTGGGCTCGCCTTCCCCTTCGCCAGTGCTGACACCGTCGCCACCCATCTCGACTGGGGAGTCGACGGTAGCAGCCGCGAGGGCGATAGCGACGATTCCGGCGAAGGCAGCAACCAATCGAATCAGGAGGGGGCGGCGATTTCGTGTCACCAGTTGGTCGCTCGTAGCAGCCCCTTCGTAATAAAGTCAACCGGAGTGTGACCACACCTCGAGTGTGTCGGGGTGACACGTGACTGGCAGTCGATCGTCCGAGACATTCGTTGCGCTTAAGTACCAGACGGGGGTACGTTCTGGTGCGATACGTGTAGGGGAGCGATCCCCGAGTCCGCGAGGGCGACGATACCAGAAAGACTCGGTGTCGTGGTAGCCAAGCGGCCCAAGGCGCATGGTTGCTAACCATGTGGCGTCAAGCCTCCGGGGTTCGAATCCCCGCCACGACGTCGGATTTACCGGACTGGCCTTCTGCCAGTCACATTTGCAACGCTCGCAGACCAGACACACATACACGATACATGAGCGCGGAAGAACCCCAAGAACAAGAGGAGGACGAAGACCTTCAGTACTTCGTCCGTATCGGTCAAACCGACCTCGACGGGACGAAGTCTGTCGAGCGCTCGCTCTCGGAGATGAACGGGATCGGTCGACGAACCGCCCGGATCATCGCCGAGGAAGCGGGCGTCGACCGAACAGCGACGTTCGGTCGACTCGACGACGACGTCATCGACGAGGTCGTCGAACTCGTAGAGAACTACGCGGCGGAAGTCCCTGACTGGCTCAACAACCGTCAGTCAGACTTCTACACCGGCGAAACGACCCACGAGATCGGCAACGATCTCGAGCTGACCCGCCAGCACGACATCAACCGGATGAAGATGATCGACTCCTACAAGGGAGTCCGTCACAAGCGCGGGCAGAAGGTTCGCGGCCAGCGAACCAAGTCCACCGGTCGTACGGAGGGCACCATCGGGGTCAACGTCGAAGAGATCCGCGAAGAAGAAGCCGAAGGCGGCGACGAGGAGGGTGAATAACGATGCCACTCGGAACCGACACCAAACAGTACGAGACGCCGAATCACCCCTACCAGGGTGAACGCATCGCTACCGAACACTCCCTCATCGACCGCTACGGCCTCAAGAACAAGGAAGAACTCTGGCGAGCCCAGTCCCAGCTTCGCTCCTACCGGCGCGAGGCCCGCGACCTGCTCGGCCAGGCCCAGGGCGACGAAGCCGTTCTCGAGCGCTCCGATGAGTTCGTCGGCCGCCTCAAGCGCGTCGGCATCCTCGACGAGGGCGACGAACTCGGTGACGTCCTCGGTCTCGAGATCGAGGACGTCCTCGAGCGTCGTCTCCAGACGGTCGTTTACCGGAAGGGACTCGCCAACACGACGGAGCAGGCCCGACAGTTCATTACGCACGGGCACGTGACGGTCGACGGTCAGCGTCATCGCGTTCCGTCGTACGTCGTCGACATCGACGAGGAGAACCTCGTCGAGTTCGACGAGAACAGTCCGCTCGCGGACGAACTCCACCCCGAACGCGCGGAGGGTCAGTAAACCATGAGTCAGGACGACGAAAAGTGGGGCATCGCCCACGTGCACGCATCGTTCAACAACACCATCATGACCGTGACCGACCTCACGGGCGCGGAGACGATCGCCAAGTCCAGCGGTGGGACGGCGGTCAAGCAGAACCGCGACGAGGCGTCGCCGTACGCGGCCATGCAGATGGCCGAATCGGTCGCCGAGGAGGTCAAGGCTGCCGGCATCACCGGACTGCACGTCCGCGTCCGTGGCCCAGGCGGGAACCTCCAGAAGTCCCCCGGGCCGGGCGCGCAGGCGACGATCCGAGCGCTCGCCCGATCGGGCATCGAGATCGGTCGCATCGAAGACGTCACGCCGATCCCACACGACGGATCGCGCGCACCCAAAGGCAAGGGCGGCTACTAGACCATGAGTGAAGAGTACGACGTCGAGTTCGTCGAACGCGAGGAACGCGAAGCTCGCATCCTCGTCCGCGGGATCTCGCCCGGCTTCGCCAACGGCATTCGTCGCGCGATGATCGCCGACGTGCCGACGATGGCGATCGACACCGTTCGGTTCATCGAGAACTCGTCGGTCATGTTCGACGAACAGCTCGCCCTGCGGCTGGGGCTCGTCCCGCTGACGACCCCGCCCGAGGACGAGTTCGTCGAGGACGACACCGTCACGCTCTCGATCGACGTCGAAGGGCCGGCCACCGCATACTCGGGCGATCTCGTCTCCGAGGAGGACCTCGTCCAGCCGGCGGACGAGAACGTCCCCATCATCGAACTCAAAGACGACCAGCGCCTCGAGGCCGAGGCCGACGCCGTACTCGACTACGGCAAGGACCACGCCAAACATCAGGGCGGGGTCGCGGTCGGCTACCGACACCTCCAGCGCGTGGAGGTCGTCGACGACCTGCCCGAGTTCGAGGACGAGGAGAGCCAGATCATCCGCGGCGTCATCGAAGACGACGGCGAACTCGTTCCGACAAGCGAGTTCGACCACGACCTCTCGAACCGGTACCCGGGGAAACAGGTCGAGGTCGAGGACGTACCGAACGCCTTCGTCTTCCACGTGGAGACGGACGGCTCGCTCTCCGTCGAAGAGTTGGTCACGCGGGCCGCGGACTCGATCGAGGCACGCGCGACCGAACTCGAAGAAGCCGTACAGCTGTGACGGACCGAACCGCCAAACGAACGACTCCGACTACCCGATAAATATGATCCGACGCCCCACACCCGAACTGGACGACGCCCGCGAAGCCGCGATCAGCGGTGCCAGCGCCGCGAGCTACGAGACTGGCATCCCCGCGGCTTCGACCGCGTCGTCCGCTGGAATCGAAAGGGGTTTGAAGGGGCGACGGCTACACGGAAGTGCGAGCAGGGATAGCCAAGTCAGGCCAACGGCGCAGCGTTCAGGGCGCTGTCTCGTAGGAGTCCGCAGGTTCAAATCCTGCTCCCTGCATCACTTCTCTCGACTCGATACTCGGTCGCCGAATATCGAGTCTCGAGTATCGGTATCGGTATCGATTCCACAGTCGATCCGGTCGTCGCGACCGGCTCGACCGCGACTACGACCGCGATTTCGATCGACGGCCGGGCCTGTTTCCGGCCGTCGCTCGCAACTGCAGAACTGCAGCAATTGCAGATCCGATTTGGAGGTAACCAATGAGTAGCAAGACCAATCCGAGGCTTACCGATCTCATCGCCGAGCTGAAGTCGACGTCCCGCGAAGCGGACGCCGATGTCTGGCGAGACGTTGCGGATCGTCTCGAAAAGCCCCGGCGCACCCACGCTGAGGTGAACCTGGGGCAGATCGAGCGTTACGCACGCGAAGAAGAGACCGTCGTCGTTCCCGGCAAGGTGCTGGGTTCGGGCGCACTACAGAAGTCGGTCACCGTCGCCGCAGTCGATTTCTCCTCGTCTGCGGAGACGAAGATCGACCAGGTCGGCGAACCAGTACCGCTCGAGCAGGCGCTCGAAGAGAACCCAGAAGGATCCAACGTGCGGGTGATTCGATGAGTGTAAACACCGCAGAGTTCGACGCGGATGTCGTCGTCGACGCCCGGGACTGCATTCTCGGCCGCGTCGCGAGCCAGGTCGCCCAGCGAGCGCTCGACGGTGAGCGCGTCGCCGTCGTCAACGCCGAAGACGCCGTCATCACGGGCGACAAGGAAGACGTCTTCCAGACGTACCGGAAGCGTCTCCAGCTTGGCTCCGACAGCGGACCGTACTACCCGAAGCGACCGGACACGATCTTCAAGCGCTCGATCCGCGGCATGCTTCCGTACAAGAAGCCCCGCGGTCGCGAGGCGTTCGAGAACGTCCGTGTCTACGTCGGCAACCCCTACGAGGGCGAGCAGGACGCGGCGGTCCTCGAGGATACGTCGCTGGATCGACTTTCGAACATCCGCTTCGTCCAGTTGGGCGAAGTGTCCGACCAACTCGGTGCTAACGTCACATGGTAACGAACACGAGCGGAAAGAAAAAGACGGCCGTCGCTCGCGCCACCGTACGCGACGGCGAGGGTCGCGTGCGAATCAACTCCCAGCCCGTCGAACTGGTCGAGCCCGAGATGTCCCGGCTCAAGATGCTCGAGCCGTTCCGCATTGCGGGCGAGGAACTGCGCAGCGACATCGACATCGACGTCGACGTCGAAGGTGGCGGGATCAGCGGACAGGCAGACGCCGTCCGTACCGCCATCGCTCGCGGCATCGTCCAGCACACGAACGACGCCGAACTCCGCGACGCGTTCATGGAGTTCGACCGCTCGCTGCTGGTCAACGACGTTCGCCAGTCCGAACCGAAGAAGTGGGGCGGCCCGGGCGCTCGGGCTCGCTACCAGAAGTCCTACCGCTAAGGTGATCGACTCATGATGGTACCGGTTCGGTGTTTCACCTGTGGCAGCGTCGTCGGCGAGCACTGGGAGGAGTTCGACGAGCGAGCGAACGAAGGCGACGAAGACCCCAAAGAAGTGCTCGACGACCTCGGCGTCGACCGTTACTGCTGTCGACGCATGCTCGTGAGTCACACCGACCTCGTCGATGTCGTCTCTCCGTACCAGTAACATGCAACAACAACACAATCGCTACGAGAAGGCGCGCATCCTCGGTGCTCGAGCGCTGCAGGTGTCCTACGGGGCACCTGTGCTGATCGAGACGGACCAGGCCGAGCCGATCCTGATCGCTGCCGAGGAGTACGACGCCGGCGTGTTACCCTTTACAGTCAAGCGAGGAGAGGAGTAACCTATGACGCTTATTACCGACGTTCGACTCCGCCGAACGCTCGATTCCCGTGGCAACCCGACCGTCGAAGCCGACGTCCTCACCGAAAGCGGCGGCTTCGGCCGTGCAGCAGCGCCAAGCGGTGCAAGCACCGGCGAGTACGAGGCCGTCGAACGACCGCCGAGCGAGGCGATCGCTGCGGCCCGTGAACAC
Organism: Halobiforma nitratireducens JCM 10879; assembly: GCF_000337895.1. Taxonomy (GTDB): domain Archaea; phylum Halobacteriota; class Halobacteria; order Halobacteriales; family Natrialbaceae; genus Natronobacterium; species Natronobacterium nitratireducens. The sequence goes on from NZ_AOMA01000063.1 coordinate 145,647, forward strand.
GCCGTTCCCCGACTCGTCGGGGAGGCTTACGCCGGCAACCAGCGGGAGGTCGACGCCGTCTTGCGTGGAGCCGACGGCACCGACGACTTCTCGGAAATCGGCGCGAACAGTGCGGTCGCGATATCGATGGCCGCTGCAAAGGCCGGTGCCGACGTGCTCGGTGCGCCGCTGTTCCAGCATCTCGGCGGTACCTTCCGCGGAGAGAACTTCCCCATTCCACTGGGGAACGTCGTCGGCGGTGGCGAACACGCTGCCGACGCGACGGACATTCAGGAGTTCCTTGCCGCGCCAGTTGGTGCGCCAAGCGTCGAAGACGCTGTCTTCGCCAACGCCGCCGTCCACGAGACTGTCGCCGACCTGCTCGAGGAACGCGACATTCCCTGTGGGAAAGGCGACGAAGGTGCGTGGGCCCCGTCGATCGACGACGCGGAGGCGTTCGAGATCGTCGACGAGGCGGTCTCGCTGGTCGCCGAGGAGGTCGGCTTCGACATCGAGTTCGGCCTCGACGTCGCTGCGGCGGAGATGTACGACGCCGAGTCGGGTACCTACGAGTACAGCGATGGCTCGCGTGACACCGACGAACAGATCGAGTACATCGCGGACCTCGTCGACGAGTACGATCTGGTCTACGTCGAGGACCCGCTCGACGAAAACGACTACGACGCGTTCGCCGAGCTGACCAACCGGGTCGGCGACGAGACGCTGGTCTGTGGTGACGACCTGTTCGTCACCAACACCGATCGGCTTCGCGAGGGAATCGATCGGGGCGCGGCAAACAGTATCCTGATCAAACCGAACCAGATCGGGACGCTGACCGACGCCTTCGACGCGATCGAACTCGCGATCGAGAACGGCTACGACCCGGTCGTCTCCCACCGCTCGGGCGAAACCGAGGATACGACGATCGCACACCTCGCCGTCGCGACCGACGCACCCTTCATCAAGACGGGTGCCGTCGGCGGCGAGCGAACTGCCAAGCTCAACGAGCTCATCAGAATCGCAGACGACGCGACATGACAGACGACAACGACGCATCCCAGGAAGGGCTCGACGTCGCCGAAGAAGAGATCGACGAGGAGCCGGCCGAAGGGACCGGCCCCGCCGCCGATCAAGACGACGTCGAGCCAGCGGAACAGACCGCCGACGCCGAGGCCGCCCAGGCCGACGCCGAGGCCGAAGCAGCCGACGCCGACTCGGAGATTGACGCCGAGGACGCAGATGCCGATGCCGACGCTGAAGCTGAAGCTGAAGCAGAAGACGCAGGCCCGGCCCTCGACGACGACGTAATGTCCGACGAAGAGGCCGACCTCCTGATCCCCGTCGAGGACTACCTCGGCGCTGGCGTCCACATTGGCACCCAGCAAAAGACCAAGGACATGGAGCGGTTCATCCACCGCGTCCGGACCGACGGTCTCTACGTGCTGGACGTCTCGAAGACCGACGGCCGCATCCGTACGGCCGCGGACTTCCTCGCCAACTACGACCCCGAACAAATCCTCGTCACCTCGAGTCGCCAGTACGGTCGCTTCCCAGCCGAGAAGTTCGCGGAAGCGGTCGGTGCTCGAGCGCGAACGGGTCGATTCATCCCGGGAACGCTGACGAACCCGAAGTACGACGGCTACATCGAACCCGACGTAGTCGTCGTCACGGACCCGATCGGCGACGCCCAGGCCGTCAAGGAGGCCATCACGGTCGGCATCCCGGTCATCGCGATGTGTGACTCGAACAACCAGGTCAGCAACGTCGACCTGGTCGTCCCGACCAACAACAAGGGTCGCAAGGCCCTCTCGGTCGTCTACTGGCTGCTCGCAAACGAGGTCCTCGACCGTCGCGGCGCAGAGCCGACCTACTCGCTCGAGGACTTCGAGAGCGGCGTCTGATCCGCCGGTTCGACGCGTCTCCCGCGTATCGGATTTGGTATTCACGTTCTCACGTTCTCACGTTCTCCGTCTTCGCCACGTCGCCCAGTTCCGTTCGTCTCGGTCTCGATACCGGTGTCAGCGGCCGCTACGGCCCGCTCGAGTCCCACTCGATCACAGGTGACAGCCGGTGAGTCCGTCGAACGGGAGAATCGGGCGAACGACGAAGGAGTTACCTACCGTCCGGCGCAAGGTCGCGTATGATCGACAAAGTGTTCGAATTCGAGGAAGAAAAGATCCCGCCGGCCGTCCTGCTCGCGACGGCGGCACTGATCGCTATCTTCGCGATCGGGATTCCGTTCCGCGTACTCGTGGGCCTCGTCTGACCGGGCTGGTCGACTTTCACAGCCGGGGTGGTGCGATTTCTCGGCCACCGCTTCCCGGGCTTCTCGGTCGCTATACAGTGTCCACCCTCGTCTCGTCGTCGAGCAGCGACTCGATCAACTCCGCTGCTTCGATCGCAGTGCCGCCGAAGACGTAGGTTGCGGGTTCGATCCCGAACGCGCCGCGGTGGTAGGCGACGAGTGGTACGTCCCCGCGATCATCGAACCGTTCTCGGAGGTGCTTGCCACGGTCCTCGTAGTCGGCGTCGAACTCGAGTGGATCGATCCCCGCGGCTTCGGCTCGCTCGAGGAGGACGTCGTCGGTGGCGACGTTGATCGCGCCCCGAACCGCTGGCTCGACGGCGTTGGCGGCGAGGACGGCGGTCGCGACGTGTTTCGACGCGCCGAACTCGGGATTCGCGGGAATTTCGATCCGGCCACCCATCGCGTAAATACGGCCGGGAACGGCGGCGACGTCGGTCTCGTCACGGGCGTCGGGCAGTGCCATGCCGACGTTCGTACCGACGTTCGGGATGTACGCGGCCAGTCCCGGAATCGAAGCGAGAGTCCGGGCAGCAGTGCGGACGTTCGCGAGTACGTCGCGTTCAGCCCGCACATCGGGATCGAGCCCACGAACACAGAGATCACAGCCCAGTCCCCGAAGCTCCGGCATCTCCTCCTCGTGAATCTCACAGATCGGGCCGCGATCCTCGAGCGTTCGCACGAGCGCGAGTAGTTCCGCCAGTGCGTCGTAGCCGTCCATCTCGCCACCCGCGATCCCGTCGGCGATTCGCTCGACCGTCGCGACGGTTTCGGGGTGGTCGCGAAAGCGGTCGTCGCCGCCGCTCTCGCCGCTGACGTACTTGCTGACGGCAGCCTGGGTGACGCCCAGTTCCGCGGCGATCTCCTGTTGGGTCAGTCCGCGGTCGGCGAGGCGGGTCGCCAGCATCGCACGTACTGTCGGCAGGAACCGATCGACGACGAGCTCGCTCGGCAGAACAAGCGACATTGGTTGGCGGCGAGTTCGGACGGCTGGCGCTTAAGTCCAGCTACCGCGACACGTCGGGGCGGCTTCGACTGTCGGCCGTTGTCTCGTCGTCAAACGCTCGCCTCGAGAAGATAGCTATTAACCCTCCTCGTGCGAACGCCCGTCTATGGCAGTCTCGAGCGCCCCCGGCAAGGTCTATCTCTTCGGGGAGCATGCAGTCGTCTACGGCGAGCCGGCCGTCCCGTGTGCCATCGAGTTACGGGCACGGGTCGGCGTCGAACAGCGATCCGATGCCAAGCTCCGGGTCCACGCAGAGGACCTGAGCCTCGACGGGTTCACCGTCGAGTACGGCGGCACGACGGACGAACGCCCCGACGTCGACGTCTCCGAGTCGCTGGTTTCGGCGGCGATGGGGTACGTCGACGGCGCGATCGAACAGGTCCGGGACGTGACCGGCGAGCACGAGGTCGGGTTCGACGTGACGATCGAGAGTGACATCCCGCTGGGAGCCGGCCTGGGATCGTCCGCCGCGGTCGTCGTCGCCGCGATCGACGCCGCCGCCCGCGAACTCGGCACCACCCTCGAGACCGACGAACTCGCGGAGCGAGCCTACCGGACGGAACACGAAGTCCAGGACGGGCAGGCCTCGCGGGCGGACACGTTCTGTTCGGCAACCGGCGGTGCGGTCAGAGTCGAAGGCGACGACTGCCGATCGATCGAGGCCCCGGAGCTGCCGATCGTCGTCGGGTTCGACGGTGGGGCAGGCGATACCGGCCAACTCGTCGCGGGTGTCCGGAACCTGCGCGAGGAGTACGGGTTCGCAGCGGATACCGTCGCGTCGATCGGAGACGTCGTGCGCCGGGGCGAGCAGGCGCTGGCCGATGGCGATCTCGAGGAACTCGGCCGGCTGATGGACTTCAACCACGGGCTGCTCTCGGCGCTTGGCGTCTCCTCGCGGACGCTCGACTCGATGGTCTGGGCCGCTCGAGACGCCGATGCGTACGGCGCGAAGCTGACGGGCGCTGGCGGCGGTGGCTGTGTCGTCGCGCTCGACCCGACCGACGAGACCGAGACCGCACTGTCGTTTACGCCCGGCTGCGAGCAAGCGTTTCGGGCGGAACTCGCCGACGAGGGGGTGACGCGACTCGAATGATCGTCCTGAAACTCGGCGGGAGCGTCGTCACCGAGAAGGACCGACCGGAGACGCTCGACGGCGACGCGCTCGAGCGGGCCGCGGACGCGATCGCTGCGGCACTCGAGACGGGAGAGGGAAGCGGTGGCGACACTGCGTCGGACCTCGTGATCGTCCACGGCGGCGGCAGCTTCGGCCACCACAACGCCAGCGAGCACGGCGTGTCGACGACCGACGGCACGCACGACGCCAGTGCAGTCGCCGACATTCACGGTGCGATGAAGACCCTGAACCAGTTCGTGCTCGGCCGCCTCCACGCCCGGGACGTGAACGCGGTACCGGTCCATCCCTTTTCGACTGCGTCTCGCGACGAAGCCGGACAGCTCGAGTTTCCGACGACTCAGCTCGAGGCAATGCTCGAGGAAGGGTTCGTCCCCGTCCTCCACGGCGACCTAATCGCCCACACCGGAACGGGGGCGACCGTCGTCAGCGGTGACGAACTCGTCGCGACACTCGCCGACGAACTCGAGGCCGATCGGATCGGCCTCTGTTCGACGGTGCCGGGCGTCCTCGACGAGACCGACACGGTCATCGACGAGATCGCGGCGTTCGAAGACGTGGCTGATGTCCTCGGCGAGAGCGACACGACCGACGTCACGGGTGGGATGGCAGCGAAGGTACGGGCCTTGCTCGAACTCGAGCCCGAGGCATCCATCTTCGGTCTGGACGACCTCGAGCGGTTTCTCGCGGGCGAGCGGACGGGAACGACGATTACGTAGTCGTGTAGCGCGTCGTCGTCTACTCGAGTCGCGTTTTTCGATACTCGGCGAAGACCGCACGCGTGGTCTCGTAGGTCCGTTCGTCCAGTTTGTAGGTGACGTCGACGGACTCCGGCGTCACCGCCGCGAGTTCGTCGATATCGATCGGCTCGCCGTCGATGATATTCCCGTCCCCGTCGACCACGGTCTCGACGCGAACAACCGTCCGCCGATTCGCGGGCTCCCTGCCGACGGCGATCGGACGACTGACGCTATCGACATCCAACGCTTCGGTCACGACCTCGACCGCGGCTTTCCCCGCGACATCGTTCGCCCTGATGTGTTTCCAGCGATCCCAGGGCGTCGTCGTGAACTCCAGATCGCGGTCCGGCGGCTCCTGGTCGTACTCGTCGGGGTCGACGTCGCTCGAGGGCCCTTTCGAGGCGACGTACCGGACTGCGTCGTCGTCCGGTTGGTACTCGACCCATCTGTCCCACTCCGATTTCGTCGCGCTGATCGTCTCGGCCCGTCCGCGTTCTCGTTCATCCTCGAGGGTCCGGTAGGAGGGTTCCGAGACGTCGTTCGGTGAGTCGTCGGCGTCGTCGGTGTCGTCCGTCGATTCGGACCCCGTGCCCGCCTCCGGTTCGTCGTCGCGCAAACAGCCCGCAAGCGCGACGGTACAACAGCCGGCAACGACCGTCCGTCTGGTAGGGGAGGGCATACTACCGACGACTTCGGCCGAAAGTAAATGCTTTCTGAACGGTAGCCTCGACAGAAATCCTCGAGAAGCGGGACGGCGACCGGATCGCGTTGGAAACCTCCGGCGAAACCGTCAGTCGAACAGCACCCGCTCGAGGATCGGCCGCAGGAACGATCCGCGACGGGTCTCCTTCGAATGGACCAGCATCGTGGGCTGTTCGATGGCCGCGGCGATCCGATCGGAGCGCTGTTCGATCAGCAGGTCCGGCAGTCGGCGGTGGGTCACCGTGCTCAGCATGACGACATCGGACGACTCCAGTGCCTCCGAGAGGCCGGCGACCGCATCGTTCGACCGGACGATCGTCGACTCGACGGGAACCGTACAGAGCTCGTCGAGCTCCGTGTGGTAGTCCTCGATGGTCTCGACTAGCTCGTCGGGGGCGTCTTCCCCGACCGCGAAGAGGAACCGGACGCGGGCCCCGAGCACGTCGGCCATCGCATCCGCGAGCTCGACCTTGAGCGGGTCGTTGAACGGGCTCCGGTCGGTAACGACCGCGATCTCGTCGATGCCGACACGCGCTTCGTGCTGGACGAAGGCCACGTCACAGGGGGCGTGTTCCATGATCCAGTCGGTGTCGCGGCCGAACAGGGTCCCGAGCCTGCTGGTCGCCTGGCGACGGGCGAGAACGAGGTCGGCCCCGCTGCGCTCGGCGAAGTTGACGACTGCGTGGCGGGTATCGTGGCTGACGATCTCGCCGACCTCGACGGGTACCTCGAGGTAGCGTACGAGGTCGTCGGTTCGTTCCTCGAACTCGAGGTCCTCCTCCGAGAGCTCCTCTGCAGGGATGTCGAGGGGAACCTGATCGGGGACTTCGTCGAAGCGAACGACTCGAATGCGTCCACCACGACGGCGAACGATCGGCGCGGCCATCTGGAGTAGTGCGTCCTCCTGTTCGCGGCTGACGTCCTGGCGAAGCGGGATGAGGATCTCGTAGGTGTCGTCTCGCTGGAGCTGGTGTTCGGTGTCTTCGACGAACTGCTTGCCCGCCTGGCGGCGTGCGAGTCCCTTGGCGACGCCCTCGCGGTCGATCCTGTCCTCGGCGTACCACTTGTACCAGACGAAGCCAAAGACCACGATCAGGACCGAACCGACGATCTCCGCGGTATCCATTTGAGTGATGATGAAGATTCCCGAAAGGATTCCGAACAGTTGGACCCAGGGATAGCCCGGCGTCTTGAAATCCGGATCGTACCACTCGAGATCGCGCTCGCGAAAGGCGATCAGCGCGCCACAGACCAGGATGTAGACGAGAATCTGGAACGCGCCGGCCATTTTGGCGATCTCGTCGACGTCCTGGGTCGCGACGATGAAGACGATGATCGCGCCGGTGGTCAGGATAGCGACGGTCGGCGTGTTGAACCGCGGGTGGATGTACTCGAACTTCTTCAGGAAGAGGTCATCACGGCTGAGCGCGAGCGGATAGCGCGAGGCAGTCAGGATGCCGGCGTTTGCGGTACTGACGAGCGCGAGAACGGCCGCGAGAATGATGCCGGCAACCGCGAGTGTGCCGACGGGAACGCCGGCGACGACCGAATCGGCAAACAGCAGTTCGGTCGCACGCGCCATCGGCTCGTTGTGGTCCGCCAGCTCGTCGCCGTCCATCACGCCGACGAGGACGAACACGAGCAGTGCATAGAGGAACGCGGTAACTCCAAGCGAGATAGCAAGTCCGAGTGGCAAGTTGCGACCGGGATTCTCGATCTCCTCGGCGACGGCGGCGACCTTCGTCACACCGGCATAGGAGACGAGGACGAGCGCGGTCGCCCCGAGAATTCCGTCGATCCCCTCGTCGAAGAAGCCGTCGTAGTTCGCCCCGTCGACCTGAATGATCGTCGCAGCGACGAAGATACCGAGGATCACCAGCATAATGACGACCATTATCGACTGGATTCCACCGGTCTGTTTGACGCCGATCAGGTTGACCGCGATGAAGATAATTGCGAACGTGATCCCGAGCGCGCGGACGCCGGGGATCGCAAGCGTCGACTCGAGGAAGGGGATGCCCAGTTCCCAGGTCGGTAAGGTGTAGATGAAGTTGATGTAGAACATCCCGCCATACAGCGCGAGCGAGCCTTTCAGCATCAGCATTAGCCAGGTCCCGAGTCCGGCGATGGTTCCGAACGATGGTCCCAGCCCTCGTTCGATGAAAATGTAGTCACCGCCGGCTTCGGGCATCGCTGTCCCGAGTTCGGCGATCGAGAACGCCGCCGGGACGACGAGGATCGCGGCGATGACGAACGCCAAAATCACGGCCGGTCCGGCCTCCGCCATCGCGACGCCCGGTAAGATGAAGATGCCGCTCCCGATCATCGCTCCCATGCTGATCGCGATCACGGCGAACAACCCAAGGTCGCGCTCGAGATCCTTCGTCATCGGTGGGGACTTCCGGACAGAAGTTTAGATAGTTTTGGATTTCGAATCCGAGTGTGATTATAGACTACACCAAATAGAAAATAGAACGGGAACGGGAAGTCATACACAACACTTGTACAATTCTGCATCTGGTGGGAGGAGAGACAGCGGGACGAGACGATATACTGACGGTACAGGAACGATGGACGGTCCCGTGGCGTCCGTTCTGGACGGGACGGCCAACCCACTGCGTTTTTAACACCCGGGCGTGTAGGGACGGATACCGAAACCCGCGGGCAAGTGCGTTCGGCGCGGCCGAGCGCATAGCGGGAGGCCGACGCGCTGTAAGACGCCGGGGCCGTAAATCAGCAGTCCGCGGACCGTTTCGAGACACTGGAGTCGCTCGCGGCTTTCAGTACAACGAACCATGGAAATCGAAATCGCAACCATTGGCGGCTACGAAGAAGTCGGACGGCAGATGACTGCCGTCCGCGCCGGCGACGACGTCGTCATCTTCGACATGGGTCTGAACCTCTCGCAGGTGCTGATCCACGACAACGTCGAAACCGAGCGGATGCACAGTCTCGATCTGATCGACATGGGCGCAATCCCCGACGATCGGATCATGAGCGACCTCGAGGGCGACGTGCAGGCGATCGTGCCCACGCACGGCCACCTCGACCACATCGGCGCGATCAGCAAGCTCGCCCACCGATACAACGCACCCATCGTCGCGACGCCGTTTACGATCGAACTCGTCAAACAGCAGATCGAGGGCGAACAGAAGTTCGGCGTCGAAAACGACCTCATCAAGATGGACGCCGGCGAGACGATGACGATCGGCGACGAGGGCGTCGAACTCGAGTTCGTCAACGTCACCCACTCGATTATCGACGCGATCAACCCAGTCTTGCACACGCCCGAGGGTGCGATCGTCTACGGGCTGGACAAGCGCATGGACCACACGCCGGTTATCGGCGACCCGATCGACATGGATCGGTTCCGCCAGATCGGCCGCGAAGACGAGGGCGTTCTCTGTTACATCGAGGACTGTACCAACGCGGGCAAGAAGGGACGGACCCCGAGCGAGAAAGTCGCTCGCGAGCACCTCCGTGACGTCCTCTACAGCATCGAGGACTACGATGGCGGCATCGTCGCGACGACGTTCTCGAGTCACATCGCTCGCGTCAAGAGCCTCGTCGAGTTCGCCGACGACATCGGCCGTCAGCCAGTCCTGCTGGGTCGTTCGATGGAGAAGTACTCCGGAACGGCCGAGCGGCTCGACTTCGTCGACTTCCCGACCGATCTCGGGATGTTCGGCCACCGCAAGTCCGTCGACCGTACGTTCAAGCGGATCATGAACGAGGGCAAAGAGAACTTCCTGCCTATCGTCACGGGCCACCAGGGCGAACCCCGTGCGATGCTTACGCGGATGGCCCGCGGCGAGACGCCGTATGAACTCGAGAACGGCGACAAGGTAGTCTTCTCGGCACGTGTCATTCCGGAGCCGACCAACGAGGGCCAGCGCTACCAGGCCGAGAAGCTGCTTGGCATGCAAGGTGCCCGTATCTACGACGACATCCACGTCTCGGGCCACCTCAACCAGGAGGGCCACTACGAGATGCTCGATGCCCTCCAGCCCCAGAACATCATCCCGGCCCACCAGAGCCTCAAGGGGCTGTCGGACTACGTCAACCTCTGTGAGGACGAAGGCTACCAGGTCGGACGAGACCTCCACGTCTCGCGCAACGGGAACCTCATCCAGCTTGTCGAGTGATATGACGAGTTCCGAGGCACGAGAGGAGGCAGTACTCGAGGCCGTCCGCGAGCGACGCGAACTGGTCAACGATGCGATTCCGGAGGAGTTGCCCGTTCAGCGTCCGGAGCGACTCTACGAAGCGTCGCGATACCTGCTGGACGCCGGCGGGAAGCGGCTTCGACCGACCGTCCTGTTGACGACCGCCGAGGCGCTCGCCGACGTCGAGCCGCTGTCGGCCGACTACCACGAGTTCCCGACGCTTCACGAGACGACCGACGCGGTCGACGTGATGGACGCCGCGGTCAGCGTCGAGGTTATCCAGTCGTTCACGCTGATCCACGACGACATCATGGACGACGACGACCTCCGTCGCGGTGTCCCTGCCGTCCACCGGGAGTACGATCTGGAGACGGCGATTCTGGCCGGCGACACGCTGTACTCGAAGGCGTTCGAGATTATGCTCGAGACGGGGGCAAACCCCGATCGTACCGTCGAGGCCCTCGACGTACTCGCGACGACGTGTACGAAAATCTGCGAGGGACAGTCGCTCGATGTCACCTTCGAAAATCGTGACGACGTGATGCCCGAGGAGTACCTCGAGATGGTCGAGCAAAAGACCGCGGTGCTGTACGCCGCATCGGCGTGTCTGCCCGCCATTTTGCTCGGAGCCGACGACGAGACCGTCGACGCCCTCTACGGCTACGGCCTCGACATCGGCCGGGCGTTCCAGATTCACGACGACGTGCTCGACCTGACTGTTCCAAGCGAGAAACTCGGCAAGCAACGCGGCAGCGACCTCGTGGAGAACAAGCAGACGCTGATCAACGTCCACGCCCGCGAGCAAGGTATCGACGTGGCGGATCTCGTCGACACCGACGATGTCGATGCCGTCACCGAGGCCGAGATCGACGACGCCGTCGCCGAACTCGAGGAGGCGGGCTCGATCGAGTACGCCAACGAGATGGCTCGCGATCTGGTCGACCAGGGGAAAGCGCGACTCGAGGTGCTGCCCGAGAACGAGCCGCGTCGGCTGCTCGAGGATCTGGCGGATTACCTGATCGAGCGCGGCTACTGAGACGACTGGGCAACAGTCGGTACACACCCGATCGCGTCTCGACGCCCGTCGTGGAAGGCGACGGCGTCTCCAGTGTGAGCGGTGTGTGCAGTGTGTCCTCCGACAGTACGAGCCGACTCGGTAGGTTCATTTTACACGTCCTTGGACATCGTCGGTACCGACGGGCCTCGTGACTGGGCCCACTCCCGAGACACGCGAGCTGTTTCACCTGCCGGTCGGGTAGTTCACACGGCAACGACGGACTCCAGAATAGCCGACAGTCTGGAGCGACAGCTCGAGTCGGGTACGTAACAGCAGTTGCGGTCATCGGCGCTTCGGTGGTCGTCCGAAACACCGTCAGGTTCGTCTCCTACCTGATACGGATTGCTGTAATTATTTCCCGCCGATCGCCGACCCCGGTCTGGCGATCGGCGGTAACTGACTACAGTAAACCGTATGAGTCCGTGGTTCGCCGACAGCCGGTGGGGAACTCAATTTGAAACAGCGAGAGAATCCCGCCGTTCACGGCGTTCGCAAGACCACAGGTCTTGCGCGTAGACCGGCACTCGTCGAGTTCCGGGGACGTTGACGAGAGCGAAGCTCTCGTTCGCACACCAGAACGCGAAGCGTTCTGGGGACGGGCGTCAATCCCGTCACTCGACTACATCCCACCCATAAACCCGATCGACCAATCGCCATCGTCGCGGTAGTACTCCCACTCGGCGAGCGTCTCACCCCAGGCAACCGGCGGGATTTCGTCGTCGCCGTCGTCGAGTTCCTCGAGTCGGTCCCGAAGGGCTGCCGGGCCGAAGTCCGGTTCGCGTGTCAGCCGTTCTGCCTGACGCGGGCGGACGGCGACGCGGCGCTGTTCGCCCTCCCAGTCCCACAGCGATGTCTCGCCGTAGGCGAAGACGACGTCGTAGTGTCGGACGTGTTCGTCGCGAAAGACGGGGTGGACAGTACGGACGATTTCAGCGACGATTCGGTAGACGGTATCCAGATCGGGATCGTCGGTCGTCTCGTGATCGATTTCGACCAGCGGCACGTAGATGGGGTTCCCGTCCCGGCTGGTGTTGACCTGGTAGACTCCCTCGAGTGCCGGTGGGGCTGCCAGTACGTCCTCGTCGCGACCGAACGAACACCGCTCGAGTGCGTCGTCGACTTCGGCGGGCAGGGTGGACTGGCTCATACGGTAATTGACAGAACGCGAGTACAAAAAACTGGGTCGGGTTTCGGCGACGGAGTGAGACGGTTTGCTGTACGTCGGTTCCGGTATACCCGCGACTGTGCACGGTTGCACTGGGACATCGGTGCAGCAATCCGTATGAGGGGGGTGGTTGGTGAGGTACCTGGACCGAGACGGTGACCCGACACCGCGGGGGTTTTGGTCGGGGCACGAATAGCGCTCGATAATGGACGACGAACTACGCGAACGCGTCGAGCGCGAGGCCGAAAAACACGCGCTGTTGAACGCCGTCAAACACGAAAGCGACGCCGACGTCGGTGCGATCATGGGGCCGCTGATGGGTGACAACCCCGACTTTCGCCCACACGGCGACGAGATACCCGGCGTCATCGGCGGCGTCGTAAGTCGGGTCAACGGCCTCTCCTACGAGGAGAAACGCGAGCGCCTCGAGGAACTCGCACCCGAGGAACTCGCGGAGATCGAGGCCGAAGAGGAAGAAGACGAACACCCTCTACCGGACCTTCCCAATGCCGAGGAGTACGACGAGGTCCGGATGCGGTGTGCACCCAACCCCAACGGCCCGTGGCACGTCGGCCACGCCCGGATGCCCGCCGTTATCGGCACCTACCGCGACCGCTACGACGGCTGGTTCTGCGTCCGCTTCGACGACACCGACCCCGAGACCAAACGTCCCGACCTCGAGGCCTACGACTCGATTCTGGACGATCTCGAGTATCTGGGCTTCGAGCCTGATGCCGTTTACAAGGCCAGCAACCGACTCGAGACATACTACGACCACGCTCGGGAACTGATCGACCTCGGCGGAGCCTACACCTGCTCGTGTTCAGGCGAGGAGTTCTCCGAGCTGAAGAACTCGGGCGAGGCCTGTCCGCACCGCGACAAGGACAAAGCGACGGTCCTCGAGGAGTTCGAGGCGATGGTCGACGGCGAGTACGACAGCGGCGAGATGGTCCTGCGGGTGAAGACGGACATCGAGCACAAAAACCCCGCCTTGCGGGACTGGGTCGGGTTCCGGATGATCGACACTCCACACCCACGCGAGGAGGCCAGCGAGTATCGTTGCTGGCCGATGCTGGATTTCCAGTCGGGGATCGACGACCAGCTGACCGGCGTCACGCACATCATCCGCGGGATCGACCTCCAGGACTCCGCGAAACGCCAGCAGTTCGTCTACGACTACTTCGACTGGGAGTATCCCGAGGTCGTCCACTGGGGCCACGTCCAGCTGGATGCCTACGACGTGAAGATGAGCACCTCTACCATCTCGGAACTGATCGAGGAAGACGACCTCGACGACTGGGACGACCCACGCGCGCCGACGCTCAAGAGCCTCCGTCGCCGGGGCATCCGGGGGGACGCTATCGTCGACGCCATGGTCGAACTCGGCACCTCGACCAGCGACGTCGATCTGGCGATGAGTTCGATCTACGCCAACAACCGCGAGTTGATCGACGACGAGACCGACCGCCGGTTCCTCGTCCGCGACGGGACCGAGCTTCCCCTCGGCGGCAGTCCGCCGGAGGAGGCCAACCCGCCGCTGCATCCGGACCACGCCGAGCGCGGCGTCCGCGAGATTCCGGTCGGCGACGCCGTCCTCCTCGAGGCCGAAGACCTCCCCAACCGCGAGGAACGTCTCTGGCTCAAGGGGCTGGGCTGTTTCCAGTACACCCGCGATACGCTCCAGTACACCGGCGAAGACATCGAGGTCGTCCGCGAGGGCGATGTCGACGTGGTCCACTGGGCTCCTGCGGAGGAGAGTGTCCCCGTCCGAATGCGGACGATGGACGGCGACGTGTCCGGCCGTGCCGAACCCGGCGTCGGCGACCTCGAGAGCGACGAACTGGTCCAGTTCGAGCGCGTCGGGTTCGCCCGGATCGACCGCCACGACGACGAGACCGTCGTCTACTACACGCATCCCTGATCCGTTCGACGAACGCGCCGAGTAGCTGCGCACCCGATCGCACTCACCCGTTCTCCGTCGACCGAGCTTCGATTTCGCCCCGCATCTGTCCCTCGTGTGGCCGGCAGCGATACTCCGCCATCTCGTCGGTCAGCTCGTCGACCTCGAGGGTCTGTGTCTCACCCGCTTCGCCCATCCGCTCGGTTTCGTAGCTGTCGACCACGTCGTCGCTCCCGTCGACGACCTCGACGTTGTGTCCGGCCCCGTCGAGGTTCTCTCAGATCAGGTCGTACGGCTCGCCCTCGAAGAGGACGAGCGTGGGTTGGCCTCGTCGGCGATCGGGTCGGGTTCGACGCCGCTCCAGGCGTCCATCTCTCCCGGAGTCTGATGGTCTCGGCGTCGGTCCACTCGTCGTCTTCGGGTTCGGTTTCGTCGCCGGTTCGCGTCACAGAACGAACACCGCCAGGAGAAAGCCAAACAGGATCGACGCGGTCAACAAGACCTGGACTGCCGTCGACGCGAGCACGCCGAGGGTCGCGTAGACCGCCGACCGAGCGCTTCCGTCGAGATCACCGCCGCGGACGTACTCGAGGGCGAAAACGGTGCCGAAAAGCCCTCCCAGCAGGCCGATCGGTCCGGACACGACCATCAGTGCGAGCCCGACGACTGCGGCGGCACCGGTCGTCTCCCAGGACGCGCCGCCGGCGCGTGCGGCGATCGAGCCGCCGAAGAACTCGATCGACAGGGTGACCACTGCGAGTGACGCGAGAGCAACGAACGTGCCGGTTCCGGGCTCAGTAAACCCGGAGTGCCACCAGTAGAGGACGAGCCCGGACAGCGAGAAGAGACCGCCGGGAACGAGCGGTACGACCGTCCCGACGACGCCGGCGACGAGAAGCGCGACTGCAACGACCGCAGTCACTTCGACCATACTCGACCGAACGACGGATCGAGCCAAAGCCCTGTCGCTCCTCCCGGTCCGAGGCGCTGGACGAGCCGGTCCGGTCTCGATCAATCCGCTTGCCGCCGTCGGCGAAGCCAACATCCACCGACTGTGAGAGCGGCGATGGCGACGACCAGTGCTCCGGCGGAGAACAGCACCACCCCTCCGGACAGTGGGTTCGATCCGTGTTTCGGCGGCCCGAGCGTCACTGCGTAGTACGTCCCGTCGTCCACGACGATCGGTGTCAATCCGTCACTGCCGGGGTACTCGACGGGGTCGCCGGTCTCGATCGCCTCTCGTGTGGGTTCGGCAGCGTTCTCGAGGCTGACCGCGAGTTCGTCCGCGAGGGATTCTGGTGTCCGTTCCTCGGCTTCGATGACGACCGACTCCCCGTCGACGTCGGCCTCGAACTCGTAGAACGCCCCGTCGACGAGCACGAACTCGTAGCGGTCGTCCCTGATGAACGAGTAGGTCCCTGACGCGTTGTCGATCGTGCCCTCGTAGTATCCGTCGGTGGCCGCGACCTCGAACGCGTCCCGGATTTCGTCCGCGGGTGGACTACCGTTGTCCGCATCGTGAACGCTCGGAGCGGTCGCGAGTTCCCCGTGATCGGTCCCGGGGTCGAACTCCGTCGCGGACAGCGACGGCGTGCCGGCGATGCCGACGACGGTGAACGTGAGCAACGCCAGTACCAGGACGACGAGACCGAGGGTGGCTCGGTGGCTGGAGGGCAGGGACATGTCAGAACGCTCTCGAGGAGGCCACATAAATATTTGTTAGAGAACCTGTTCGGCAGCGAGACGGAAGCCGACCCACCACGTCCGTCGCCGACCAGCACTGTTATGTTCTCGTCGAAAAAGGTGAATCTATGGCAAAGGGAGCGATCGTCGTCGGTGGGTCGTCGGGCATCGGCGAGGCCCTGGCTCGAGAACTCGCAGAGGACGGCTACGCGGTTGGGTTGGCGGCCCGACGAACTGACCGGATGAGACGGATCGGCTCGGAACTCCCGACCAGCGCCTACGTCGCGACGATGGATCTCTCCGACCCCGAAGACGCCCGCGAAGGCTTTTTCCAACTCGCGGAGGCGATGCCCTCGGTCGACGTGGTCGTTCTCAGTGCCGGCGTCGCCGATCTCAACTACGACCTCGAGTGGGCCTCGGAGCGGCAAACGATCGACGTCAACGTTCGCGGGTTCGCGGCGATCGCGACCGCGGCGCTCTCGTATTTCGAGACGCGACCCGATCACGCGAGTGCCAGCGACGGCCATCTCGTCGGGATCGGCTCGGTCGCGGGCCGGTTCGGCAACGGCGGGACCCAGGCGTACAACGCCTCGAAGGCGTTCGTCTCGACCTATCTCGAGGGGCTGCGGACTCGGCAGGCAGGCAGCGACGCCGACGTGACGATCACGACGATCGAACCTGGGTTCGTCGACACCGAGATGTCCTACGGCTCGTTCTGGCAGTGTTCGCCGGAGACCGCGGCCGCACAGATCGCGCGAGCGATCCGCAAGAAAAAGACCCACGCGTACGTCACACGACGGTGGCGACTCGTCGCGTGGGCACTGTCGTTGCTCCCGAACGCCGTTCTTCGGCGCGTGCTGTCCTGATCTCCGCTCTCAGTCGGCGAACCGGTCTCGTACCTCGAGTGCCACGTCGACGCCGCGGTCGATTCCGTACCGATCGACCAGGGGCTCGAACGCCTCGCCCAGCGCTCGCATACACTGTCCAGCAGAGGGGTACTCGAGCCGATCGGCGACCGAGGGCCAGTCCCACCCCTGGAGAACGCGCAGGACGAGCAGCCGTTCCTCCCGCGGGGTGAGAGGTGCGTTCGACGAGTGGCCCTCTCGGCCGCCGTCACGGTCGAGGAAGTACCGGAGGGCCAACCGCCGGAACGGTCCCGGATCGACGTCGAACAGTCCCGGACCGTAAGCCGCGCCGGCGACGATTTGCCACTCGCGATCGGTCAACGCGAGTTCGGGTGCAGCGTCGGCGTCGACGCTACGCAGGGCCGCCCGGGCCACGTCGGGCTCGAGGTCGTCGAGCGCGTCGGTGCTCAACGCCGGGAACCGGCGGGCGAAGTCCGCGGCGTGACGGTCGTGAAGCCGCCTACCAGCCTCTGTGACGGGTGCAAGCATGAGCGCGGAGTACTCCCCGCTTGCGTCGTTTCGCGTAGTCGAGAGGTGAACCGTCCGGTAGCCGTTTTCGGCCCAGAACTCGAGCAATCCGGGGGTGGCACCGAAGCCAGTACCGAGCCAGTCGACGGGCTCGACGGCGTCCCCGCCCGGACGGCCGCCTGGGCCTGCTCCCGCGAACTCCTCGCGAACGCGCTCGAGCAGTTCCGAGCCGAGGCCACGCGATCGGACCGCGTGGTGAGTCGCGATGCGGACGACTCGCAGGCCGGCCGGTTCGCCCGCCGATTCGTCCCGCAACTGGCTCGTGAGCACGTCCGGTAACATGTTCCCGCGCACGCGGCCGCCCTCGTACATGTCACATCGCGTCTCCGGCGAGAGCCTCCCCTCGCGGGCGAGCAGGGCAACGCTGACGACGTGCCCGTCCTGGAGGAGCACACGAGCCTCGAGGTTTGGCGCGTCGAGCAGTCGCGCGAGGTCGTTGGGCTCGGTTCGGTAGTGGGCGAGCACCAGGAGGCCGAACGCTTCCCGTAAGCGGTGCTCGTCCGCGAGGAGGTCGTCCGGCTCGAGCCGTCGGTACGCGACCGTTTCGGGGTCGGCGTCCGCGACCAGTTGCGCGGCCGGTGGCCGGGCGTCGAGCAACAGCGCGCGGAAGGCCCACACCTCGAGCGGGTCCCCTGGTGCGTACCGGATCGGCTCGACGAGCGTCCGGTCGATCACCTCGTGGTCGCCGTCTGCGAGCCTGTCTCGGAACCGCACCGAGAAGCCCCGTCCCGCACCCTCGTAGCCGTGGATCGTCGTCGCGAACGCGACGGCGTCGGCCGCGAGACAGGCCTCGAGTCGCGAGACGGGCAACGCGGCGGCTTCGTCGACGATTACGACGTCTGCCTCCTCGACGACCTCGACGGCGGCAGCGGGCTCGAGATAGCGAACGCATCCGCCAGCGGTCGTTTCGACGCGTCGCTGTGCGATCGTCGTGGCGGCGTCGAGTCGGTCACAGAGATCGCCGGCCCGGTCGAAGACTTCGGCGGCGTTTCGAGCGTCGGGCGCGGTGACGAGTACGTCCGCCCCCTCGGCGGCGAACGCGCCGGCCGCGATACCCGCAGCGCTGGATTTCCCCCGCCCGCGGTCGGCCTCGAGGACGACCGCGCGGGCGTCCGCACCACCGGCTTCGTCTCCGCTATTTACCTCGCGCAGCGCTTCGAACGCCTCGACCGCCTCGAGTTGGTCGGCCGTGAGGCAGGCGTCGTAGGCGGCAGTCGGAAACCGTACGTCAGACGGAGTCTCCCCCTCGAAGTCGGCGTTCTGCACCGTTCTCGGTGCTGGCTCGATCAGTCCGTCGTCCTCGATACGGTCGTCGTCGAGGCCGACGATCGCGATGCCCCGATGTTCCCGAAGGGTCCTGACGAGTCGTCGTCGGAACCGGCCTGTCACGTCCGACAACGTAGACGGCGGGACGGCAAGCGACTCGTCGAACGCGCCGTGTCGGTCGGGCCAGTCCTCGAGAGGTGGCGTCAGCACAACCAGGAGTCCGCCGCCGTCGACCGCCCCGACGACCGTTCCGAGCGCGTTCGGCTGCAGTCCGTCGTGGGCGTCGAGTGCGACGACGTCTCGAGTCGTCCCGAGCAGTTCACCGGCGTGGACCTGTTCGACCTGCTCGCAGCGAAGGCGGTCTTCGGGACCGACGAGCGTCGTACGCGTGATTGGCGCGGGCACCACGTCGAGGACCGACTCGAGAGCGTCGTACCCCCGTTCCCTATCGCCCGCGAGAACCAGTAGTCGCCGCTCGTCGGTCTCGGCCGCCTCGTCGGCAAGCGCCGTCGCGAGCGCCGCGACGTCCGTCTCCATAACTCGGCGTTGCGGTCTCGAGAGTAATAGGCATCGGAACGGCACGCCTCGAGCGACAGCGTAGCGGTTCCGGTGGTCGAGCCGGCGAACCCGGTTCCGTTCGACCTCGCCGGGGACACGTCGGAGTGTCGACCGTGCGTACGTATCTCACCCCCTCGCGCGTTTGAACACGCTTTTAAGGGGGGCAACGTTACTCCGTAGTACACCCTACGCGGGGTTGATGATGCTCCTAGCCTCACAGGACCTCCGCCGGGTCGATCCCGGCCAGGGCGGGACGTACCGTATACGGACCGGCCCGAACGGCAGGGGAGCGCGAGCCCACGCGTAGGAGAGGTGAACAACCAATGTCAGTCTACGTCACAACCGACATCCCAGCCGACCTCGCAGACGACGCCCTCGAGGCGCTCGAGGTCGCACGAGACACCGGACGAGTAAAGAAAGGAACCAACGAAACGACGAAAGCGATCGAGCGCGGCAACGCCGAGCTCGTCTACGTCGCCGAAGACGTCTCCCCCGAAGAGATCGTCATGCACATCCCGGACCTCGCCGAGGAGAAGGGAATCCCCGTCGTCTTCATCGAGACCCAGGACGACGTCGGCCACGCTGCCGGTCTCGAAGTCGGCTCGGCCGCCGCGGCGATCGTCGACGCCGGAGAGGCCTCCGGCGACGTCGAAGACATCGCCGAGAAGGTCGAGGACCTCGAGTAGGTGATCAGAGATGAGTGCTGAAGAGGAAGAAAACGGTTCCACGCCCGCCGAGGTTATCGAGATCGTCGGCAAGACCGGCATGCACGGTGAAGCCATGCAGGTCAAGTGCCGAATCAAGGAGGGCGAGAACCAGGGACGTATCATCACCCGAAACTGCCTCGGGCCGGTCCGCGAAGGAGACGTGCTCCAGCTTCGTGAGACCGCCCGCGAGGCGGACGCCATCGGAGGTCAGTAACCAATGGTCGAGAAACGAACCTGCGACTACACCGGCGAAGAGATCGAGCCCGGCACGGGCATCATGTACGTCAAAAACGACGGTACCGTGCTCCACTTCGTCGACTCCAAAGCCGAGAAGAACTACAAGCTCGGCCGCGAACCCCGCGACCTCGAGTGGACCGAAGAGGGTCGCGCCGGAAAAGGTCCCGCGGACGACGAGACGGCTGCCGACGAGGAAATCGAGCAGGACGAAGACCTCGAAGAGGAGACCGAAGTCGCCGAAGACGAAACGGTCGACGAGGATGAGACAGAAGAGGCTGAAGAAGCCGAAGAAGCCGAAGGTGAGGCTCAATGAGCGACGACCACGAACGCACCTTCGTGATGGTCAAGCCCGATGCCTTCGCACGTGGTCTCGTGGGCGAGGTCGTCTCTCGACTCGAGGACCGCGGGCTCAAACTCGTCGGTATCAAGGTCGAGAACATGCCCCGTGAACGGGCCGAAGAGCACTACAGCGAACACGAGGACAAACCGTTCTACGACGACCTCGTCGACTTTATCACCTCGGGCCCGGTCGTCCCGATGGTCTGGGAGGGCCAGGACGCGACCCGCCAGGTCCGCCAGATGATCGGCGAGACCGATCCGCTCGAGGCCGACCCCGGAACGATTCGGGGCGACTACGCGCTCGATCTCGGTCGGAACGTCGTCCACGCGGCCGACCACGAGGACGAGGGCGCGAACGAACGCGAAATCGCGATCCACTTCGACGAAGACGAACTGATCGACTACGATCAGCACGACGCCGAGTGGCTCTACGAGTAACGCCGGTTTCGCCTTTCGCCGTTCGCCGTTCGGTTGCCGTTTTCGGGTTTCGGAATTGACTTCTAACAGGTCTGAGGCCGAGTTATAATTTCGATTTCTTCTCTCTCATTTAATACGGGTATCGATTTCGGTGGTCGTGTTTAGTTAAGGCTGAAGGATGAGGCGGGGTGATTTTCAGCTGGTTCATGGCGAAAATCGCCCGCCTCAGTGGTTGTAGCGACTGGATCGNGGTCGTGTTTAGTTAAGGCTGAAGGATGAGGCGGGGTGATTTTCAGCTGGTTCATGGCGAAAATCGCCCGCCTCAGTGGTTGTAGCGACTGGATCGAATTAGGGTTTGTGGAGCGAGAGCGGACACCGCGTCGTCTGATGGAACTGGGTATTCGACTCCATCTTGCGGGGTTATCGCTTTCGAATACCATCTCTGAACTTGAGAAGTTCGGTGTCGAACGGTCGCTGAAAGCTGTCCACGACTGGGTGCAGAAAGCCGATCTACAGCCCGCCAGCGACGCGAGTCCGGATCACGTTGCGGTCGATGAGACAGTGATCCGAATCAACGGTCAACAGTTCTGGCTGTACGCTGCTGTCGATCCCGAGACGAACGATTTCTTGCATATGCAGCTCTTTACAACGACTACAACGGCATTGACTCAACGGTTTCTGCGAGAGCTTCGTGAGAAACATGACATCGCTGACGCCGTGTTTCTCGTCGATCAAGCACACCATCTAGCGGCTGCATTGCAACGAGCCGGGCTCCGATTTCAAACCGAACGTCACGGAAATCGGAACGCNGTTTCTCGTCGATCAAGCACACCATCTAGCGGCTGCATTGCAACGAGCCGGGCTCCGATTTCAAACCGAACGTCACGGAAATCGGAACGCCGTCGAACGTGTCTTTAGGGAGATAAAACGACGCACATCCTCATTCAGCAATAGCTTTAGTCACGTCGATCCAGCCACCGCTGAAACATGGCTGCAAGCCTTCGCAGTCTGGTGGAATTCGCTTAACTAAACACGATGGGTTCGAGAGACGCCGCCGGCGTGACCGTCGACGAAACGAGGCCATCGATTGCCGGNTAGCTTTAGTCACGTCGATCCAGCCACCGCTGAAACATGGCTGCAAGCCTTCGCAGTCTGGTGGAATTCGCTTAACTAAACACGATGGATCGACAGGAGTCAGGTTTTTTGACGATGGGGTCGGATGGGGACACTACGCCATGCCCTTGCCCTCCCGACCGTTTGGTTTACAGCTCCGTATGCTCGCGGCCGTCGGCGGTCTCCTCGCGGTCGCCGCCGTCTTCCTCGCGGGCGTCTGGGGCGTGTTCTATCTGCTGTTTGCCATCGTCACCAGTCCCGGCACGTCGGCTGCCTGGCTCGCCACCGTCGTCGCAGCCGCGACGCTGGGCTCGATCGGCTACCTCGAGTACGGCCAGCCACGTCGGATCGAGCGGCTGGCCGACGCCCATCGGGTCGACCGCGAGACGGCACCGGAACTGTACGAGACGACTACCCGAATTGCCGCCCAGCTCGACGTACCCGTCCCGACGATCGCCGTTTCCGACCGCGACGCACCCGAGGCGATGGCCGTCGGCTTCCGGCCGAGCGACGTCCGGCTGGTGTTGTCGCTGGGGACGATCGACGCCCTCACCGACGACGAACTCGAGGCGGTGATCGCTCACGAACTGGCCCACGTCAAGAACCGCGACGCGATGGTGATGACGCTCGTGTCGGTTCCGGTCGTCCTCGCCGGGGGGCTGAGAGCCAGGTTCGATCGGCTGGCGACGCCTGATCGAGCCCGTCGACAGAAAGCGGGCCGGGCAAACAGGAACGGAGAGGAAACCGACAACGGCGCTGCAATCGCGTTCGTCGCCGTCCCCTTTATCATCCTGTCGACCGCCGTCTGGGTGGTCGGCCGAGCCGTTTCGGCACGGCTCTCCCGGGCCAGAGAGCGAGCCGCGGATCGTGCGGCCGCCGAGGCCACCGGCTCGCCGGCCGCGCTCGCAAGCGCGTTACGTCGTCTGGACCACGACATCGCGGAGACTCCGACTCGCGACCTCCGTGAAGCTGCCGGGGTCTCGTCGCTGTCGATCCTCCCCCTCGAGCCACGCGAACTCGAGAAGGTCATGCTTGGACCCGACGGCGAGACCGAGCCGTCGTACTGGTGGTTCCGGACGCGGCTGCACCGACTCGAGCGGTGGCTGTTCGGAACACATCCCCCGACCGAGGAGCGGATCGAGGCACTGTCGGCTCGAGCACGGGAGCGAGACCAGGACCGGGAAACGAGCGGGCGACGGCCGGACCCATCGGCGTAGCTCGGTTGGGGGGTGTGGCTGTCCGAACGGAGGAGAAGAATCCGAAAGCGAGCCACCGACTCAGCGCCGTCCCGTGTCGACCCGCGGATCGAGGCTGCCGTACGCCAGGTCCTGAACGACGTTCCCCGCGATGCCGACCGCGATGATGACCAGAATGCATCCGAGGACGACCGGCAGGTCACGCAGGTGAACCGCCTCGAACAGCAGCATACCGAAGCCGGGAATCCCGAACAGCGTTTCGATGACGAACACCGCGAGCACGAGCAACGCGAGGGCCTCGGTAAACAGCATCGAGACGAACGGGATCGCCGAGTTACGCAGGATGTGCCGTGCGACGCGAACGTTGCTCGCTCCTTTCGCCTCGACGAGTTTCACGAACTCCGCGGCGGCGTACTCGAGTGAGTGGGCCCGCGCGTAGCTCACGTAGCCGCCAAGCAGCGTCGTCGCCGTCAACAGGATCGGAAGCGCGTGATCGAAAAGCAGCGGCGAGTCGGCGATGACACCGCCAGCGGCCAGCGAAACGAGTATTCCGCCGACCCAGAAGTTCGGAAGAGCAAAGAGGAGGTACGCCGAACCCAGGCTCGCATTGCCGAGTCGGCTCCCGGGGTTGATAGCGACGTAAAGCCCGACGAGCAGCCCCGCCGTGACCGCGAGAGCGATCGCCGGGAGGACGTACGCCGCCGTCCGAGCGGTTGCTTCCATCACCATCGGGAACACCGGCTCGCCCGACTCGTAGAGGTTCGGCGCTGTCTCGCCCGTCAGCATCTCCGACTCGACGAAGAGGGACTCACCCCAGTCGAGCGTGAGCATGTTCCCCATCCAGTCTACGTACTGGGCCCACAGCGACCGATCGAGATCGTGGGCCTGCAGATAGCTGTCGATCGCAACCTCGATCTCGGCTTCGCCCGCGCCCCCGAACCGCATCGTCCCTTCGATAGTCTGCTCCATCCAGTCTTGAGATAGCGTAAACGCGGCGAACACGGCCGTCAGAACCGCCCACGCCGCCGCGAACCCGAGTGCGATCCGTTTGAGGATGGCATGTAGGAACGTCACGTCGATCACCTGGCCGTCGAACCGCGCTCGAGACCCCCTCCGTTCAGTGGGAGTGGTCGCTCGCGGCGGCGACCGTCGGCGGCGGCTCGATCGCGACTATGAGCAGCCGTCGGTCGACGGAACCGGTAGACCGGACGGGAGCGGTGCCTCCGGGGTGAGCTCGGCGCGGGGAACATCGGCCAACGGTACAGAGCGCTGCACAAAAAATCTACTCCGACGAGGGCCGAGCCTGCGGGAGCCCAAACCGGGAACCAGCACCGAAACTTTCGAAACAGCGGTTCCTTCGGTTCGAACCGACGAAAAGGAAGTGGTCGGCCGAATACCTGACCACAGGTGGGGTCTTTATCTCTAGAACACAAAATAGAAAACATCTGTTCACCAACTCCGGGAATCACGATACGATTGCAAAACACTTAACCGTGTATCGTGATTTCGTTTAGTCGCAATGGCAAACGGTACGGTTGACTTCTTCAACGACACTGGCGGTTACGGTTTCATCGAGACTGAGGACTCCGACGACGACGTATTCTTCCACATGGAGGACGTTGGCGGCGAGGATCTGACCGAAGGAACCGAGATCGAATTCGACATCGAACAGGCCCCCAAGGGCCCCCGCGCGACGAACGTCGTTCGGCAGTAATCAGTCCCGGCCGTATCGCCGCTAGGCGATACTGTGGGACGTTTTTTCGACGCCCGTAATCGATCACGAGTGACGACGCTCGCGATCGTACTTCGGACCTCGAAATACCTCCGTGAGTCGACACGCGAGCGCGAATATCGCCACGCTGCCGAGAAACTCATTCATAGCCGAGTTACGACTCGTGACGACCGTTCGCAACCTTCTTTATCCGGTCTACTGACCTCCCACATAGCAATGGCTGTACTCTGGCTGGACGAGATCAGCGCCGACGACCTCGAGAAGGTCGGCGGCAAAGGCGCTTCCCTCGGGGAGCTTACCGGTGCGGGACTGCCCGTTCCGCCCGGATTCGTGGTCACGGCCGGGACCTATCGATCGTTCATCGAAGAAGCCCAGATCGACGAAGAACTGTTCGAGGCCGTCGACATCGACGTCGAGGACTCCACAGCCCTGTCGGCGGCGGCCGACCGCGCACAGGAACTGATCCTCGAGACACCGTTCCCGGACGAACTCCGTGAGGAGATTCTCGCCACCTATCGCGAGGTCGGGGACGGCGAGGCGTTCGTCGCCGTCCGCTCGTCGGCGACCGCGGAGGACCTACCCGACGCGTCCTTCGCCGGCCAGCAGGAAACCTTCTTGAACGTGACCGAGGAGGACCTGCTCGACCGCGTCCGGGAGTGTTGGGCCTCGCTGTTCACCCAGCGGGCGATCTACTACCGCCAGGAGCAGGGGTTCGACCACTCCGCGGTGAACATCGCGGTCGTCGTCCAGCGGATGGTCGACGCCGATAAATCGGGCGTCATGTTCACCAGCCATCCGTCGACCGGCGATCCGACGATGATCATCGAGGCCGCCTGGGGACTGGGAGAAGCGGTCGTCTCCGGGGCTGTCTCCCCGGACAACTACGTCGTCCCCCGCGACGACGACGATCTCGAGGTGACCGTCGCCGAGAAGAAGGTGATGCACGTCAAAGACGACGAGACCGGTGAAACCGTCGAGCGTGAGGTGCCCGAGGACAAGCGGACGGCTCGCGTCATCGGCGACGACGAGATCGACGAACTCGTCGAACTCGGCGAGCGCGTCGAGGACCACTACGGCGATCCCCAGGACGTCGAGTGGGCGATCGCCGACGGCAAGGTTTACATGCTCCAGTCGCGCCCGATCACGACCATCAGCGAAAGCGACGGCGAGGGAGCCGCCGATCCCACCGAGGGGGGTGTCGATCCAACGAAAGGGGTCACCGACGGCAGCGGCTCGACGGCCACACAGAGCACGGCCACGGACTCGAAAGCGAGTGCGGCCGACTCCGGCGACGTCATCGTCGACGGGCTGGGTTCGAGCCCCGGCACGGTAAGCGGGGCCGCCCGGATCGTCGAGAAACTCGACGATCTCGACAAAGTCGGTGAGGGCGACGTGATCGTCACCGAGATGACGATGCCGGACATGGTGCCGGCGATGAAACGTGCCTCTGGGATCATCACCGACGAGGGCGGCATGACCAGCCACGCCGCGATCGTCTCCCGGGAACTCGGGGTTCCCGCGATCGTCGGCACGACCAACGCGACGACCGTCCTCGAGGACGGCCAGGTCGTCACCCTCGA
Organism: Halobiforma nitratireducens JCM 10879; assembly: GCF_000337895.1. Taxonomy (GTDB): domain Archaea; phylum Halobacteriota; class Halobacteria; order Halobacteriales; family Natrialbaceae; genus Natronobacterium; species Natronobacterium nitratireducens. The sequence continues at coordinate 172,060 of NZ_AOMA01000063.1, forward strand.
CGGCGACAAGGGCCAGGTCCTCGAAGGCGAGGAAGTCGAGCCCGAAGAGGAAACCGAGCCGGTCGAGGAGGTCCGCCCGCAGTCGCCGGTCAAACCGATGACCGCGACGGAGGTCAAGGTCAACGTCTCCATTCCTGAAGCTGCAGAGCGTGCCGCCGCGACCGGAGCCGACGGCGTCGGGCTGCTCCGGATGGAGCACATGATCCTCTCGCTGAACCGGACGCCCGCGAAGTTCATCGAAGAGGAAGGCGAAGACGCCTACATCAACCAGCTCGTCGATGGTATCCGCGGTGTCGCCGACGAGTTCTATCCCCGTCCCGTCCGGACGCGAACGCTCGACGCGCCGACCGACGAGTTCCGCCAGCTCGAGGGTGGCGAGGACGAGCCCGACGAGCACAACCCGATGCTTGGCTACCGGGGCATCCGACGCTCGCTGGATCGGCCCGACGTCTTCGCCCACGAACTCGAGGCGTTCCGCCGGCTCTACGAGATGGGCTACGACAACGTCGAGCTCATGTTCCCGCTGGTCAACGACGCGGAGGATGTCTACCGTGCGAAGTCGCTCATGCGCGAGGCGGGTATCGATCCCGAGAAGCGCAAGTGGGGTGTGATGATCGAGACGCCGGCCTCCGCGCTGGCCGTCGAGGAAATGGCCGGAGCTGGCATCGATTTCGCCTCGTTCGGGACGAACGACCTGACCCAGTACACGCTCGCGGTCGATCGAAACAACGAGAACGTCGCCGACCGTTTCGACGAGCTTCATCCCTCCGTCTTGCGGCTGATCGGGGACGTCATCGAGACCTGCCGCGAGCACGACGTCGATACGAGCATCTGTGGCCAGGCCGGCTCCAAGCCGGAGATGGTCCAGTTCCTCGTCAACGAGGGGATCAGCTCGATTTCGGCGAACATCGACGCGGTACGCGACGTCCAGCACGAGGTCAAGCGCGTCGAGCAGAAGCTGTTGCTCGATTCGGTACGCTGACTCCGGCTCGACGCTGCCGAATTGACCGTCGGCGGTTTCTCACTCTTCGCTTCCGTCGTTTTTCGTGACTATTGGTCGGTTAATCAACGCAGCGATCGGGACGACCGCGATCTCTCCACGGGAGCACCGAGACGTGAAGCCGACCCGTCAGTGAACTCTTGGAGGGACGCGACGGCGACCGCAGTTTGCCATTCCTTTCGCCGCAGGCAAACGCAACGAATATCCGACGGATTCACGTTTACCGTAACATGCGCGCCGAGCCACAGTCGTTCGACCGGGTGCTCTCTTCGATGTGTACCGAGCCACACCCGGCAGCCCGCGAGGCCGCCGAACGGTTCCTCGCGACCAATCCCGGCGACCCCGGCACGTACCGCACCGTCGCCGACCTCGAGGACGACGCGATCGCGACACTGGGCGAGATCGCTGGCCTCGAGATCGATGCCGGCAGGGACGGAAACGGAGACGGCGAGCACGGCGAGGGACCGTCGGGATACGTCACGAGCGGCGGCACGGAGGCCAACGTACAGGCACTCCGGATCGCACGGGGGCGGGCCGACGACGGCTCCGGTCGAGCCCGCCCGACCGTGGTCGTCCCCGAATCCGCTCACTTCAGCTTTCACAAGGCTGCCGACCTCCTTCGGATCGACCTTGAGGTCGTGCCCACGACCGCGGCCCGCCGGGTCGATCTCGATGCCGTCCGGGCCTGTGTCGACGAGAACACGGCTGCGGTAGTCGGCGTCGCGGGCTCGACCGAGTACGGACGGGTCGACCCGATCCCGGAACTCGGGGCGATCGCCGACTCGGTCGACGCGCTGTTGCACGTCGACGCTGCCTGGGGCGGGTTCGTGCTCCCGTTTACCGACCACGAGTGGCACTTCGGCCACGCCGCGGTCGATACGATGGCGATCGACCCACACAAGATGGGCCAGGCAGCCGTTCCCGCCGGCGGGCTGCTCGTCCGTTCCGCCGCGTTGCTGGACGAACTCGCGGTCGACACGCCGTACCTCGAGTCGACCTCGCAGGCGACGCTGACCGGAACCCGGTCGGGGGCTGGGGTCGCAAGCGCCGTCGCGGCGATGGAAGAGCTGTGGCCCGACGGCTACCGGGACCAGTACGTTCGTTCCCAGAACAACGCCGAGTGGCTCGCCAGCGAACTCGAGGATCGCGGCTACGAGGTCGTCGACCCCGTCCTCCCGCTGGTCGCGGCGTCGCTTCCCACGTCGCTGTTCGAGGCGCTTCGCGAGGAAGGGTGGCGTCTCTCCCGCACGGGAGACGACGAGCGGGTTCGGTTCGTCTGTATGCCCCACGTCACCCGCGAGCGACTCGAGGTGTTCCTGGCCGACCTGGACCGGCTCACGGCTGAATCGAGCGCTGCAGCCGGCGTTCGCGCCGGTAGCCGAGGAGACTGAACCCGACAACGCCCCGGCCGCGACCGGCGACCGTCAGTCGTCGGCGACCGCGGCGTCTGGCCGGTAGGACTCGCTTATCGTCTTCCACTTGTCGGTGCGGAATCGCCAGTAGTTGATCGCGGCCGGAACGGTTGTTTCGGCCACGAACGCCAGGTACAGCCCCCAGTAGCCGAGCGCGGTCGTCGCGCCGAGGTACGCAAGCGGGATCGAACAGCAGAACATCCCGAGGAACTGACTCGCGAACGGGACTCGCGTGTCGCCACTCGCGTCGAGCGGTCCCGCCGCGGCACCGGCGACTCCCTGGAAGATGACCGCGACGCAGGCGGCGTACACCAGGTCGATCGCGATCGGAATCTCGCCGCTGGTCGGGTCGTCGGCGAACAGGACCACGATCTGCTCGGCGAAGACGGCGACGAGGACCGCCGAGATGAGATACGTCGCCACGGCAAACCGGATGATGTCCCGACCGTACGCCTCGGCCGTCCGCTCGTCGTTTTGCCCGAGGGCCTGCCCGACCAGACTCGAGGAGGCGAGCCCGAAGCCCCAGCCGGGCGTGTTCATCAGGCCCCAGATGCGACGCGCGATGACGAACGCGGCGACCGTGTTCTCCCCGAACAGATCGAGGATGCCCAGCATCGGGAACTCTGCGACGACCCAGACGAGATTGCGGCCGCCGACCGGAAGCCCGATGGTGACCAGGTCTCGCACGGTCTCGGTGTCGACGTAGGGTCCGGTGGGATCGACACGAACCGGGAACGCACCGATACCGGGGAACCGACCGAGACAGAGTCCGACGGCGAACGCAGCCGTCACGGCGACGTTCGAGAGGACGGTACCGAGCGCCGCGCCGACGACGCCTTGCCCGAGACCAAAGATGAGGACGGCGTTCAGTCCGATGTTCGCGACCGCGCCCCCGGCTCGTACCTGCATCGCCGTGTAGGAGTCGTCGGCCCCGACGAGAACGCGGCTGCCGACGAGGTTCAGGCCGGCAAACGGGATACCAAGCGAGACGACTCGCAGGTACTGTGCGCCGTAGTCGATCGCCCGCTCGTTGCTGCTCAAAAGCGAGATCAGTTCCGCCGGAAACAGCCAGAAGACGGCTACGACCGGCGTGCTGATCACGACGACGAGGAGCGTGCTCGAGCGGACCGCGAGTCCGAGTTCGTCGTAGGCCTCAGCGCCGTAGCGCTGGGAGACCAGCGCGATGGTCCCGCCGGCGACGCCGCCGCCGATCGCGAACGCTAGCCCCCAGAACGGGCCGGCGAACCCGACGCCGGCGACCGCCGAGGTTCCAACCGCGACGCCGACCATCGCGACGTCGACGGCGCTTTTGGACATGCGCGCGATGCCGGTGACGATCCGTGGCCACGCCAGTACCGTCGTCTGGACGGCACGTTCCCGGTCGATCAACCCTGCCCGTGCCAGTCCGAGACCGACAGCGAGAATCAACAGCCGCAACGGGTTCGGGACGCGGCTCACGGATACCGACGCCCGCTGTCCCGCCCGAACCGGAGAGCCAGCCGCTCTCCGGCGATACGAACGCTCGATCGCGATGCAGTTCCCCGCCCCATCGGTTCCGTTATCCGGAGTTGCAGCCGTGCCGATATAAACTGACCGATCGGTCAGCGGCGACGGTCGGCCACCGGGAATCGACAGGCGTTTTTCCGATCCCTCGAGAGTTCGAGCCGAGAGCAATCGATGGACCGGTTCGACGTGATCGCCGTCGTCGGCTGTCTGGGGCTCGTCGCGACAGCGGTCGCGCTCTCGCTCGAGAGCGTCGTCGTCGCGGCGTCTCTCGGCGGGTTTCTCCTTTCGCTGTCGCTGTGGCGGCTGTACGACGGCCGGCCCTGGGAGGCGCTTGGCTGGTTCGTCTGGGTGTGGACCGCCGTGACGGTCGTCCTCGAGTTGCCGACGGCGACGTTCGTCGTGGCGTTCGTCGGGACGGGTGTGATCGGTGCGATGCTACTGCTTGGCGGTCGATACGGCGTGTTGCTCGATGTCTGGACGGTCGAAGAGTGAACGCGAACGCGAACGTGAACCTGAACCTGAACGGGGCCCTGAACCGACAACTGACCCTGAACCTGAACGTAAGCGTGATCCCAGAGGAACTCAGAGTTCGCGATCGGGGTTAGTCGGCCACCCAATCCGCGAACGGCCCGGTCAGGAAGTCGTAGTAATCGAGCACGCCCAGCACGAGCGCGACGAACAGGACGACGACGACCGGGACCCGGACGGCCCATATCCAGGCTGAACCCAGCGAGCCGAGGTCGCCGATCCCCCGTGATAGTTCGTCGACCGCGAGGTCCGCGAGCGCCCAGCCCACGAAGACCATCAACAACAGTCCGCCAAGCACCAGCAGGATCTGATCGGCAAAGAGATCGAACAGATCCAGCAACACGAGATCGTAGGCGGACGGAATCCCGAGCAGGAACAACGCGAGGCCGATCGCAACCGTTGCGACCCGGCGATCGACGCCACGCTCGTCGATCAGGTAGGCGACGACGACCTCCATCAGGCTGATCGCACTCGAGAGCGCCGCGATCGCGACGGTGCCGAAAAAGACCGCACCGATCAGCCAGCCGAGCGCGAGGTCGCCAAACGCCGCGGCCAGCGAGACGAAGATCGCGCCGGCCCCCGGATCGGCAGGGTCGATGCCGGCAGTAAAGAGAATGGGGAAGACGATCAGTCCGGTGATGAACGCGATCGCAGTGTCGAAACCGATGATGATCGCACCGTCCTCGGCGAGGTTGCGGTCCTCCCCGAGGTAGGACGCGTAGGTGATCATGATCCCCATCCCGAGCGAGAGCGTGAAGAACGCCTGCCCGGCCGCCGCGGGGAGGATGCTCGTCCACTCGGTGGCGATCACTCCCCACTCCGGCGAGAGGTAGTACTCGTAGGCGTCGCCGGCTCCCTCGAGTGTGAACGCGTAGGCAGCCATTCCAATCGTGATGACGATGATCGCGGGCACCATCACCTTCACTGCGAGTTCGATCCCGCGCTGGATGCCGTAGGCGACGATGACGACCACGATCGCCATGAACAGCGCGTGGAAGGCGATGGCCTCGAGGCCAGTGGCGAGCTCGACGAACTGCCCCTCGGCATCGGCGGCATCCGCGAGGTAGCCGTCCTGCAGTCCGAGGATGGTGTATCTGATCGTCCAGCCGGCAACGACGCTGTAGTACGAGAGGATGACGAACGTAGTAGCGATGAAAATCCACCCGACGTACCGCCAGACACCGCTCCCGATCTCTCGCAGGGCTCCGACCGGATTCCGTTCGGTGTGTCGGCCGACGACGAACTNTCAGAGATGTGTATAAGAGACAGAGGTAGCCGTCCTGCAGTCCGAGGATGGTGTATCTGATCGTCCAGCCGGCAACGACGCTGTAGTACGAGAGGATGACGAACGTAGTAGCGATGAAAATCCCCCCGACGTACCGCCAGACACCGCTCCCGATCTCTCGCAGGGCTCCGACCGGATTCCGTTCGGTGTGTCGGCCGACGACGAACTCGACCAACATCGCCGGGAACCCGATCAGGACGATAAACAGCAGGTAGATCAACAGGAAGGCCGCCCCTCCCTCCTGGCCGACCTGGAACGGGAACCGCCAGATGTTCCCCAGTCCGACCGCGCTGCCGACCGCCGCGAGGATGAACCCGAATCGGGTCGCCCACGTCTCGCGGGGAATGTCAATCCCACCCATGCGAGAGGGGAGGACACTCGCCGTCAAAACTGCCAGTGACTGTCCATCGAAGTAATAGTCGTTTTCGTCGTCGTATCCGTCGATATACCGGTCGAATTACGATCGTACTGAAGCACAATTCGACACTACCCGACCTGTCAACGACCGTGGGGACACGTAGGACAACAGTTATGCCGGTGTGACGACAAGTGGCATCCGAGAATGACCGGTTCCGGGCTGCCGGCTACGGTCGATCCGTTTTCGCCGATGGGGATGTAGCAGCGGCTTTGCCTCGGGAGGAGCGCCGCCATCGTCCCCGGTCATACGGGTTCTGGTGTCGTCGAAACCCGACGCGTTCGGTCCGGTTCCCAGCGGCATCGCTCGCGAAATCGACCGAAAACCGGCGGGTTTTACGCCCGCAACCGAGAGACTACGCACATGAGCAACGACGAGTTTCCGACGGACCGTCCCGCGGTGGTGACCTGCGGCCTCCCGTACGCCAACGGGGACCTGCACATCGGTCACCTCCGTGGGTACATCGGTGCAGACGCCTTCAACCGCGCCCTGGGGACGCTGGGCCAACAGTCAGCCTACGTCTGTGGCTCGGACATGCACGGCACGCCGGTCGCGGTCAACGCCGAACAGGAGGGCGTCGATCCCGAATCGTTCGCCTTGGAGTGGCACGAACAGTACGAGGAGACGTTCCCGAAGTTCAACGTCGAGTTCGACAACTACGGTCACACCCACGACGAGACGAACACCGAACTCACACAGGAGATCGTCCACACCCTAGACGAGGAAGGGTACGTCTACGAAAAAGAGATTCAGGTCGCCTACGATCCCGACGCCGACCAGTACCTCCCCGACCGCTACGTTGAAGGGACCTGTCCCTACTGTGGTGAGAAGGCCCGCGGCGACGAGTGTGACGAAGGCTGTCAACGTCACCTAGAGCCGGGCGAGGTCGAAGAGCCGACGAGCACGATCACGGGCAACCCGGCCGAGTACCGCGAACGCACACACAAGTTCTTCGAGGTCTCCGAGTTTTCGGCGTTTCTCACCGAGTTCCTCGACGACCTCGAGGGGACCTCGAACGCCCGGAACCAGCCCCGGCAGTGGATCGAAGAGGGGCTCCAGGACTGGTGTCTCACGCGCGATATGGAGTGGGGGATCGACTACCCCGGCGAGGAACAGCGGGATATCGTCCTCTACGTCTGGGTCGACGCACCCATCGAGTACATCTCGAGTACGAAACAGTACAGCGAGCGCGTCGGAACCGACGAGTACGACTGGGAGCAGGTCTGGAAAGACGAGGGTGAGATCGTCCACGTCATCGGCCGCGACATCATCCAGCACCACACGATCTTCTGGCCCGCGATGCTCGAGGGAGCAGACTACAACAAGCCCCGCGGCGTCGCCGCGACCGGCTTCATCACGATCAACGGCAAGGGGCTCTCGACCAGCAGGAATCGTGCGATCTGGGCGAAAGAGTACCTCGAGGAAGGGTTCCACCCCGACCTGCTGCGGTACTACCTGACGACGACCGGCGGCCTCCAGCAGGACGTCGACTTCTCCTGGGACGCCTTCCAGGAGAAGGTCAACGGCGAGTTGGTCGGCACCGTGGGCAACTTCTGGTACCGATCGCTGCTGTTTGCCTACCGCAACTACGAGGGCACCCCGGAGGCCGACGTTTCGGCGGACGTCGAGAACCGGATCAACGGCGCGATCGAGGACGTTCGCGAGGCCGTCAACGACTATTCGCTGCGGGGCGTCGGCCAGGCTGCCACCCAGCTCGCGCAGTTCGGTAACGAGTACATCCAGCGCCACGAACCCTGGAAGCTCACAGACGAGGAGCCCGAGAAAGCGGCACAGGTCATCCGCGACTGCGTCCAGATCGCCAAGGCCGTCGCCGTCCTGCTCGAGCCCATCGCCCCCGACAAGGCACAGGGGCTGTGGGAGCAACTCGGCGAGGACGGCCGGATCGACGACGCATACCTCGAGGACGCACTCGAGGCACCACCACGGAACTTCGCGGAACCCGGCGAACTCTTCGAGAAGATCGAGGACGACCGCGTGGCGGAACTCAACGAGAAACTCGAGGAACGAGTGGCCACAGCAGCCGACGGTGATGACGATGACGAAGGGGAAGACGAAAACGAAAACGAAAACGAAGACGAGGAAACCGAAAGCGACGACACCGACGCCGGTGAATCCGGAGACATGACGGACACAGACGATCTCGAGCCGCTGGCCGAGGACCGAATCGGGTTCGAACAGTTCCAGGACGTCGACATGCGCGTCGGGCGCATCGAGACCGCCGAGGGAATCGAGGGAGCCGACGACCTCGCACGTCTCGAGGTCGACATCGGCTTCGAGACCCGCCAGGTCGTCGCGGGCATCAAGCAACTGCACGACCTCGCGGAGCTCCCGGGTGAGAAGTGCATCCTGCTGGCGAACATGGAACCCACCGAGCTGTTCGGCGTCGAGTCCAACGGGATGGTCCTCGCCGCGGGCGAGGAGGCGGATCTGTTGACGACCCACGGAAACGCCGAGGTCGGCGAGAAGGTCCAGTAGTGTAGTGTAGCGTCGCCCTTTTTCGACCGTCAGACGGGCAGTCCGAGGAAATTCCAGTAGGCAAGCAGCCAGCAGAACCCGGCCATCGCGAGGACGACGAGCGTGTAGTGAAGCCGGGACGGGAGCGTCCACCAGCGGTCGCGCCAGGCCAGTACCGCACAGATCGCTGCCAGCGCCGTTCCGACGAGGCCGACGATCGGCAGCAGCGAGACTACCCGGAAGCTCGAGGGTGGGCTACTGAACAGCGTGTAGGGGTTGAACAGGAAGACGGCGACGGCCCCGAGGAGAAAGCCAAACAGCGACGCGATCGTCCCGCCGGCGAGCCAGCGTGCGCGAGTCGGCGAGAGCAGGGACCTGAGCGACGCCGCCGAGCTCGAGTTCGAGCCCGAGTTCGAGTCGGAGTCAGCGGACGGTTCGGCACTCGTCTCCACGACGGGGTCGTCCTCGGCGTCCGCCGGGGGTTCGCTGGCCGTCGCTTTCGTGTTAGAGCTCGAGTCCGGTTCTTCGTCCCCGTCTCTGTCTCCGTCCTCATTGCTGTCTCCGTCCGACCCAGACGCCGACCCGTCGGCACCGTCGTCACGAATCCATCGCCAGCCACGGGCAAGCGGCCAACCGACGACACCCGAGAGCATCCCGACGGCCGTCGCGCCCGCGAGGCCGGCGTGAACCGACAGCGACTCGTGGCTCGAGACGCGCTCGAAGGCCTGGGAGCCGACGAAGAGCCGCGTGATCTTGCCGTCGGTCGTGCCGAACGCGAGGGTTCCGCTCCCGTCCCGTTCCTCGAACACCAGCGGCTCGCGTTCGACCCATCGGTCCGGACCGCCGCCGAAGTCGGTGACGAGGTAGCCGTCGTCGACGGTGACGTCGACGCTTCCCGCCTGCAGGGTCGAGGGAAGCCTCGCCATCGTCGATTCGGCGATCCGCGTTCCACGATACGTTCCCACGAGTTCGTCGGCTCGTTCGAGTCGTCCCTCCGGTTCCGGGGTGTCGTCCCCGGGGTCAGTGGGGAGGAACTCCTCGAGAAACGCCTGCCGAAACGCGGGTGCGGCCTGCTGCCCGCCGTCCGTGTTGTACGCGAGGACGAGTCCGAGGTCGGCCGCGGGCACGAGCAGGAGGTCCGCGTAGAACGAGCCCGGAACGTGGCCGTTGTGCCAGAGCGTCCGTCCGTCGCCGTGACTGTCCTCGAAGAGCCCGAACGCGACCCCGTCGAGCGCCTCGTGGTGGGTGAACCACTGATCGTGGAGTCCGTCGATCGACGCCGCCTCGAGCACCCGTTCGTCGTCGACGACACCGTCGCCGAGGTGAGCGCGTGCCAGCCGTGCCACGTCGGTCACGGTCGCGGACAGCGAGCCCGCCGGTGCCAACTCGAGGGCGAGACCGGGTGCCTCCATCGTCGTTCCCGTGAGGCTGCTGTAGCCGGTCGCAGCATCGGCGGCGAGGTCGTCGGGTAGTGGCTGTGCGAACGTCGATCGGTCCATCCCCAGCGGGTCGAGCAGTTCCCGTTCGACGTACTCCTCGAACGGCGTTCCCGTCACGTCGGCGACGACCTGTGCGGCGAGTGCCGTCCCGTAGTTCGAGTACGAGACGACCTCGCCGGGTGGGCGAACGCGCTCGGGTCGCGCTTCGGACAGGACGGTCGGGAGCGGCCGGATGTCGTCGGGAGCGTCGACCCAGGTCCCCCGAAACCGTTCTTCGAAACCTGCTGTATGGGTCGCCAGGTGGGCCATCGTGATCGGCTCGTCGTCGGTCTCGGGGATCGAAACGGACTCGAGGTAGCGGTTTACGTCCTCGTGAGGGTCGATCCGTCCGTCCTCGATCAGTTGCATCGCGGCGGTCCAGACGAACGGCTTCGAGACCGACCCGAACCGAAACAGCGTCTCGTCGGCCTCGACGGCCGTTCCGGACCCGACGTCGGTCTCGCCGTACCCGTTCGCGAACACGACCTCGTCGCCGTGGGCGACGGCGACCGCGGCACCGACGATGTCGTGGTCCGCGAGGTGGGTTTCCATCAGGTCGTCGACGAACGGTTCCAGGTCGTCGACCTCGAGGTCGATCTCGAGGTCGTCTGCCGAGAGTTCGTTGGTCCGTTCGGGGCCTCGCGTGCCGACCGTCTCGGACGGCCGGACGCGGTTCGGGTCGTCACCGTCGGCTGCACCGCTACCGCGATCGGTGAGAGCACCGAGCGCGAGGAGAGAACTGCCACCGGCGAGCAGTCGTCTGCGAGGAAGTCGTCGCGTCATGGCCCTCGGTTGTCGTGACACCGCAATATGCATTTGGAGTAATATTTTACTCCAGGGGGTGTGACTCGAGACGATGGGCGACGAACAACGCGGGCACCGGCCGCGACTCGCCGAGCGGCCGGCGGACCCGTTCAAAGCGCTCGGCAACGAGACGCGCCTCGAGATTCTCCGGGTGCTGTACGACCGAGGGCAAGCGAGTAGCGAAGTGACGGGTTCTGTCGTTCCGTACTCGGAGCTTCGAGACGCCGTCGGCATCGCGGACAAAGGGAACTTCAACTATCACCTTCGCCAACTCGACGATCGGTTTCTCGAGCGTGACGACGGTGGCTACCGACTCACGTTCGCCGGGTTCGAGATCGCGAAGGTGATCGACCTCGACGCCTGGCGGTCCCACGAGCCGTGTGGCCCGACGACGATCGAAGACGGCGCAGGCGAGACCGAGCCGCTGACGGCGGTCTACGAGGACAGCGTTGTGAAGATTCGGCGCGGCGACGAGACGCTGTACGCCCACGCGGTCAGGCCCGCTGGTGCGGCCGATCGGGGGCTGGAACTGCCACGGCTCCTCGAGGTCGCAGCGACGCTGTGGCGACACACCAGCGAGCAGTTGCTCGCGGGGATCTGCCCGTACTGTCAGGCAACCGTCGAGCGATCACTGCACACGGACGACGAGGAAACCACAGGAGGGAACGCCAGCCCGTGGTCGTACACGTTCGACGCGACCTGTACGGAATGTGGCCCGCTCGGCGGCTCTCACGTCGGCGTGGTCCCTATCACTCATCCGGGCGTGATCTCGTTTTGCTGGGAACGCGGCCTGGACCTCACCGAGCGACCGGCGTGGAGTCTGCCGTTCGTCGACGATGCAGCGGTCACTCCGGTCGCCGACGACCCGGTCGAACTCCGCGTCGACATTGAACTCGAGGGGGATCGGCTCGCTGTGTTCGTCGACGACGACGCGACCGTCGTCGACCTGCAACGGGAGGTCGGCGAGTGACGCCCGCACCCGATCAGAACAGCCCCGTCACCGTCCCGTCGTCCTCGAGGTCCATCTCGAGTGCCGCCGGCTCGGACGGCAGACCGGGCATCGTGAGTACGTCGCCGGTTAGCGCGACGACGAACCCTGCACCCGCGGACGGGCGCAGTTCACGGACCGTCAGCTCCCACCCCTCCGGCGCGCCGTTTTTCGACGAGTCGTCGCTAAACGAGTACGGCGTCTTCGAGAGACAGACTGGAGCCGTCTCGAGATCGACGCGCTCGAGACGCTCGAGGTCGGCTCGAGCGTCGGCGGTGAACGTGACGCCGTCAGCACCGTAAACCTCCGTCGCGACGGTACGGATCTTCTCCTCGACGGGCGCGTCCTGTTCGTACAGTGGGCTGAACTCGTCGTCGTGGGCGTCTATCGCGGCGTCGATGGCCTCCGCGAGGTCGATGCCGCCCTCGCCGCCGTCACGGTAGACGGTCGATTCGGCCGCCCGTACGTCGAGGTCGTTGCGGCAGTGTTCGAGAATGGCGTCGACCTCGGCGTCGGTGTCGTCGGGGAACCGGTTGACTGCGACGACGACGGGGACGCCGTACTTTTGCAGGACGGAGACGTGTCGATCGAGGTTCGCGAAGCCGGCACGGACTGCCTCGACGTCTTTCCCCTCGAGGGCGTCGAACTCGACGGGCCACATGTCTTTCCCGTGGTACTTCAGCGCGCGGACGGAGACGACGATCGTCGCGGCCGACGGCTGGATGTCGGCGGCAGGAGCGACGATGTCGAAGAACTTCTCGGCTCCGAGATCCGCGCCGAAGCCGGCCTCGGTGACGACGTAGTCGGCCAGCGCGCCGCCGACCTTGTCGGCGACGATCGAGTTCGTCCCGTGGGCGATGTTCGCGAACGGGCCGCCGTGGACGAACGCCGGCGTCCCCTCGATGGTGCCGACGACGTTTGGCTGGAAGGCGTCCTTCAGCAAGACTGCGACTGCGCCGGTGACGCCGAGGTCGTCGACGGTCACCGGCTCGTCGTCGACGTCGTAGGCGACGACGATACGGCTGATCCGTTCTTTGAGGTCGGCGACGCTATCGGCGAGACAGAGGACGGCCATCAGCTCCGACGCCGCGGTGAGGACGAACCCGCCCTCGCGTGGCTTCCCGTTGGTCGAGCCACCGAGGCCGACGACGAGCTCCCGCAGCGCGCGGTCGTTGGCGTCGATCGCTCGCGGCCAGACGACCTCGGTGACATCGATCCCCTCATCGTTACCCTGGTGGACGTGGTTGTCCAGCGTCGCCGAAATGAGGTTGTGTGCCGACGTGATGGCGTGTAAGTCGCCCGTGAAGTGGAGGTTGATGTCCTCCATCGGGAGCACCTGTGAGTAGCCGCCACCGGCCGCGCCGCCCTTGATTCCGAAGACGGGGCCGAGCGACGGCTCCCGTACTGCGGCGACGGCCGACTTTCCGAGCCGATCGAACGCCTGGGCGAGCCCGACGTTCGTCACTGTCTTCCCCTCGCCACGTGGCGTCGGCGTCATTCCGGTCACGAGGACGTACCGGGCGTCCGTCGACTCCCGATTCGTCAGCTCGTGGGTCGTCTCGGGTGCCAGCTTGGCGACGTGATCGCCGTGCTTCTCGAGGTCTGTGGGCTCGAGTCCAAGCGGCGCGACGACGTCCTCGATCGGCATTTTCTCCGCGTTCCGGGCGATTTCCGCGTCGGACGGGATCGATTGCTCTGCCGGTGGCGATGGCGTAGACATGCGCGTGGCTACGCCGCATCCGAGGTCAAAAGCCACACCTGATTACCACGGTCTGGGAACACGTGTGGCGTGTTGCGTGTTGACGCCCGGGTTTGTGCATCGATGAGCGATCCCGGTCAGGTGTGTTTCGGTCCTCGCGACGAGGTAATCTAGGTATTGCCGGCGACTCGGAATCGGAGCCATCCTTAACGTCGGCGGGGGTGCAACCCCCGCGCATGGGAACCGCAGACGAGCCGCCGAGTCCGTTTCTGGGAGCTTCCGAGACGGGGTCGGCGTCAGACTCGAGTGATGAAGCCGAAGCCGAGTCCGGGTCCGGGTCCGGGTCCGGGTCCGAGTCGGCGTTCGAATTCGACTCCCGAAAGAGCATCTGCCCGTTCTGTGGTGTCGGCTGTGGCGTCCGACACGGCAACGGTGACAAGGCGACCGGCTGGGAGGGGTCGGTCAACCGCCGTGGCGAAGTGTGTCCGAAAGGCGTCGCCGCGTTCGAGCACGTCCGTAGCGAGGATCGGCTCGTCCGGCCGCTCGTCTACGAGTCCGGCACGCACGTGACCGCGCCGTGGGACGAGGCTCTCGACCGTCTCGAGTCGGGTCTCCGCGAAATCGTCGACGAACACGGCCCGGAGGCCGTCGCCTTCTTCGCTTCCTCGAGTTGTACCAACGAGGAGAACTACCTCGTTCAGAAGATCGCCCGCGCGCTGGGGACGAACAACGTCGACAACTGCGCGCGGCTCTGTCACTCCTCGACGGTCGCGGCGATGGTCGAACGGTTCGGAGCCGGCGCGATGACCAACACGCTCGAGGACGTCGGCGACGCCGACGTGTTCCTCGTTTGTGGGGCAAACCCAGCCGAACAGCACCCGATCGCGTTCCAGTCGTATCTCGCCCCTGCAGTCGACGACGGGACGACGCTGATCCACGTCGATCCCCGCGACAACGAGACGACGGGCGAGGCGGCCGTCCACCTGCCGGTCACGCCCGGCTACGACATTCCGCTGTTGAACGCGATGGCGAAGGTCATCGTGGAGGAGGAACTCGTCGACGAGACGTTCCTCGAGGAACGCGTCGCCGGTCGTGAGGCGTTCGAGGCCCATCTCGAGGATGTCGATGTCGAGGCGAACGCGCGGGAAGCGGGCGTCGATCCCGCCGACCTCCGGGAGGCAGCGCGAGCCTACGGCGACGCCGACCGCGCGGCCGCGTTCACCGGGATGGGGATGAGCCAGCACCACTGCGGGACGGACAACGTCCACGCGCTGATCAACCTCGCCGTCCTGACCGGCAACGTCGGTGAGCCAGGCACTGGGATCAATCCGCTGCGCGGTCAGAACAACGTCCAGGGTGCGAACGATGTCGGCGCGCGGCCGGGCGACCTGCCGGGGTACGAGCCGGTTACCGACGCCGACGCCCGTGACCGCTGTGGCGAGGTCTGGGGGTTCGAGCCACCCGCCGGCCCTGGGCGCACGCAGGTCGAGTGGACGCGCTCGGTCGGCGACGACGACGGAGTCCGTGGGGCCGTCGTCTTCGGCGAGAACCCCGCCGTCACCGAACCGAACGCAAGCGAGGTCGCCGACGCCCTCGCGGACCTCGAGTTCCTGGCAGTTATCGACCTCTACAAAACCGAGACCGCGACACTCGCCGATGTCGTCCTTCCCGGTAGCTCCTGGGCCGAGAAGGCCGGCACGGTCACGAACACCGATCGTCGGGTCCAGCGGATGCGTCCAGCCGCCGAACCGCCGGGCGAGGCGCGTCGCGATCTCGAGATTCTGCAGTCGGTGGGCCGGCGACTCACGGACCGCGATCTCGAGTCCGAGTTCGAGTACGACGGCCCCGCGGCCGTCTTCGACGAACTAACCGAGGTGACGCCGATCTACGGCGGGCTGTCCTACGAGGAGATCGACGACGGCTACCAGCGGTGGCCGTTCCCGGAAGGTGCCGACGAGGGGACTGCCGTGCTTCACACCGAGGAGTTCGCGAACGGCGATCGCCGGACGGAGCTTGCCCCCGTCGATCACGTCCCGCCGGCCGACGACCTCGAGAACGACCAGCTCGTGCTCACGACGGGCCGGGTCCTCGAGCATTTCAACAGCGGCGCGCTCACCCGCCGATCGGGGACCCTGATGCGTCTTCGCGGCGAGGATGTCGTCCAGCTCCATCCGGACGATGCCGACGCGCGTGGGATCGAGGACGGCGACGAGGTACGACTCTCGAACGCCCGCGGGAGCGTGACCGTCTCGGCGGACGTGACCCCGACCATCACCCGCGGGACGGTCTTTACCACGTTCCACTACGCGGAGCCGCTTATCAACGTCCTAACGGGCGACGCGCTCGATCCGGTCGCGAAGATTCCGGAGTACAAACACAGTGCGGTGACAGTCGAGCGGGCCTGATACGATCTACTGTAAGTCGTTTCCGGTCCACTTGGGTTGCGGTTGCGTCAGGAACTGGTTACAGCAATCCGTATGAGTGGCCTGCAGGCAGTCTTCGTCCCCGTCGTCATATCTCGTCGACCAGATGCGCGAAGTCGTCCGTGTCGACGATCTCCATCGTCTCCCCCTCGAGTCCGTGGCGGCGAAGCGTCAGCGCCGACTTGAACGCGGATTCGTGGTCGCCGGCCTCGAAGATGATCAGGAAATCGTACTTGCCGAGCACGGCGTACGAGTCCACGAGATCGGCCTCGTGCTCTTCGAACTCCGTCCTGATCTCGCCCCAGATCGACGCGAGGTCCTGGGTG
This sequence comes from Halobiforma nitratireducens JCM 10879, assembly GCF_000337895.1. Classification (GTDB taxonomy): domain Archaea; phylum Halobacteriota; class Halobacteria; order Halobacteriales; family Natrialbaceae; genus Natronobacterium; species Natronobacterium nitratireducens. The sequence goes on from NZ_AOMA01000063.1 coordinate 188,399, forward strand.
TTTTGTACTTCTCGATCGGTGACGTCGATGAGAGAGACGTACGTGGGCACAGACGCTTCACCACCGGCGTACGGAAAACGGTTCGCGTGGCACAGGACGGGGAATCGGCCCAGAATCAAAACTCGAGAGCGAGTAAATCAGGAGGATTTTTGCCCGTGCTCGCGCTATCTCGGGCTATGAGAAACGCGAAAATCGTCTGTACCCTGGGACCGGCGTCGAGCGATCGGCGGACGATCCGGGGACTCGCGGACGCCGGGATGTCCGTTGCCCGGCTGAACGCGAGCCACGGCAGCCGCGAGGATCGAGCCGAACTCGTCGACCGCGTCCGCAGCGTCGACGAGGAACGCGACGAGCCGGTCGCAGTCATGCTGGACATGCAGGGCCCGGAGATCAGGACCGCGCCGTTACCGGAGGGCGAAACCGTCTCCCTCGAGACCGGATCGGAAATCCGCTTCGTCGAGGGAACGGAAGTCTCGCCGGAGACGGTCGGCCTCTCCTTGCCGATCGACGAGGTCGAGCCCGGTGACCGTATCCTCCTCGACGACGGGCTGATCGAGACGACCGTGATCGACCCCGCGGACGGCGACACGGAGGTCGCGGACGACGACGCCGTTCTCGCTCGCGTCGACACCGGCGGCGAACTCGGCGGCCGTAAGGGCGTCAACGTCCCCGGCGTGGACCTCGATCTCGAGGTCGTCACGGAAAGCGACCGGAAAGACCTCGAACTCGCCGCCGAGAAGGAAGTCGACTTCGTCGCCGCGAGCTTCGTTCGCGACGCCGAGGACGTCTACGCGGTCAGCGAGGTCCTAGAGGAGTTCGGGGCGGACATTCCCATCGTCGCGAAGATCGAACGTGCCGGCGCAGTCGACAACCTCGAGGAGATCGTCGACGCCGCCTACGGCGTGATGGTCGCGCGAGGGGACCTCGGCGTCGAGTGTCCGATGGAAGACGTGCCGATGATCCAGAAACGGATCATTCGTACCTGTCGCGAGAACGGCTCGCCGGTCATCACCGCGACGGAGATGCTCGACTCGATGGTGACGGCTCGTCGCCCGACCCGCGCGGAGGCGTCGGACGTTGCAAACGCCGTCCTCGACGGCACCGACGCCGTGATGCTCTCGGCCGAGACCGCCGTCGGTGACCACCCCGTCGACGTCGTCGACGCGATGGACAGCATCGTCCGCCAGGTCGAGAACTCCGACGAGTACGAGGAACTGCTCGAGCAGCGCGTCCCGACTGCGGGAGAGGCACGAACCGACGCTCTCGCTCGCTCGGCCCGCTACCTCGCCCGTGACGTGGGTGCTGACGCGGTCGTCGCGGCCACCGAGTCCGGCTACACGGCTCTCAAGACCGCCAAGTACCGGCCCGGCGTCCCCGTCGTGGCCTCGACACAGAGTCACGAGGTACGGCGGCGACTCGCGCTCTCGTGGGGCGTTACCCCGCTGTACGCCCGCGTTTCGGATCAGGGGGCCGACGCAGTCGTCGAGAAAGCCGTCCAGGCTGCGCTCGATGCCGGCATTGCCGAGAGCGGGGACACGGTCGTCGTTCTCTGTGGCATGATGACCGATCTCGAGGGTGCGAACACGACCAACATGATGAAAGTCCACGTCGCAGCGGAGGCGCTGACGACGGGTCGGGTCGTCGTCGACGGCAGGGCAACGGGGCCCGTCGCCCGCGCGCCGGACGGCGACCTCTCGGATGTCCCCGAAGGTGCGATCCTCGCGCTCCCCGCGGATTTCGACGGTGAGTTCGACGGCGACGTGAGCAAGATCGGCGGCATTCTCAACGCCGAACGCGGGATGACGGGATACCCGGCGCTCGTCGCCCGCGAGATGGATCTCCCGATGATCAGCGACGCGGCCGTCGCCGAAACCGACGTGGGGACGACGGTTACCCTCGACGCCGAGCGCGGAGTCGTCTACCGCGGCGAGATCGCGGATCGAACGCAACGGGTCTAACGCGCTTTCGCTCGGCAGCGGTCGCGGACCACGGGTTTTTGACGGCGGACCCATTACGGAAGCGCATGCCAGACGACGGGACCGGATCGGACCGCGAGGACAGCGACGGTCGCGACACGCCGGGATCGGCCGGCGGGGAGTTGGACGTTTCGGCGTCCGACACCACGGGGGTCGGCGCTGACGGTGACGAAGACGCGACGAATCACTCGAGTCCGCTCACTCCCGAGGGACCCGAACCCGACGAGAGAGTCAGTGAGACCGATCGGGAGCGAATTCCGATCGATCTCTCGAGGGGAAGCGACGAGTCGGACGTGACGGACGATATCGAGGAAGACGAGTCCGAACAGCAGGAGGACGACCCGTACGCTCCCGAACCCGGCTCCGCACCGATTGAGGCCGGCGATCCCGACCTCGAGCACGCGCTGTTCGTCGTCCTGGGTGCGGTCGCGATGATCCTCGTGATCGCTCGAGTCGTGATCCTGCCGTTCTAACTCGTCTCGCGACGGACGCAGCCGGCTCCGCCCCACACGGGACGGTCCGTCTCGGCACAACAGCTATGTGGCCACCGTGAGTGCGTCCGACCGAACCGATGTCTCCGGTGTCTTCGGTCCAGGCGGTCCTCGACCGACGCGCCGCCGCCGTCCCTCAGGAGCGGCTTGCTCGGGCGTTTTTGGAGCGGAATCGCTGGACTGGCGACGAGCCGTGCCTGCTGCTCGCGGAGGCTGCGGCCGCGACGACGGGCCAGCGGTTCCGTGCCGGGATCAAACCGGCGGTCGAACGCTTTCGCGAGTCGTTCGTCGAGAGCGGCCGGATCGACTCCGTCGCCGACCTCGCCGAACTCGACCTCGAGGACGACGACCTCGTCGCGGCCTTCGGTGCGCAGCGAAAACGACACGTGTTACTCGAGGCTGCAACCGTCCTCGCGGACCGGCCGGAAGACGACGATATCACCGCGCTCGAGGGATGGGCGGCCGAGGCCGACCACTACCGGTACGACGAGGACCCCATCGGCGACATCTCGGGCGTCGGCCCCGCGACCTTCCAGTATCTCCGACAGCTCGCCGGCGTCGACGTGGTGCGGCCGGACCCGAACGTAGTCGCCTTCCTCGAGGACGTCGACGAGGCGCTTGACTCCTCGCCGATCGAGACTACCGAGCCACGTCGAACGATCGCGTCCTGTGAGTGGCTGTCGCTGGTCTCGACGTACCGGATGCTCGAGATCGATCGCATCGCGTGGTGGCAAGGGACCGACGGGGACGAGCGTGGGGCGATCCTGGCAGCCCAGGGATCGACGGTGGAGGGGGACGAGAGCAGGAACGGGAACGAGAACGGGACCCAGGTAAACGGCAGCAATTCTCCCGCGGACACGGGCATCGGAACGGATCTCGAGGACTGACGGCAGTCACGTTCCGACCGCACCGACCGGTTAACTCGTCAAATCCTGCAACCGCTCGAGCCCGTTCTCCGCCTCCTGTTTCGTCGTCTCGAGTGGGCCAACGACTTCGTCGGGGAGGTCGGTTCGTCGGGCCACCGTCAACAGCGTCTCGAGTTTGCTGATCTCGAGGCGCTCGATCGTTCGGCCCAGTTCCGCCTCGACGAGGTCGCCGAGGGTCGGGTCCTGCAGGTCGCCGACGAGCGCCTCGCGCTCGCTTCGAAGCCCGTCGAGCGCGGGGCTCTCGACCGGACCCGGTTCGACCTCACCTTCGAGGGCGTCGAAGATCCGCTCTAACCGTCCGACCTGCTCGGTCGTCCGCTCGCCGTGGGCCATGAAAAACTCCTCTAGGTCCTCGTCGGTCGCGGCGTCGGCCAGTTCCGGCTGGAGTTCCTCGAGTTCTCGTTCCAGGTGGTACAGTTCCTCGAGCGTCCGGACAAAGAGGTCGCGTTCGTTGTCGATCATCCGGTCGGTGGCTCCACGCAGAGCCGCATAGAGGTTCGCCCGTCGACTGAAACGCCGTCGGGTCCCGTCGATCACTCGAGGGTGGCGTCCGTAATCCGCAACCGACCACGGGTGCCGTCCCACTCGGTCTCGTACTCGAGGTCGAGACGTCGCTCCATGTGCGGGCCATCGACTACCAGCGTCTCGAACTCGCCGCCCTCACCTAGCACGTGGACGCCGTACTCCTCGTTGAGCGCCTCGAGTTCGGCCAGCGCCTCGCGGTCGATGGTGCGTCCGAGCCACGACTCGTCCAGGCCGTGGGCCGCGACCTGGATAATCACGATCTCGAAGCCGGCATCGAGCATCGCATCGGCCAGCTCGCGGGGCTGTTCCTGCCACAACGGGGCAAACAGGTCACAGCCAAGCCGGTCGCACATCCCCTCGATCCGGCTGGTCTGGTACTCGCTTTCGACTGCGCCCGCCGTGACGCCTGCGATGCCGCCCGTCCCATCTGCCCCGTCCGCCCCGTCCGCCTCGTCCCCCTCGGCCGTGAGTTCGGCGTCGAGTTCGGTCAGGGCCGCCTCGAGCGGCTCGAGTTCGTCGTCTCCCTGCACGCTCGAGTCGATCGCGGCGTCGGCCTCGAAGTCCTCGGGCTCGACCTCGAGTAGTTCGATCCCGATACTTTCGGCCGCCAGCGCGGCCAGTTCGGTCGCCGGAACGTGGTACATGTAGGAGTCGCCTACGGGATGGACGGTGACGAGTCGTTGCACGTCGAGTCCCTCCTCGAGTGCCCGGTACAGGGCCCACGAAGAGTCCTTGCCGCCCGAAAAGAGGCTCACCCACGCGCCGTCGTCGGTCATGGTCGACAGTTGGGGTACGGGGGTAAATGGGTGACGTAACGAGTCGGGTTACGTGGTGTTGCGGTCGCCACCGTCACGGTCGGTGTCGTCGTCCCGTTCGTCACCGGGATCGGGGTCCGTGCTCGACGCCGCAGTCGCATCGCCGTCCTCGTCTTCGGTTACGTCGTCGTTCACGTGCGGTTTTGTTTCCCGGTCCGCTTCCGGCTCCCCTTGTGGTTCCGTTTCGGACTCGCGCTCCCGTCGCTCCCCCGCTCCCGGCCCACGAACCGTCTCCACGTCGCTTGCTCCGGTCGCGTTCGGCTCTACCGGTCCGGGCCCGCCGTCGGTCAGCTCGGTCCCCGATCCCGACTCCGCGTTCGGTTCCTCCTCGACCAACTCGAGATCGTCCGTCCCACTCAGTGAAACGGCCGCTCGGGCACCGACGAGACTCACCGCGATCGCTGTCGCGACGAACAGCGCCAGTCGCTCGCCCGCCGCCAGGGTGAACCCCTCGATCGAGAGACGACCGAACTCACTCGTTGGCACCGCAAGCGGCGAGATAACGCCCTGTTGCTCGAGGAAGTACGCGGAGAACCCACGAAGTACCAGGGCGACTGCAAGCAGGATAAACGGCAGGTTGAGGTAGGACTGCCGGACCGGGTCCTCGCTGATGGCCTCGTCCAGCAGCCGGCCGGCGCTGGCCGTGATCCCGGCCATCGCGAACCACGGCACGCTGTCGAAGACGAACTGCATCGTCGGCACGAGCACCGTTTGCGTGTCTTCGAGACTCGAGACGCCGAGCGCGCCCGCGAATACCCCCACGAGCGTCAGTCCGGCGGCGACGACGTAGGTGACGACGGACACCTGACCGGAGTACAGTGCCTCGCGGGCCTGGTGGGTGACGCCGGACATCATTTCGTCGACGTTCAGCCCCTTGTACAACAAGAAGAGGCCGATCACCGTCGTGATCGCCGCCGCACCCTCCGCGGCACCGAGTTGCATCGCGAGGATCGGGAAGACCAGCAGTGTCAGTCCGAGCGGGACCAGCACCGTCTGTCGCAGCTCCTCGTCGGCGAGGAACTGCTTGAGCAGGTAGTACGTCGACTCGATGTCCCGCGCCTGGCGGACGACGACCCGGTCGACCGAGTCGACCTGGACGCGGCTCTCGACGATCGGCACCAGCCGTTCGTCCTCCGCGCTGTCGATGACGACGACCGCCGAGTCGGGGTCGTGGTCGGCAATGAGGTCGTCGAGCTGGCGGGCGACCGCCCGATCCGCAGACACCATCGACTCACGGTCCCCGGAGACGACCGCGACGACGGTGTCTTCGCCGTCGTCGCGCAGGTCCTGGGCGACCCGCAGCGTCTCGAGCAGGGAGTTGACTCCCGAATCCTCCGGATCCGCGAGCCCGATGTCGGTCACGAGCGCGCGAACTGCCTCCCAGCCGACGATCGGCGACCGTAGACCGGTCTTCCGGCCCACGTCGTCGGTCCGGTCGAGGCAGACGACCAGCGTTGTCACGGTAGTCGTTCCTCGCTGTGTGACGATAAAACCACTCACTTATCGGACCGATTCCGGGACCAGACACGAACCAAGAACGCGACCGGTGTTCGGTCGAGACGGTGCCGCTAGCTCCGCAGTCGGAACCCGCGACCGTCGGCGAGCCCGCTGATACCGGCTCCGAACGCGTACGCGACACGCTGGGCACCCGCGCCGACGCGAGCCATCAGCGGCCGCTCCGGCTCGAACTCCTCGACTGCGACCTCGTCGGTCTCGAGTCGGTCCTCGAGTTCGTCCTCGATCTCACGGCGAGTTCCCAACTCGTCGACCAGGTCGAGTTCGTGAGCGTGCTCGCCGAGGTAGATCCGGGCCTCGGTGTCGCGGACGAACTCCGGTTCGAGGTCCCGGCCCTCGCTGACACGCTCGACGAACGTCTCGTAGTAGTCGTCGATCAATCCCTGCAGGTACTCGCGTTCGTCGTCCTCGAGTTCCTTCAGCGGCGTACCGGCGTCCTTGTACTCGCCGGCGGCGAACCGCTCGTAGGAGAGGCCGACTTTCTCGGCGAGTTCGCTCGCGTTTACTCTCGAGCCGATGACGCCGATCGAGCCGACGATCGAGCCCTCGCGCGCCCACAGTTCGTCGCAGCCGCTGGCGATCCAGTAGCCGCCGCTGGCACAGACGTCCTGGGCGTAGGCGATCGTTGGACCGTCGAACCGTTCGGCGGCGAGCCGGATGTCGTCGCTCGGGACGACCTCGCCGCCGGGCGTGTTCAGTTTCAACAGGAGGGCGTCGACGTTGTCGTCTTCCGCTGCCCGATCGATCTGCTCGACGATGTCGTCGGCCGGCGTCGCCCGCGGACTCTGGGGGAGCGGTCCGCCGCTCCCGTCGCGGGTGATCGGTCCCTCGACGGCTACCTCGGCGACGTTGTACTTGGCGAACAGGGACCCGGCGACGTTGCCCGTCACCTTCAGCCCGGCGAGAACGACGACGACCGCGAACACGATTCCGAACAGGTCCGCGAGCGTATCGGGATAGGCGACGAACAGGCCGAACCCGACGATAGCGAAGAGCAACACACCCAGCACGACGACCGCGAGCTGTCCGATATCGTCCGTACTAACCACGGGAATCACCGTTGTTCATGGTGTCAGGTCCGTGTGCTGACCTGTTAACCGTTGCCGTCGCGACTCGTCGTCGCGGAGATTCCTCTGTGGGGGTATCTGTCCGTGAGAACGACCTTCGGTCCGTTCGCTCGAGTCGTGATCCCGAGTCGAGACGGGTGTCGACGTCGGCTGCGCGGTACGCGTGACACCGATCCAGCGCGGGTATAGACTGTGGAGACGACCGACCACGACCACGACCACAGTCACGGCGACCGAACGTCACGCGCGACCGGACTCTCGCCTCGTTCCCCTGCTGGGGAAGGATGGACGGTCGAGGGTCCGGGAAGACGGACCGCCGACCGCGGGCCAACTGGGAGACGAGTCGGGCGCGAACGGAGACCGTGAAGCTGACGGACGACCTAGAGCAGGCCCGTCTTCTGGAGCTTCATCAGGTCCTCGGTGTCGAGGGTCTCGCCTTCCTTGAACTTCTGATAGATCTCCTCGGCCTCTTCTTTGGCCTCTTCTTTCTTCTTGTCGCGCTCGGACTTGCGCTCTTGTTCTTCCTGCTTGTCCAGTTCGCGCAGGCGCTTCTGGACGCGGACGAAGTCCTCGTGGTGTCGGTCGGCCGCTTCCTGAGCCTGGACGAACTTCTCGTGCATCTCGTCGGCCTCGTCACGGATGTCGTCGGCCTCGCGGTAGGCCTCGATCATCTCGTTGTGATGTTCCTGGGCCTTGTCCGCAAGCTCCGTCACCTTCTGGTGGTGCTGGGACGCTTCCGAGCGGACCTCTTCAGCTTCCTCGACGAGTTCTTCGAGGTCCTCGTTCTGTTCGAGCTTTTCCTTGCGCTCTTCGTACTCTTCGCGCTTGGACTCGATCTTCTCGATCAGTTCCTGCTCTTCTTCGCTCGAGAGGACCTCGGTCTGCTGTTTGAACTCGAGTTCTTCGATCTCTTCCTCGAGCTCCTCGAGGTCCTTGCCCTCGTCGAGCTCCATGTCGGACTTGAGCTTCTCGACCTTGTCGAAAAGCTCGTTGGCCTCGGCGTTGAGCTCGTTGCGTTTTTCTTTGTGTTCCTGGACCTGCTCGTTGAGCTCGTCGCGTTTCTCGCGGTGCTCCTGGGCCTCGTCGACCTTCTCGCGGGTCTTCGCGTTGAGATCGTCCCGCTTGGAGGCCCGTTCGGAGGCCATCTGGTTGAGCTCGTTTCGCCGGTCTCGGAGCTGTCCGGCCTTCTTGATGAGCTCGCCTTTCGATTTGTTCTCTAGGTCGTCCTCTGTCAGTTCGATGTTTTTCGATTCTTCTACCATAGTTATTCAAGCCTCTGTGCCATACCCGCGCCGGAAAGGCAGCCCAACGAGGACGGCGGTCGACCGACGGTACCGTTCTCGAGCGTCGGAAATCGACGTCGAGGACGAATCCGCGGTCCGTTTCCCCCGTCCCGTTTGGCTGCACGGAGCGATCGCTGACGATCTGCGAAACCTCGGTGAATAAGATTCCCTGTCATCGATCGTCGAGCGATACGCGCCCCGGCGGCGTTCTGGTACCGATAGCTACTGTCGCCTCCAATTTAAATGTACCGGTAAGAAGGGGTGCGAAAACCGCTAGCAGGGACCTCGTTACGCCGCTCTTGGGTATGCTACCCAGTCACAAGCAACTATAAATCGTACTCGTTGGTCGCCGATCTGTTCCCTGCCTGAACGGCGAGTTCGACGGTTTCTGCTCCGTCGGGAATTCGCACCGTATCGACGGCGACTGTCTCGAACGCCTCCACCGAAACCGTCGTCTCGTCGCCGTCCTCGCCGGCACGCCAGGCTACCGTCCCCTCGAGTGTCTTGTTCGTATCGTTACAGAGGGAGATTCCGACCGATCTACCGGGGGCTGGCGGTTCGTCGAGGACGGCCTGGACCGGTTCCAGCGAGTCCGCAACGGTCTCGTAGGCGGGTTTGGTCTCACCGTCGACGGTCGTTACCCCCATTCCGCCGCCGGTCGCGACGTCTCTGAGCGTCTCGAGAGCGAAGACGCCACATTCGCGGCGGCGCAGCGTCTCGACGATCGTCTTCAGCGTTCGCGCCTGGTACGTTCGCGATGCCTCCGGGTCTGCCGCCCGGCGAGCGTACAGTTCGGCATCGATTCCGTCGATTCCATCCGGCTCGACGCCATCGGCGAGCGCGCCCGCACCGATCGCACCGACGACCTCTCCGAGCGAGGGGTAGGTCTCGAGCAGCCACGGGAGATCGGTCGCCTCGAGGTACTGCCAGCCGGGAAAGAGGTGGGACGCGTCGGGGTCGGTACCGGGCTGGCCGGCGACGGGAACGACGGGGACCGAAACGTCCTCACGGAAGCCGTCGGCGATGGCGTCGGCAGGACTACGGTCGATCGACGCGCGCCACGCACGATACCTGACTGTGAGCTTGCCGGTGAGTCCGCCGCCGATCGGCTCGTCGAACGGCGTCGCCGGCTCGTCTTGCACGCCGTAGCAGGCCACGCTCGGGTGGTGGCCGTACTCGCGGACGAGCGTCGTCGCCAGTTCCCGCCCCCGTTGGACGAGATCGGGTTCGTCGTCACCGTCGTTCGCCAGTCGGGTCGCGATCCCGGCACCGCTGACGGGGAGGTCCTGCCAGACGAGCAGGCCAGCAGCGTCGCAGGCAGCGTGGAACGCGGGGTCAGGAACGTGTCCGCGCGCGCGAACGAGTGTCGCGTTCGCCTCGAGGGCGCGTCGAACGTCCGCCTCGGGAGCCACCCCGGGAAGGCGAGTAAACCCCCGTGCGCGGACCCGTTCGCCGTTGACGAGGAACCCCTCGGCGTCGCGTTCGACGTGCCGAAAGCCGATCGTACGCTCACGTTCGTCGCCACCGAGTTTCGCTCGGACGGCGTATCGGTGCTGGGGGCCGTGTCCGCGGGGCCACCACAGGGACGGATCCCGAATCTCGACGCTGCGGGAAACCGTCGTCCGCTCCCCCGCGTCGGCTTCGACCGGAATCCGTTCCATCGTCGCGCCGCCGCCGCGTTCGACCGGACGGACGGAGAGCGTGACCGCGTCGTCGATGGCAGCACCCGCGTCGACCTCGAGGTCGACATCGATCGTCCCACGAAGACGGTCGTCGTCCCCTCGCTCCAGACGCGGCCGTGTCTCGAGTCGCCGCAGGACGGTTTCGGGACGTGCCTCGATGTCGACACCCCACCTGATGCCCGGTGTCGCGAACGACGACGGGACAGCATCGGTGTCGTGGATGCCGGCGAACACCTCCGGGGCCCGGCAGGCCACGATCAGTTCGTTGGTCGCTTCCGGTTCGAAGGTGAACCGGCCGGGAACGAAGTACGGTCCCGTCTCACCCAGTTTCGTTCCGTTGAGCCAGACCGTCGTTCGGCCGTAGCCGCCACGCAGTTCCAGGATGGCGCGTTCTCTCCCCCCGTCCCTGGCTCCGTCGTGTGTACGCGGGTCGTCGAAAACCGTCCGGTACGCGACGCCCTCGCGGTTACCGTCGTTCGTTCCCTCGTCGATGTCCGCATCCGGTCGCCGCGTCGGAACGGTGACCGGTCGCCACTCCGCGACGGTCGGCGGTCCCTCACCCCCAGGGTCCTCGATCCGACCGGCGGTCCACTCGTCGGTCATTACCCAGGGGACGTGGCCAGAAATTAAAAGTAGTTCCGACGGTTCACGATCGTTGGTTCGACCGCGAAACCGGTCACGTCAAAAGAGGTTCTCGAGTCGCTCGTCGGCGAACTCCTCCGCGTGATCCGTCTGTTCGCTCTCAGCAGCCCGTTTCGCCTCCCGGGCGCGTTGCATGAACTCCTCGATCCGTTCGGAGCGTTCGGCCCCGCCCAGCAACACGAGCGCGCCGAGTCGGTCGCTCTCGAGCGGGAAGTCTCCGCCCCGGACCTGCATGCTCTCGGTTTCGTCCTCGAGCCAGCGGCGGGCTTTCTCGACACCCTTGCGGGGAACCGTCTCCGGTTCACCGGCGATGACGAGCAAAGCGGAGTCGGCAGTCGTCGCGTCCGGCAGGCTCGTCCCCGTCAACAGGGCCTGTCTGGCCACGGTCATAACGGTACGGATGTTCTCGCCGCTGTCGTCGCTCGCGACTTCGCTCGCGTACCCCAGCGATGCGATACCGCCCGAGCGAAGCGTGTTGATGACCTCGCTCGAGTCGACGACGCTCTCACCGACGCCCTCGACGGCTTCGCCGGAAGCGAACAACAACCCAACCCGCTGGGCGATCTTGCCGTTGATCGTCTCGAAGGCACCCTCGACGCTCTCGCCCTGTTCGTGCCAGGCGTCGTTGTCGATCAACAGGGTCGCGTCGGCCTCGCGGGCCAGCGTCTTCAGCGACCGTCCCGCGTTGGCCTGGTAGAGTGCGCCCTCGTTGCGCCCGGGGAGGATACCGAGCGCGTAGACGGGAACGTCGTACACCTGCTGGAGTTCGTGGACGAGCACCGGCGCGCCGCCACTACCGGTTCCGCCGCCGAGGCCGGCGACGACGAAGATGGCCTCCGACTTGGAGGTGACGCGCCCGTCGAGTCCGCTCAACACCTGCTGGGCGTCCGATTGCATGATCTCTGCGCCGAGTTCGTTGTCGCCGCCGACACCGTGGCCGTTGACGCGGTCGGCACCGATCAGTTGCGTGTCGACGAACTCGAGGGACTGGAGGTCGGGTTTCGCGGAGTTGACGGCCAGGGCTCCCTGTACGGCGTCGAACCCCATGTCTGCGTCGAACTGGGCGAGCCGTTCGGTTACTTTCCCACCGGCCTGACCGACTCCGATCAGGGCAACTTTCATACAGCGGACATGAGGCCGAATCGTGTTTAACGTTCCGATGGGTTTCCAGATCGACAAATCCGCCAGTTCGGTCGCCTCGTGGGTGTGCGAATGGGAATACACTTTACGCTGTCCCCGTTGATACCGGGTATGTTCCACGAGCAGCGCACGACCGTTCCCGACACCCCTGCCCAGCTCCGCGCCGAGTATCGTGACGAGCTCGCCGACATCGTCGACGAGCACGGTCTCGAAACTGCTACCGCCGAGACGAGCCTCGAACCCGTCGACCTCGAGGCGCTCGGGAACGGTGACCTGCCGGACCTCTCGCTCGAGCAGGCGGCCGAGATCCGCTCGCTCGAGGAGGGAGTCCGTGACCCGGAGACGGTCGTGACGATGGCCTGTGAACACCTGCTGATGGGAATGTCGACAGCCGTCATGGACGTCGAGGCCGTCGAGAGCGACCTCGAGCTCGAGATGGACGCCAAGGAGGTCCAACAGAAGATCGAACGCCGGGCGGAGATGTCCTTCGAGGAGTACGTACACCTGCAACACGTGATCGTCGGGAATATGCCCTGACGGGAGGGCGATTCTCGCTCGGGGTTCCCCGTCTCGGTTAGACGACCGCGTCGACCCAGTCCGCAGTGACGAACTTGTACCGACACCCTTCACAAAGCGAAATCTCGACGACCTCGGCCGTCGACAGGTGGACGTGATACTGCCGGGAAGGGGCTCTGGCCCGGCAGTTCGTACACGTTTCGGGCATCGGGGACGCCTCGTTCTCCCCGATAGTATGTGCTGTGCTATCATAGATTTTTGGTATCGACTCGAGCGGTGTTCGGCCCGTGCCGAGCGACGAGCAGTGCACCTATGTCGCTCGCACCACGACTACGGGTATGCACGTCGCTATTCTGGGTTGTGGCTACATCGGCCTCGAGCTGGGCCGACAGCTCGCCGACCGCGACCACGACGCCGTCGGGGTCCGTCGCTCCGAGTCGGGTATCGACGCGATCGAATCGGCCGGCTTCGAGGCCGTTCGTGCCGACATCACTGATCCCGAGAGTCTCGCGTCCGTACCCGACGTCGACGCGATCGTCTTCGCCGCCAGCAGCGGCGGCCGTGGTGCCGACGCCGCCCGCGAAATCTACGTCGACGGTCTCGAGACCGCGATCGAACACTTCGGTCAGCGCGAGCACTCACCCGACCGGCTGGTCTACACCTCCTCGACGGGCGTGCTCGGCGATCACGACGGCGACTGGGTCGACGAGGGGACGCCCATCGAACCGACCACCGCGAAGACGGAGGTGCTCGCCGAGGCGGAGCGGATCGCTCGCGACCGACCGTCCGACTACGGGTTCGATGGCACCGTCGCGCGTTACGCCGGCCTCTACGGTCCCGATCGATACCGTCTCGAGCGCTACCTCGACGGACCGGTTACCGAGGGCTATCTGAACATGATCCACCGCGACGACGCCGCCGGCTCCGTCCGGTACCTGCTCGAGGACGACGCTGCCCGCGGCGAGGTCGTCCAGGTGGTCGACGACGAACCCGTCGAGAAGTGGGTGTTCGCGGACTGGCTCGCCGACGAGTGTGGGGTCCCGGAGCCGCCCAAGCGGACGAAAGACCAGCGACTCGAGGACGGAGGCGACGACCTGTCGGCCGCCGCGCGCCGGCGGATTCTGACGAGCAAGCGCTGTGCCAACGACAAGCTGCGCGCGCTGGGCTACGAGCTGGAGTTTCCCACCTACAGAGAGGGGTATCGGGCGGCGATCGACCAGTATCACACGGGGTAACGGCCCGGGCCACTCCCTGCTCTGGCCCCGAACGTGTGAATCGTCGGAAAATTCTTTGTGGTTCGATTTGAGTGTCCGGTATGAGCTACCGCGACGCCTCGGCGCTGCTCGTCGACGCCGAGGCGGACGTGCTGGTCGTCGATGCCGTCGCCGACTCGCTGCAGGCACTCGATCCGCTCGTGCTCTCGCTGCTGGTGTTGCTAGCGGCCGGCTTCGTCCTCGGAAGCTGGTGGGCCGTCCGGTGGTTCCGTCGGCCGCCTGGTGTACGCCTCCGCCGGCTTCTCGAGGAGTACGACGAGGTGGCGGTGCTGATGCATCCCAACCCGGACCCCGACGCGATGGGCTGTGCGATGGCCGTGGCGGCGATCGCTGACTCGGTGTCGACCGAGTCGACGCTACAGTTCTCCGGGGAGATCCGCCACCAGGAAAACCGCGCGTTCCGGACCGTCCTCGACCTGGATCTCGAGAGTATCGACTCGAGCTCGGAGCTGGCTGCGGATGCGGTCGTTTTAGTCGATCACAACACGCCGCGTGGGTTCACCGGCGCACAGAACGTCGAACCCGTCGGGGTCGTCGACCATCACCCCGGCAACGGCACCGGGACGCGGTTTACGGACGTCCGAACGGAGTACGGGGCGGCCTCGACGATCCTCGTCGAGTACATCAGGGGGATCGGCACGGCCGACGACGGCGAGGACGGGGTCGACCTGACGTCGGAGCTCGCGACCGGTCTGCTCTATGGCATCCAGTCCGACACCAACCACCTGACGAACGGCTGCTCGAGGGCCGAGTTCGACGCCTGTGCGTTTCTCTTCGACGAAATCGACGAAGACCTACTCGAGCGGATCGCCAACCCGCAGGTCAGCGACGACGTGTTGCAGGTCAAGGCGACGGCGATCACGGAAAAACGGGTCGAAGGCTCGTTCGCGGTCTGTGATGTCGGGACGGCCTCGAACGTCGACGCGATTCCCCAGGCCGCCGACGAGTTGATGCATCTCGAGGGCGTTACCGCGGTGGTCGTCTACGGGGAAAACGACGGGACGATCCACCTCTCCGGCCGGTCCCGGGACGACCGTGTCCACATGGGGGAGTCGCTTCGACACGCCGTCAGCGACATTCCGATGGCGAACGCCGGCGGCCACGCCCGGATGGGTGGTGGGCAGGTCTCGGTCGATCACATGAACGGGATCGGCCCCTCGGACGGGATCAGCCGCGAGGAGTTCGAAAAGCGACTCTTTTCGGCGCTTGCTGGCGAACGATCGTGATTAGTTGTGGCGTTCGTTGGTGATTGTTGCCGTTCGTTGGTGCCCTTTGTCGTTCGTTGCCGTTCGTTGCCGTTCGTGTCGTTTCACTCGCTGCTGTCACAGTCGTTTCTCACTGACGAATCGACAGGCAGAGCAATGCCGCGATGCCGGGCCGGTCACCTCGTCTCTCGCGATCCCCCGGAGATCATCCCCTACCGGTCGCACTGTCCAGCTACAGTAACAACTGAAACGACTCACACACCGATCGCATAGCTGTCGTGCAATCGAGTGTGCAATGGCTTGCAGTGGCTGCCAGAGGGGCGTCGACCTCGAGCGTGCCCTCGATTTGGGTCTGGTTCGAGAGAGCGTGAATCGCAAATGAACGGCTCGAGCGGCGTGTGATCCACAGAAAATATACGGAGTGCCCTCGCCCCTGCCAGGTTTGTTACCGGATTTCTTTCCACTCCTCGTCGCAGTCCGGACAGATTCGCACCGTCTTGATCTGGTCCGGGTCGTTTTCGGTCTTCAGCGGCTTCTCGCACTCGCCACAGACGAGCCGGTCGTAGGTGTCCTTGTCGAGTTCCCCGTCGCGGAGTGCCTTCCGGACTGATTTCATGTGCCTTCGTTACGAAGGTAGGGAAGAAAAAGACCGGGGCTTCGTCTGACCCAATGGGTTTACGAACACCCTACGCAGAACCGAATTCAGTTACCCGGATCGGCATCGTGTCGCTCGAGTGCCGACCGAACCGTCCCGAGGATCGGCGCGAGCGTCTCGCGGGCCTCGCCGTCGACATCCGCGACGGCGTCGCGCAGTCGGCCCGCCGTGCCGGAGAGAAACGCGTCGGCACCCGGATCGACCGCGAGGGGCAAGTCGTGGCGGTCCGCCCACTGCCGGAGGGCAGCCTCGGTCGTCTCGTCGAGGTCACCGATCTGGAAAAAGAGGCTCGCGGACGCGTTCCGCCCGGTCGTGTTCTCTCGCAGGGAGACGGTGCGCTCGAGTTCGCGCCCGGTGACGTTCCGGAGTTCGACGACGCTCGGCTCCTCGCGAAGTTCGCGGTTGTCGCCGAGTGCGTGGGCCACCTGGACGACGTCTTTCGTCTCGGCGATGTCGTGGGTACGAACGATGTGTGCGCCGCGTTCGACCTCCATCGTCGCGGCCGCCAGGCTGACCGGCAACTGATCTTCGGTCTCGGGGCGGCCGGCCAGGTCGCCGAGGAAGTCCTCACGGTTGGTGGCGGTGAGGATGGGTCGACCGAACGCACGGAACTCCCGCAGACGGCGGAACAGTTCCCAGTTGTCCTCGAAGGTGCGTTCGTCGTACCACCCACCGAAGGCGGGGTCGAGGATCGTCTTGTCGGTGAACCCGCCACGCCGGAGGGCCTCGAAGATATCGTCGATGGTCTTCAGATGTCCCGGTTTCTTGATGTCCGGCGGGCTCGCCATCTTCACGACCGGGATGTCGTACTCCTCACAGACCTCGGGCATCTCCGGATCGGCGAATCCACAGACATCGTTGACCAGGTCGAAACCGCCCTTGATCGCTTCTTCGGCGACCGACGCGTAGCGGGTTTCGATCGAGAACGCGACATCGGCGTCGACCTCGTCGACGACGGCCAGCGCCTTCGCGAGTCGATCCCGTTCGACCTCCGCGGGGAGCCAGTCGTTTTTCGGGTTCGCGGACTGGAGGCCGATATCGATGATGTCGGCTCCCTCGGGAACCATCTCCTCTTCGACGTGGCGAACGGCTTCGGAGACGCCGCCGTGGACGCTGGGATCGTAGTTCGACTCGACGCTCATGTTCAAGACGCCCATCACTCGCGGTGGATGGCCGTCTCCAACGGGCATGTCCCCGATCTCGACGGTTCGCATAGGGCGGGGTTAGGATGTGTCTCGAAAAACGTTGCCGGTTCAGTACGGGTCTGCCGCCTTTCGATACTGCCGCCCGCTCGGCAAAGCCGGCAGGGCGAAAGGATGATTACTCGCCGCTCCTCAGCCGTAGCCAGTGTCGGACTCTCGTTCCTCGACACCGGATCGTCCGCTCCCCGAGTCGTCGCCGCTCCGCGAGCGCGAACTCGTCGTCGTGTCGAACCGCGAGCCGTACGTACACTCGTACTCGACGCAGTCGCAGTCGGACTCGAGTGCTACCTCTGCCCCCTCGGGCGACGACCCCGAAATCTCGGTCGAACGCTCGACTGGCGGCCTCACCACCGCCCTCGATCCCGTCTTACAGCGACTCGGGGGCACCTGGGTCGCCTGGGGCAGCGGCGACGCCGACGCCGCCGTCGCCGACGACGGGACCGTCGGCGTCCCGCCCGACGAGCCCGCCTACGACCTCGAGCGGGTCTTCCTCGAGGAGTCGACGGTCGAGGACTACTACTACGGCTACAGCAACTCGACGCTGTGGCCGCTGTGTCACGGCGATCTTGGCCGAATCCGATCGGAGCCGTCCCACTGGCCGGCCTACGTGCGGGCGAACGAGCGGTTCGCGGACGCGGTTCTCGAGAGCGTCGGCTCCGGCCTAGGCCCAGGCACGGAAGCACCGTCGCAAGACCCGATCGTCTGGATTCAGGATTATCATTTCGCCCTGCTCGGCGACCGGCTCCGCGGTCGACTCCCGGATTCGGCCGTCGTCGCACAGTTCTGGCACGTTCCCTGGCCGTCGCCGGACGACCTCCGCGTCTCGCCGAACGCGACCGCACTGCTCGAGGGACTGCTCGCCACCGACCTCCTCGGGTTCCACCTCGAGGAGTACCGGCGGAACTTCCTCGAATCGGTCGACCGTCTGCTACCGTCGGCGTCGGTCGATCGGGAGGCAGGTACCGTCCGGTACGTCGCGGACGACGGGCAGCAACCCCCGTCGCTCACTCGGGTGTACGCACAACCCATCGGGATCGACGCCTCGGGCGTGCGCGACGAAGCGATGTCACCGGCAGTATCCCCCGAATCCGTCCGCGCTGACTACAACCTCGCTCCGAGCGACGACCTGTTGCTGGGCGTCGAACGACTGGATTACGCCAAGGGAATCCGCAAGCGGCTCCGGGCGTTCGAACACCTCCTCGAGACGCGTCCGGAGTGGCGTGGAGCCGTCACGCACCTGATGGTGTCGACCCCCTCGCGGGAGGGGATTCCTGAGTACGAAATTTACAGCCAGCAGGTCAGAGAGCGCGTTGCAGCCGTCAACGATCGGTTCGGGACCGACGACTGGACGCCGGTCCGGCACGTCGCCGAGCCGGTCGACTGGGAGCGACTGCTCGCGTTGTACCGGGCCGCCGACGCGCTCGTCGTTTCCTCGCGCCGTGACGGACTGAACCTGGTCGCGATGGAGTACGTCGCCGCGAACGCGAGCGAGAGCGGGGCCGTCGTGGGAAGCGAGTTCGCGGGCGTCAACGACCTGTTCGAGGGATCGATCGAGATCAACCCCTACGATGTCTGCGGGACGGCGACGGAAATCGATCGGGCCCTGCAACTCGACCCCGACGACCAGCACGACCGGCTTCGGTCCATGTGGCACGCCGTACAGCGAAACGATGTCGGCGAGTGGGTCCGAAGGCTCGATCGTGAACTCGCCGCCCACCCCTCCCTCGCGGTCACAACGTGCGAACCCGACGCCGACGGCGGGAGAAGCGGCGATTCCGGTTGATTAATCTTTCAGGCGAGCGTTGTTCTTCTCATGGACGCGACCGCCGACGAACTGGCCGGCGTCGTCGACCTCTTTGGCGGACTGACCCGCGCGGAACTCGAGCGTGCGCTCTCAGAGGCCGCTTTCCGCGCGGACGGGCGATCGGTCGACGGAGCGGCGGTCGACGACGCGATCGAGGAGGCCGTCGAGTCGTTCGCGCTGGTCCGCTACGAGAACGAGAACGGGGGCGACGGCGGGGGCGACGGAAACGAGGCCCGGAACGCGGACGGCGATCGCGAGCCCCTGTACGTCGCGGGCCCTACCGCGTTCCCCACCGTTCCGGAGTACGCCGAAGACGTCCCACACATCCTCGATGTCGACCGACGGGACATCGACCGTGAGGCACTCGGCGACGCCGTCCGGGACCGGTTCGTCGCCGCCCTCGAGTCGGCGGTCGACGACTCCGGCGAGAATCCCGATCGCATCCGAGAACTGCTCGACGTCAGCTACGACGTCGAGGCCTGGGCACCCGTCGACCTCTCGGCGGAACGGACGCGACTCGAGGAGGCACTCGACTAACGTATGTCCCGATCGCCACGACGCCACACGCTCGACCTCGATCCCGTCGCCGACCACGACCCCCTCGAGATCGACGACCAGGAACACGACGCTGCCGTCCTGGCTCCGATCGTCGAGCGCGACGGTGAGGACTACCTGTTGTTTACTCGCCGTGCCGACCACCTCGGGGAACACCCCGGACAGATGAGTTTCCCCGGCGGCGGTGCCGAGCCCGAAGACGACTCGATCCTCGAGACGGCACTGCGGGAAGCAAACGAGGAGATCGGGCTGAATCCTTCGGAGGCAGAAATCGTCGGCCGGCTCGACGACATCCGCACCGTCACGGAGTACGCGGTTACGCCGTTCGTCGGCCGCGTTCCCGACCGGGAGTACGAGCGCGACGACGACGAGGTCGCCGAGATCGTCCTGCTGTCGCTTTCGGCACTTCTCGATCACGAGAACTACGAGTACGAACGTCGGGACCACCCCTACTACGGTGACGTCGTCATCCACTACTTCCACGTCGACGGCTACACCGTCTGGGGTGCGACGGGCCGCATTCTGGTTCAGTTGCTCGAACTCGCGACGGAGTTCGACGCTCCCGAACGGATCGAGCGGGAAGAGCGAGATCACACACGGTCGTGAGACCACGATTCGCGACCGCCAGTGGGAGGCAAAAACTCGGCGGGGCGTCACGCTTTTGCATACCGGGGCCCCACAGCGGGTATGGTCGCACAGACGATGGATCGAGTTCCGCACGGGCGATAACTACTGTCTCGACGTTTTCGTTACCGCGAACGCTGCATCGTTCGCGTCGCTTCTGGCATCGTTCCCAGTCCCGACAGCGACGATCTCGACGCTTCCGGTCGGAGGTGATCGCCGATGTTGAGAGCTGATGCCACGAGCGTCGTCGACCGCACGGGCCTGGACGCGATCGCGCTCAAACCGACCGAATGTGATGTCGCCGACGCGGCGTCGATCCCGGCCGACGCGTTCGCGATCGACTACGAGGGTCGCGAACACGTGCCCGATTCGGACGTACTCGAGACCCTCGCGGCTAACGCCGACGTGCGGGTCACGACACCGGTTCGGGCCGACGGCTACGACCCCCTCGGCGACGACTCGCTCGTCGCCGACCTGCCGGCGTCGGTCGGTCGAGTTGCCGTCGCGGGCCACCCGGCCTACCTGACCGACGACGAGCGAAGTCGGGCCGTCGCCCCCCGGCTGGGCGAACTCCTCGAGACCGCGCCCGACGCCTGGGTCGGCACCGAGAGCGTCGAGCGAATCGCGATGGCGACGGGCGCGACCCAGTACGACCTGCTGTCGCGCTCGACCGAACGCGAACTCCGGGCACTGCGTGCGGCGGGCTTCGACGGCGAGATCGCCGTCTACGCGCCGACGGTGTTGTCCGACGACGAGGACACGATCCTCGAGGCCGTCGGGGACTACGTCGCACGTCGTCGACCCGTCGCCTCGGCGCTGCCCGACGAGGACACCGACCACGACTACGACGCGGGCGCGACGGGTCGTACCCGCGAGGTACTACTCGCGGCAGCCGACGATTACACGCTCGTCGGCACCGAAGACGACGTGCACGCCCAGACCGAGACGCTCCGGGAGGTCGGCGCGACGACCGTCGTCGGCTACCCTGCACGGGGTCTCGGGCGGTTCCGCAAATAGCGTCCAGCCGACGATACGGTTTCTTCAACCGCCCCTTCCCGAGAGTATAAGCACTTCCGGGAACCACGGGCAGGTATGACGCAGCTCGCCGAGCAAACGACGACCGCGGCCGCCGACACGCTCGAGGCGGCCGATGTCGCGGTACTCCCGACCGGCAGCACCGAACAGCACGGGCCGGCCCTCCCGCTTGGGATGGACCACATGGCTGCCCAGGCGTTCGCCCGGACGGCCGCCGAGGAGAAGAACGCGGCCGACGACGACGTCAGCGCCGTCGTTCTTCCGACGATTCCCGTCGGCGTCAGCGTCCACCACCGCCAGTTCGACGGAACGTTGTACGTCTCCGAGGAGACCTTCGAGCAGTACGTGACGGAGACGCTCTCGAGTCTGGCCGAGCACGGCCTGCGGAAGGCCGTCGTGGTCAACGGCCACGGCGGCAACGGCGGGGCCTTGCGACGGACTGCACGACGGCTTCGAGACGAGGAAACCGCGTTCGCTCCGCCGTGGAACTGGTGGGACGCGGTCGACGACCTCGCCGACGACCTGTTCGACGAGGTGGGGGGCCACGCCGACGCGATGGAGTCGAGCCTGCTGTGGCACGTTCGCGAGGAACTGGTCGTCCCCGACGAACTCGAGGCCGCCGAGGCCGGTGCCAGCGAGGGCTGGGGCGAAACTGTCCACGGTGCGCCGATCGGGTTCGACACCATCGACTTTACCGAGACCGGTGCAGTCGGGCGGCCGTCCCAGGCCGCTCCCGAGAAAGGGGAGAAACTGTTCGAAACCGGCTGTGACCGGCTTTGCGCGCTGATCGACTGGCTCGCCGAACGATCCCTCGAGGACTGCTGGTCGCGTGAGCACCGATGACCGGGCACGATTCCGCTTCCGAGTCGACGGTAGACGGTCTCGATCCCGACGAAGAGCCCGAACTCGCCGTCGGCGCTGACGCCTTCGTCGACGACGGAGCCGGCCTCGAGGTCGCGGTCGTCGGCGCAGGAGCCGTCGGCGCGACCGCGGCCTACGACCTCGCCCGGACCGGGGCCGACGTCACTCTCTACGACCGCGACGGGATCGCAAGCGGCGCGAGCGGCCGTGCAGCGGGCGTCTGTTACGACGCGTACGCCGACGAGTTGGACGCGGAGATCGCCGGCGACTCGATCGAGCGATTCCGGCGGCTCTCCGGCGACGACACCTTCCCGTTCGTCGAGTGTCCCTACGTCTGGTTCGCCCAGGAGGGCGACGAGAAACGCGCCGAGAGGATTCGAACACAGGTGAATCGAATGCAAGAAGCCGGCGTCGTCGCCCTCGAGATGGGGCCCGACGAGCTGGCCGAGCGGTTCCCGTCGCTGCGGACGGACGACATCGCAGTCGCCGGTATCGCGGGCGCAGCAGGGCACACCGATCCTGCCCGCTACACGGCCTGTCTCGCCGCGGCTGCCGACGGTGCCGGGGCGACACTCGAGCCCGAGACGGCAGTCGAGGTACGGATCGATCCCACACGCGTGATCGAACCCGACGGCAGCGAGCGGGCGTTCGACGCCGTCCTCGTCGCCGCTGGCGCACAGACCAACGCCGTCCTCGCCGACGCGGGAATCGACATCGCGATGAAACCCTACCGCGTCCAGGCGCTGGTCGCGGACTGCGACCTCACGGAGCCGATCTGCTACGACGGGACGGAGGGGTTCTACGTTCGCCCCCATCCCGAGGGTCTGCTTGCCGGCGACGGCACGGAAGAGTGGGAAGCCGATCCGGACGCGTACGACCGGGACGCAAACGACGGGTTCGCCCAAGAGTTACTCGAGCGAGTCGACGACCGGCTCCCGGACGTAGCGGTATCGCCGGAGACGGACCTCGAGCGAGCGTGGGCCGGTCTCTGTACGGCGACGCCCGACGGCGATCCCCTGGTCGGGGAACTCCGTGACGGACTGTACGTCGCGACCGGGTTCCAGGGTCACGGGTTCATGCGCGCGCCGGGGATCGGCGAGCGGATCGCGGGTGAGATCGTCGGTGGGGACGGGATCGACCGCTTCGATCCGGCGCGGTTCGATGGCGACGAGGAGTTCGAAATCCAAGAAGGAATGCGGATCGACGAGGACTGAGAACGGGTGTTGAGGATCGAGAGTGGAGAACAGATACGGGCACGGGCACTGCCACTACCACTACCACTGATACCCGTCAGTCACCGACCGACGCGTCGGCGGTATCGGCCTCGGCGGCTGGCTCGTCGGCCGACTCGAGTTCCGGGTCCGGCTCGGATTTGGGTTCGGGTTCGGGCTCGGATTCGAACTTGGACTCGCCGGCCGCCAGTTCGTCCTCGCGGTCACCTCCGTCGGGAACGGACGTGTCTTTTGGAATTTCGACGCTTAGCGTCCCGGTTTCGGTGAGGGTCGCGGTTCCGGAATCGGGGTCGACGATCGCGTCGGCGGGTAACTCGGCCTCGCCACCGAGCTCCATCCCACGGCCGGGAAACCGCATGTCGAACCGATCACGAAACTGTCGAAACCGCTCGATTCGAATCTTGACGTTGCCCTCGAGGTACCGGACTTCGACGTCGTCGGGCTCAGCACCGGGCGCGTCGAAGACGACGAGATACGAGGTCTCGTCCTCGAGGATATCGACGGGAAGCGAGCGGTGGTTCTGGGTACGACCGTTCGCGCGACCGATCTGTCGGTAGAGGAACCGACCGACGGAATCGACGAGAGTACGAGGGCTCACGGACGGTCACCTCCGGCGGCGCTGGTGGCGCTCACCGGGACCGTCGGAGCGGCGACCTGGGACGAGATCGGGGCGGGGACGGGAGACGGGACAGTAGTCGGTTCCGGTTCGGAGTCGGCCCTCCCTCCAGAGGCGACGGGGGGCGACCGAACCTGACAGTTCGAGGCAGACATTGCCGGATGAGTTCCTACGACGACCTCGCTATTATTGATTGTGATACTGGGTGTCAGACTGGAATCCGAACCCGAAGTCAAAGTCGAACTCGAACTCGAACTCGAACTCGAGATCGGACCGATCGGCTCGAACACTCGCCGCTCACTGGAGACACCGTGCCGATCCGACATCGACGCCGGAGTAGACACGTCGGACCGAACGGTTGAACGGTGATCGACCGACACGGCTCAGAGTTCGACCGGCTCGAGACAGTCGGTCCCACCACAGACCGGGCACGACAGTTCCGAAACCTCGTGCTCGTCGGGAACCTCGTACGTATAGTGGTTCTCGAACAGGTCGAGAAAGCAGTCCTCCGCGGTACAAACGATCTCCTCGGTCGGTGGCATGCTCGATTGGTACTCAGTGTGCCGAACTAATCAACATTCGGCCCGCGGCCGGGCGGCCGGCGGGTCGGGTGCAACCCTTTTGGACACGTTTGCCAATTCCCCTACAATCCCGACGACAGACCGTACGATCACGATGACGGACGACAGCCCGTTCGATCCGACGATCCACCGAGATACCGACACCGGAACGCTCCGCGTCCACCACGATTGGGCAGGCCCGAAACCGTTGTCGGGCCATCTCGTCGCCGTCGTGAGGAGAGCCCCTGAACTCGAGTTCGCCGACGGAGAACGGCTGTTCGACGCGGTCGATCCGGAGGCTCTCGACTCGCTGTTCGAGCCGATTTCGAACAGTCCCCGTCGGTCGGGCGATGTTCGAATCGAGTTTCGCCAGTTCACGGTAACTGTGTCTGCCGACGGGGAGGTCGTTTTCGATCCGGACGCCGATAGCTGGTGGAACGAGAGCCAGGGAAACGAGGAGTGACCGTCGTGGTTTCGTGTCGACTGACGACGACTCGACTCCGAAGACACGGCGTTGGATCGACGGTCAGGCGGTTCGTCGTCCCGAACCCCAGACAGGGCACCGTCGCACAACTGCGTCCGCCGCCCCGTTAGCTCGTCAAGTCGGCCCGTTCGACCGCGAGTTCGACCTCGGGCGCGAGCCGGTTGCAGACCGCAGGCCCATCGCGTTCTCGGACGACGAGCCCGTCCTCCTCGAGCGACGAGAGGTGGTAAGACACCGTACTCGGGTCCAGATTCAGCACGTCAGCGAGCTCGCTCGTCTGCATCCTCTCACGTGTTGCAAGCGTCTCGAGGAGCCGTCTCGTCGACTCCTCGGACAGAGCCGTCCGTAGCTCGATGTCGATGTCCGCGGTCGTATCGATGCAGTAGTACCGGCGCTTCCCGCGAATCTTTTCGGAAGTCACCAGGCGCTCTTCCTCGAGAATGCGGAGGTGATGACGGATCGTCGACAGCGACACCTCGGTCACGGACTCGAGTTCCGACAGGTGGACGCCTGGTGCGTTCGTGATCGCCTGGTACAGCTCTCGTCTCGTGTCGTGTTCGAGCGGATCGGAGTCGTCGAACCGGCTGCACCGAAACAGAGCGAGCGGCAGTTCCCAGGGCCGGTCTCCCTCGAGATCGATCCCCTGGGCGTAGACCGTTCCGGTCCGCGCGGCCGACCGGCGAAGGACTGGGTTCTGTACGGTCAACACTGCGGCGTTTCCGGACGCCGACGCACCGCCGATCGCGGTGAGGATGGTTGCAGCGGTAAGCCCGATCGTTTCCCCGACCGTGCTGGCGTCGGCGTCGGTCGACCCTGACTGGTCGTCCCCGCTACTGGCCGCGACGCTTCCGTTCTCCTGCCCACTGGGCCGATCCTCGTCGTTCGAAGACGGCTGGTCGCTCGAGGTACTCGAGGGTGACGATCCGTTCGGGGTGCTTTCCTCGTCTTCGTCGGCTTCGCCATCTTCGTCGTCCTCGTCGTCAGGGTCGTCTGGATCGTCTGGATCGTCAGGGTCGTCTGGGTCGTCTGGGTCGTCCTCGTCGTCCGGGTCGTCTGGGTCGTCTGGGTCGTCCTCGTCGTCAGGGTCGTCCTCGTCGTCAGGGTCGTCCTCGTCGTCAGGGTCGTCCTCGTCGTCAGGGTCGTCCTCGTCGTCAGGGTCGTCTGGGTCGTCCTCGTCGTCCTCACTTTGTGCCTCGAGGACTGAAGCGAACTCAGCCGGCGACTCCGCGAGGCCCCCATCAGCGGTGCTGCCCGCAGAGCCAAAATCCACGGCAGCTACCCCACCGAAGGCTGTACTCAGGAATACGATCGAGACGAACGCACAAACGAGCAGACGCCGGCCAGCACGTTCGCTCATAGTAGGTGGGTGAGATGAGGTCGTCACTCGATTGCTGCCGTTCCGGACGAAGACGTACAGTGACTTTGACCAGTCACTTCCTTAAATCTACTCGAGCACGTACCGGATGGGACACGCTCTCGAGACGGCCTGTGTAGTCACCGTTTTACCACTCGAGGCGCTACCGGGCCGTATGACCGACCCCGAGACGTTGTCCGTGACGATCGTCGACGGCTACGTCGACGAGCCCGCACACTTCGGGGTGCCGCCGTACATCTCGACGTATCCGCGCTACGCGGCGGGCGCGCTCGTCGACGCGGGTGTTCCCCGCGAGCGGATCACGTACCACACGATCGACGGCCTCCGCGACGAGCCCGACCGCTGGCGCGATGTCGACGAGGCGGACCTGCTGCTCTACCTGGGCGGGATGACCGTCCCCGGGAAGTACGTCGGGGGGACGCCGGCCGAACCGGACGAGGTGCGCAAACTCGCCTGGACTGCAAGCGGCACGAGCTTGATGGGGGGGCCCGTCAAGTTCGGCGTCGGCGACGAGAACGCCGGTGCGACCGAAACGGAGCGCCAGGACCTCGATTTCGATTTCGTCGCCAAGGGCGACGTCGAGGCCGCCGTCTACGACCTCGTCGAGAGCGGCCTCGAGGGCTTTAACAACCGGATGCGCGACGTCGACGAGGTCTCGCGGTGGGCCCAGGACGGTGCCTTCATCGTCGAGCAACATCCCAACCACCCCGACTACCTGATCGCCGAACTCGAGACCTCACGGGGCTGTGCGTATCGGTGTTCGTTCTGTACGGAGCCGCTGTACGGCAACCCCGACTTCCGGCCTGCACCCACCGTGGTCGGCGAGGTCGACGCACTCTCCGATTACGGCGTCAGGCACTTCCGGCTCGGTCGCCAGGCCGACATCCTCGCTTACGGCGGCGACGGCGAAGCGCCCAACCCGGACGCTCTCCGGCAGCTTTACAGCGGTATTCGCGAGGTCGCGCCCGACCTCGAGACGCTGCACCTGGACAATATGAACCCCATCACGATCGTCGAGTGGCCCGAGAAGTCACGGGAGGGGATTCGGATCATCGCCGAGCACAACACCCCCGGCGACACCGCCGCGTTCGGCCTCGAGTCCGCGGACCCGATCGTCCAGGAGGAGAACAACTTGAACGTCACCGCCGAGGAGTGTTTCGAGGCCGTCCGGATCGTCAACGAAGAGGCGGGGTGGCGACCTGGCGAATCGCCCACAGATGGCCCCAGCGTCGGCGACGACACCCCCGGGCGACTCCCGAAGCTGCTTCCGGGGATCAACCTCCTGCACGGGCTCAAAGGCGAACGGGAGGAGACCTACGAGCGCAACATGGCGTTCCTCCAGCGGGTCTACGACGAGGGGTACATGCTCCGGCGAGTCAACATCCGGCAGGTGATGTCCTTCGACGGCACCGACATGTCCGACACGGGAGCCGAAATCGCCAGAGAACACAAGAAGCTGTTCAAACGTTACAAGCAACGGGTCCGCGAGGAGATCGACAACCCGATGTTAGCGCGCGTCGCGCCGCCCGGCACCGTGTTGCCGGACGTCCATCTCGAGTACCACCAGGACGGGAAGACGTTCGGGCGACAACTCGGTACGTACCCGCTTCTCGTCGGGATTCCCGGCGAGCGTGAACTCGGCCGGACGATCGACGTCGCGATCGTCGATCACGGCTACCGCTCCGTGACCGGCGTCCCGTACCCGCTCGATCTCAACGGCGCGTCGATGGACGAACTCACGGCGATTCCGGGCGTCGGGGACCGAACTGCGGGCGACATCGTCGTCAATCGGCCGCACGAGTCCGTCGCCGACGCGAGCCCGGGTCTGGGTCTCGAGACGGAAACGGAGACGGGGATCGACCTCTCACGGTTCGTCACGGCCGAAACCGGGCCGGAGACGGGAGCCGATTGACTCGTGGGGAACTCGAGTCGGGGAAGAGCAAACGGCTGAAGAAAACAGAAATCCCGGCCGTCGAAACGGGGTCGATCCGGCTCCGATCCCCCGTTCCGGCGGACTCGGTCGGTAGTTCTATTATGCAGGGGGAGTAGAGAAGACGATGAGGGTCTACCTGTGGAAATATCTGAAAAACTCCTGTGTCTGTTCAGTACCGAAGTTTCGACAGAGGAGGACCGGTACGTCATCGAAGTACCACGACAAGAGGTGGAGACCGGCGACATCGATCCCGAGGAAGTGTACCGCGTCGCACTCATTTCTCGAGACGAGGCGGACGCTGGCGGGGAGAGCACGTCCTCGACGCAGCCGGAGACTGCGCCGTCCGAGCCACAGCCACCGGTCGACACCGGGGAAACCCGCTACGTCGAGATCGAAGACATCGGGAAGCAGGGCGACGGGATCGCCCGGGTCGAGCGTGGCTACGTCATCATTGTCCCCGGTGCGGACGTCGGCGAGCGCGTCAAGATCGAGGTCACCGAAGTAAAATCGAACTTCGCGGTCGGCGAGATCATCGAAGAAACGTTTTAACACCGCTGTTTCCTCGGATCGGCGTTGCCGATCCGATCGTCACCGACCGCTATCGAGAACCGGACGGGAGTACTCCGGAGTACGTCGCGGTGCACGCTCGGAACACTGTGAAGGGAGAACTGGAACCGGCCCGAGTACCGGCGTAGCGTTTCCCCTTGGAGTTTCGTCTATCGGTCCGGAATCGTTTCCCGGAACCGGTCCGGATCGTCGTGGAAGCAGTCGCCGACGACGATCGCGTCAGCGCCGGCCTCGAGAATTTCGGTCGCCTTCTCTCGGCTGTCGATCCCGCCGCCGTACAGCAACGTCGTCTCCTCGAGATAGGGTGTTGCGGCCTCGACGTCCTCGGGACCGCCGTAGGTACCCGAGTACTCGATGTAGAAGATCGGAAAGCCGTAGAACGACTCGGTGGCAAGCGCCGCGCCCGCGACCTGCTCGGGGGTGTAGGCCGTCTCGACGCTGGCCCGCTTGGCCGCAGCCGACTCGAGGTGCTGGACGACGTACCCCTCGCCGAGTAGTTTGTCGGTAAGCGCCGAGACGGCATCTCGCCCCTTCGAGGCGATGAGATCGCCGACCAGCGGCACGCTCGTCCCGAGTGTCTCCTCGGGCTTTCGGCCGACCTCGGTGAACAGGTCGACGTGTTTCCCGACGAAGTGGGTGCGATCCCCATTGTAGACGGCTGGAACGGACATGGCGTCTACGGCCTCGAGCGTGTCGGTCGAGACGTGCGCCGCGTTGTACGGCTCCTGCCAGACGGGGATGTCGGGAAAGGAGCGCTCGAGCGATCGAATCGTCTCGAGGGCGTTGTCGGCGGTGACGCCGTCGGAGCCGCCGACGATCAACAGATCGGTCCCCTCGAGAATGCCGAGGTCGTCGGGGAGGGGCTTCGCGGGATCGACTTTCGTGACGTGGGAGATACGACTCCAGTCGACGTGCATGCCCGGCCGTTCGCAAACCGTGGTGATTTTTGTATCGGTTTCGGCCGCATCTGTCCGCTGAGAACGAGCGTCACGCTCCGTCTGCCGTCCCGTTTCCGTGTCCATCCTCGAGCGGCCGTCCATCGATACGTTTCGCACCCTCGGAGTCGTGGACGACGACCTCGCCCGGGTCGGGGTCGGCGGGGGCGTAGGTGTCACGGACGGCGATTGCCTCCTCGAGTTCCCTGACGGCGCGTTCTTTCAACGCGCTGGCGAGGTCCTCGGCGTCTTCACGGGAGATGTCGCGGCCGAGTCCCTCGCACTCGTGGGCGCGAACGACACCGGGTTCACCGCCGGTTTCATCGGTTTCCCGCTGTGGTTCCAGCGGAACGCTGTCGACGGGGTCGCCCATCGGCTGACTGGTGCCGGCGAGAGCAACGCTGAACGGATAGGTCCGACAGATCAGCGGCCGGTCCTCGTGGGCGACGCAGGCCCCCGTCCCGTCCTCGCTCTCTTCGTAGAAGGCGCAATCGCCACAGCCGTCGGTCTGGAGCGCCCACTCGAACGTCTCCCCCGAGAGTCCGTCGTCGGTCTCCTCGAGGCCGTATGGCATCGGACGGGCGACATCACGCCAGCCCCGGTCCGCGGCCGGGGGAACCGCGTCGCTTTCCCCGTCGGTCGACTCGAGGTCGCGCACTTCGTCGGGGAACACCGTCGCGGTGTGTTCGTCCTCGCCGTGGCCCGTACAGCAGGCACCACAGCGTGTACACTCGAAGCCGATCGACTCGATCGCGTCCGCGAGGGCGGCGACCGAGAGGTCGCGGGCCCGCTCGAGTTCCTCCTCGAGGGATTGCACGACTCATCCTTCGTGGGAACGGGGAAAAGTCAGTCGCTCGCGGGCAGCACCGCGTCGACTCATACTGCCGGCCAAACCGATACGGACACCGATCGCACTCGAGACGCGATCGGGTGTGTTCTGACCGTTGGCCAGTAGTATCAGCGGCTCGCCGGACGCACACGTTCGCCGTCCCACACGACCCGTCCTTCGACGGTCAACTTCCCGAGGTGTGCACGGACGGTCGCCCGTGCGAGGTCTCGGACCCCCGACAGGTCCTTCTCGTAGGCCGACTCGAGGACCTCCTCGAGCGTTCGCGCCCCGTCCGCGACGGCCTCGCGGATGCGGCGTTCTCGTCTGTAGCGGTGCTCGAGCAGCCGCTCGAGCGTCTCGCGGGGTGTGTCGATCGTCGGCCCGTGGCCGGGGTACAGCGCCGGCGGATCGATCGCCCACAGCCGACGGAGCGTCGTCACGTACGCGCGCATGTCTCCTTCGGGCGCGCCGACGACGACGCTGCCTTCCTGGACTGCACAGTCGCCACAGAGTATCGGTCCGTCCCGGCCCGCCTCGAGCGCGACGTGGTCGGGAGCGTGGCCAGGCGCGTCGAGAACACGAACGCGGTCGTCGCCGAGGGGAATAGTCCGTCCGGGATAGAACACACGGTCGGGCTCCAGACCGGTTGCCTCGCGGAACCGGTCGGCCCGGCCGGCCCGTGCCCAGACGGTCGCGTCGGTCTCGGCGGCGCAGTGGTCGACGGCACCCACGTGGTCGGGGTGTACGTGCGTGACGAGAACGTGATCGACATCGACGGACCGAGTCTCCAGGAGGTCGTCTAGGGCGTCGGTTCGGGCCGCCGGGTCGACGAGCACGGCGCTGGAACCCGCCGCCAGCAGGTAGCCGTTCGTCTCACCGCCAGGGGCGCGCGTCTCGGTCGGCAAACTGCGACGGACGACATCCATACCTCGTGATACGGGCCCGCGACAAAGTGGATACGGGTATCGGCGCGTTGCTCGGTGGATCGAACCCCGTGGTCGGAGTCAGAAGGGAGAGCCGTATCGAGTCGAACTCGGGCTGGGGGTCGTGAAACCGGCTCGACTTCGGGAGACTCGTACGGTTTGCTGGACGCCAGTTCCGGTATAACCCGACTCGAGGCGGTTGTACCGGTACGTCGGTACGGCAACCCGTTTCAGTGTTTCAGGAAGTAGACCTGCTTGCGTGCGTCACGGAAACTGTACCGGGAGCCGACCAGACCGACGTCCTCGAGACGATTCAGCGCGTAGCGGACGGTGCGATCGGGGAGCAGTGATTCCTCGGCGAGTTGCCCCTGTGAGAGCGGGGAGTCGGTCTCGAGGACTTTGGCGACGAGCTTCGCGCTCGGGGGGAGATCGCGCAGGCGCTCGCGGTATTCCTCTTCGGAGAGCGTCGCTTCGGCTGCACCGCCACCGTCCTCAGTGGTACTCATGCTCATATCACACCGAGCGGAGTCGTCGCTGGTAAACCTTCCCTATATGTGGATACGAACAATGTAGTTTGTATAAGGACTATTATTGACCTATTAACACAGTCGCTATCCCCGTTCCGTCCGATAGGTGCATCGGTCGATAAGGCACACTATAGCGCGTTTTATCGACGATCTTCGAACTCGAGACCCGTCCTCGAGTCGATGTGGACCCGACGGGAAACGAGTCCGAACGGGCGTTCGCGTCGGCGACGGCGCTCGACGGACTCCAGTATCGTTTTATCCCACGGCGACTGTAGTTGCGCCCAGTGTGAAAGGACAGGAGTGGTACCAGGCCGACGACGTCGCCGAGGAGTACGACGACAAGCGCTTCTCCAAGGGCGGCCAGCTGATCGACCGCCGGGAGAAGGAAGCGGTCCTCGAGGCGATCATGCCCGTCGAGGACCGGAGCGTCCTCGAGATCGCCTGTGGTACCGGGCGATTCACGGTGATGCTCGCCGAGCAGGGAGCCGACGTGGTCGGACTCGATATTTCGGCGGCGATGCTACAGCAGGGCCGATCGAAAGCACAGCACGCGGAGCCGGAAGGAACCCTCGAGTTCCTGCGGGGCGACGCTGGACGACTGCCGTTCCCGGACGATCACTTCGACACCGTCATCGCGATGCGGTTTTTCCACCTCGCGGACGATCCGGAGGCGTTCTTACGGGAGATGCGGCGGGTCTCCCGTGACCAGATCGTCTTCGATACGTTCAACCGCTTCAGCGCCCGCAGCGTCTACAACTGGGCACTACCGATGGGCTCGCGCCTTTACTCGAAGAGCGAGGTCAGCGAGTTACTCGCCAAGACGAACCTGACGCTGGTCGACGTGGAGGACGACTTCATCGCGCCGTACGGCCTCTACCGGTCGATCCCCAATGCCCTCGCCTCACCGATCCGGACGCTCGACGAGGCGGTAGGCGGCCATCCAGTCACCGATCACTTCGCGTCGGTTTCCTACTGGAACACGAAACTTCGATGACGACGCCTGCCCGGGGGGTACCCACCCCGGAGTCTCGGTTCCTCGCCCCGATCGGCGTCGACGCTCGGGGGCGATCAGCCACTCGAGTCGGCGGACGTGGTTGCTGCGGCCGATAATCCCGTCCCCTTTTTAGTTCCCGGGTGTGTACCCTGGGGTATGGAGCTCTCGGTAGTCGTCTCGACGCTCAACGACCGAGAGCAACTGCTGGCGTCTCTCGACGCCCTCCACGACGGAACGCCGTCGTCTACCGAGGTCATCGTCGTCAACGGCCCGTCCTCGGACGGGACGACGGGAATGGTTCGCGACAGGGAAGACGTCGACGTTCTGGTCGAAATCTCCGAGCGAAACCCCAACGTCTCCCGCAACGCCGGCTTGCGCGTCGCGACGGGCGATGTCGTCGCGTTTCTGGACGGCGAGTACGCCGTCGAACCCGGATGGCACAGCGCCGTCGAACGGTCGATCGACGACGGCGCGGACGTCGTCACCGGGCCGGTCACCGGTGAGAACCGGTTCGATACGGCCGATCCACGAACCCCGAAGACGATCGCCAGACGGGACGTAACGCTCTTCGACGGCGACAACGTCGCCTTCGATCGGACCGTTCTCGAGGCGCTGGACGGGTTCGACGAGTACCTGGACGTCGACGGCGCACGGGATTGTGCCCACCGCGTCGCCGGCATGGGGTTCGACGTGGACTGGACGATGGAGATGGCCGTGCGGCGGGAAGTCGGGACCGACGGCGGCCGTGCGGAGCCGGACTGGGGAGTTACGTATCGGGCACTCGGGTACCGGCTGGCGAAGAACTACGGGCCCAGACCGACGGTGGTCGCACGGACCGTCGGTAGCGCGATCCGTGACGGCGCAATGACGGTTCGTGGGATCGTCTCCGGGGACGCGACGCCGACCGGCTGGCTGTCGAACGGAACGGACGTGGTCGCCAACGCCGCTGCAGGGCTCCGCGACGGTATCCGTGCGCGATACTCCGACCGGTCCGCACGCCGGAACCCGAACGGACTCTCCATGCGCCACGACCGTGCGGTGCGTGTGTACGATCGGCGGTGAGCGTGCTGCTCGAGAGTCGATGCTCGGCGATAGTGTTCGTGTATAAACGAATGAGAACGATGATGGTAGTCGGATATGACTAACGGAGTATGGAATCGACGAGGATACTCGTTGGCATCCTCGGCTTGCAGATCACCATCGCAGCCGGACTACTCGAACTCATCGAGCACGTTGCTGTTTCAGCCGAGGGGTTCTGGGTGATGGTCATGTTCGTCGGCATCGGCCTGACCGGCTTCGCGGTAGCTACTGATCTTCTGAACTGAGATCACGGACACAGCAGCCCCGGGAAGAAACCAGCACTCACTCGTTGTGCGGTATAGCAGATTCTTCCCCTCCTACCGAGGTCGTGTACTCGAGTGGCGCTACTGGCGTATGCACACTCTCGAGCCGCTTTATCACTCGGGATCGAACCCACCGGCGAGTCGGTCGAGTCCGAAGAGGGCAACCGCGCCGACGACCGCCCACGCGATCGTCAGCCCGATCACATCGCCGGTCCAGACGTATTCTTCGCCGATGTTGTGCAGCGGTGCCGGCACCGAGCCGGCGATCAACCCCACCAGGAAAAGCAGGGTCGGCTCCCGTTGCCACTCGAGTGCACGGCGCACGATCCTGGCGATCGTCACGAGTCCGAGAAAACCTCCGGCGACGAATACGACGACGGTGGTTCCCGGGCCGACGGCCGCCTCGAGACTTCCGTTGCCGGAAACGAGGGCTCCCAGAGAGGTGAGAAACGCGGTCAGTTCCGAAGAGAGGAACACGTACTGTCCCAGCAGGATCAAGATTAGCGCGCCGGAGATGCCCGGGAGGATCATCGCACTGATCGCCAGCGCGCCCGAGAGAAAGAGCAGGACCGGGCCGCTCCCGGGTAGTTCGACGACACCACTGGCGACGGCAAGCGCCAGTACGGTCCCCGTGCCGGCGGCGAGCCAGTGTCGGGACGATGTAAGCGGCAGGCTCCGGAAGAGGACGACGGCCGAGGCCGCGATCAGCCCCGTAAAGAAGCCAAAGAGGGCAACCGGGTGTGAGTCCGCAAGTGCGGAGACCGTGCCGGCGATCAACGCGACAGCCGTCACCATCCCGACGCCCAGCGGCAATAGGAACTGCAGATCCATCTCGAGCAGCGCCTCCCGTGCCCGGCCCCGTCGGTCGGACCGATAGCCCTGGAGAACGTGGACGGCTCGGCGGGGAGTCAGAGCAGTGATCGCCGCGATCAGCCGACCGTAAAAGCCCAGCAGCAGGGCCACGGTCCCGCCGGAGACTCCGGGGAGAGCGTCCGCGGTTCCCATACAGAGCCCGTAGGCGTAGATCCGAAGCAGCTCGAGCCGGTCGACGGCCCACTCCTCGACGTTATATCCCATCGTCGCCGTCGGGAGTGGTGCGGTGGTCGGTCGTCGGTCGCGGCGAGATTGCGGGGAACAAAGCGAGGGCCGGTCGGGAGGCGTCCATACCTACCGGATAACGGGGGAGTACCATAAATGAACAGACTCGCTTCAGCCGTCGAGCCTGCGGGCGAGCTACTCGCACGCGACGAGGGGATGGCGTAGCCCCTCGGAAACCGGTCACTGAACCGTTTCAACCCCAGGCACGGGCGTCCGGCGAAACTCCGTCGATCACGCGACAGGCGTTTTTCGAGAAGACACGGCGGAACATGTCCTCCGAGACATCGAGCGTCAGCGTCTCCATGACGGCGACGTTCGGGTGACAGGTCGGTGCGCCGCTCCCGAACAGGACGCGATCCGGGTGTTCCAGGATCGCGCGCTCGAGCGTGTCCCGGAGCCTGACGAAACTCGTCTCGAGATAGCAGTCGTCGTACTCCCCGAGGAGATCGATCATCTCGTGCATGAGCGACCGGTTTAGCGGGTGGCCCCCGAAGTGGGCGACGACGACGGGGAACGCCCGGCCAAGCAGCGCATCCGACAGCGCCGCCGGCGGGGCGTCGGTTCCGCCGCGAACGATGACGGGAAGCCCGACGTCTTCTAACGTCGCGAGGACGTCTTCGTCGGGGTAGTCGTCGACGGTCGGATCGAGGACGAAGCCGTGGAACCGATCGTCGTAGGCGTACATCTCCACGTCGTCCGGCGTCGTGTGGTGGTCCTCGCGGCGACTGACGGCGTTTCGCAGTCGTCCGCGAGCGGTGTGTTCAGGGTGGCGTGTCCCGTTGATCCGGGCGAAGGCGATGAACGGACGGTCGACGCTGCGGCGGGCGACGCCGTTGTTCGGAGCCACGTAACTCGTGTCGGGTTTCGCGGGCGGGAAAACCACCGAGCGCGTGATTCCGGCCTGGTGCATCTCCCGCTCGAGCCTGTCGGCAGTGATCGTCCGTCCCCAGGGTCCGGGTGTGCCGTCGCCCTCGTCCGGCGTGAGCCGGGCGTAGACGTCGACGACCCGAAACCCGTGTTCCAGCTCCAGCATCCCACGAGGACCATTCGCGTCAATCCATATTTTGGTACCGACTTCGCTCACCCCAGGGGAACGCCGTCCGTCGAGCCCGGAGGGTGGCCTGGTGTGTCGACAGTTCACACGACAATCGCAAGACGTAGCGGACCCGGTAGGGAAACATTTATATAGAAGTGCTGACGACATAGTTATTGAGGATTCAACCATGGCACAACAGGGACGCATGGGCGGTCAGCCTATGTTCATCATGAGCGAGGACAGCCAGCGAACCCAGGGCCGGGACGCCCAGTCGTCCAACATCATGGCCGGCAAAGCGGTTGCCGAGTCGGTACGGACGACGCTCGGGCCACGCGGTATGGACAAGATGCTCGTCGACTCCGGCGGGGAGGTCGTCATCACGAACGACGGTGCGACCATCCTCGAGGAGATGGACATCGAGCATCCCGCAGCCCAGATGATCGTCGAGGTCGCCGAGTCTCAGGAAGAGGAGGTCGGCGACGGGACGACGACGGCAGCCGTGATCGCTGGCAACCTGCTCGGTGAGGCCGAGGACCTGATCGAACAGGACGTCCATGCGACCACGATCGTCGAAGGATACCACGAGGCCGCGGAGATCGCCCTCGAGGCGATCGCAGAGCAGGTACAGGAGGCCGAGGTCGACGACGACGTGCTCACGGAGGTCGCCGAGTCCAGCATGACCGGCAAGGGCACCGGCGGTCTCACGGCCGAGTCGCTGGCCGAGACGGTCGTCGAGGCCGTTCGCCACGTCGAGACCGACGACGCCGTCGCCCGGGATAACGTCACCGTCCACACCCAGATCGGTGCCTCCTCGAACGCGACCGAACTCGTCCCCGGTATCGTCGTCGACGAGGAACCCGCCCACGACGGTATGCCCGCCGAGGTCGAGGACGCCTCGATCGCTATTCTCGACGTCGAACTCGACATCCGTACCGGCGAGGTCGACGCCGAATACGCCATCGACTCCATCGACCAGCTCAACGCCGCCATCGACGCAGAGGAGAGCGAGCTGCAGGGATACGCCGAGACCATCGCCGACAGCGGTGCCGATGTCGTCTTCACGACCGACGATGTCGCCGACCGGATCGCTTCGTCACTCGCCAAGGAGGGCGTCCTCCTGTTCGACGATATCGGTAGCAGCGACGCTGCAGACATCTCCTCCGCGACCGGAGCCCGCCGCGTCGGCGACCTCGACGACCTCGAGGCGGCCGACTTCGGCGAGGCCGACCGCGTCCGTTCGGAGAACTTCGGCGACGACGACCTCGCGTTCGTCGAGGGCGGCGCTGCCGCAGAGGCCGTCACCGTCTTCGTCCGCGGCGGTACCGAACACGTCGTCGACGAACTCGAGCGCGCCATCGGTGACGCGCTGGACGTCGCTGCGACCGCGCTCGAATCCGGGGAGGTCGTCCCCGGTGCCGGCGCGACCGAGATCGCGATCGCAGACAAGGTCCGCCAGGAAGCCGCTGGCATCGAGGGCCGCAAGCAGCTGGCCGTCGACGCCTTCGCAGACGCTATCGACATCGTTCCGCGCACGCTGGCTGCCAACACCGGCCGCGACCCGATCGACGCGCTCGTGGACCTTCGTGCCGCCCACGAGTCAGAGGGCCGTGCCGGTCTGGTCACGGACGGTGAGACCGTCACTATCGACGATCCCTTCGAGCATGGCGTCGTCGACCCAGCCGACGTCAAGCGCGAAGCCGTCGAGAGCGCGACCGAAGCCGCGACAATGATCGCCCGCATCGACGACGTCATCGCCGCCGAGTAACTCGTCTCACCGGGGTCGTCGTTTTCGTTTTTCCGTCGAATCCCGCCGCAGCCGGCCGTATCGGCCAGTAGCGTTAAGTATCGATACATTGTCCTCTCGAGTGATATGTCGGGCATTCCCTCGAGCGAGCGGGAGACGGCGGGTGGTGACGGGCCCGGGCAACCCGTCCGCTACGACGCCGACACGGGAACGTACCGTACCTGGTGTGAGATCGGGGAGTACGAACCCGTGAGTACTGCTCTCGTCACCGCGATTTCGGAGATTCGAGGCACTGAACCGGACGAACTCGATCCGCTTCCGTCGGCCGTCGATCCTGACGCCCTCAACTCGCTGGTCGGTCACTGGCAAGACAGCGAGACCGGCGCGGTCGGCGCGATTTCGTTTACCTTCGCGGAGTGTGAGGTGACGGTTCGGTCCAACGGCGAAATCGTGATCGACGCCGAGGGTGTCTCGTCGTCCGTTTGACTGGCGGTGCTACCCGTCGTCGACCCTCTCGAGGACGACCCGATCGCCGGCCGAGAGGCCGAACGCGTCGTCGCCCCGGCCCTGATTGACGTCGAGTTCGACGTAGCCGTGGCTGCCGACCGTCGCGAGTCGCTCTCCGACGCCGACGGCGGCGAACGTCTCACCGACGGGCACGACCTCGCCGTTTGCCTCGATCCGATCACGATCCGCGAGGAACGGGCCGGGGACGTTCGTGATCGCGTTCCCGAAGTCGTCGACGACTAGCACCTCCCCGACCGCACGATCCGCGTCGGCGGGGGAGTCGGCCGGCTCGAGGGTCGGTTCGGGGAGCGTGAGGTCGACGGACGCCTCGGCTGGCCGGAGAACCGACAGCTCGGCCAGTGTCTCGTGATCGGCGTCGTGAACGGCTGCGGCGGCGGGTGCAAACACGTCCCGGCCGTGGAAGGTGTTGCTCGCGGGCCCACGGTCACGGTCGCGTCCGCCATCGTCATCGTCGCTCCCGAGTGCTGCACGGGGCGTCGTTCCGGTTCCTGTCGGCTCGACGGACTCGAGGCGCGTCTCTTCGATTACGTAGCCCTCACGGTCGTCGGCAGGCGCGAGTCGGCGTGCGGCCGGGAGCAAGACGCCGTTGTCCGGTCCGACGAGGACGTGGTCGCCGGCCCGGACGACGATCGCATTCCGGTCGGTGCCGACGCCCGGATCGACGACGACGAGGTGGGTCGCCGGGGGGAAGTACGGAAGCACTTCGCGCAGCCAGAAGGCCGCCGCACGGACGTCCTGTCGCGGGAAGTCGTGGGCAACGTCGACCAGCCGGGCGTCGGTTCGCTGGCAGAGCACGCCCTTCATCGCCGCCGGATACGGACTCCCGAAATCGGTCGCGATCGTGATCATACGCGTCCATACGCGTCGGTCATCAAAAGTCGCCGCGGCTCACGATTGCCGTCGCTTGAGCTGTCAGTTCCGGCTGATCGGCTCCCACGACTGGAGTCGTGGGGCTCCGTCACGGACGGAAGTCCCACGAGCCGGAGGGCTCACGCCCGTTCGGTTCCTCGAACGACTTGCGTTCTGGGTCGGGCCAGTACGACCCCCGGGCGAGATAGCGGAGTCGATCGCAGACCGGTCGTCAGGCGAGCCAGTGTGACGGTCGAAACTCCGTCCCGTCATCTCCGGGGCCCGATCGAGATCGAGATAATCGTAAGCACACTCCTATCAAAAACACTGTCATGGTTACCCCGGACCGGTAATCGTTCTAGACCTTATTAATCAGGCGTTTGACTGACTCGTATGGTCCGAACGCTCGTCGTTGCGGGCGTGGTAGTGGTCGCTGTTATTTTGGCGCTAGGCGTCGCGTCAGCCGCCGGGACCGGCCACGAGGGGGTCGAGCAGTTCGACGCTACCGACACGGTGACGATGACCGACCCCGGGTTCGAGTCGGCCGCAGCCGAGCGAGCGGGAACCTTCCTCGAGAGCATCGAACCCAGTATCGTACAGTCCGATAGCGATCGGCCCGACCCCGACCCGATCCCGTTCGTGATCGAGCGCATCAACGGTGAGGACCCCGACCAGGTGAACGAGGTCGCGTTCCACCGAGGCGAATCGATCGTCGTCGAACTCGAGGGGATCGATCCCGGTGAGAAACGGGTTATGGCCTCACTGAACGGAACCGATCTCGGTAGAGTCGACGAGAACGGAACGGTGTACCGCGACGATGCCGACCTCGAGAGAGGCGAATACACACTCACGCTCTCCCACACCGATCTCGGTGAGACCGAGTCAGCCAGTACCGACATCGAGATCGTTCGAACCGAAGCCGATCGCCCCGAGGTCGGTCCAGCCGACTTTTCCATCGCGTCCGTCAACGGAGAGGACCCCGATCAGGTGAACGAAGTGGCGTTCTCCCACGGCCAACCGATCGAGGTCGAACTCGAGGGGATCGACCCCGCCGAAACGCTTGTCACGGCGTCGATCGGCGACGAGGACGTCGGCCGAGTCGGTGCCGACGGGACGATTCACGACGCGGACGCCACGCTCACCACTGGAACGCATACGCTAACTATCAGTCATCGCGATGCGACGGTCACGACGGAACTCGAGATCGTCGCGACTGAGTCGGACAGAGACGAGGAGATCGATGAAAGCGAGAGCGGGAGCGGGAGCGAGGGTGATGTGGACGACGGTCCAGGTTCAGCCGACGAACAGGACGACGGGTCGAAAGCGACACCGGTCGAGGATCGGGACGCTGATACCGACGACGAGAAAGACGGGACGGAGACGGATGGGGCTCCCGGATTCGGACTCACTTCGGCTGTCACGGCACTCGTTGTCGGTATCGTTACGCTTCTGTGCCGTTCGCAGGCGTTCGATTCGAATTGATCTACTCCGATCCCGAATCAGAGTCGCTGACCATCTGAATGCGCTCGGTGCCGCCGATCTCGTCGACGACATCGACGACCGGTTCCGGGACCAGTGACTGCCAGTCACCACCGTTTATCATCCGTTCGCGAACCTCCGATCCCTCGAGGACTTCGCGGTTGAACATCGGCGACTGTCGGATTTCGATACCGGCCTCCCGGAAGAGCTGGATCACGAGCGGGTTGTTCGAATACGCGATGTCGAAGTCAGGACTCATGCTCTGGACGTGACTCACCCACACCGAGTTGCGCTCGAGGTCTTCGATCGGGACGGCGTAGGTCACCAGATCCATCTCGACCAGGGACTTGGTTATCATCATGATCCGTTCGCCCGCCGTGAACGGGTTCCGAACGGTGTGAGAGTCGTCAGCACTCCCGATACCCAACACGAGTTCGTCGACATCCTCGGCGATCCGTTCGATCATGTTGCGGTGGCCGTTGTGAAACGGCTGAAACCGGCCGATGTAGAACCCCCGCGTCATGACCGACACTCTTCGAGCCCGGCGCTTAAGCGTGGCGAGTTTCCGCTCGGCCAAGCGGCCACGGAGTGTGCCGGGTGAGATATTCGACTCATTAGGCAATCAGACTGATTCCTCGACCAGTTCCTATTTGCTGCTCTCGGGGTCTGTGAGTCCTGTTTTAACCAATCGACACCATGCTCCGCATGGAGAAAGTATATCAGTCGCAATCCCTTCGAATCAGGTACCGAACAGAGTTCTATGAGCAACGATACGAACGTTGACGACCCTCCTGAAGACGCCTCCGAGTCCGTCACCGATTCAGCGGCGGACGACCGGGAGCAAACGCAGGATCACGGCCCGGACGAGAGCCGTGATCGAGATCGAGAGCAGGGTCAGTCCCGATCCAACCCGGACCCGGACCCGGACCCGGACCCGGACCCGGACCCGGACCCCGACCCGGACCCGGACCCGGACCCGGACCCCGACCCCGACTCTCGCTCTCGCTCACCGGAGTCCGACGAGGACGACGAGCGTCAGGGAGTTCGGTCGCCGATCGAGGAGGACGGTGACCGGCCCGACGGGAATCCACCCGACGTGAACGAGTCGGGTCCGCGGTCGGCACTCGAGTCGGAGTCACCAGCCGACGAGAGCGACGACGGTAGCGACGACATCGAGACCGTCGAGGACCTCGGGAGCGAGGTCGATGTCGACCCAGGCGTCGAAATCGACGAGGAAAACGCCGAGGACGATCTACTCGGTGGTCTCCAGATCGATTCGACGGACGACATCGAGGTGCCCGATCGCCTCGTCGACCAGGTCATCGGTCAGGACGAAGCCCGAGACATCATCATCAAGGCGGCAAAGCAGCGTCGCCACGTCATGATGATCGGCTCGCCGGGGACCGGGAAGTCGATGCTGGCGAAGGCGATGAGTCAGCTCCTTCCCCAGGAGGATCTGCAGGACGTCTTGGTCTATCATAACCCCGACGACGGCAACGCACCGAAGGTGCGGACCGTCCCTGCGGGGAAGGGCGAACAGATCATTGACGCCCACAAGGAGGAAGCCCGCAAGCGCAACCAGATGCGATCGATCCTGATGTGGATCATCATCGCGATCGTCATCGGGTACGCGCTGCTGACTGCTAACATCCTGCTTGGTATCCTCGCGGCGGGTATCATCTGGCTGATCTTCCGGTACACGTCTCGCGGAACGGACGCGATGGTGCCGAACATGATCGTCGACAACGGCGATCAGCGCCAGGCCCCCTTCGAGGACGCGACCGGTGCTCACGCCGGTGCGCTGCTGGGCGACGTTCGCCACGACCCGTTCCAGTCCGGCGGCATGGAGACGCCCAGCCACGACCGCGTCGAGCCGGGCTCGATCCACAAGTCCAACAAGGGTGTGCTGTTCGTCGACGAGATCAACACGCTCGACATCCGCACCCAGCAGAAGCTGATGACGGCGATCCAGGAGGGCGAGTTCGCCATCACCGGACAGAGCGAACGCTCCTCGGGCGCGATGGTCCAGACAGAGCCCGTCCCCTGTGACTTCGTGATGATCGCGGCAGGGAACCTCGACGCGATGGAGAACATGCACCCTGCGCTTCGCAACCGCGTCAAGGGCTACGGGTACGAGGTCTACATGGACGACACCATCGAGGACACCCCCGAAATGCGCCGGAAGTACGCCCGGTTCGTCGCCCAGGAGGTCGAACGCGACGGCCGCCTGCCTCACTTCACCGACGACGCCGTCGAGGAACTCATCCTCGAGGCCAAGCGCCGCTCGGGTCGGAAGAACCACCTCACGCTGCACTTCCGTAGCCTCGGTGGGCTGGTCCGCGTCGCTGGCGACATCGCCCGCGCCGAGGACCGCGAGCACACCACTCGCGACGACGTGTTGCAGGCCAAACAGCGCTCCCGGTCGATCGAGCAACAGCTCGCCGACGACTACATCGAACGGCGCAAGGACTACGAGCTGCAGGTCACCGAAGAGGCCGTCGAAGGCCGCGTCAACGGCCTCGCGGTCATGGGTGAAGACTCGGGGATCATGCTGCCGGTCATGGCCGAAATCGCGCCCGCGCAGGGTGGCGGCCAGGTGATCGCCACCGGGAAGCTCCAGGAGATGGCCGAGGAATCGGTCCAGAACGTCTCGGCGATCATCAAGAAGTTCTCCGACGTCGACCTCTCGGAGAAAGACATCCACATCCAGTTCGTCCAGGCCGGCCAGCAGGGCGTCGACGGCGACTCCGCCTCGATCACGGTGGCGACGGCCGTTATCTCCGCCCTGGAGGACATCCCGATCGACCAGTCGGTCGCGATGACCGGCTCGCTGTCGGTTCGGGGCGACGTGCTTCCGGTCGGCGGCGTCACCCACAAGATCGAGGCCGCCGCAAAGGCCGGCTGTGACACGGTCATCATTCCGAAAGCGAACGAACAGGACGTGATGATCGAAGACGAGTACGAGGAGATGGTCGAGATCATCCCCTGTTCGAACATCAGCGAAGTGTTGGATGTCGCCCTCGAGGGTGAACCGAAGAAAGACTCGCTGGTCGACCGGCTCAAGCAGATCACCGGGACGGCGCTGGACCGCCAGCAGGCCGTCAGCGGGTCGAACCCGAGCCCACAGTAAGCGATGGCGGAGTGGACGACGTTCGCCGGTATTACGGGCGTCGTCCTCGTGTTGCTGCTCGTTTTATCCCATCTGACTCAATCCACGTTTGCCGACGGGAGTCCGGACAGCGACGGCGAACGTGGTGAGCGCGACCCAGCCATCGGGAGAGCGGAGAACGACGGAGCCGTCGATTCCGAACGATCCGACGACTCGCGCACTCGCGTCGACCTCGAGTCGGAGTCGATCGGTGCGGGCCGAACGACGGACACGACAGTCGATCCCGATGCCGGCCACGAACCACGACAGCGACCACGAGACAACGACCGATTACGGAACGGGAACGACGGCCTCGAGTCGGACCGCAGGGCCGAACCACGGCCACGGAAGAGAAACGAGATCGATCCCGAGTCGCTATCGACGGGGGCGCTACTAGCGAACGTCGCGCTCTCCCAGGGGTTGTTCGCGGTCGTGTTGATCGGGGCCGTCGTCTACACCGGAGTCCCACTCGAGGCGCTTGGAATCGAACTGTCGGCCGCGTACCTCGAGACCGGGTTGATCGTGGGCGTCGCCGCCGGTCTCGTCCTCTACGTCGGCAACGAGGTTGCGGCGGCGACGGCCACCCGCTTCGGGTTCGATCACGACGAGCAGTTACGGGAACTGCTCGCGCCGGAGTCGCTGCGGGGCTGGGCCGTGTTGCTCGTGGGCGTCCTTCCGATCATCGCCGTCTTCGAGGAACTGCTCTTTCGTGCGGCGCTGATCGGGGCGATGTCGGCCGGGTTCGGGATCGACCCCTGGCTGCTCGCGGTCCTTTCCTCGATCGCGTTCGGTATCGGCCACGGGATGCAGGGATCGGTC
The DNA here is from genome assembly GCF_000337895.1 of Halobiforma nitratireducens JCM 10879. Taxonomy (GTDB): domain Archaea; phylum Halobacteriota; class Halobacteria; order Halobacteriales; family Natrialbaceae; genus Natronobacterium; species Natronobacterium nitratireducens. The sequence goes on from NZ_AOMA01000063.1 coordinate 233,211, forward strand.
GGTATCGTCGTCACCGGTGTTCTCGGCTTCGTGCTGGCGGCGATCTTTATCCTCACCGGGAGCTTCCTCGTCGTGGTCGTCGCCCACTATCTCATCAATGCCCTCGAGTTCGTCGTCCACGAAGGACTGGGACTCGAGTGGACGGAGACACTCGAGGGGTGAGTGTGGCCAGATCGGGTTTGATCGACTTCCGGGTCCGAATCCGAGTCTGAGTCCGAGTCCGAGTCCGAGTCCAAGTCTATGTCCGAGTCCAAGTCTATGTCCGAGTCGGAGTTCGATTTCACTCTCGATCCCGTTCGTAGGCGACCCGAAATCCTCGAAAGCTAAGGGCCGGCCGTCCGATCGTCAGATATGAGCGTCACCGACAGTCCGGTATCGGAACGCGCGTATCGTTGGCTCTTCATCGGGGTCGTGCTCTACTTCCTGCTCGTCGCCTACAGCGCGACGGCAGGGGAACCCCTGGCGATGTACTCGGCGATTGCCTCGGCCGTCCTCTTCGGCGCGATCGCGATCGGCATGGGCGTCGTGTTGTACCGGGAGAGCGACGGCGATCCGTCGCCACTGCTGGGAGCGGCAGCGTGTCTGTTCGTGGGGGGTGTCCTCCAGTTCGTCTTCCTCGCGACAGGGCTTTTCGTCGTCGATCAGGCGGCCTCGCTCGCGGTCTTTGCGGGCGTCGGGCTATACCTCTATACGGTCTGGGTCCAGTAGCGAGACGAACGGCGAAATCGCAGTTACAGTCCTTCGAGCGATCGTAACTTCTGTTCGACCGCGGGCGGTGCGGCGCTTGGACCGTCCCGGACGCGGTGGTCGGGGATGAGGATCGGTGCGGGGTTCGCGTCGAGAGCCGTACGAACGAGGATCTGGTCGTCCTCGTCGTCCGGATCGAGCTCCGGCGTCATCCGGGTCAGTGACTCGACGCCCACCTGATCCCCGTACGGGATCTCCTGTACCCGTTCCAGAACGGCACGCTGATCGGTCGGAACGGTCAACGCGACCTGCACGTCGTCGAAGGTGATCTCCTCGAGTCCGTCGAGATACTCGAAGATTCGGTCGAGAACGGGCTGGTCACCTTCGGGCGGTTCCGTGGCCTCCTCGTCGGGGTGTTCCGGAAACGTGACGCGCAGGACGCGCCCGCTGGCAGCGCCAACTTGTACGTGACGATCGAGGTACGACGATTCTCGCGTGTAGATGCCAGCGTCGGTAACGTCCTCCATGATGCGGCGTAGGGGATAGGGGCATGAATATTCGCCGGTCTCGTTGGCTGGTTGACCGACGACGAACGGTCGATGCGCAAGGTTTTTGTACATATGAGTACGTCGATGTACAATAATGAACTCCGATGAGGCGCTCGCCCCCGCGGTGGAGTCGATCCTCGAGGCCGCCGCGGAGCGTCCCGGCGGCGACGAGCCGATCGACGTCGCCGCGCGGTCGCTGCGCGACGCCATCGAACGGGCGGAGAGCGATGGACGCGTCCCCGTGATCGCCGAAATAAAGCCGACGAGTCCGACCGCCGACGGAACCCGCGAGGCCGATCCCGTCGAACTCGCCGAGGCGATGGTCGACGGCGGCGCGGCAGCGCTCTCGGTGCTCACCGAGCCTACCCACTTCGACGGCTCGCCGGAGGCGCTGCGACGCGTTCGCGAGGCGGTCGAGGTCCCAGTGCTCCGCAAGGACTTCCTCTGTCGAGAAGCACAACTAGACGTGGTCGAGGCCGACCTCGCGTTGCTCATCGCCAGGTTCGTCGACGACCTCGAGGGGCTCGTCGCCGCGGCCCGCGAGCGTGGGTTCCAGCCGCTCGTCGAGGTCCACGACGCGGCCGAACTCGAGGCCGCACTCGGGGCCGGTGCCGAACTGATCGGAGTCAACAACCGCGACCTGGGGCGTCTCGAGGTCGATCTGGCGACCTTCGAGTCGGTCGCTCCCCGCGCACCCGAGGACGTGACGCTGATCGCCGAGAGCGGTGTCTCGACTCCGGCGGATGTCCGCCGGATGCGGGCGGCGGGAGCGGACGCGTTGCTGATCGGGAGCGCGATCATGGATCACGGGACGTGTGGCGAGGTCGATGTCGCCGCGAACGTCCAGGAGTTGACCGGCGCGGAAACCGAGCGTGCGGGCGAGACGACGAACGACGGTGAGAACGCATGAGTACGGGAGATCAGGAACGGACCCACGAGACGACGGAATCGAATCGAGACGACCGCAACACCGGCAAACGAGACGCTGACGCCACGTTCGGCGGCGACTACGGCGGCCAGTACGTCCCCGAGGCGCTGATGCCCGCCCTGCAGGAACTCGAGGACGCCTACGAGCGGTACGTCCTCGAGAACGAGGACGGGTTCATGGACGAGTTCCGGGAGCGGATGCGCGAGTTCGGCGGGCGGCCGACGCCGCTCCAGCGTGCCGATCGGCTGAGCGAGCGCTACGACCGCGAGATATATCTCAAACGGGAGGACCTGCTTCACGGCGGGGCACACAAACTGAACAACGCGCTCGGGCAGGTCCTGCTCGCCAAGTACATGGGCAAAGAGCGGATCATCGCCGAAACCGGAGCCGGCCAGCACGGGACGGCGACGGCGATGGCGGCGGCCCACCTCGACATGCCCTGTGAGATCTACATGGGGCGGACCGACATCAATCGCCAGCGGCCGAACGTCTACCGGATGCGGATGAACGGCGCGGAGGTAAACCCCGTCACCGCGGGGTCGGGAACGCTGAAGGAAGCGATCAACGAGACGATGCGCGACTGGGCGACCACCGTCGAGAACACCCACTACGTCATCGGCTCCATCGTCGGTCCGCACCCGTTCCCGAAGCTCGTCCGGGATTTCCAGTCGGTGATCGGTGAGGAAACCCGCCGGCAGATCCAAGAGCAGGCGGGACGGCTCCCCGACAGCGTCGTCGCCTGCGCGGGCGGTGGCTCGAACACGATGGGGACGTTTCACGCGTTCGTTCCGGACGAGGACGTCGCTCTGTACGCCGTCGAGGCCGGCGGCTCGAGTCTGCAGATCGACGTCGAGGAAGGGCTCGCGCCCAACTCCGCGACGCTGTCGACGGGGACCGACGGCGTGCTCCACGGTGCGATGACGAAACTCCTCCAGAGCGAGGAGGGACAGATCGTCGAATCCCACAGCGTCAGTGCCGGGCTGGACTACGCGGGCGTCGGCCCAGAACTCGCCCACCTGGTCGACTCGGATCGCGTGACGCCCGTCAACGTCGACGACGACGCCGCGTTGAACGGCTTCCACCGGCTGTCGAATCTCGAGGGGATCATCCCGGCCCTGGAGTCGAGTCACGCGCTGGGCTATCTCGAGCGGACGGCGGGGCCCGACGCGGAGACCACGAGCCACGACGAACTCGGCGACCTCGTCGTCGTCAACGTCTCCGGCCGCGGCGACAAGGACCTCGAGACGGTCCTCGAGGAGACGGAGAAGCGTGATCTCGAGGCAGCCCCCGACGTGGAGGTGTTCGACGGATGAGTGGCGATCCGGCGGCGGCCGACAGCGAGGTCGAGGCCGCGATCAGACGGAACCGGCCCGCGCTCATCACGTACATCACCGCGGGCGATCCGTCCCTCGAAGACACCAAGGAGTACGTCGAGGCCCTCGACCGCGGCGGCTCCGACCTGATCGAACTCGGCTTGCCGTTCTCGGAGCCGATCGCCGAAGGATCGACGATCCAGGCGGCGATCAACCGCGCGCTCGCGGCCGGAACCACGCCCGAGGGGTTCTTCGAGTTGGTCGAGGACCTCGAGACGGAGGCACCGCTGCTGGTGATGACCTACTACAACATGATCCTCCAGTACGAGAGAAGCGAGGCGTCACGCGCCTCGGGCGAGCGAGCGGTGAACCCGCGAGACGAGCCGGACGTTCGGCCCTTCGTCGAACGCGCCGCCGACGCCGGTCTCTCGGGTATCATCGTCCCCGACCTCCCCGCCGAAGAGGCCGACCCGCTGCGGGAGGCCTGCAACGACCACGGGCTCGATCTCGTCTGTATCGTCGCGCCGACGACCGAGGGCGAGCGCCTCGAGCGTATCATGTCCCAGGTGTCGGGCTTTGCATACGTACAGGCCCGTCTGGGTACGACCGGAGCGCGGGCGAACGTCTCTGTGGCGACCCACGACAGCCTCGCCCGACTCTCGAAGTACGACGTGCCAAAGGCCGTCGGCTTTGGCGTCAGCGAGGGCGACCACGCGGCCGAGATCGTCGAGGCCGGTGCCGACGGCGTCATCGTCGGCAGCGCGCTGGTAGATATCATTGCCGAGCACGGCGCGGGTGAGGAGAACGGGGACGCTCCCGCGGCCGACGCACTCGAGGCAAAAGCGGCCGAGCTCAAGCGCGGCGCGGTTCGCGGCGCGGAGTCTGTCACGGACGATCCGGAAGTTACACCGGAACCAGAACAGCCATAACGACGAGCTTGCTACACCATCACAATGACTACCACCGGAACACAGGCACGACTCGAGCGGATCGGTACAGACGGAAACTACGTCATCGTCCCGATGGACCACGGCATCACGCTGGGTGCTGTACAGGGGCTGAAAGACATCGAATCGACGATCGACGGCGTCACTCGCGGCGGTGCTGACGCCGTCCTCACGCAGAAGGGGATCGCCCCCCGCGTTCACGACCACAAGAACGGGCAGGGGTACATCGTCCACCTCAACGCGTCGACGACGATCGGTCCCGACGAGCGGGACAAACGGATGACCGGGACCGTCGAGGAGGCGATCCGAGCCGGCGCTGACGCCGTCTCCTTCCACATCAACGTCGGTTCCGACCACGAGCCCGACCAGATTACCCAGCTGTCAGAGGTGACGGCGGCCGCGGATCAGTTCGGCATTCCCGTCCTCGCGATGGCCTACGCACGCGGCCCCGGTGTCGACTCCGAGGACCCCGAGGCGCTGGGTCACGCGGTCCGACTCGCCGAAGAAGTCGGCGCGGACCTGGTCAAGACTGGCTACAGCGGCGACGCCGAGAGTTTCCAGCACGTCGTCGAGTCCACGCGACTCCCGGTCGTCATCGCCGGCGGCTCGAAAGGGACCGACCGCGAGACGATCGAGATGGTCCGTGGCGTGATGGACGCCGGTGGCTCCGGCGTCTCGATGGGACGCTCGATTTTCCAGCACGAGGACCCCGAAGCGATCGCACGCGCGGTCTCGGGTGTCGTCCACGAGGATCTCTCGACCGACGACGCACTTCGGGAGTCGGGGCTGGCGCTCGAGGTCTGAAACCACTCTGTTTCTCGCTGCGGACAGTTCTCCCTTGGTTCGGTGTCGATCGGGTTCCCCGGTAGTGGATACTGGATCGCCCCGGCCCCACGAACGTGACTGTTCACCTGCCGGTCCAAGCTTCAACCGTGGGGCCGGTGTAGGGGCCACAGTCAGAGGGGTTTCGATGACGGACAATTCAGAACACGACCACGAGTACGACTCGATACCGGGCGTCTCGAGCGACGAACTGGACAGGCTGCCGGAGGACGCCGACGGGCCGATCGACGCGGCCGTGGCGGTCGCACTGGGGGATCGACTGCCGAGCGGAGCCGACGCGGCGGCTGCGGTCGGCGGCGGCCTCCTGGTGCTGTCGGCACTGCGTTCACTGCGACGCGGCCAGCTACGGGCGATTCCCAAGGCCGCAGGCGGTGTCGGACTGCTCGCATACGCGTTCGCCGGCTCGAGCGAAGACGACGGGGGTGACGTCGGAACCTTCGAGCCCGACGTGAGCGATGTCGCGAGCGGAACGGAGGGAAAGACGACCACCGACCAGGCCCACGCGGCCGGGACCCGACCCGAACACGGTCGCGGCCCCCGCGTCGAAGACGACGGTTCTCTCGGTGATGACGACGGGTCCCGCACCGGGACCGGGATCGAGTTTACCGACGACGGGGAGGCGGAGCCGCGTTCTAAACCCGGGATCGACGAGGAACACGATCCCAGGCGGAACGTCGCCGACGACGAGGACGAGGGCGTTCAGATCGACGTCTCGGACACGGCGATGGCCGACGAGGCTTCCGAGGCGGCCGGGCCGGACCCCGAACAGGCCCAACCGGCCCAGACCGACGCGACCGAACCCGAAGAGACCCCGGAAGAGGACGCCTCACACATGAAAGTCGAGCCGGACGAAGACCCAGACGACGAAGGAACAGCAGAAGCCGCCGGCGACGAGGACGAGGGCGACGCTGACGACGAGTAAGCAACCGCTCGAGTGCTCCGATCCGACGCCGTCCCGAACGTACGATCGTCGTATCGGCGTCACGCCGTCGCTAGCATCGACATGAGAGGGTCCTGGTACCGGACCGGCCACTACTACGCTCGAGAGCTTCGGCGGCGGCTCGCCCACTACGTCGACAAGCGACGGCACGGCTTTCGCCATCGCGGCTCGCTCGAGCGGGCCGCCGAGACGATCCTCNTGCCAGCCCGCTCAGAGATGTGTATAAGAGACAGGCTCGAGGCTTCGAGGCTGGGGGACACTTTCGTGGCGTCTGGCCCCGGGACCTCTGTTTCGCCGCCCGCGGGCTCGCGACTGCGGGGTATGCCGACGCAGTCGCCGAAACCGGGGAACGCGTCCTCGAGCGACTTTGTTCGGACGAGGTCTTCTACACGGACTTTCACGCCGATTACGCCGCCGCGACGCCGGCCGAGGGGGTCGACACGTTCCCGGCACTCGTGTTGCTTCTCGCCGCGTGCGGCCGACTGCAGGATCGGGCCGGGGCAGTCGCCGCTCTGGCCGACCGCCACCGCGAGGCGTTCGTCGATCCGGCAACGGCGCTCGTCACTGGACGCGGGAGTTCGTGGTGGGACTCGGCGGCCGAGCCCCGGGAGGGGTACAACACCGTGATGTTGCTCGCCGCAACCGAGCGGCTCGAGGACCGTGGGATCGAGACGACGTTCACCGGCGAGTCGGCGACGATCCGTGCGGCGCTCCGATCGCGGTTGTGGAACGGCGACTACGTCGACGAGCGACGCGGGTCGTCGGTGCTCGCCTGCGACGCCAACGTCGCGGCGCTGTACTTCGGCGTTGTCGACGACGAACGGGCAGGATCGATCGCCGACTCGCTCGCGGACCTCGAAACGACGGTCGGACTCCGGATGCGGGCACGCCCGTTCGCACCGAGCAACGTCCACCCTTTCTTCCTCCTGCATCGGGATTACCACTACCACGTCTGGCCCTGGAACAGCCTCGCGTACGCCGTCGGCCTCGCGGTGTACGGGTTCGAGGAGCGAGCGACTCGTGAGGTCCGACGGATAGAACGGCTGCTGGCTCCCTACGGTAACTTCCTCGAGGTGTGTACGCTCGGAGGGGAACCGTACGTCAAGCGCGGCTACGCGAGCGCGGAGGATTTCACCGTCGCAGCGGCGCTGTGGTCGGAGTTTCGACAGCGGTTCGGCCTGCCGTCCTGACTCCCGCACCCATTCGCGGCAGTGACACTCTCGCACATCCCGGAAAACCCTCATTTCTTCGACAGTCGTACGGTGACAGCAACCGCGTCAATTCTATCAGTGGCGCGTCGGGGATCGACATGAGTGAGACACCACAGCGCGAACGCGAACGGCCGAGCATCGACCCCGAGTACGACCACCGTCGTGAGGACGGCATCGACGAGACACGGGTAGAGGAGTTGCTATCGGACTACTCGCTCGGCCGGGACGATCACGAGAACGCACCCGCGTTCGTGATCCGTCCGGACGACGTCCAGGAAGTGCTGACCCTGCTGCGGGGGGAGGCCGGATTCGATCACCTCTCGTGTATCACTCCCCAGGAGTACGAGGACCGCTACGAGTCGCTGTTGCATCTGACGAAGTACGACCAGCGCCAGCACGAGGTGACGCTGATCGTACAGTTGCCGAAGGGCGATCCAGTGTGTGAAAGCGCTGAGCCGGTCTTTCGGACGGCAGACTGGCACGAGCGGGAGGCCTACGACCTCGTCGGCATCGAGTACGAGGGACACCCGGACCTGCGGCGAATCCTGTTGCCCGACTCCTGGCAGGGACATCCCCTCTCGCTCGACTACGACCAGGACAAGCCACAGCTCGTCCGGTACGCCAAACACCGGAACCCGTTGCAGGAGGACCACCGTGATCCGGAGTCGAACACGATGTTGCTCAACATCGGTCCACATCATCCGGCCACCCACGGCGTGTTACACCTCAAGGCGATACTCGACGGGGAAACGGTCGCCGACGTCGACCCCGATGTCGGCTACCTGCATCGCTGTGAAGAGCAGATGTGCCAGCAGGGTACCTACCGTCATCAGATCATCCCCTACTCGAACCGGTGGGACTACACGGCCAACCTCCCCAACGAGTGGGCCGTCGCCCGTGCGATCGAGGACATTGCGGGTATCGAGGTCCCCGAGTACGCCCAGGTGTTGCGAACGATGGCAACCGAGTTCGGCCGAATGCTCGGTCACTTCCTCGCGCTCGGCACCTTCGCACTCGATGTCTACGGCGAGTTCACCGCCATCTTCCAGTACGCCTTCCGTGACCGCGAGGTCGTCCAGGACATCCTCGAGGACCTCACGGGCCAGCGGATGATGTTCTACTACTTCCGGCTCGGGGGCGTCTGCTGGGACCTCCCGCAGCCCCGCGAGGAGTTCATCGAGAAGTGTCGGGACTTCCTCGACGAGTTGCCGGCGAAGATCGACGAGTACCACGACCTCATCGTCACGAACGAGATTTTCCGACTGCGGACCGTCGACACCGGCGTCATCGAGCCCGACGTGGCCAAAGACTACGGCTGTACGGGGCCGGTCGCGCGCGGCTCCGGAGTCGACTATGACCTCCGGCGGGACGATCCGTACGGCTACTACGAACACCTCGACTGGGACGTGGTCACCCGCGACGGCTGTGACAACCACGCGCGCGTGCTCTGTCGGATGGAAGAAGTCGAGGAGTCCGCGAAGATCATCCAGCAGTGTCTCGACCTGCTCGAGGAGTGGCCCGAAGACGAGCGAACGGTCCAGAGCAACGTTCCACGGACGCTGAAGCCGGATGCCGACGTCGAGACCTACCGTGCGGTCGAATCTGCCAAGGGCGAACTCGGGATCTACATTCGGTCCGACGGGACGAACTCCCCCGCCCGCTTCAAGATACGCAGCCCGTGTTACCACAACCTCTCGGCGCTGCCCGAGATGGCCGAAGGCGGCTACGTGCCTGACCTGATCGCCTCGCTCGGGAGTCTAGATATCGTGCTGGGAAGCGTCGATCGTTGACTGGGCGTCGCAGTTACGGGCCGCTCTCCTCGAGGTAGTCGAGACACCGATCGCGCGCGACGAGGACGTGATCGGCCGTCTCGCCCGACGCTTCGGCTGCCAGTCCGTCGAGTTTCGCCGCGATTTCGGCGATCCGGTCGTCTTTCGGCCCAGGCTCGGACTGGGTCAGATGGCCGTCCTGTTCCTCGAACACGCCCGCGGTGATCGACTCGAGCTGTGATTTGACGGTGTGGTCAGCCCCGTCGGTCGCCAGCTGGAGACGTTCGCGGACGCGCTTGAGGTGTTCTTCGGGGTCGTGCTCGCGTCCAGTCTCAGCTTCGTCTCCACCCGCAGGCTCGCGCTCTCGATCGTCGGCCATACTCGCTGTCGAATCTCGAGCATAGTAGCCCCCAGGCCTGCCGGTGACGGCTGTCGACGGGCGGATCGACAACCGTAAGTGTACGACACCGGAGGCTCAGAACGAATGTCGTTCGATCGCTGGCGAGTGGGGCTCGCGGCCGTTTACTCTCGGTGGCGTGCCCTCGAGCGCGACTGGCAAAGCGTCGCCGTCGGCGCGGCAATCGTCGTCGCGACCGTCGCGCTCGAGATCAGGGTCCCCTGGTGAGTCGAACCGTGTCGCTCCGTCGTTTCCTGCCGGGGCTCCTCGTCCTCTGTCTCGGGGCCGTCCTGGCTCGTGGTGTCGAATCGGTCGCGGGGATCAACCACCTGCTCGTCGCCATCGCCGCGGGCGTGGTGCTTGCGAATACCGTCGGCGTTCCCGACCGTCTCGCACCCGGCATCGGGACCCACAAGCTCTGGCTGGGTGCCGGGATCGTCCTCATGGGCGCGTCGCTGACCCTCGAAACGATCCTCGAGGTCGGCGGCGTCGTCCTCGCGATCGTGATCGGCGTTCCCGCAGCGACGCTGGTCGCCGTCGAGCTTCTCTCGCGGACCGTCGCCGGCCTCTCCGACCGGCTGGGTTCGTTGCTGGCCGCCGGAAGCAGCGTCTGTGGCGTCTCCGCGATCGTCGCGGTCGCCGGTGCGATCCACGCCCGCGAGCACCAGATCGCGTACGCGGCGGCGACGATCCTGCTGTTCGACGCCGTCACTATCGTCGTCTACCCGATCGTCGGCGAACTCCTCTCGCTCTCCGATGTCGCGTTCGGAGTCTGGGCGGGTGTCAGCATGTTCTCGACTGGCCCCGTCGTCGCAGTCGGCTTCGCCTACTCCGAGGCGGCCGGCCAGTGGGCGACGATGACGAAACTCGCCCGCAACGCCCTCATCGGGCTCGTCGTCGTCGCCTACGCGAGCTACTACGCCCGGTCGGGCACCGACACGAGCGAGTTCTCACCGCGGGTTCTCTGGGACGAGTTCCCGAAGTTCGTCCTCGGCTTTCTGGGACTCGTCGCACTCTCGAGTGTGGGTGTCTTCTCATCCGGGCAGCAGGCCTCGCTGGAGAACGCCTACAGCTGGCTGTTCGTCCTCGCGTTCGTCGGTCTCGGGACCGAGATACGACTCGCCGAGCTTCGAAGTACTGGCGCGATGCCCGTGCTCGTCGTCCTGACGGCACTTGTGTTTGCAAGCGGGCTCTCGCTCGCTGCAGTGACCGCGTTCGTCTAAGAGCGACTAGTCCCATCGACGGCGCGTCGGCGTCGAGTGCAAGTATTGTCGCCAGCCACGTTGGCGTCGTCTCTCCGATTACGGACCACGAGCCCCGCTCGCGCTCGAGGTCGGGAGCGAATGGCGGTGGCACTCCGTCATCGCGGACGACACGCCGCCCGGTGACCGACGAGCCCGTTCTCCCTCGAGAGTGGGGGCCTCACGTTCGAATCGCCTCGTGCGGGCGGTTCGTGTGGGCGGAGAGTATTGCTGGTTTCGAGTTGTACGGCGAATAATTGCAGGTACAGATGCTGATACAAGGAGATAGGGACTAGGAAGGGGCACGTTATGGAAGCGAACCGTTCGCGCCGTTCGGTGCTTCGTCTCGCAGGTGTCGGCTCCGTCGTCTCGCTCGCGGGCTGTGCTGGAGCGCTCGGCGGCGGCGGAAACACCGTCCGGATCTCGGGCGGCGTCGGTCCGCTGCCGATGGTCGAAGTCTGGGCCGACAGGTACGAAGCCCAGTCCGAGGCGTCGTTCGACATCTCCGGGGGCGGCACCGGCGTCGGCGTCTCCGACGTGCTCAACGATCAGGTCGATATCGCGATGATGGGCCGAGAGCCCGAGCCAGAAGAGATCGAGCAAGGGCTGTTCGCCGTCCCGATGCTCATCGACACCGTCGTCGGAACCGTCAACGTCGACAACCCCGTTCTCGAGGACCTGCAGGAAAACGGGCTGTCCCGGGAGGAACTCGAGGCCGTCTTCACAAAGGAGATCACGAACTGGGGCGACCTGGTCGACGCCGACGTCGACGAGGAGATTACCGTCTACGGCCGCTCGGACGCCTCGGCGGCGTACAAGCAGTGGGGCGACTTCCTCGCTGGCGAAGACGACGCCTACACCGAGAACGAACTCGAGGAACTGGCCGACGCCAACCACAACGGGGACCAGCCGGTCGCCGAAGCCGTCGCCAACAACGAGCACGCCATCTCGCTGAACAACATCAACTACGTCTACCACCTCGACAGCGGGGAACTCGAGGGAGACATCCGTCCAGTCCCGCTGGACCGCGACGGCGAGGGGCTCTCCGAGGAGGAGGACTTCTACGAGACCCGCGACGAGTTCCTCGCCGCGGTCGAAGCGGGCGAGTATCCGGCCCCGCCCGCACGGGAGATGTTCCTCGCCTCGAACGGTCCCTTCGAGGACGAGGCGGCCGAGTTCGTCGAGTGGGTCCTCACGGAGGGTCAGGAGTACGTCAGGGAGAACGGCTACGTGCCACTCGAGGACGAGCGGCTCACGGAAGCCCAGGAGAACCTGGCCGAGGGGCCGTGAGCTGAATGGCGGGTTCGACGGGAACCGAATCGGCGACCGACGGCTCGGGTCGCCTCGATCGACGGCTGCTCGTCGAGCGGCTGAGCAGCTACTGGCTCGGCGGCGCGGGCTACTTCGCGATTGCCCTGTTCGCGTTGATCGTCCTGACGCTGCTGTACCAGTCGCTGCCGTTGCTCTCGGAGTACTCGGTCGTCCAGATGCTGACCACCTCGAACTGGGACCCCGCGCAAAACGAGTTCGGATTCCTGCCGGCGATCGTCGGCACAGTCTATGTCACCCTGCTCTCGATGGCGATGGGGACGCCGATCGCGATCCTCGCGGCGATCTACATCGCCGAGTACGCCGAAGGACGGACGAAGACGCTCGTCTCGTCGCTCATCGACGTGCTCGCGGCGATCCCGAGCGTCATCTTCGGGCTCGTCGCCCTGATCGTCGTCGTCCCGCTGGTCGGGGACTACGTCGCACCCGCGTTCGGCTCCGACACGACCGGCCTCGGCATCTTCACGGTGAGCCTGGTGATGGCGATCGTCGTCACCCCCTTCATGATCTCGCTGTCGGTCGAGTCGCTCGAGGCGCTGCCGGACGAACTCCGGGAGTCCTCGCTTGGCGTCGGCGCGACGAAGTGGGAGACGATCCGCTCGGTGCTGCTGCGGGCTGCCGGGCCAGGGATCTTCTCGGCGATCCTGCTGGGCTTCGGCCGCGTCTTCGGCGCGACGATCGTCCCGGCGATGCTGATAGGTGGGCAGACCCAGCTCCCAGACTCGCTCTTTGCGACCGGCCAGACGCTACCGACGCTGATCGTCAACGACTTCGGCGAACTGATGAGCCTGCCGCTGACCCAGTCGGCGCTGATCTTCGTCGGCGTGATGCTCGTGGTCGTCGTCTGGCTTTTCAACTTCGGTGCGATGCTCGTTCGTCGCCGGCTGCAACGGAGGTGGCAGTACTGATGGCGCTGGACCGGTACGCCAGACAGCGCCTGTTCGGCTGGCTCGCCCGCGGTGCGGCCGCACTCGTCGTCGCCGTGATGCTCGGCGTCGTCGCCGTCACGATCTACCGCGGCGGACGGGTCTTTCTTACCGATCCTGCCATCGCCGTGACGCCTCCTGGCTCACGGTACATGCTCGAGGGCGACGGGGGCTTCCTCCATGCGGTGCTCGGAAGCATCTTCATCGTCGGCCCGGCGACGGTCGTCTCGATGGTGCTTGCCGTCTCGACGGCGATCTACCTCCAGAGCGACTACTCGAGCGAGCGGTTCGCCGACGCGGTGAACATGTTCCTGAACGTCCTCTGGGGGACGCCACCGATCGTCTACGGCGTGTTCGTGCTGACGGTGATCATCGCCGTCGGGGCACAGACGAGCCTGTTTTTCGGGATCGTCGCCATCGCGATCTTCCAGTACCCCATCATGACACGCTACACCGACGAGGCGCTGCGGTCGGCACCGGAGACGGTCAAGGAGGCGACCTACGGCCTCGGCGCGACGCGGTTCGAGACCGCGCTGATGACCGTCCGGGCCGCCCTGCCCGGGGTCGTCGCCGGCATCGTCATGGGGTTTGCCCGTGGGATCGGTGACGCCGCGACGGTGCTTTTCACCGCCGGCCGGAGCACGAACATGCCCGGCGGCCCGTTCGAACCGGCCACGACGCTGCCCGTACTGATCTTCGATCAGGCGATGTCGTTCAACGCCGAGGTTCGCTCCCACGCCTACGCGGCGGCGTTCGTCCTCATCGTCGCCGTCCTGGCCCTGATCTTCGCATCGAAACTGCTCGCCGGACGCTACGCTCGCTTCGCACCGGGAGGACGGCATTCGTGAGCAGTCCAACACAAGCACCCACGCTACCACACCACCCACACGAGGCCGACACCATGACCGAATCGACCGACACGACGCTCATCACCGACGATCTCGCCGTAACGTACACTGGAAACCGTACCGTCGACGCCGTCGAAGGCGTCAGCCTCGAGTTTAGCGCCAACCGGTTGACGGCAATCATCGGCCCCTCCGGCTGTGGGAAGTCGACCCTGTTGAAGTCGCTCAACCGGCTCCACGAGATCCAGCCGAACGTCGAGATAACCGGCGACGTTCGGCTGAACGGGGAGTCGATCTACGACACCGACGAGCCCACACCGGAGGTCCGCAGACGGATCGGCTACGTCCCACAGAAGCCGACGCCGCTACCGCTGTCGATCTACGAGAACGTCGCCTACGGGCTCCGAATCCACGGCGATTACGGCTCCACGGAGGAACTCGACGAGCGTGTCGAGAGCTACCTGCGGAAGGTCAACCTCTGGGACGAGGTGAAAGATCGACTCGACGCCCCCGGGGCCGAACTCTCGACCGGACAGATTCAGCGGCTCTGTCTCGCGCGTTCGCTGGCCGTCGAGCCCGATGTCTTACTCTGTGACGAGGTGACCTCCGCGCTCGATCCAATATCGGCCGAAACCGTCGAAGAGACGCTTGCCGATCTGAAAGACGAGTACACGATCGTCATGGTCACTCACAGCATGGACCAGGCCCGCCGGCTCGCCGACGACGTGGTCTTTCTCTATCTCGGCGACGTCGTCGAGGCCAACGACGCCGAATCGTTCTTCACGAATCCCCAGACCGAGCGAACGAAGGCGTTCGTCGGCGGGTCCGACACTGCCGCGTCAGGGGCGACCGGCGGCAACGAACGTGACGACCACGCCGCAGCTGCCGGGACCGACGACGCGGACGGAGCGAGAACGGACCCGGTTCGGGCGGAGCGATGACCGACTTTGCGAGATTCGGGCGAGACCCCGACGAGTGATACGGATCGCCGTACCGATTTCCCGGGACAACCGCTTCGGGTCGCAGTTACACCGGCAACGACGTACAGGACACCGTCTGAGAGAGCGGAGAGACAAACAGGGTGAGAAAAACGAGGAAAGCGAGGAAAGCGAGGAAAGCGAGGAAAACAAAAACCGAAAACCGAACCGTCCCCCCGACCCAGAGGGTTTTGTCCACACGACGCGTACAGCGGTCGATGTACCGATCGAACACCTCCAGAAACCGACCGTCAGAACGGCCACCCCGACCCGTGGCGACGCTTCGTCGCCGCGTCGACGCGATAGAACGCGAGCAGTTGCTGCTTCGAAACACCGTCTCCGGACTAGCCCGCGACCGTGGTCTCTCGATCGGCTGTGAGTGCAGCAAGTGCAACCGCGCCTACACGCTCGTCGGAAAGACCCGGCTGTTCTGCCCGGCCTGTGGCTACGAGCGCGGGCTGTAACGGTTCGCCGTTACTCTTCGAGGAGTCGTTTCAGTCGATCGAGTTCCGTCAGCGCCTCGACGGGAGTCATGTGACCGAGATCGAGCGCACGGAGTTCGGCGGCGACATCGGCCGGAACGTCTCCGCCGTCGGCCGTTGTCCTCGAGGCTGTCGACCCGGCGTCGGCGGTGGGCTCTTCTACCGCGGTTCCAGTCCCCTCACCTCCGGCATGTGGGCTATCTTCGGCCTCGGCGACCAGTTCCCGAGAGCGCTCGACGACCGGTTCGGGGACCCCAGCCGCCGTCGCGACCTCGACGCCGTACGACCCCGTGGCAGCGCCGGGGGCGACCTCGTGGCGGAAAACGACCTCGCCGTCGGCCTGGTCGACCTCGAAGTGCAGCGTGAACGCGTCCGCGAGTTGCTCCGTGACCTCCGTCAACGGATGGTGGTGGGTCGCAAAGAGCGTCGTCGCGCCGACCTCGTCGTGGAGGTGTTCGGTGATCGCCTGCGCGATAGCGAGCCCGTCCGCGGTCGAGGTCCCCCGACCGACCTCGTCTAACAGGACCAGCGACCGCTCGTCGGCCTCCCGCAGGATCGTAGCGAGTTCGTCCATCTCGACCATGAACGTCGAGCGCCCGCCGGCGATATCGTCACTGGCACCGACGCGGGTAAAGATTCGATCGACTGGCGTCAGGCGAGCCGACTTCGCCGGGACGAAGCTTCCGACCTGGGAAAGCAGGACGATCTGGGCGACCTGTCGCATGTAGGTCGACTTCCCCGACATGTTGGGCCCCGTAATCACAGCGAGTCGCTGCCCGTCGGTGAACCGCGCGTCGTTTGGCACGAACGACGCCTGGGTACGCTCGACGACCGGATGGCGGCCGCCCTCGATATCGATCTCGAGGCCTCGCTCGCCCCGCTCGCGATCGCGCTCGAGCAACTCCGGCCGAGCGTAGTCGTACTGTGCGGCGACGGTCGACAGCGAAACGAGGGCGTCGACGGTCGCGAGCGCGTCGGCCAGGTCCTGGACCCGTTCGACCTCGTCGGCGACCGTCTTGCGCACGTCGCGGAACAGCTCGTACTCGAGTTCGTCGGCCCGTTCCTCGGCCCCGACGATCTCGTCTTCGCGTTCCTTGAGCTCCGGCGTGACGAACCGCTCTGAGTTTTTCAGCGTCTGCCGGCGCTGGTAGTCTTCGGGTACCGAATCGAGGTTCGGATTCGTCACCTCGATGTAGTAGCCGTGCACAGAGTTGTAGCCGACCTTCAGCGAATCGATGCCGGTGCGTTCACGCTCGCGTTCCGCCAGGTCGTCGATCCACTGTTTCCCGTCGCGGGCCGTTTCCCGCAGATCGTCGAGGTCCCCGTCGTACCCCTCGGCGATGATTCCGCCCTCCGTGATCTCGATCGGTGGGTCCTCGACGATGGCGTCGTCGATCACTTCCCGGACGTCCGCAAGGGGGTCGAGGTCCGCGTGAAGCTGCTCGAGTCGCTCGCAGTCGGCGTCCTCGAGTTGCGCCCGCACGTCCGGGACCACCGCGAGCGTGTCCCGCAGCGAGCGCAGGTCCCTGGCGTTTGCCCGCTCGCGTGAGATGCGACCGATCAGTCGTTCTAAATCGTAGACGTCCCGCAGCAACTCCTGCAGTTTCTCGCGGGCCCGAACCGATCCGTTCAGTTCCTCGACGGCGTCGAGTCGCGCCTCGATCCGGTCGGGTTCGAGCAGCGGCCGTCGGAGCCAGTCCCGGAGCTTCCGGCCGCCCAGCGCACTGGCCGTCTCGTCGAGGACGCCGACCAGCGTCGCGTCGTCCCGACTGTGGACCGCACGCGGTTCGAACAACTCGAGACTGCGGAGCGCGACGGCATCCAACAGCAGGTACTCCCGGGGGTCGTATCGTCTGAGGTGAGTCAGGTACTCGAGGCGGTCGCTTTCCCGTTCGTCGTCGGCTTCGGCCTCCGCCTCGCTCTCGCTCCCGCGGGCGTACTCGGCGTACTCGAGCAACGCACCACAGGCCCGGATTTCGGGGTCGCTCGCGAGCAGCGAGTCTGGGGCTCCGAAGTAGTCGGCGACGGTCTCGGCGGCCCGGTCACGGTCGAAGACCGCCTCGTCGAAGGGTGTCACCATGCAGTCCTCGGGGAAGAAGTCCGTGTCGTCGGGTACACTCGAGTCGGGAGTCGCGTCGCCACGACCGGCCCGTACGTCCGGACCGACGACCGCCTCTGCGGGATCGAAGCGGCTGATTTCGTCCGCAATCGCCTCTTCAGAGGACGAACTCGTCGCGAGGAAATCGCCAGTCGAGACGTCGAGCAAGGCGAGCGCGAGGTGTGCATCACGGTCCGGGAGGCCGTCGTGATCGCCCGGGCCACGGGCGACCGCCGCCACGAAGTTGTTGTCGTCGCTCGAGAGCAGTTCGTCTTCGGTGAGCGTTCCCGGCGTGATGACCCGTGTCACGGCCCGTTCGACGACGCCCGAGGACTCGCCGGGCTCTTCGACCTGATCGGCGACTGCGACCCGGTAACCGGCCTCGAGCAGGTCCTCGATGTAGGACTCGGCGTTGTCGATCGGGATGCCGGTCATCGGGTACTCGCCGGTCGAGTCTTCGCGGCTGGTCAGCGTCACCTCGAGCAGCCGCGCGGTGCGTTCGGCCGCGCCACAGAAAGTCTCGTAGAAGTCACCGACCTGGAAGAGAACGAGCGCGTCGTCGTACCGCTCACAGAGGTCGTGGTACTGACCCATCATCGGCGTCAGCTCGTCGCGTTTCTCGGCCATCGCTTCGGGAGGGCCAAGCGCCGGATCCATACCCACAGGTCGACCGCCCGACGCGGAAATAGCTTGCTGGTCGCCGTCGGTCACGTTTCCGTCTCGAAATACAGGTGAGCGTGGGCCTCGCAGCCGGGGTTGAACGCCGCGTCACACGACGGACAGCAGTAGTCGGCCTCGAGGTACTCGGGAACGGTAACCGCCGTCCGGCAGACGCCACAGAGCACCGACGGTTCGTCGAACCGCGCTCGAGGCCACGGGACGGCGTCGTGGTCGGCGGTGTCCTGGTGGCAGCGAAAGCAAGGGTAGTACGTCTCACAACACTGGAATTTGAACGCGACCACGTCGCGGTCGGTGCGGTAGTGAGTACAGCGGGTGTCGTGGTCGACGTCGACCCCGCGGACGGGTGGATCGGCGTCGGAATCACGGTTGGGATCGGCGTCGGAATCACGGTTGGGATCGGCGTCGGAATCACGGTTGGGATCGGCGTCGGGATCGGATTCGGACACAGTCCTCGCTCGAGGCGACGGCTCGCCGGACCTTCGGCGTTTGGATTCTCCTCGAGGCGTCCAGCGCTGGCAGTCCGGAAAACGAGGGGCGGACAGGACTGGCCGGGTGAAACGAGAGACCACAGACGACGAGAGCGAACGAGGCCGTCGACGGCCCCACTACTCGAACGCCGCCGTATCGCCGCGGCGGTACCGATCGAGCCGCCGATAGCCGTGGACGACGGCGTCGTCGTCGAGTTCGATCTCGTAGCGGCCGATGATGTCCTGGGTGTCGGGCACCGCTCGACGCTCGACGACCTCGACGACGGCCCGCCAGCCGTCGTCGGTCGGGGCGATCTCGCTGACGGCGTCGAACTCGCGACCGATGAGTTCACCCGCGGTCGACTGGACGGTCCGCCGCACCGCGAGGACGCCCTCGATCTCGTCGTGATCGGTATCGACATCCGCATCGACGGACTCGGGGTCGGGGTCGGTCTTCCCTTCAGCAGTCATATCGGGGCCGAGCTCCCGACTTCGGGAGTCGGTCTCGCCGTCGGCCGTTTCTTCCTGGGTCCCGTCTCGTGATTGCGCTGTCTGTTCCTCGTCGTCGACTGTCTGACTGTCGCTCACGGTTGGATCACTCTCGTCGTGCTGGTAGCAGAAGCCGTCCTCCCGGGCCGGTCGCGAGCAGCGCTCCTCGTCCTCCGTGAGCGCTCTGCACTGGTTCTGATCGGTCGCGTTCTGTCGATCGGCTTCTGCCATCGCGTGGGGAAGGGTTTCGGATCGGCTGGGGAAGTCGCTCTATGACTCGATGCTAAATCGCGTCGGCGATGTCCGCTCGCAGGTCGTCTACGGTGTCGATTCCCGCCCCGTCTTCGGCGTCCGCAGCGCCCGCGACCTTCGGCGAGAGAACGTCGGTGAACACCTCCGTCAGCAACTCGTCGTCGATGTCGCCCGACACGTCGGAGTCGTCCGCTCCGCCGTCGAAGACCGCGAGCCCCTTCGCGGCCGTGATTGCCGCCCGCGTCCCGACGACCACCCCGAGGTCGTCCCGAAGCGAGCGGGTGGCGTCGACGACGGTCGACACGGCTTCGTCCGGAAGATCGACGTGGGAAGCGACGATCTCGCGTTCCGTCTCGCCGTCGTAGTATCCGACGTGAACGCCGACGAACCGGTCGAGCAGTGCGTCCTGCTGTCGGTGGACGCCGGCGTACTCGACGTCGTTCGACGTGAGGATCGCCCGGAACTCGGGGTGGACGTCGATCGTCCGGTCCTCCCCGCGCTTGCCCGGCCGCTCGAGGACGCCTTCCTCGAAGACCGAGAGCAAGACGTTGTGGGCGGCGGGATCGCTGCGGGAGAACTCGTTGTAGACGAGCGTCGCACCTTCACGTACTGCCACGGAGAGTGGGTTGTCGACCCAGCGCTCGCGGACGATTTCGGTCTGCTTGCTGACCCCGCTCACGAACCGGTCGTCTTCCGTGTAACGCTCGCCGCCGGCGTGGTCGCCGACCAGCGCGGCCGTGTCGACGGCCTCGTCGCCGTTGAGCCAGACGACCGGACGGCCCCGTTCCGCGGCGGCCGACAACGCGAGTGAGGTCTTTCCACAGCCCGTAGGGCCGATCAGGTGAACCGGCTGATCGGCCTCGAGCCAGCCGGTGGTCCGATCCCTGACCGACGCGACGGCGTCCGTTTCGACGAACGGTTCCGGGACGACGTCCTCGGGTGGGGACAAGGGGCTGTCGCCGTTTCGCTCGCGGGCCGCTGACGCCTTCCGCGCGAGTTCTTTCTTCGCTTTTCGACCCTCCTTCTTGGAGCGGTCGCTCCTGATCTTGCGACCGCGAACCTTGCGCTTGCGCGCGGAGTCGTCACCCATCGATATTGGTTGTGTGAAGTGGTGAGTCTGCTGTGAGTGTGGCTGTTGCTTGGATCACTCGGTCGCCGACTGCGGCGAGGATTCCGGCCGCGGCTCGACCTCGAGTTCTTCGAGTTCCTCGAGATCGCCCTCCGCGGTGGCTTGCTCAATTTTTGCGATCTCCTCCGCGTAGTGCAGGAAGGTATCGACCGAAGCGACGACGACGCGAGCCTCGATCGTCAGCAGTTCGATGCCGACGACCGAGACCCGCGCCCAGATGTCGATGACGACGCCCTTATCGAGGATGCGGTCGAGCACCTCCGCGAGACTCGAGGAGTCGGGCCGGCGTTGTGGTTGTGCCATGAACATCGGACCGTTCGCGGCGGCCTCGTAACACGGCTGGCGCTGCGACTGCAAGTCAGGTCGCGACAGTCGACTGCCGCTCGGTCGAATAGTCGATAGTCGATAGTCGATACCTGTGTCGTCGCGCCCCAACAACCCTCTGAGCACGTCTCGAAGGAGATGAACCGCTCCGTTTCGATGGCGTGGCCTCCAGCCGAGGGCGACAGTAGTAGGCAACCGACGGCCAGGAAACGCAACTGCTGTTACATAATCGGCTTACGAGCGAGTCGGCGTCGGTGCGGGTTCCGGGCCGGAGTCGGTCGCGAACGCGAACAGGTAGCGGGACGACGGGAGCGACGGGATCGAACGCCGGCGAGGCTGCGTCTGCAAGCATCACGGTAACGCGGCGAGCTACCGAACGTCGCGTGACGAGCCGTTCGAGTACCGGCGACTGACCCCAGCCGTCGACGGGAGAGGACGTGACGATCCATCGATCCGTCGGCCGCCGTGCTCGAACACGACGCTTACAGCCCCATGATGCTCGAACGATTTCGACGCCAGCGACGACCGCGAGCCCGACCTCGAGCTCGAGTCCGGAACAGGAGCGTGATCCACCGATGACGAGTCACCGCTACGTCTACGGGGTCGTCGACGGGGACCCGGTCGAGTTCGAGACCGACGCGGTCGCCGGTGCCGACCGGGTGTACACGATCTCGCACCGGCGACTCGGTGCCGTCGTCTCCGATATCGACACGACCGATCCCGAGGAGACGGACGAGGACGCCCAGCGCCACGACGACATCCTGCGGGAGATTATGATCGACCGGGACCGGGCGATCGTTCCGATGCAGTTTGGCATGGCCTTCGAGAGTGATCGGACGATAAAAAACGTCCTCCGCGGAGCCAGACCGGCGTTCCGACGTGCGATGAACGACGTCGAGGGACGGATCGAACTCGGGCTGAAGGTCGTCCGCAACGAGGACGCCGAGGTCGACGACGACGCGATCGAAGAGGCCGTCGCCGAGGAACTCGAGTCCATCGCCGCCCAATCGGTCCCCAACGG
Source organism: Halobiforma nitratireducens JCM 10879 (assembly GCF_000337895.1). Lineage (GTDB taxonomy): Archaea > Halobacteriota > Halobacteria > Halobacteriales > Natrialbaceae > Natronobacterium > Natronobacterium nitratireducens. The sequence continues at coordinate 255,055 of NZ_AOMA01000063.1, forward strand.
CCTGTTCAGCGACCGGCTCGTGCTCAATCGGTCGTACCTGATCGAACGCGAGGACCGGGAGGCGTTCGACGAGGCGATCGCCCGGCTCGAGGAAGCCGACTCACACGACGAGGTGACCGTTCGCTACACGGGCCCGTTCGCACCGTACAGTTTCGTCGACGTCGAAATCGGCGCACAACGCTAACGATGTTCGTCCTCGACGACCTCCTGTTCCGGCCGTTCGTCGGTATCGTGGATACGCTGCACACGCTCGCGCTGGACGAGATGTACGACATCGACGCGCTGGAAGACGAACTCAAGGAAAACCAGTTGTTGTACGAGATCGGCGACCGCTCCGAGGAGGAGTACCGTGAGCGCAAAGAAGAACTCGAGGCCGAAATCGAGATCGCACAGGAGGTCCACGAGCGTCTCTCGAGCGGTCGGGTCGAAGTGAAGTCCTGACTGGTCCGATCGTGTCGCTCCCGACTTCGAACCCCCTGCCCCCACGAACTCGACTCAACACCAACCATGACCGACGACCACACGTCCGACGACGGAGACGAGCCGAGCGACGACACCGGTGCCGACGGCGACCCACAGCCCGACCACGACGGCTCGAGCGAGCCCGACACCGGCGAACGGGACGACCACTGGCTCTCGAGTCTCCTCTCCGCGCTCGAGCGCCTCGAGCGATCGGGTTCGGCGACCGGCCGAACGCGGACCGATCGAACGGTCCTCGATTACCACGTGTCCGTCGGTACGGGCACGGACCTGCTCGACGAATCCGGGTTCGACCACGAGACGGTGAAAGGACGCGACGGCGGGACGGACGGTCGGCCGTCCGGGTCTGGTCCGGGCTCGAGGTTCTGGCCGGGTGATCGTCGAGACCGGAGCCAGAATCGGAACCGAACGCCACGGTCTGGCTCGTCGTCCGGATCGTCGACTCCGTCCGAGGGCTACCGCGTGACTGCCCGACGCCAGGACGACGAGTTGCTGGTAACGGCCGACGTGGCCGGCGTCGATCCGGACGACGTCACCGTCGGTTTCGACGACTCGACGCTCGTCGTCGCGGTGTCGGGCCACGAGATCGAACGCTGCCGGGTCCCCTGGCCGGACCGGACCGCCGAGGCGACGATCAACAACGGCGTACTGACGGTACTGGTCGAGGCAACGCCGGACGACGCGGGGATCGACGACAGCCAGAACGGAACCGGACACGGACCGGGGGACGAGCATGAGTGACGCGGGCAGTGACGCGTTCGACGAGCTTCTCGCGGAAGCAGAGACCTGTCTCGAGAACGTCGACGAGTGTCTCGGGGGTCTCGAGAGCATCGACGAACTCGATCCCGAGACGGCCGAGTCGGTTCTCGGCGACGTCGAGACGCTCGCATCGGTGGCCGCCGAGACCGAGGAGTTGCTCGAGACGATCGATTTCGGCGAGCTCCCCGAGGCCGTCGATGCCGACGAACTGGTCGAGGCAGTCGAAACCGGCGAAATTCCCGCGGCGTTGACCGACGACGACGCCGGTGTCGGTGATGTCGTGAACTTCACACAGCTGTTTCGGGCGATCGACCTCCTGGACGCCTGGGACGCAACCGATCTGGGTTCTCTCTGGGAAGAGAAACGCGAACTCGAGGACGCGATCGACGATCTGGCCGCAGACGGCGAGAACGCCGGCGTAATCGAGGACGCTGCGTCGGCGGTCGCCGACGACGGACTCGATCTCGTCGGGGGCGAGGGCGAGACGTTCGAGGACGCCGATGTCATCGAGATGCTCGGCGATGTCGACGTGATGGAAGACCCCGAGGCCTACCAGGTCGCCATCCAACAGGGCGCGATGGAGGGGATCGATGCCTTCCGAACGGCGCTGCTCGAGACCCACGAGACGTTCGAACGGCTGGTCGAGTACAACCGCGAGCGGATGCGCCGGCGGGACACGAGCCCGAGTTCGCGGAACCCGACGGCGGCGTCGACGATGCCGACCGACCGCGCGGCCGTCGGCAGCGGGGTCAAACACGCGACGGTCCCACAGGACGTGCACCTCTCGACGGCTCCGAGTCGGAAGCGCATCTACGGTCAGCGGTTCGAACAGGAACGAGAGCGAGAGCGAGAACGAGAGCGGGAACGAGAACGGGAACTGGAGCGGAAGCAGGAGAAACAGAGGCAATCCGACGATGACTGAACGACAGCCGCGGTACGACGGGGACGAACCGAGACGAGGACGCGAACCCGCGGAGGCAAGAGCGCGACCGCGACCGAGAGCGAGAGCGAAGGCGAGGGCGACGACCGTCGCGACTCCGACCACAGCCACGGGGGCGACGACGAGCACACTCGCGACCACTCTCTCTACTCGAGCACGAGGTGACACCGATGGTTGACGACTTCCAGCCCAGCCGACAGAAGACGGATCTCGCGGAGGTCGTCGAGATGCTGCTGGACAAGGGGATCGTCATCAACGCCGACATCGCCGTCTCGATCGGTGACACCCAGCTGCTCGGGGTCCAGCTCCGGGCGGCGATCGCCTCGTTCGAGACCGCAGCGAAGTACGGTCTCGAGTTTCCCGAAGGGACGGACATGCGACGGGTCGCACAGGCGGTCGACGAACCGGGACTCACGGAGATGGACCGCCCGAACCCGGCGATCGACCCGACCCGTGGAGTCAACGCGACGCCGGACGAGCGGGACGCCGACGACGAGCGACGCGAGGACGGAGACCGGGCGAACGACGAAAGCGAGAGCGTTGAGACCGAAGACGACAGCCCCTTCGCTCCCCCCGATCGCGGAACCGATCGCCTCGGAGCCAGACCGAATCCGGAGCGACCGACCAGCGGTGGATTCGATCTGATCAGCGGCGGCGAGGACGGCGACGAAAGCGGCGGAGACGGTGGGTCGGCGTCAGAAGAGAGCGGGAATGAGATCGAAGCCAACCCCGACGCCGAGTCCGAAACGGAGGGAGACTGACGTGACCACGATCGACGTCGGCGACGGTGAGGACGCGCGCCAGGGGCTCGTTACCCTCGTCGTCACCGTCGTCGAAATCCTCATCGAGGCCCTCGAGCGCGAGGCCGTCCGGCGAATGGAGTCGGGCGAACTCACCGACGAGGAGATAGAGCGTCTCGGCACACAGCTCGCGCGAATCGAATCCGAGATCGACCAGCTCAAACGCGACGAGGGGATCGAGGACGGCGTCGAGGACCTCCGGGGAGATCTGGACGGATTGGTCGACGATGCGATCCAGCAACTCCGCTCGGGCGGCGAACCCACCTCGGTCCGCGAGCCGGGCTACTCCGTCTTCGGAGGTGACGGGCCGTGACTTCCGGCGATCCAGAACCGGACGTGAGCGACGCGGCCGACGTCGCCGACGAACCCGAGACAGGTCTCGAGGAACGAGCCGACCCGGCCGTAGACGACCTGCCCGAGATCGACGACGGACGCTATCTCTACTGTATCGTGCCGACCGAGGGCGACGATCCAACCCTCGAGACGACGGGCGTCGACGGCGAGCCAGTCTCGGTCGTCAGTGAGGACGGAATCGGTGCAGTCGTCCACGCCTGCGACGGCATCTACGATTCGGCGAATCTGGCACAGGTCAGGCGCTGGCTCGTCCGCCACCAGACGGTCGTCGACGACGCCGGCGAGGCCTTCGACACGCCGATCCCGTTCCAGTTCGACACGATCCTCCGTGGGGACGACGAGCGGGTCCGCAAGTGGCTCGAAACGGAACGTGGGACGCTCGAGCGGGCGCTGTCGGAACTGGCCGGCCACTGGGAGTACCGCGTCGAGGTCGTCGAAACCGAGCCGATCGACGACGGGGCGCTGATCGCACGCGACGAGCGACTGCGGGAACTCGATGCACGGATCGCGAGCTCGGAGGAAGGGACTGCGTTCCTCCTCGAGAAAAAACTCGACCAGCGGCTCGCGGAGCTACGAGCGGGCCGCCGGGAGTCACTGACGGCCGACCTTCGCGACCGGCTGGCCGGCACCGCACGAGAGGTACACGAACTCGAGCGATCGCCGACGGCCTCGTTCGACGACGCCGTCGGCGACCACGACGGCGATGGAGCGGCGAGTGAGGACGGCGTCCACAGCGGCGGCAAAGGCGATACCCTCTGTCGGCTGACGCTGCTCGCCCACGAGGACGACGAGGCTGCGATCGGGTCCATCCTCGACGACGTGGCCACGACTGACGGCCTCGAGGTTCGGTTCACGGGACCGTGGCCGCCGTACACGTTCGCGCCGGAGTTGGGCGGCAAGCGAAACGAGAACGGGCCCGAAGCCGACGGTTTCGGGTCCAAGCGAGGCGATCGTAACCGATGAGACCACGCAAGGACGACGAGGCGCTCGTCGACGTGATCGACGTGTTACTCAGGGACGGTGCCGTGCTCCGTGCGGACATGATCGTCTCGGTCGCGGAGATTCCCCTCGTCGGCATCAAGCTCACCGCGGCGATCGCGGGCATGAAAACGATGACCGAGTACGGCTTCTTCGAGGAGTGGGACGCCCGCCACCGGCGGCGTCACGAAAGTGGAAGCGAAAGCGTTGCCGTCGGGTCGAACGGCCGTGCGCCGCTGGCCGAACCCGAGACCCAGCCCGAATCGGAGGGTCACGACGGAGACGACGGACCCGACCAGGTCGTAGACGACGTGAGCGAGCGGATCGATTGGAACGACGAACAGGAGTAGCGTCAACTCGAGTGAGTACCCGACGACGGCGAAGCGAAGCCGGTCGCACCCGGACAACACCGACGAACCTGTGTCAGGCGAACTTCGGCCGCTCCGTAGTCAGTTCGACATCCCCACTGACCCGTTCCTCGTTGTGGTCCTCGTCGTAGACGTACTGGCCGGTCGAGCCACAGAGGGTACACTCGTAGGACTCCGAAATCTCGTTTATCATCTCACCGTCCTCGAAGTAGACCCGGCTCTGGGTTATCTGCAGGAACTGCGGCGTCTCGCAGTTAGAGCAGGTGATCATATCCGGTCGGTCGGTTGGACCGGTTGTAGTTATCCGGCTTGTAACACACTGCCGTCGAAGCGCAACCATCGTCTTCTTCTCGAGGACGGGTGTGTGATTATCGTGGTATCTCGTGGCACGACCGCTGTGAGAACGGCGTCCTCTCGAGCACCAGTAAACGGTGTATACCGAAAGACGGGACGGGGGTCGCCGTCACGTCCTCGTCGGCGTAAGTGACCGGCAAACCGGTCTTCAATCACGGACATCCGGACCGGTATCATTCCCTTTCGATCCGTAATCGGGAGCCGTCGTGGATCGTTCGAGCCGTTCGTCGGCGGCGAGTCCGCTATGGTCGACCCGTGTCGGCGGTGAACCGACCCGAGTCGATCCCATGGACTCTCGAGACGACCGTCTCGGATCGCAAGCGTCCCGAACCGATCCGAGAACGCGAGTTCGTTGTCGGTAGTCGGCGGTCGCCCCTGAGCCGTCATAGTTGCCGGCTATAACCTGGTTACACCGTTCCTGTCACCAGTGTGTAGTGACTACGTCGACCCAATCGAATCCATAACAAAGGGGGCCACTCGCGTAGCCCCACCTGCGGGGATGGAATGCCCCGCCGGGTACGCGCTCAGCCCGGATCGACGCGCTGACCAGCCGATTGCGTGCGTTCGTGCCCGGATCGCTCGGAAGTGGACTCGCCCCCGCTTCGAGTACGCTCATGTCTCTCACGCCGGTCGGGCTCCCGCCCCCGTCCGGATTCCTTCGGCTGTCGCTCATTTTAGCACTGAGTGTCCTGTTCGGTCAGTTCAGTGTCTTCCGACAGCGTCCCGGGGATCACTCGGTTCGGCTTCGGTTTGGCTACCTTCCCTCGCGAACCCACAGGGTTTGCCGTCAGCCGCTCGGAGTCAAGCTCGCGGTATCCGCCTCGTCTCACCAGTGAACCGCGGGTACGACAGCGAGCACGCCGTCCCCCTCTGTGACCGACCCGGACCCGGTACGAGAGATCGATCCCGAACCGGTTCGCCGAACCCTCGGTCCGTACCTTTGAGGAGGACCCCGACGAATGCAGGGTATGAACGCTGGAAACGACCCGGCACACTACCGGACGTACGGGCTGTACCTCTCGAAACAGGTTCGTGAGGAACTCGAGGGCCACCTCTACGACGAGGCCGGCGTCGTCGACCTCGAGGCGTACTTCGATCCGTCGGCGTCGACGATTCCGGCGGGCGATCCCGGAGCAGCGGTGACCCACGAACTCCTCTCCTCGGTGGTCACCGACTTCGCGACGCTGTACGATGCGGCCGATTTCGCGGCCGCCGAAGCACTCGATCACGATACCTTCGCGTTGACCCACGTCGCGGCCGAACCCGAAACCGTCGCAGCCGCTCGAGAACGGTTCGAAGCCGCGACGATCATCCAGGAAACCGATCTCCGCACGGTTCATACCGCCGTCCTCGAGGCGCGGCTCGCGTCGGAGTGAGGGCGGTTGCCTCGAGACGAGTGTGCTCTCGAGTGTGGGTCGTGTCCCATCCGTTGGGCACTGCCTGGAGAAGACGGCTACTAGCTGTACCGTTGGTCGGGATTCGGCGGGCCGCTAAACAGCGAGTAAAGGAAGACGAAGTACCCGAGAATGATCGGGACGAACACCGCCGCGACGATCGAGGCGACGTTGAGCGCCAGCGGCGAAACGACGGCATCTCGGATCGTCAGCCCGGCTGCAGGATCGACGAGCGGGTACAGGAGATGAGCGACGAACGTGACGAACGCAGCCGCGAGTCCGCCCGCAGCGGCGACGACGATGCGGTACTGGCCGTGGGACACCGAAACGGCATAGACGACGGCGAACCCTACCGTCGCGAGGACGACGACCGCCGTTACTGGCGAGAGCACGTCGGCCCGTAGCTCGGGGTAGTGCCGGAGCAAGACGACGGCCGTAACGACGAACAGCCCGACGTAACCGCCGGTCGCGAGTCGACCCCGTCGAAGGACGCGGTGACGGAGGTCGCCTTCGGTTTTGACGCCGAGGAACGCACCTCCGAGGACGATAGTCAAAGTGACGACCGTCACCCCGACGATCAGTGGACCGACCGCGAGGGCCGAGGGCTCCCCGAGTACCCAGCTCGCGACGAACGTCCCCAGTAGGAAGGGCGACGTGGCGCTACCGACGACGAAACAGGCGTCCCAGAACCGGACCCACCGCTCGTCCTCACGTTCTTCGCGGAGTTTCGAACCGAGCCCACGAAGCGAGAGTGCAAACAGGATCGCGAACACGAGCAGGTAGTGCCGCGAGAGCACGTTCGCGTAGACTGCCGGAAAACCGGCGAACAACACCGTGCCGAACAGGACGAGCCACACCTCGTTGGCCTTCCACACCGGGCCGAAGGCCGCGAGCAACGTTTCCCGCTCTCGCTGATCCGCTTCGGCGAACAGTATCCCGAGCCCGAAGTCGAACCCGTCGAGCAGGAGATACCCGCCAAGCGCGACGACGACCAGTCCGAACCACAGTTCCGGAAGGGGCGCTACCAGATACGCCGCGGCCGACAGGATATCAGTCATCGGTAGTCACCTCCGGTCGATTCGGACCGCCGTGTTCGTCGATCCCGGCCTCGTGTCGATTGGCTTCCTCGTCGACGATTCGCTTGAGGACGTAGAGGAAGACGCCGAACAACAGGAGATAACCGACCACGAACGCGACCAACGTCAGCGTCACCTCCGTTCCGGTCACCGGCGGCGATACCCCGTCTGCCGTCTTGAGCACGTCCTGGATTAGCCACGGCTGACGACCGATTTCGGCGACGTACCAGCCAGTGATCAGCGCGACGAACCCGAGCGGCGACGAGATCATCAACGCTTTCAGTAGCCGTTCGTCGTCCTCGAGTTGCCCCTTCCAGAGGCGGTACGTCCCCCACGCACCGAGCGCGACGAACCAGAGCCCGAGACCGACCATGATCCGGAACGACCAGAACACCCACGCGACCGGCGGCGACTCGTACTCGAAGTCGTTCAGCCCCGTCACTTCCGCCGAAAAATCACCCGTGGCGAGGAACGACGCCAGGTGCGGAACGCTTATCGTATAGAGGTTGTCCGCCCGCGGATCGGTAAACGACTCGAGTTCGGTCGGGATCGCAACGATGTGCAGGTCCGCGGACCCGGTCTCGTAGTGGGCTTCCATCGCCGCGAACTTCTGGGGCTGCGTTTCGGCGACGTGGCGACCGTACATGTCTCCGTGGACGGCCTGGAACGCCGCTGTCAGAAGCAAGACGACGACGGCGATCCGAAGTGCCGTCCGCCAGACGTCGCTGTCCCGGTGCTTCCAGACGAAGTACGCAGCGATCCCGGCGACGAGTACCGTCACCGACAGCACTGCCGCGTTCTGCATGTGGACGTACATCCACGGAAACCGTGGGTTGAAAAACGCGGCAAGCGGATCGGTGAGTTCGGCGACCGGAACGCTGCCCTCCATCACGATCTCGTACCCCCGCGGCGTCTGCATCCAGGAGTTGACGACCAAGATCCAGAACGCGGACAGCCACGCGCCGACGGCGACGAGCACCGCTGACAGCGCGTAAAATCGGTCCGACACGCGCTCGCGGCCGAACAGCAACACGCCCAGGAACACGGCCTCGAGGAAGAACGCCATCTGCGCTTCGAACGAGAGCGGACCACCGACGACCTCACCAGCGGTCGTCGAAAACCCGCCGAAGTTGGTGCCGAACATAAAGCCCATCGGGATGCCAGTGACCGTCCCCATGATGAATCCGACGGCAAAGACCTTGGTCCAGAACGACCTGAGTCGGGCGTAACGGTTCTTTCCCGTTCGAATCTCCTGGACGGTAACGTAGACGAGAAAGGGAGCCAGTCCGACAGATAGCGCGGCGAAAACGATGTGTATCGAAATCGTCCAGCCGAACTGGAGTCGGCTGGCCAGTTCCGGGGAGAGAAACGCGACGATCGAGGCGACCTCCGCGATCGATTCGGCAGACACGGCCGGCGGTACCCAGACGAACATCGCAATCGAGTACGAACGGCCCCACTAATTCCCACGTCGACGAATCCCGTCTTCGAAGAGTATACCCCGTTTTTTATGCCCAGACGAGTCGTTCCTACTTCTCGGAGAGCAGCCACCAGCCACGGTCGATCGCCCCTGTTCGACGACGATAGCGGCTCGATTCGTCAGATCGGTCGTTCCGCGCGCCACCGGCCGAACATGTTCTGGACCCAATCCTCCGCTCGAGGAAGCGCCAGCGAACTCGTCCGCGATCGCGAGTGTCCGTCCGGACGATAGCTCGTGACACACGTTTGTCCGACACCCAGCTAAATACGGCCTCAGGAACTCACGGCTAAAACCGGGGTCCCTCACTGGTTCTGTCTAAACTGCGTCTCCTGCCGGAACTTCGAAGCTGTAGTACCAACTGCAACGATTTGTACACTGATCGCCGATCCGTCTGGCGAGCAGGTGCGCACTGACTTGCAGTGGCTACAATAGCCACGAGGTGGATGGGAGCCCGCGACGGTCGACGAGGTCGCCGAGATGGCGCTGGAACTCCAGGGGTTGTCGAGGTCCTGATCGACTGGAACTGCGCCGGCTTGCTTGGCCCGCTTCGAGCGGGCGTAGCCACCGATCGCCACTCGCTACGGCAAGTCCTCGATCAGGGTTCGGGCCTCTTCCCGGGAGAACGCCTTGAACGTCTCGGAGCTAACGTTGCCGTCCTCGGTGACTGCGAGCACCGCCTGTGCGGCCGTCTCGTCGTCGGGGAACTCGCTGATCGTGATGGTATCGTACTGTCCCATCAGCATGTAGAACTCCCGCAACTCCCCCTCCATCTCGGCGAACTGCTCTTCGATGTGGTCGACACGTGCGGGGCTTTCCTTGATCGCCTGGGCACCTTGCTGGGTGAACTCCCACAGCGTGACGTAGGTCGGCATGGCAGGGGTATCGCCACCAGCGGGAGTAATAAATCTACTACCCGGCCCGGACCGAAATCCGAACTGAATCACCTCCCAACACATCGTTCGGGACGCTGTCTCCCGTGTCGATCCGCAGTGATTGCCCCGTCGGAACCTCGAGAACAACGTTTTGACACGCTCTCGAGTTGGGGTCGAGCCGGTCACCGTCGACGGACCGCTCGTAGATAGCCGGTCGTGATCAACTATTATCACGGACACGTTTGAACCGCTACGTAATGAGCGAGCAACGAGAGTTGCCGACGGTGCTGTTCGATCCGGAGCTAAACAGAGCGATCAGCGAGGCGCTCCCCCAGATCGTCGTCGAGGCGTTCGGAGTCGTGACCACGCTCGGCGACGGTGCGACGCTCGTCGCCGTCGCGGCCCTGCTATACTGGTTCGGAGAGGAAGCGGACCGACACGACCGAGCGATGGTGCTCGCGGTCGCCGTCGCGACGCTCTCTCTCGTCGCCGGTCTGAAAGGTATTTTCGAGGTCCCCCGGCCGCTGTACGTGGCCGAACCACCGCTCGAGTTCGCACCGGCGGAGTATCCGGGCTGGAGTACGCCCAGCGCCCACGCGATGGGTGCCGCGGCGGTCTACGGGGCACTGGCAGTCGTAATGGACGTGGGAACGCGCCGGCAACGGTACGCCGTGGCGGGCGCTCTCATCGTCACGATACCGCTCTCACGGGTCGTGATCGGCGTCCACTATCTCGGTGACGTCATCATCGGGGCGGTGCTCGGCCTCCTGCTCGTGGCGGTCGCGCTTCGGATCACGAAGCGATCGATCACCCCGATGTTCGCGCTCTCGCTTGTGATCGCGGTTGCCGCGTTCGTTCTCGGCTCCGAGGAGTTCACGACGATGGCCATCGGGGCCTCGCTGGGCGGGCTCGTCACCTGGCCCCTCCTCGAGAACCGGCAGGCCGATCCGCTGGGTGCGTCCGTTCTCCTCCTGGGACTGCTCGTTCTCCCGCTGTTGGCTGCCGTGAGACTGCTCGATCTGTTGATCGCCGTGGAGGGTGGGTTCGTGATCGCCGGAAGCGTCACCGTGAGTCTCGCTGCGATTATCGAAACGGCCGGATTCGCGCTGGCGTTCGGGGGTGCGATCGCAGTGCCGTACATCGCCTCCCAGTTCGACGACACGGAGGCCGTCCAGAAACTGCAGACGCACCTGCCGTTTCGCGGCCGTCACGTCGAACCGGCTGCGACCGGAGACGAGCCGAGTCCGGACGAGCGAACCGAGTTCTGATAGCCAGTTTGTCCGCCGCCCGACTCGAGTTCGAACTGTATCAATTGCTTTTACTTTCAAATAGCCTCGTGAGGACCTGATGTGGTGTAGTGCCAATACTGCTGTAGGGATCGGTCCTTCTCTCTTCTTGCTTGGAAACAACCGATCTGGTCGGTCGGGAGAAATTAATGAAATATGATAAACACAATATTGATAGGGTACTGTCAGTATGCGTGTGGGTTCGTAGTAAGACTCGGAACGATATGCCGAATACTGGGCGCAAGCCATGATGGGATCAATAACTAAGTAGGATATATTAGTAAGCGCCAGACCCGAATTATTCCACCATGACTTACCTTACCCCCACACCTTTCGTATCCTCATCCCCTTCATGGCAAAAGAAGTGAATGACGAGGATATTTAGCAGTGGATAATAGACTTCCGATATGGTTCCAGAGAGATATAATATTGACAGCCTACAAAACGCGCTGCAAAACCCCTCTCTTTTTGTTGAGGAATTGAATTACCTTCTCCACACCCGCACTCAAAAAAAGCTATTTATTAACGAACACGGAACCGGAGTTGATGTTATGGACAAAGACTGGGATAATTTAATCCTTTTAGACGCGTGCCGACATGATGTTTTCAAAGAAGTGAACGATATTTCCGGTGATCTTCAATCGGTTGTTTCTAAAGGGTCTACGAGCTATGAATTTATGAAAGAAAATTTTAGTGGGAAAGAATTACACGATACAGTGTATGTAACTGGAAATGGTAATACGGAAAAGATAAAAAAAACGATGTATTCTTCAACATAGTGAAAACCTATGACCGTCACGAAAAGCGATATCGGGGATGGATGCCCGATCATATCCGCGAGATGGCAATAGATGCCCACGAAGAATACCCTGATAAACGACTGGTCATCCATTTCATGCAACCACACACGCCGTATATCGGGCCAAAAGCTGACGAAGTCCGTGGCAGATTACAGGATGAGCACGGGATGCAGTTCAAAAAGATGAATATTATTCATGGAGAAGAAAGCTCTGAGGAATCCGAATTGAACTTTTCCCAGTTGCGGAACGCCGCTGAGAAGGGTTATATTGCCAACGACACACTGCATGAGCTGTACAGAGAAAACCTTGAAATTGTACTCGATGAGGTGAAGCACCTCCTTGAAGAAATCAACGGGAAATCTGTTATTTCTTCCGACCACGGAGAATTACTCGGAGATGGCGACGGATGGTTTATGCCGAAAGCATATGGTCACCCAGGGAACGTATACTCACCAGAGCTACGGTTTGTCCCCTGGTTGGAAGTCGAAAGCAACAACCGAAGGGACATCGTTTCATAGTGTCTAGGGAAGTGCTTTACCTGTAGAGACGCTGGAAGTGGTAATGGGACGGCTCGATGACATCACACTCGAGGAACTCTACGAGCTAAAGGACCAGATCGACGAAGGGAAGCCACGAGAACGCGTTCTCGCGG